>NZ_PVNK01000072.1 GCF_002994615.1 Enhygromyxa salina | reverse complement strand
CCGTCAGCGACTCTGCCACGCACGGCCGCAAGCGGCCGGTCGGTCGCTCGCTCCGCTCTCTCCCTCGGTGGGCTGGCATGAGCTACGCCATCGTTTGCGTGGCCCCCTAGAAGGGGGCTCCTTTAGACCCCCCCGGGCGTCTGCGACTCTGCCACGCACGGCTGCAAGCGGCCGGTCGCTCGCTCGCTCCGCTCCCTCGGTGGGCTGGCATGAGCTACGCCATCGTTTGCGTGGCCCCCTCGAAGGGGGCTCCTTTAGACCCCCCCGACCGTCAGCGACTCTGCCACGCACGGCCGCAAGCGGCCGGTCGGTCGCTCGCTCCGCTCTCTCCCTCGGTGGGCTGGCATGAGCTACGCCATCGTTTGCGTGGCCCCCTAGAAGGGGGCTCCTTTAGACCCCCCCCGACCGTCAGCGACTCTGCCACGCACGGCCGCAAGCGGCCGGTCGGTCGCTCGCTCCGCTCTCTCCCTCGGTGGGCTGGCATGAGCTACGCAACGGCATGTGTGGCCCCCTAGAAGGGGGCTGTTTTGGACCCCCCCGGCGTCTGCGACTTTGCCACGCACGGCTGCAAGCGGCCGGTCGGTCGCTCTGGCCGTGGGATGTGGGACGCGCGGAGAAGTCTGGCAACTGTGAGCCCCGCGGTGGTCAGCGACTGTGGGGGGTCTGAGGGACTCCTCGCCTAGCAGCCCGGGGTGCTAGCCAGGCTCGGCGTTCTCGTACTTGATCTCGGCGGTCTCGTCGTCGGCCACTGACATCGCTTCGTTGGCGGCGAAGCCTGGGAGCGGGTGGATCACGGGCGCGCTGTCGCGGGTCAGGCCGGCGGCGATCCGTTGGTCTCGAGTGGTCCGCACGAGGTGCTTGTTGTCGAGCTCGGTGAAGATCGCCTCGGCCCGCGCGAGCCCGATGATCGCGCCAACCTTGTCGTCGCGGGCGACGGCGAGCTCGGCGCTCACGCGGTAGAGCAGCCCCTCCTCGATCTTGTTGTCTTGCTCGACGGAGGTCACCGAGTTCATCGCCCGAACCAGGGCCGCCTCGGCGCCCGACAGCTCACCCGCGCGGATCAACACCTGGGCCAGGTGGCGGGTGGCGATCGCGTGCTGGAGCGGGTTGCGGGCCGGACCCGAGGCCGCGCGACCGAGCGCCTCGCGGAGGTGACGGCGCGCGCCCGCGAGATCGTCGCGGGCGGCGGCGAGCTTGCCCCGACCGATCCGCGCCTGGATGATCACGAGATCCATGCCGACCTTGTGGGCGCGCCGCTCGGTCTCGACGAAGACCCGCTCGGCCTCGTCGAGCTCGCCAGTCGCGAGGTAAATCTCCCCTTCGAGCACGCTCGCGCACTCGCGGGCGAGCATCATCCGCTCGATCTGTGGATAGCGCAGCGCGCTGACGACGAGGGCCCGCGCTTCTTCGTAGGACCCACGCTGCCACGCCAGGTAGGGCTTGATGTACAGCAGCCACGGATAGGACGGGCTGCCGATCCGCCGACAGTTGCCGGAGATCTTCTCGACCAAGGTCATCGCCTCGGCGTGGCGGCCCGTGTACGCGTACCACAAGCACGGGTAGGCCCAGACTTGGTTGTAGAAGTCGGGGTGGTCGAGCTCGTCGATCGTGGCGATCCCATAGTCGACCATGCCGGGGTCGAAGCGGCGGCCCTGGAAGACCGTGCAGTTCGAGAACACGGCGGTCCCGATTCGCGCCGACAGGGCGAAGGACTGCCCGCCGAGATCGGTGTCGAACAACAGCGCGCGGGCGCGGACGAGGACCTCGGTCATCTTGTCGAAGTGTCCAGCGGCCTGGTGGCACCCGGCGAGCGCGGTTGACATCGCGCCCTCGAGCGGCGTGCCCTTGAACGGCAGCAGCTCGAGAGCACGCTCGCCCAGGGGTGAGCCGCGCCGGGGCTCGCCAGCGAGGCCGGCGGCGACACAAGCGAGCGCATAGATCTCGAACACCTTCTGTAGCCAGCTCGCGATCGGAGGCGGCAAGTAGCGCTTGAGCGAGCTCGGAACGGGTTCGTGGCGGTAGGGCTGCTGGCGCAGCAGCTCGGCCATCGCGCGCTCGCGGATCGGCCCGGGCAGGCGCTCGACGACCGCGACGACCCCCTTGGCGAGCTCGCAGACCCGGTCGATGTTGCCGCGAGCCTCGAGCGCCTTGCGGCAGCGCTCGGCCATCGCAAAGGCCTGCGCGGGCCACAGCACCAGGCCGTCCTCGGCGATCCGGGCGCAGAGGTTGAAGACCAGCTCACTGTCCGGCCCGGCCTGCTCCTCGGCGAGCGGGATCGCCTCGCGCCAGTAGTCGATCGCAAGGGTCTCCGAGCCGGCGGCGTGGGCGTGGTCGCCGGCGCGGCAGGTGTAGTCGAGGGCCTTGCGCCGGTCTCGGCCACGGCTGAAGTGAAACGCGAGCTCGGTCAGCTGGCCCTCGGGCCCCGTGCCACCTTCGCGCGAGTGGGCCTCGAGGTACTCGCCGCAGCGCTGGTGAAGGCGCGCGCGCAGCTCGGGCGGCGTATCTTCGTAGAAGGCCTCGCGCACGCGGTCGTGGGGGAAGGCGTAGCACCCGTCCTCACGGGTCAAGAACTGGCGCTCGGTCAGGACCTCGACCCGCTCGAACAGCTCGTCTTCATCGAGGCCGCTGAGCGCGAGCAAGGCGGCGCGGTCGAGCGAGCGACCGAGCACGGCGGCGATCCGCGCGAGCTCGTGGGCGCCCGAGTCGAGGCGAGCGATGCGGTCGAGGACCACGGCGTCGATGCTGCTGGGCAGCGAGTCGACCTCGAAGCTGGCCGGCAGCGACCAGCCGTCCTCGCTCGCGACGAGGGTGCCCTGCTCCATCAGATCGCGCATCACCTCGGTCACGAAGAAGGCGTTGCCGGCGGTCGCGTCGTAGAGCGCGTCGACGAACTCGTCGGTGACCCGCAGCTGCGGCAACATCGAGGCGATCAGCTGCCAGACCTGGGCGCGGTCGAAGGACCGGAGCTCGAGGTGCTCGGTCAGGCCCTCCTGGACCGTGAACCACAGCGGGTTCCCGAGCGAGGCCTCGTCGCTGCGCAGCGTCGCGACGCACAAGATGTTGGACGCGGTCGAGTTGCGAATGCAGTGGTTGAACAGCGCGAGGCTGGGCAGGTCGCACCACTGGAGGTCGTCGACCGCGAACACGATCGCGTTGCGAGCCGACGAGACGCGCAGCCACTCGGTCACGTCCTCGGCGAGGCGCTGCTTGTCGAAGGTCTGCTCGTCGTCGCCGCTCCGCTCGGCCCGGGTGGCCTCGAGCCGCGCGATCACGTCGCGGTGGCCGGCGAGCTCGGCGGGCTGCGACTGCGAGAGCAAGGGCCGCAGCGCGGTGACGAAGGGCTCGTAGGGGCTCGTGCCCGGCTTGCACTGGGCGTGGATGACCTGGACGCCGCGGAGCTTGGCCTGGATCAGGACCTCGTCCATCAGCCGCGACTTGCCGACCCCGGCCGGGCCCCCGATGAACACCGAGCGCCCCTCGCCATCTTCGGCGTCGCGGGCGAAGGTCTCGAGCACGCGCAGCTCGTGCTGGCGGCCAACCATGGCGTCGCTGACGAGGTAGCTCTCGTTGCGCGCGATGTCCTGGCGGATCCGGTGCGTGCCGGTCAAGCGGGCGATGTCGTCGGCGACCTCGCCCGCGCTCGCGTAGCGGTCGCGCAGCTCCTTGGCCAGGAGTCGACGGACGATGCCCTCGAGCCCGACGGGCGCGTCTTGGCGAAACGCCCGGAGCGGCGCAGGCGTCTGCGAGATGTGGCCCTGGAGCGTCTCGTGCTGGGTCCCGAGGAAGGGCACGCGCCCGGTGACCATCTCGTAGAGCACGCAGCCGACGGAGTAGAGATCCGAGGCCGTGTCGAGGACGCCGCCGATCACGACCTCGGGCGCCATGTAGCTCGCGGTCCCGAGCACCGTGGTCGAGGACCGGCTGCCGAGCAGCTCCATCAGCCCGAAGTCCATCAGCTTGAGCACGCCGTCCTCGCGCACGCGCAGGTTCGACGGCTTGATGTCACGGTGGATGTAGAGCCGCGAGTGGATGTACTCGAGCGCGAGCAGCAGCTGCAGCATCAGGGGATAGATCGCGTCGAACTCGAGCGGCCCGTCGCGGAGCATGTCGGACAGCTCGGTGCCGCGGACGTACTCCATGGTCAGGTACTCGGTCTGTCCGTCGAGGAAGCCGCAGTCGTAGACCTCGACCGTGTTCGGGTGCCGCAGGCGCGACATGGCCCGAAACTCTTCGCGAAAGCGCAGCCGTCGCTCGGGCGTGCTCGGGATGTCCGAGCGGAAGGTCTTGAGCGCCAGCTCGCGCTCGTCACCGAGGGTATCGACGACGCGGTAGACCGTCCCCATGCCACCGTGACCGAGCTCTTCGAGCACTCGGAAGCGGTTGGCGATCCACTCCAGCGACACCTTCGCCATCATGCCAGACGCGACCGCGCTTGTGGCTGGCGCCGAGTGCCTCTCGCCGTGGTGGGGTCCAGTCGGTGCGACCCCCGCGAAAATTTAGTCGGCGCTCGATAACCGGCCGCCGGGCCCGACGCGTAGCTTGTGCCCGCGCCACGCGACCTCGCGCCGCGTCAACGCCCGGACCCAGGCGAGCCCGAGCGCGACATCACCCAGCACGGCCTCGAACAGCGCCCGCAGCGGCCCAATATTGCGAGCGGACCAGTACTGCGCCGCGATCGCGACCACGACCCGAGCGAATACGATCAGCCCCGCAGCGATCGCCGCCAGCAGTGGACGCGCGACGAGGCCGAACCCGGCGAGCGCGAGCGCGAGCGGTGTGGCGAAAAAGAACAGTGGGTAAGTCGGCAACAACAGCGGACGCTGACCGCGGACCGCGAGCATCCACCGACCGAGGCGATCGACGACCTGCGCGAAGCTGGGGTCTCCGCCGCGCGCGCGGGCCAAGACCGGCGCGGCGACGATGCCCCAGCCGCGCTCGCGCAGGCGCCTGGCCATCTCGAGGTCCTCGCCGAGGTAGTGGGTCAGCCCCGCGAACTCACACGCGTCGAGGGCCTCGCGTCGCGCCGCCCAGATCTTGCCGACGAGTCCATAGCTGTAGATCCCACACAGCAAGGGGAACGCGGTGAGCGAGGCGCCGAGCACCGCCTCGGACGCCCGCGGTCCGAGCCCGGGCTGGGTCCGGCGCTCGGACCACGGAGCCCACGACGCGCCGACGCGCTCGCCCTCGTCGAGCAGCGGCGCGATCACCTCGTCGAGGGGGTAGCCGTCGAGGTCGACGTTGCTGTCGACGTTGACCACGAGCTCGTGCGCGTCGGCGTCGCCGTCGAGCACGGCCGCGAGCATGCTCGCCTTGCGGTTGGGCCCCGTCGGTGGGTGAAGCTCGAAGCGAGCCTCGAGCCCGGCCGCGCGGAGGCGCGCGAGCGCGGCCTCGATCACCGGCCGGGCCCCGTCGTCGGCGGCGTCGACCATCATCACGAGCGTGACGCGGGCCTGGGTCTCGAGCGCGGCGGTCGAGACGAGGTTGTCGAGCAGGCCCGGCTCGTCACCGGCGCAGGGGCGCATGATCAGGACCCGGCGACCCGCGAGCTTCGGCCGAGTTCGGGCGTCGAAGCGCCGCTGGAGCAACGCGCGCTGGAGCGCCGCCCCGATCGCCAGCCAGGCCAGGACGGCCCCCCAGGCCAGGGCCACGATCGCCGCCACGCTGCTCGCGGTCGTCAGCACGAGCCGGTGATAGCCCGCGCGCGCCCGGTTTTCCAATCACCTGCGATCGTGGGCGCGGCTTGGTACGCTCGCCGCGATGGCCAAGCCCGTCAGCCCCCGCGAGCCCGATGAGATCGACGGCGATCTCGTACCGTGCATCGAGGTCACCGAGGGCCGCAGCCGCGGAAAAGTCTTCCCCCTCGAGCGCCCGCGCGGCTACGTCGTCGGCCGGCTCCCGGGCGCCGAGATCACCATCGACGACCCCGGCGTGTCGCGCCGCCACATCAGGATCACGCGCCGGGCCGACGGCAGCATCGACGCGGCCGACATGCGCTCGACCAACGGGCTGATCATCAATGAAGAGAAGGTCGAGCGCGGGCCCCTGCGAGCCGGCGACCTGATCGCGCTCGGGCCCGACGCGGTCCTGCGCCTGGTCTATCGCCCGCCCGGGCAGCTCGGCCCAAGCGTGAGCCCCAGCGAGGCGACGATCCCACCGGACGTCATCGCCCCCGAGGTCCAGGCGCCCGAGGACTCGACCGCGATCATCATCCGCCGACCGAAGCTCGAAGACATCCCGCTCAGCGCTCGCCAGCTCGAGGTCAGCCAGCTCGTCGCCAACGGCATGACCAACGCCGCGATCGCCGAGCAGCTCGGCATCAGCCCGCGCACGGTCACCAGCCACCTCGACCACATCTACGGTCGGCTCGAGATCGGCTCGCGCGCGGCGCTGACCCGGTGGATCGTCGAGCGCGGCCTGGTCGCGCCAGGCCAATAGCGAGACCCAGTAGCGAGACCCAATAGCGAGACCCCCCTCAGCCCTGGGGCTCGTGGGGCGTGTAGCGCAGCGCGAAGGTCCGACGGCCGCTTTGGTTGCGCTCGTCGAGCTTCGCGGGGTCGAGGTGGGCGGACTCGAGCGCCGCGGTGGCGCACTCGACCACGGGCGCGGGCGCGGTCGTGGCGTCGGACACGAGCTCGAGCTTCGCGACCGCGCCGGTCTCGGGGTCGAGCGCGTAGTCGACGACCAGCTCGCCCCTCGCCTCGCGGTCGACCTCGCGCAGGTGGTCGCTGTAGCAGGCCAACACGGCCTCCTGGGCGCCTGCGAAGGGATCGGCTGGCGGACGCTTTTGCGAGCCGAGCACGAAGGCCCAGGTGAAGGTCGCCTCGGCCCGCTTCACGTCGGGCGGATCGAGCGCGAGCGTGTCGAGCTCGTCGGTGACGCAGCGCGCGAGGGCCTCGGGGGTCTTCGGCGAGTCCGGCGAGACCTCAATGTTGGTCAGCTCGCCGGTCTTCGCCTCGACCTCGAAGTTCACGACGACCTCGCCCTGGGCCTTGGGATCTTCCTCGCTCAGGAAGCGGTCGTAGCAGGCCTCGATCGCCTCGCTGCGCTGCTCGAGCAGCTCGCTCAGCTCCTCGGTGTAGAACTCGGGCTCGCGCATCCACATCACGCAGCCGGACAGCCCGATCACGAGGGCCGGGAGGCCCAGGCGGGCGCAGAATTGGTGAACATCGTGCTTCGCCATGGGTTTCACTCCTCGACCGCCGCCGCCTCGGCCCGCGCCGTGATGCGCAAGACCACGTCGCGCTGCCCGTCCTCGGACGCGCCGACGCTCGCGGCGACCAGGCGCTCGGCGTCGACGCCCGCTGCGACGAGCGCGTCGACGATCTGCGTGGCCAGGGCCTGGCTGCGCTTGGTGTGGGCCCGGCGCGAGCCCGCGCCGATGCTGTGGACCTCGACGGTCAGCTCGACGACCTCGGTGTTGGTCGCGAGCCACCTGGCGAGCTCGGCGAGGATGTCCTGGTGCTCGCTCGACAGCTCGCCTTCTTCGTCGAAGGTCAGCGCCTCGTCGAGGCTGAGCAGGTCGCCGGAGGCGGTCACGCGCGAGGGCGGGGGCGGCTGCGGGACGGCCGGGAGGCCCGGCCGCGGCGCGGCTGGGGGTCGAGCCTGGATCTGGATCGGCTCCTCGGGCGCGACCGTCGTGACCCTCGAGCAGGCGACGGCCTGGGCGAGACCCGCGAGGAGCAAGATTGTGGGGGCGAGGCGCGTCATGATGGGGCCGGCGGATGGATGATCCGGGTGACGGAGGCTCTGCGCAAGCGCGGCGGAGTCTTTGCGCTGTCGGGCTCGGCGCCTTGACACAGCTGCGTCACGCCAAGGTGACGCAGCTGCGACTCCGACCTCCAAAGCGGGCCTTGCTATGATCCGGCGCGCCCGCCCGACCGGCTCTTCTCGGCATG
Organism: Enhygromyxa salina; assembly: GCF_002994615.1. Classification (GTDB taxonomy): domain Bacteria; phylum Myxococcota_A; class Polyangia; order Nannocystales; family Nannocystaceae; genus Plesiocystis; species Plesiocystis salina_A. The sequence goes on along the minus strand of NZ_PVNK01000072.1, from coordinate 35,157 downwards.
TCGCCCCCTCCGATCTCCTACATCGCGGCCCTGATCTCCGGGTTCTTGCTCAGCGCCTGTTCGGCCTTCTTCGTGCCCGACTTCGAAGACGACGGGGTCCACCGCTGTGACCTCACCAGTGACTGTCCCGAGCTCGAGGACAACCGCTACGTCGCCGTCTGTGTGCTGCCCGAGCAGCTCTCGGCGGGCGCCGCCAAGATCTGCAGCTCCGACTACGACACGGTCCCCTGCGCCGCCACGGCCTACGGGCCCAACCACCCCCTGACCCGGGCCTACGCCGACGCGTTCAACGACCCCGCGCGCTACGGCGTGTGCCCGACCGAGCTCTTGGGCAGCTCGGGCTGCGGGCCCAGCCCGGACGGGTGCGAGGCCGGGCTGGTCCTCAATGTCTACGGGACCTGCATCGACCCGGAGGTCGACCCCAACGCGATCGGGGCCGGCCAACTCCCGCTCGAGGATGTCCTGGGTCAGGACGTCAAGGACCAGTTTTGTCGCAGCTACTTTTGTGACGAGCGCTTCGTCTGCAGCCACCGCGGAAGCCAGCCGCGCTGTGTCCCCTGCGACCCCGACCGCTACTTCAGCCGAGCCGGCTGCGGCACCCTCTACGTCCAGGGCGAGGTCTCGTCGGTCTATTTGGACGTCGAGGCGACGGGCAACTGCGCGGGCGACCTCCCAACGAACGAGATCCAGATCGGAAGACTTTAGTCAGTACCGCGTGCCCGAAGACCGCGCCGGGTTCGGTGCGGACTTCGGGCACGCGGTGCTCGATCACTCAGCGCGGCGGTGGATGATCGGGCCGACACGCGAGCGGCTTGTCAGCGTCGGGTGCGAAGCACGAGCCGTCCACCGTATCTCCCTCGCGACCCGCGAACGAGCACGCGTCGCCGCTGGCCTTGTCCGCGCAGGCTTCGACGGCCTCGGGAGGTGGGCGCGGAGGACCGTCGCCATTCGGATCCTCGAGCGCGCCAGATCCGAGCGCGAGCATCAGCATCAGGGGTTTGAGTATGAGCGGGACGATGGTCATGGACAGACCATGAAGCGATACCCGTTCCAACCCAGAAAATCAGTATGATATCGACCAGTTAACTCCTCGCGCGGCGACGGCGAGGGCGAGGGCGATGCGAGACTCGCCAGCCCACCTGCCAACACGGCACGTGACCCCTATCCCGATCCTGCCCGCTTCGATCGGATCGCTGCGCCCGGCGCCTCCAGCCCGACACTCAGCCCGACACCCGCCCCGACACCCGCTCCGACGCCCGCTCCGACACCCGCCCCGACCCGGGCTCGCATCGGCGCGACCTTTTTCGGTCCGGGGCCGCGCTGAGCCCGGCGCCGGTTGAGGCCGAACACCCGGTCGCGCAAGTAGGGGTTCATGAAGCGCTGGCGAGGATCGAGCTCGCGGCGGATCGCGAGGAAGGTCTCGACCTCGTCGCCCCAGGTCGCGGCGGCGAGCTCGGGCCGGGCGATGTCCTTGCCCCAGTGGGGACGCCCGGCGAAATCCCGCCGCATCTTCTCGTCGAAGTCGGTCGCGAAGAGATTGCGGTGCCGGTTCCCGTCGGAGCACAACAGCTCGAGGCAACAGCTGTCGCGGCCCGCGGACGAGGCGAGCAGGGCTCGGCTGCCGCGGACGAAGCGCGCGTGGACCGTGAGGTCAACGGGGCGAATGCCCGACTCCCAGTACTGACCGAGGCGCTCGACGGTGAAGCCCCAGGCGGCGCGGGAGTGCTCGATCGGCACGGCAAATTCGGAGCTGATCACCGGCGGGTAGACCTGCTGGTAGTGGGAGAAGTCGGGCTCGGCGACGACCTGGCCTCCGTTGCCGACGCCGACCGTCAGCAGCTTGGCGGCGACCATAGGCAGCATGGGCACCCGGTCGGCGAACCTGAAGACGCGCCCCGTCCAGCGGTTGGTGCGATCGACGAGGGTCGGGTGGACGCGGCCCCGCGGGGATGTGGCGGCCTCCTGGCTGCGGTTGCCGACCTTGAACTTGGCGACCTCGCCCGAGGGGCTCCAGAAGATCGAGACAAACTCGTAGGCGTCGAGCATCGCGGGGATCAGCGAGGCCGCCTCCTGGTGGGGGACCACGATGTGGTCCTCGCGAATGTTGTACATGGGCTCGCACTGCAAGGTCACGGCCGTGACCACGCCGAGGGCGCCGAGGTTGGTCGTGACCGCCCGCCACAGCTCCGACCCGGGCTCGTGGACCTCGACGACGCTGCCGTCGGGCCGGACGAGCTCGAACGCGACGACCGCATCCGCGAAGGTCGACACCGATCGTCCGGTGCCGTGCGAGCCCGTTGCGATCAGCCCGCCGACGCTCAGCCCGAGAAACATCGCGGGGCTCTTGACCGAGAGCTCGTGCGCCTGGGCCTCGAGCACGAGCGAGCGCAGCGAGGCGCCGGTCTCGACCGTGATCTGGTGCCTTGCCTGGTCGACGCGACGCACGCGCTTCATGCGTCGCATGTCGATCATCATCCCGGTCGTGGGCGCGAGCGGACTCCAGCAGTAGCTCCCCGAGACCACCCGGACGCCGAGGTTGCGTGTGATCGCCTCCTCGACGCAGTCGACGACGCCCTCGAGGTCCGCGGGCTCGCGGATGTGCTTGGGGCGCGCGGTGACATTGCCCAGCCAGTTCCGCCAGTAGGCCATGGTCTAGACCGTGATCCCGTTGCTGACGCGCGAGGGCAGGAAGTGGACGAAGGGGGCGAAGCGCTCCACGTTGCGTTGCTCGATCCTGCGCTCGATCTCCTCGAGCTCGGCGGCGAAGCAACGGAGCAGGGCTGCGCACTCGGGCCGCGCGTCGATCGGGTAGCCCGAGAAGTCGCCCAGGCGCCCGTACTGCATGTGGGTCGACACGGCGCGGGTGTACTGCTCGATGGCCTCGAGCCCGGGCAACGCCTTGTTGCCGACCACGAGCGGGTTGCCGAGCAAGAAGCTGGGGTTGTGGTCGAGGTCGCGCAGCTCGATGGAGGAGCCGTAGTGAAAGAGTGCGTGCAGCGGTCCGGCCACGAACAAGAGCTGGGTCAGGATCTCGATCAGCTCCTCGCGCTCGGCGAGGTGACGCCCGGCGAACAGGCCCCGCACGTTGCCGCCGTTGGGGGAGGCCACCTCGGCGAGGAAGGCGGCGAGCTCCTTGTCGCCGTGCAGCTGGTCCTCGCTCGGGTAGCTCAGCTCGACGTAGGCGCGGACGAAGCGCTCGAGGGCCCCCCACAGCAGTCGTCCGTCGTCGCGGTAGGGGTAGGCAAAGGGCGTCTCGTCCATGCCGCGCGCGCGCAGATCTTGGTGGAAATTCTGCTCGCGGAAGCTGAAGCGCTGGTGGAGGGTCTTGGCCACCTCCTGGGACCAGTCGGCCGTGCCCGCGAGGCTGCTGACGAGGATGCCCGTGGTCTTCTTGATGCCCTGCTCCCACGCCATCTTCTCGACGAAGAGCTCGAAGCGCAGGTGGGGCAGCAAGAACTGGTAGATCGGGTGGCCCTTCGACAGGTTGCGGTGCAGCGCGATCGCGAAGGGCGAGGTCATCAGGTGCGCCCGCGCGAGGTGGAGGCACAGCTCCGAGTAGTTGATGTCGGCCGCGTTGAGGATGTGCTTGGCCGCCGCCCAGCGCTCGCCGTCGAGGGGCGTGACCACGGTCGTGTCGCCGTCGGCGGCCCCGGCCGCGCACTCGATCGCCAGGGGGACGAGCGGGAAGCGGCTGTCGACCCCAGGTGCGTGACAAAAGAGGCCGACCGAGGCGGCCACGAACTTGCCCGCTTGCAGGTCGGTCCCCTTTGGCGTCCGCAGCGAGCTCAGATCGAGCTGGTAGAGGTCGCCGGCCCCGAGGCGCTCGGCCAGGGACTGGTTTGAACCGAGCAGCTTCGACAGCTGTGCGTCGGATAGGCGAAGCTTTGGGTGGAGGTCGTCGAGCCCCTCGACCCGGGCGAGGGTCAGCGGGTTCACCCCGGCGACGCGGCGGTACGCGAACTCGCTGTCACCCTCCGGCGGCAATTGGCCTTCGGGCCGATCGGACACGCGACCGAGGAGCCCGTCGAGGCGCCGCATGACCCGGGGCGAGCGCAGCGGCGCTGGCACCGAGGTACTCAGACGCAGGACCCGAGCCGCCAACGCAGCACGGACCTGCCCCTGGAGCATGCCGCCGAACCAGCGCAGATCGGGCACCATGTCCCGGTCCGTGGGAATGCCAGCTGGAACGACGTAAGGCGCAAAGGAACGGTCATAAAAGATGCTCATGAGCCTGCCGAACTCCCGCACGAGGGGGTGCTAGAACCTGGGTTGAGAGGCCGGAAACGGCCCCCCACAGCCAATAGTGACATGGGCCACACCCCGAAGCTCAGCGCATTTTTAAGCGGCGCTCAGCAACGGCTAGCACCCCAGGCTGCTAGCCGAGCTCGCCGTCGACCAGGGTCGCGCGGACCTCGAGGTCGGGGAGCTCGCTCGGGTCCACGCGGAAGGGGTCGCCGTTGAGGCAGGTCAGGTCGGCGCGGTAGCCCGGCGCGAGCACGCCGAGGTGATCGTCGCGCTGAGCTGCGTACGCGGCCCCGGAGCTGAACCCGGCGACGGCCTCGGCCATGCTCACGCGTTGATCCGGGAGCCAGCCCCCCTCGGGCTGGCCGTCGCGATCCTGGCGCGTGACGGCGGCGCGCAGGCCCAGCAAGGGCGACGGGCGCTCGACCGGGAAGTCGCTGCCAAACGCCAGCGGCACGCCCGCCGCGAGCATGCGCTGCCACGCGTAGGCGCCAGCGAGGCGGTCTTTGCCCACGCGGGCCTCGACCCAGGGCATGTCGCTGGTCGCGTGGGTCGGCTGCATGCTCGCGACCAGCCCGAGCGCGGCCATGCGCGGGATGTCGGCGGGATCGATGATCTGGACGTGCTCGACCCGGAGGCGCGGATCGGGCTGCGCGTCGCCGACGGCCGCGAGCACCTGCGCGTAGGCGTCGATGATCGTGCGGTTGCCGAGGTCACCGATCGCGTGGGAGGCGACCTGAAACCCGCGCTCGACGATCCCGCGGGCGAGCTCGACGAAGTCGGCGGGCTCGTGCATCAGCGCGCCGCGGTGCTCGGGGCGATCGGCGTAGGGCTGGATCAGCGCGGCCCCGCGGCTGCCGAGGGCGCCGTCGACGTAGAGCTTGACCCCGGCGAGGGTGTAGCGATCACTCGGGCTCAGGGGCGCGCGCGCGAGGCCGTCGAGGCCGGCCGTCCACCAGCCTTCGCTGGCGTAGCCGTGGACGCGGATCGGCAACCCGCCGGCTTGGCCGAGCTTCGTCAGCACGGCGTGGGCGGTCGGACCGAGGCCCATCTCGTGGACGCCCGTGAGCCCGAGCGCCGCGGCCTGCTTGGTCGCGGCGATCAGCCAGCGCTCGATGTCCGCGGCGCTCGGCTCGGGGACCGGGACCAGGTCCATCGCGGTGTCCACGAGCACGCCGGTCGCGGCCTCGTCAGCGGCAGGGTCGCGCAGGATCTCGCCGCCCTCGGGGTTGGCCGTGCTCGCGTCGATCGCCGTCAGCTTCATGACCACGGAGTTGGCCCAGCCTGCGTGGCCGTCGACGCGGCGCAGCCACACGGGGCGCTCGGGGAACGCGGCGTCGAGCTGCGCGGCCGTCGGCATCGCGCCGCCCCACAGGTTCTGGTCCCAGCCGCGACCGAGGATCCAGCCCTCGGGCGGAGCCTGCTCGCGGAGCCGGGTGAGGATCTCGTCGACCGAGGCGGCGCCGCGCAGATCCACGATCTCCGCCGTCTGGCCGAGGCCGAGCAGGTGCGCGTGGGCGTCGGTCAGGCCCGGGAGGATCGTCGCGTCGCGCCAGTCGAGCAGCTCGGCCGGGCCGCGGGACTCGAGCTCGGCGAAGCTGCCGAGCGCGAGGATCTCGGGGCCGCGGATCAGCAGGGCCTCGGCGCGCGGGTTGGCGGGATCGTTGGTGTAGATGTTGGCGCGGATCAGGCGTGACGCGCCCGTCGACGGCGGCGGCGAGGGCGGCGTGTCGCGGCGGCAAGCGAGCAGCCCGGCGCAAGCGAGAGATCCGAGCAGCCGCCTGCGGGAGAACATGCGCGGATGCTATCAGGCGCCCGCGGTGGTGGTAGCTTCGCGGTCCCCGTGAACCTGATCGTCCTCGAACCCAACGACTTCGTCAGCGAGGGCCACGTCCGGCTCGTCGATCGCCGCCTGGTCCACGCGCGCAAGCACCTGCGTGTCGCGCTCGGCGATCGCCTCCGCGTCGGCCTGCTCGACGAGGGCGAGGGCCCCGCCGCGGCCAACATCGGTCACGGGGAGGTCCTGCGCTGTGATCGCGAGGCGCTCGAGCTGCGCGTCGAGCTCGGCCACGCACCGCCGCCGCCCTCGGCGGTGACCCTCGCGATCGCGCTGCCGCGTCCGCCGACCCTCGACAAGGTCCTGCAACAAGGCACCGCCTTGGGCATCAAGCGCTTCTTGCTGTTTCACAGCGCCCGGGTCGAGAAGAGCTACTGGGGCGCGTCCGCGCTCGAGCCCGCGTCCGTGCGTCGGCAGCTGCTGCTCGGGCTCGAGCAGAGCGTCGACACGGTCCTGCCCCGCGTCGAGCTTCATCGCCGCTTTCGGCCCTTCGTCGAGGATCGCCTGACCGCGCTGCGCGAGCGGGGCCCGGTGTTGGTCGCCGATCCCGAGGCGCCCCGCTCGTGCCCGCGGGCGCTCGCCGGTCCGCTGTGCCTGGTGCTCGGGCCCGAAGGTGGCTTCGTGCCCTTCGAGCGCGAGCGCTTCGCGGCGCTCGGTGACGAGCTCGTCGGCCTCGGCCCGCGGATCTTGCGAGTCGAGACCGCCGCCGTCGCGCTGCTCGCCCGGCTCGCGCCCGAGTAGTGGGTCAGAGCACGGTCCGTGTCACCGTGCCCCAGGCCGAGGCATCGGCCGGGACCAGCTCGACGTAGCGATAGCCATCGAGGAAGGAATTGTTCACCACGCAGTCGCCGCCGTTGTCGCGGTACAGCGGCGTCGACTCGACGTCGATCGTCGCGCCCTCCATGAACAGCTCGTAGCGAGAGTCAGCGCAGTCGTCGGGATCTTCGATCTTGGCCGTGCCCCAGACCGGGCCCTCGCCCCAGCACTCGCTCACGATGCCGACCTGCGTGCCCGTGCAGTCGGCGCTCGTGTAGTAGGTGAAGCTCGGGCTGATGCTCAGGCCGAAGGGCAGGCAGCGCCGCACCCCCTCGCTGTCACGCCGGACCGAGCAGTCGAGGCCGTCGTGGCTCATGTCGCGGAAGTAGGCGAAGTCGAGCGGGGTCTGCTCGGCCCCCGCCCAGTAGCTCGCAACGATATCGCCGCCGCCGATGTCGACCCGCTCGGCCACGGCGAAGGTGTCGTCGGGCAACTCGGCGCCCAGCGAGTAGTAGTTCTTCCAGCTCGGGGCCGCCTCGACGCAGGTGTCGGTGTTGTCGAGTTCGTAGGCCGGCCCGGCCAGCGCGTCGCCACCCTCGAACAGCTTGCGGGTCGTCGCACACGAGCTGTCGATCTTCTCGAAGGCGTAGCCAACCGAGGGCTGCGGGCAGGTGCTCCACGCGGTCCCCTGGCTGCAGCCTGCGTCCGCGTATTGGTTGAACTCGCGGGGGACCGCGGGCGGCAGCCAGCGCGGCAGGCCGTCACCGGTCGCCATGCGTGAGACCGGCGAGGCGAGGGTCTGATCTTCGGTCGCGACGTAGGACCACGAGCCGTCGTCTGCGACCCGGCGAACCCCGAGCAGGCGCGCGCGACCTTCGTCGAGCTGATCGCTCGCGCCGACGTAGGTCGCGGGGTCGATCGCGGCCCCAAGGGTCACGTAGTCTCCGGGCCCGAGTTCGACGCACATCCCGTCCAGCATCCGGTAGAGCATCCCCGATCCGGTCTCACCCAAGACTGGATAGATCTCCACAGCGCTGGTCTCGCACGGTTCGCTATCGATCGGTGCCCACGCGTATTCGGGCATCGGTGGGCAAGCTTCGGGATCGATCGGCTGGACTCGCTCGGTGCACCCGGCGTCGACAAAGCGCTCCGCTGCGGTGCCGAACCCGTCCGGGAGGCAGCGCAGCTGCCCGTCGGCGGCCTGACGAAACTCGCACTCGTGGTCCAGCTCGCTGTCGTGCCACCCGGTCAAGGCCACGCTGCCCGACTCGGACTGCCAGACGATCGGACGCAGGCGCGTGCCTCCGTCGAAGGGTGGCGGGTCAGCGTCACCATCACCATCACCATCACCATCACCATCACCATCGCCGTCGCCGTCACCGTCGCCGTCGCCGTCGCCGTCACCGTCACCGTCACCGTCACCGTCACCAGCGCCAGTCGACTCACCGTCGCTGCTCTCCGCCTTCGAGTCGGCGGCCGCGTCATCCCCTTTGCAGCCCAGCCCCGGGAGCAGTAAGAGTGAGCACAAAACCGTCGAAGAACAGCTCGTTTGAGTCATGGTCAGCATGGTCCGGGAGGTTAGCAAGATACCGCCACGCGATCGCGGGCTGTCGCGCTGCTCGCCCGGCTCGCGCCCACCCCCGAGTCCGAGTAGGGTTGGGCGGTGCTGCGGACTCTCTTCTGCGCCTGGGCGAGCGTGCTGACGGTGGTCGCCCCAACCCCGACGCCCGAGCTCGCCGAGCCCCCCACACCGCCGCCGCCTGCCGTCGTGCCGCCACCGCCCGCGCCGGTCGAGATCGACCCCGCGAACTACCGCATGGTCCTCGCAGGCGACATCGTGATCGGCCTCGGCGGCGCGAGCCTGATCGCGATGGGCGTCGGCCTCGGCATCCACTCCGACGCCCTCGGCCAGCGCCAGGCGCTGACCGTCAGCGACAACCCCGACCTCGACGCGATCGCGCGCCAGGATCAGCGCATCCAAGACGGCGCGCTCACGGCGATCGTCGGCGGGGCCGCGGCCGGGGCTCTGTTCGTCACGGGCATCACGCTGGTCGCGCTCGGCTACAAGCGCGAGCGTGAGCGGCGGGCGAGCTTGCCGGTCGTCACGCTCGGGCCTCGCGGCGCGGCGCTGAGCTGGTCGCTGCGGTTCTGACCGGGCCTTCGGCGTACAATCTTGTCGGCCATGGACGAGACCGACTGCGCCGACGAGCTCGACGGCTCGGGGATCGACCTCGATCGGAGCGGCGTCGTGGTCATGAAGATCGCCCGCTACCCGATCCTGCGCAAGCTCGGCGAGGGCGCCATGGGCGTGGTGTTCGCGGCCTACGACGAGCTGCTCGATCGCAAGCTCGCGATCAAGCTCCTGCGCCCGCGCAAGCGCAAGCAGGACGGGACCCGGCTGCTGCGCGAGGCCCAGGGCCTCGCCCGCCTGTCCCACGCCAACGTCGTCCAGATCTACGAGATCGGCGAGTACGAGGGCGCGGTGTTCATGGCCATGGAGTTCGTCGCCGGTCAGACCCTCGGCGCGTGGCTCGAGGCCGAGCCGCGCTCGCGCGCCGAGATCCTCGCCGCGTTCACAGCCGCAGGGCGCGGGCTCGCGGCCGCCCACGCGGCGCGCCTCGTCCACCGCGACTTCAAGCCCGACAACGTCATGGTCGGCGCCGACGGCCAGGTCAAGGTCATGGACTTCGGCCTCGTGCGCGCCGAGGGATCGCCTGCGCCCGCGACCACGAGCACCAACACGGGCACGGAGCTCGACCACAGCAGCGGCGAGCTCCTCAGCGACGAGACCCTGCCCTCGCTCAACACCTCTCAGAGCAGCCTCGGCCTCGATCTGACCAAGTCCGGATCGGTCTTGGGCACGCCCGCCTACATGGCGCCCGAGCAGCACCTGGGCCAGGCCACCGACGCACGCAGCGATCAGTTCAGCTTCTGCGTCGCGCTGTGGCAGGCGCTCTACGGCGTCCGGCCCTTCCTCGGCGACACGATCCCGGCGCTGACCTTCAACGTGCTCCGGGGCAAGGTGTCCGAGCCGCCGCGCGAGGCCGAGGTCCCGACCTGGCTGCGGCAGGTCCTCGAGCGCGGGCTCTCGCTCGAGCCCGACCAGCGCTGGCCCTCGATCGACGCGCTGCTCGCCGCGCTGGCCGACGATCCAACCCGGCGGCGACCGGCGATCCTGGCAGGGGTCGGCTCGCTCCTCGCGGTGGTGGCGGTCGTCGGCGGCGGCTGGAGCTGGCAGCGAGCCGAGCAGGCGCGGGCGCGAGCGGCCCGCGACGCAGCGATCGCGACCTGCACCGAGCACGGACGCAGCGTCGAGGCGGTCTGGAACGACGAGCTCGCCGCGCAGACCGAGCGGGCCTTCACCGCCACCAAGCTCGCGTTCGCGCCCGACGCCTGGACCCGGACCCGCGCGGGCCTCGACGCCTACGCGCGCAGCTGGGCCCAGGCTCGCGCGCAGCTCTGCGTCGAAGCCGAGGTCGAAGGCTCGCGCGACGCCGAGACGAGCGCGCGCGCCCTGAGCTGCCTCGACGAGCGCCGGGCCGCGCTCCGCTCTCTGGCTGCGCTGCTCGCCGAGGCCGACGACGCCCGCGTCCTTCAGGCCGTGTACTCGGTCGCCCAGCTGCCGCTGGTGTCCGACTGCAGCGACCCCCGCAAGCTCGCTCATCTCCACCCGCTGCCCGAGGATCCAAAGACCCGCGCGCAGGTCGAGGAGCTGCGTGAGCGCCTCGTCGAGGTCGAGGCCCTCCAGACCATGGGCGAGCACGAGCGGGCCACGGCCGAGCTTCGCGGGCTCCTCGACGAAGCCGAGGCCCTGGCCTGGCCCCCGCTGATCGCCGCGGTCGAGTACCGGGTCGCGGCGCTGGCATCGAAGGCTGGCGACTACACGGCCAGCCGCGCCGCGGGTGAGCGGGCCCTGTTCATGGCCGCGAGCAGCGGCGACGACGTGCTCGCAGCCGACGCCGCGGTCGCGCTGGTCTACGGGATCGGCGTCGGCCTCGAGCTCCCCGAAGATGGCCTGCGCATGGCCAAGCTCGCCGAAGTCCTGATCAGCCGCACCGACGGGTCCGGGAGCCTGTTGGACGCCACCCTCCACGTCAACATCGGTGCCATTCACGATCACCAGGGCGACCTCGACGGCGCGCTCGTGGACTTCGAGCGCGCGCTCGAGATCCAGGAGGCCCTGCTCCCGCCCGCGCACCCGAGCACCTCGGTCGCGGTCAGCAACATCGGCACGATCCACGCCCGCCGGGGCCGCAACGACGAAGCGATCGTCTACTTCGAGCGCGCCCTGGCCATGCGCGAGGCCAGCTTGCCCGCGGGCCACCCCCGCCTCGCCGTGGCCTACGAGAACGTCGGCAACATCTACAGTTTTCAGGCCAAGTACGACCAGGCCCAGCGCTACATCGAGCGCGCGCTGGCGATCAACGAGGCCAACCTACCCGCCGAGCACCGCGACATTGCCCGCTCGCTCGCCAACCTCGGCAACGTCCACTACTTCCGGGAAGACTACGAACAGGCGCTGGCCTACTACCGTCGGACCTTGGCCATACGCACGGCCACGCTCGGCCGCGATCACGTCATGGTCGGCACCGCCCACAAGCACGTCGGCCTCGCCTTGATCGAGCTCGAGGACTACGACGGGGCGATCGAGCAGATGCGCCGGGCGCTCGAGATCAACGAGGCCAGCTTCGGCCCAGACGATCCGCGCTACGGGCCCAAGCTCAGCGATTCCTACGAGAACCTCGGCAACGCCCTGCGCAACGCCGGTCAGTACGCCGAGGCGATCCGCTCGCTCGAGCGCGCGCTCGAGCTGCGCGTGGCCCACGAGAGCCCGCCGCTGACGGTCGCCGGGGCGCAGTGGTACCTCGCCCACGCGCTGTGGGATGGGGCGCAAAAGCGGCGTGACGAGGCGATCGAGCTGATGCGGGCGTGCCATGCCGCCTACGCCGAACAGGGCTCCGTTGAGGACGCCGAAGAGGCCGCCGCGTGGCTACGAAAGCGCGGGGCTGCCCCCTCGGGCTGAGCAGGTAGAGCTCAGCCGTCGATCTACCCGCGATTGAACAATTCCCGCCCCCATCCCGTTGAGAGCCAGCCGATGGACATTCCCCCCGCAGCCGACACCAGCGAAGCGAGCTCGACGGAGCTTCCTCTCGGGTTGCAAATGAGCATGAAGCTGCTGTGGCTGTGCTTCGGCCTTCCGATCAGCGCGTTGCTGTTTTTGGGCATCCCTGGACTTCTGGCCAAGTTGGGCGTCGAGCGACTCGAGAGCGCGCAGGTGCCGATCGAGGTCTGGTCCGAGCTCGACCCCTGGCTCGCGCTCACCTTGTTGATGGCGCTCGTCAATCGGTGGTCCACCTTCGCTCACCGACGTTCACCGCTCGCGCCGGACCAACGAAAACGTCGGTTGACCGCGTGGTTGGTCGTTGGCGGGCTAAACGTCTTCACCTGGCGCGGGCTGCTGTTTCTCGAGGAGTTCGGCGCGAGCCAACTCGAGCCGCTCCTGCACTACCTCGCGCTGTCCATGCTGATGGCGTGGACCAGCACCAGCCTCGCCTGGGTCAGCGGGCGAGGACTGTCCTTGATCTTTCGTTCAGTCGAGCAGCGAGCGCTTCATTCCGCATCGCTGCGCGGCGGCCTCGTCACAGCTGGACCCCTGTCTCTGGTCGCTGTTGTCGCGGTCGGCGGGGTCACGGTCGGCTTCGACCGGGACGAAGCCGTCACCGAAGTTCGCGCGCTGGTCGAGGACAACTTCACAAACGAGCTCCACCACGACGGTGGCGGCTCGGGAGGGACGCATGGCCCCTCGAGCCCCCCGCCCGAGACCGCCCGCGAGTGGTTTGAGCGCTGCATCGAAGAGATCTATCGCGGACCCGGACGCAGCCTGTACGCGCGCGGGGTAACCAAGGCAGCGCGCTATTCCAGAATCGACGCGGAGTCCGCTGCTGCCGACGCAGCTCTGAAGGTCTGCACTCGCGGCGAGGCACCCAGGGAGCTGTCGGGCTTCTACCTGCGCGCCGTCGAGAACACAGCGCGCACATACCACCGCAAGGCCCGCCGACTCGGAGAGTGCTCGGCGCCATCCCCCGGCCAGCACACGATGCCCACTGGCGAGTCCACCGAGGACTGCGTACTCGAGAAGCTGTGCCAGATGTCCGAAATTCGACCCACGGACTACGAGGTCCTGATGCTCAGCCTCACCGACCATGATGACGCCGATATCGCGCGCCACTTTGGTATCGAGCGTGAGGCCGCCAAAAAGCGCCGACAGCGAGCCGAACGTCGGCTGGGCGATTTCGCCCGCGAATGCGTCAGGTAAAAAAAATCTTCGGCTGCCTGTCCCCAAACGGGCTCCTCGTGAGTGCCCCTCCCAAACGCCGTCGCTGCACGCGGCGCGGCGGGAAGGACACTCATGGACACCGAAGATCAAGATCGTTCGCCGAGTACCGTCAAGCAGGTGGTCGACCGCGCCCGGCGACTCCACGCAAAGCCCGAAGGGCTGCTCGTGTTTGGCGATGACGTCGATGCTGGCGTCGAGGGGCTCGCCGCCGACGCTGGCCCACCCAAGAAGATCCTCGAACACTTGAACGTGCTCGCGGAGCTCGCCCAAGCGCTGCGCCAGGGCCCCTTGGGTACTACGCGAGTGCAATGGCTCAAGAACCGCAACGTCAACGCCAGCGACGAGTCCGAATCAACCTCCACCAGCGCCAGCGAGATGAGGCAGCGAGTCTGGCACGATGGCCAGTATCGGCGAAAATTCACGTTACACACCAAGCCCAACGACGGCACCCGGACAAGCTGGTGTGTCCGCATCTACTTCGACTGGGATCCGGACAAGGAGGTGATCATCGTGGCCTGGATTGGCCGCCATCCCTGAGCCGAGCCAGCCGTCGGCCTCACCCCAAAGATCCGCCTGACTGGCCGAGTCGGTCTTCATCAGCCCCGCGTCTGTTTACACGGCGGTGAGCAGACCTTGATCGCGCTCTCGCTGGTCCCGATCCGGGCGGCCGAGCTCGGCTGCGATGTCGCGGTCGAGTTCATCGAGGCTCGGCGGCGCTCATTGAAGATGACTGGCACAAGAAGCGCCTCGGCTAGCAGCCCGGGCTGCTAGCTCAAAAAAACGGACCCCCACCCGTCGCCTCGCCGAGGAGCGCTTCGGCCTCCGCGAGCGTCCGCGCGACGGCGAGCACCCCGACCACGACCTCGGCGAGCGCCGGGTCGTTGGTCAACAGCACGCCGTGGCGGATCCCCTGCGCCGACATCTCGATCGCTGGAAGGTCATCTCGCACCTGGTCGCGACGCAAGATTCGCCACAGCCCCACGGACCCCTTGGCGACGAGCCGCTCGAGGTGCACCGCGACGTGGCCCATGTGCACGCGCGGGTTGAGCTCGACGACCGGCCGCAGGCGCAAGCTGCCGTCTTCAACCCGGTGCACCAGCGCGTCCACCCCGACCGTGCCCACGTAGCGCGACGCCTCGAGCTCGCGCGCGACTTCATCTGCGACCCGGCGCCAGACCTCCGACAGCCACTTGGGGTCGCGCCCGTCGCCGTGCAGGAATCGGGCGAGATCCGTGGGCAGGCCGGCGGTGGGCCGACCGATGACGGCGCCGAGATACTGTCCGCGTGGGTCAACGAGCACGCGCCCGACCCCGTCGATGCGGGCGCGGCCCGGTGATTTGATCGTCAAGCGCAACGACAGATCGCAGACCCGGTCGAGCCAGGGCTCGACGACGATCGCCCCTTGTCGCGCGAGGGTCCGACGGATCCACGCGCGCTGTGGTTCGGGGATCGGCCCCGCCAGGACCCGGATCGTCCCGCGCCCGGCCGTCCCCCAGCTCGCCTTGCAGGCGACCGTCGCGTAACCCGCTCCGCGAAACTGCTCGATCGCGTCGACGACCGCGCCTACCTCGTGCGCGAGCACTCCGATCGTCTCGACCTGACTGAGGCGCTCGCCCGGCAAGAGGCGACGGAGGACCGAGACGCCCCGCGCCTTGGCGAGCAGCTCCGGGGGCCAGCCCTGCGGGGGAACCGGATCGTCGGACGCCCGGGCCCGCAGCGGCGCCAGCCGTCGCGCGAGCCGAGGCGTCCACCCCCACGGCTGGACCCGCGCCAGGGCCCCGAGACCCCGCGCGTCGATGGTTGGCCCGTCGAGGTCGGCGACGACGATCTCCGCCAGCTTCACCCCAGCTCGGCGCAGCGCGGTCAAGAATTCCTCTCGCGGCCGCTGGCGGACCAAGACCACGTCATCGGGGCGGGCGAACAACAAGGGCAAGGTCTCGAGGTCGCGCACCCGCGCTCGCGTCGCCGCGTTGGGGTTGAAGCCCTGCGGGTGGCCAAGCTCGAGCTCCGTGGTCGGATCGAACAGATGCACGGTCGGCGGCCGCCCCCGCGCGCTCGGGAGGTTCGCAATCGCCTCGAGATAGTCGTCGGGAAACCCGGCGCGGCGACGGCCCTCACGATCGAAGCCGCGACCCCGAGCCCGGCGGAGCGTGACCGGGGCGACGAGCGCCTCGCCGTGAGCAGCCAAGAGCGGGGCATCCGGTCGCCAGCGCTCGAACCAGTGGAGGCCAAAGCCGACGTGCCGCACTTCATCCTCGTAGACAGCCTCGATCACCCGGGCGGTCTCGTGGTCGCCGTGGGCCTCGAAGATCTTCAAATAGTGCGAGGCGTAGTCGAGGTTGGCCTGTTCGAAGGTCAGGCCCATGTGAGCGACGAACTGGGCCGGGTCGCGCAGCTCCGCCATCGTCCGCCAGAAGAACCCGCCCAGGGCCGCGTCGCCGAGCTCGGTCCCGAGCGCGCGCATGCGATCGAGGTACATCGAGAGGTGCCGCTGCTCGTCCCGCAGCGTCGCGACGAGGCCGCGGCGAAAGGCTGGCGGCGCGTCGACGAAGCGCAGCAGCGCGAGGGCCATGAGCTCGAGCGCGAGGAGCTCATGGTTGGCGAAGAAGTGGAGCGCACGACCTCGCGCGCCCGCGTCGGCCAGGGCCACGTCGCGCACGAAGGGCTCGGCGTGGTCCGACATCGACAGCTCCGGGGCTCGGCCTGGCTCCGCCGATCCCCGCCACCTCGGCCCCGGGTCGACGTCGCGCAGGGCCCCGGGATCGTGGAGCTTGTCGGAGATGGTCGAGCCGAGCAGCACACGCTCGGCGAAGTCGCGGACTCGGGTGGCCACGCCCCGGTATACACCTCACCCGCGCCGCGAGCGGTCGGCGCGGCGGTAAGTCGGCGCAACCCGCGGTCCAGCAACATTAGCGGCGGCCGCAGCTCCCGTTTACATCGAGCAGCGCGGTCTTAAGCGTCTATGCGAGGCGGGAGGTGAATGATGCGAGTACGATCAATCTGTCTATCCACGGTGAGCACGGTGTTCTTTACCGTCAGCTCGGCGGCGTGTGTCTCGGATTCAGACGACGCGACCGAGTGGCGAGAGGTCGTGGACGCCCTGCCCTCGGGCGTGCCGATCAGCGTCGAGATCACGACGCCAGCCGACAGCACGGTCCTGGCCCCTGGCCCGGTGCAGGTGACCGGCTTTGCGACGATCGGCGAGACCGCGCCGATCGCCGAGACCACCTTGGCGTACGTCGTCGACGTGTCCGGCAGCACCCTGGGAGGCGGAGGCTGTGGCGGCGACCTCAACGGCGACGATCTGGTCGACACCGTGCTCGACTGCGAGATCGCGGCGTTGATCGAGCTCAACAAGCTCGCCGCCGCGAACGGCACGATCGCGGACGTCGGCGCCGCCGTGTTCGGGACCTTCGGCGCGACCGCCGACGTTCAGCCGGGCGGGACCGACAACGATCTCCTGACCGAGCCCGACGCCGACCTCGACATGGACATGGACATCGACATCGACGAGGTCCTGCGCTCGCTGAAGACCGGGCTCGTCGGCGAGTTCACGGACCACGTCGTCGGCGGGGGGACCTCCTACGGCGCAGGCCTCAGCGCGATCGAGCCGGCGCTCTCAGCCAGCACGCAAGCCAACAAGGTGGTCATCTTCGTGTCGGACGGCAACAACAACCTCAGCCCACACATCAACCAGGTCCTGCCCACACTGCCCGCCGACGCGGTCGTCCACACCTTCGCGATCGGGGCCTCCTCGACCTGCGATCCGGTCGTGGTGCTCGGCACCTTGCAGGACATCTCCGACGCGACGGGTGGCAGCTGCACCGAGGTCCCCGACGTCACCGAGCTCCCCGACATCATCCCCTCGGTCGTCGCGGCCGAGCTGATCAGTCTCGAGCTGACGGTCGACGGGAAGCCCGAGCCGATCGACAGCATCGTCCCGGCCTTGCCGCAGGAAGGCCCGGCGATGCTCGCCTACTCCACGCTCGTCGAGGGCCTCACGCCCGGCGTGCATGTGCTGTGTGCGACCGCGGCAGGGGTCGACGTGATCGCGAAGGGGGACGTGACCGAGTGCTCGATGATCCGCGTCACCCGAGCGCCGCCCCCGATGTGACCATGTGACCATGAGACCATGAGACCATGTGAGCGCGGCCGCGGTCACAACAGCGTCACGGTCCAGGTCTCGAACTCGGCGAAGCCGCCGGGCAGCTCGACGCTCCAGGCGATCTGGGTCATGCATGCGCGCAGGCCCTCGTCGTCGGCCGGGGCCTGGCTCAAGGCGACCTCGAGCAGCTCCTGCGAGTGGGTCTCGAGCTGCAGCTGCGCGCGACGACCTGCGCCACCGCAGCGGGCCCAGCCCTCGCGCAGCTCGGCCTCGAGCCAGGCCTGTTTGTCGAAGGCCGCCGGACCGCCGCACCCGCTCACGCTAAAGCCACGAGCCCCTCCGCCCCCCAAGCCAAGCCCGATCCCGCCGCTCTCCCAGGCCTCGAGGCCCTCGGTCGAGGGCCGGACCCCGGGCTCGATCGCGAGGTAGCTGGTCACCGGTGACACCGCGCCGCCGCGCATCGCCAGGGTCATCATCTCGGGCTCGCTGAGCTCCCAGACCAGGCCCGAGCCGAACACCAGCGCCGACCAACGATCCCCCGCCTCGGCGCTGGGCTTGGCGCTGTGGTGGATCGGAGCGTTCCAGGTCACGCCGTCGACGCTCAGCTCGCGCCCGGCCGCGCTCGACAGCTGCAGATCCTCGATGCCCTGACCCTCGGCGAGGCTCGTGTCGTAGTAGACCCACAAATCCGGATCGTCGAGCTCGAGGCCGTCGACGCGGATCGCTAGCTTGTCGACGCGGGTCGGCCGGGCGAGCTCCTCGAACACCGCGAGCCCAGCTTGGCGGCGCTCGTCGTCGCTCCAGGCCTCGGGCGCGGTCCCGGACCAGAGCACGCCCTCGGTCGCCGCGGCCAGCTGCGACCACGGGTGCTGATCGTCGCGCTCGAGCCAGGGCTCGGCGGCCTCGGTCACCCGCGCGAGGTGCAGGATCGCCTCGCTGTGCTCGGCGGTCGCGCGCAGATCCTCGGGCTTGATCCGCGACGCGGTCTCGAGATCCGTCAACATCAAGATCCGCCGGGCCCCGCGTCGCGGCCCGGCGCGGAGCAGCTCGTCGGCCCTGGCCAGCGCGAGTCCGAGCTCGCTGCCGTTTCGGCGCTGGAGGCTCGCGTTGGTCAGCAACTCGATCGCCTGCTTGGCCGAGACGAAGCCAGCTCCCAGCGAGCGGACCTCACGGTCGAAGCTCAGGACCGCGACCTCGGCCCCGAGCGCAGGGTCGGCGAAGTGCTCGAGGTAAGCCAGCGCGGCCTGGCGCTGGGCCGCGAGCTGGTCCTCGTCGATCGAGCGCGAGACGTCGATCATGACCACGACCCGCGCGCGCGTCGGCACCGTCGAGATCTTCGGGGCCAGGGCCAGCTGCCAGTGGGCGAGGTGGCGCTCGCCGGTTGGGATCGACGCGAGCTCGAGCGTGAAGGGATCCGGATCCCGGGGCGCGAGCGCGACCTCGACCGGGTGATCGAGGGTCAGCGCGTGGCCGTTGGCGACGACCTCGCCATCGACGAAGAGCTGATCGAGGGCCTGGGCCGGATCGATCACGAGCTCGGCCGCGAGCGCCGCGCTGCCCATGTCCGGCAGCTCGATCCGCCAGCGCCCGTCCTCCCAGACCGCGGGCATGTCGAGGGTGTACTCGACGCTCTTGTCGGTCCCGGGCGCGACCGGGAACACCTGCAGGGCCAGCGATTGCTGACCCCGCCACGACAGCAGCGCCGGATCCTTGGGGTAGTAGCCGCCGATCCCGGTCAGCTCCTGGTAGCGCGCGGCCGCGGCCTCGGCCTCGAGCAGGTCCCCCGCGAACCACTTGGGCTTGCCCTCGTGCTCGCCGAGCGTGCGCAGCCCGGTCGCGACCGCCGTCCACGGCAGCTCGAGCCAAAACTGAGCCTCGTCGTGGCGCCCGATCCCGTTGTGCACCGTTCGACGCACCCGCAAGCTGGCGTGGCCGCGGTCCATGGTCAGCGCGATCTCATGGCCGCGCTCGACCAGCTGCTCGCCGCCGCGGTTGCCGTAGACAGAGTCGCCGCCGGCCTCGGCGCTGGTGGGCAACAGGGCGAGGGCGGCGGCGGCTGTCAGCGCGCAGCTCAGGGCCACGCGCGCGCTCCTTCGTTGGCTCGGCATGGCCGACACCGACCGCGGCGAGGTGGGGAAGTTCCGAGCGGCTCGGGCTCCGGTGGTTTTTCTCGTATGCTGCTGTCGAGCATCGACATGGGCGAGGCGGACCGAGGCTGGGAGTTCTGGATCGACCGTGGTGGCACCTTCACCGACGTGGTCGCCCGCGATCCCGAGGGCCGGCTCCACACCCACAAGCTGCTGTCCGAGAACCGCGAGCAGTACGAGGACGCGGCGATCGAGGCCATCCGCGTGCTGCTCGGGCTCGGTCCCGAGGCTGCGATCGACGCTGACCAGATCGCGGCGGTCAAGATGGGCACGACGGTCGCAACCAACGCGCTGCTCGAGCGCAAGGGCGCGCGGACCTTGCTGGTCATCAACGCGGGCTTCGGCGACGCCCTCCGGATCGGCTATCAGCATCGTCCGCGGCTGTTCGACCGCCACATCGTGCTGCCGACGATGCTCTACGAGCAGGTCGCCGAGGTCGAGGCGCGCGTCGACGCCCACGGACAGGTCCTCGCGGCCCTCGACCCCGAGCAGGTCCGGGCCGCGCTAACCCCGGCCCGGGCGGCGGGGATCGAGGCCGTGGCGATCGCGCTGATCCACGGCTGGCGCTACCCGGATCAAGAGCGGGCGATCGCGTCGATCGCCCGCGAGCTCGGGTTCTCGCAGATCAGCGTCAGCCACGAGGTCAGCCCGCTCGCCAAGCTCGTCGGGCGCGGCGACACGACCGTGGTCGACGCCTACCTCTCGCCGATCTTGCGCCGCTACGTCGAGCGCGTCGCCACGGAGCTCGGCGAGGTCCGGCTCCAGTTCATGCAGTCGAGCGGCGGCCTGACCGACGCCAAGCTGTTTCAGGGCAAGGACGCGATCCTCTCGGGCCCGGCCGGGGGCATCGTCGGCGCGGTCGCAACCAGCGCGCAGGCGGGCTTTGCCAAGATCGTCGGCTTCGACATGGGCGGGACCTCGACCGACGTCGCGCACTACTCGGGCAGCCTCGAGCGCAGCTTCGAGGCCGAGGTCGCGGGCGTCCGCGTGCGCGCGCCGATGCTCGAGGTCTACACCGTGGCCGCGGGCGGCGGGTCGATCTGTCGGGTCGAGCACGGGCGCTTTCGCGTCGGGCCCGAGTCGGCGGGCGCGGATCCGGGCCCGGCCTGCTACCGACGCGGCGGTCCGCTGACGGTCACCGACTGCAACGTGATGCTCGGCAGGCTCCAGCCCGAGCTGTTCCCGCGCGTGTTCGGCCCGAACGCGAACGACAGCGTCGACCTCGCCCGGGTCCGCGCGCTGTTCGGCGAGCTCGCCGAGGCGCTGTCCGAGGCGACCGGCGTCCGCCGCGAGCCGGTCGAGATCGCCGAGGGCTTCATCGAGATCGCCGTGGCCAACATGGCCGACGCGATCAAGAAGATCTCGACCGAGCGCGGCCACGACCTCGACGACCACGCGCTGTGCTGCTTCGGCGGCGCCGGGGGTCAGCACGCCTGCCTCGTGGCCGACGCGCTCGGGATGCGGACCGTCGTCATTCATCCCTTCGCGGGGGTCCTGTCGGCCTACGGAATGGGGCTCGCAGACGTCCGGGCCCTGCGCGAGCGCTCGCTCGGGGTCGAGCTGCGCGCGACCGAGCTCGCGGCCGCCGACGCGAGCCTCGACGAGCTGTGTCGCTCCGCGACCCACGAGCTGCGCGAGCAGGCGATCGACGACGCCCGGATCACCGAGCTTCGCCGCGCGCACCTGCGCTACGCGGGCAGCGACCGACCGCTGACGATCGACTGGGTCGACGCCGGAGCAGAGCTCGACCGAGCCCAACAAATGCGCGTCGCCTTCGAGGCCGAGCACCGCGAGCGCTACGGCTTCGATCTCCCCGGCGACGCGGTCGTGATCGACGCCCTGCTCGCCGAGGCCATCGGCGCCGGGCGACGCGTCGACGAGCACCTCCCTCCCCGACCCAGCGGGCCCCTCAGCTCCGAGCGCGCGCCGACCCCCGCGACCGAGGTCGAGGCCCGCTTCGCCGCCGAGACCTGCGCCGCGCCGGTCTACCACCGCTCGGCGCTCCGCCCCGGCGAGCGCGTCGACGGCCCGGCGATCATCGCCGAGGCGACCGCGACCACGATCGTCGAGCCCGGCTGGTCCGCGCGGGTCCGCGAGACCGGCGACCTCGTCCTGACCCGGGCGCTGACCCGGCGCCAGCGCAGCTCCAGCGCGAGCGCCGAGCTCGCGCGCCCCGACCCCGTTCGCCTCGAGCTGTTCAACAACCTCTACGGCTCGATCGCCGAGCAGATGGGCGCGACGCTGCGCAACACCGCCCACTCGGTCAACATCAAGGAGCGGCTCGACTTCTCCTGCGCGGTGTTCGACGGCAGCGGCCAGCTCGTCGCCAACGCCCCACACATGCCCGTGCACCTCGGCTCGATGGGCGCGAGCGTGCGGGCGGTGATCGCCAGCCGGGCCACGGCCGCGCGCGGGATCCGGCCGGGCGACAGCTTCGCCGTCAACGCCCCCTACAACGGCGGCACCCACCTGCCCGACGTCACGGTCATCACCCCGGTCTTCATGGACGGCGAGGCCGCGCCCGCGTTCTACGTTGCGAGCCGGGGGCACCACGCCGACATCGGCGGCAAGACGCCGGGCTCGATGCCAGCGGACAGCCGCCACGTCGACGAGGAGGGCGTGCTGTTCGACGACTTCCTGCTCGTCGACGAGGGCCGCCTGCGCCGCGACGCCGTCCGCGAGCAGCTCGCTGCCGGCCCCTGGCCAGCCCGCGACCCCGACCAGAACCTCGCCGACCTCGAGGCCCAGCTCGCGGCCAACCACAAGGGCGTCAACGAGCTGCGCCGGACCGTCGAGCGCTGGACCCTCCCGGTCGTCCGCGCCTACATGGGCCACGTCCGCGACAACGCGGCCAATTCGGTCCGCGAGCTCCTCGCCCGTGGCGAGCACGCGCGGCGCTTCGAGTACGCGATGGACGACGGCAGCGTGATCGTCGTCCGCGTCGACATCGACCCCGACACCCGCAGCTGCCGGGTCGACTTCACCGGCACCTCCGAGCAGCGGCCCAACAACTTCAACGCGCCCTACGCCGTGTGCCAGGCCGCGGTGCTCTACGTGTTTCGGACCCTCGTCGACGCCGAGATCCCGATGAACGAGGGCTGCCTCGACCCCATCGAGCTGATCGTGCCCGAGGGCTGCATGCTCCGGCCGCGCTACCCGGCCGCGGTCGTGGCCGGCAACGTCGAGACCTCGCAGGTCGTCGTCGACGCGCTCTACGGCGCGCTCGGGGTCATGGCCGCGGCCCAGGGCACGATGAACAACCTGACCTTCGGCAACGCGCGGCATCAGTACTACGAGACGGTCTGCGGGGGCTCGGGCGCCGGACCCGACTTCGACGGGACCGACGCGGTCCACACCCACATGACCAACTCGCGGCTGACCGATCCGGAGATCCTCGAGCAGCGCTATCCGGTCGTGCTCGAGTCCTTCGAGATCCGCCGCGGCTCGGGCGGGCGCGGGGCGCAGCGCGGAGGCGACGGCGTTCGTCGGCGGCTGCGCTTTCGTGAGGACATGGAGCTGGTGATCCTCGCCAATCGGCGGCGGATCCCGCCCTATGGGATGGCCGGGGGCGAGCCCGGCGCGGTCGGGCGCAACTGGATCGAGCGCGCCGACGGGAGCGTCGTCGAGCTCGGGTCGACCGACTCGGCGCGGGTCCAAGCTGGCGACTGCTTCGTGCTCGAGACGCCGGGCGGTGGAGGCTGGGGTCCGCCGAAGTTGCCCTCGTTCGAACAGCGCTGACGCGGCGGGGTCAGCCGAGCGCGGGGCTCGGGCTCACCACTCGCCCTGGTTGGCCATCGACGACCAGGGCTCACGCGGAGGCAGCGCGGCGCCGCGCTGCAGCAGCTCGATCGAGATCTGATCTGGCGACCGCACGAAGGCCATGTGCCCGTCTCGCGGCGGACGCAGGATCTCGACGCCCGCGCGCTGGAGCCGCTCGCACACCTCGTAGATGTCATCGACCGCATAGGCGAGGTGGCCAAAGTTGCGCCCGACCGAGTAGGGCTCGTCGTGGTCCCAGTTGTGGGTCAACTCGAGCTCGGGCGCGCCGGCCTCGGTCGCGAGGAAGACCAGCGTGAAGCGCCCGCCCGGGACGTCGCGGCGGCGCTGCTCTTCGAGCCCGAGCAGCGAGAAAAAGGCGAGCGCGGCGTCGAGGTCGCGCACGCGGATCATGGTGTGCAGGTACTCGAGGGCCATGGCCCGACGAGCCTACATCAACAAATGAGGAAGTGGAGACTACTGAGGCAGGTGGGTCGCTTCGTTGTCCTCGGTCTGCTCTTCGCCGGCCTCTTCGCTCTGCTCCTCTTCTTCGCCCGCTTCTTCCTGCTCCGCTTCGCCGCCCTCTTCGCCGCCCTCTTCGCCGGCCTCTTCGCCGCCATGCTCAGCGGCCTCCTCGCCGTCGTGTTCCTCGTCGCTGGCCTCGGGCTCGGCCTCCTCGACCATGACCCCAGCCTCTGGCGGGTTCGTGCGTCCGTCGGGCGGCTCGACCTCCGCCGTCTCGCCCTTCCCCGCGGCGCCGCCCGGGTCGGCAGCCGCCTTGGCCTCGGCCTGCGCGGCCTTTTGCGCCGCACGCTGCTGCGCGCGCTGCTCGGCCCGGGTCTTGGCTTGCTTCTGGCGAGACTCTCGCTTCTCTCGCAGCCGCTCCTGGCGAGACTTGGACTTGACCCCGCGGAAGCGGCGATGCTTGAAGTTGCCCTCGAGCACCATCCCCATCCAGCCCTCGTCGGGCGGATCCATCTTGACCTTGGGGCTGGCGGTCAAGACCAAGAGATCCACGTTGGTGTCGCGCTCGCGCAGGCCGGGATCGATGAACACCTTGACCAGCAGGTTGAGCCGCGAGTTGGCGATTGGGTCCTTGAATTCGATGTCGCCGGAGATCTTGAAGATGATGTCGTCGCTCTGGGTGCCGAATTCTTCGGCCACGGCCTTGCCGTCGACGATCTCGAGCACGCCGTCGAGGGTGCCCAGATCGATCTCGGGGATCGTCACGCCCTTGGACAACATGCTGGTCTTCTTGGCCCCGGGCACGAACAGCTTGGTCTCGCCGTCACCGACGGTGCACGAGTAGCAGTGAACCTCGAGCCGCCCGCTCGACTTGGCCCACTCGTTGCCCGGCGCGGTGATGTCGACGTCGAGGGTGAAGATGCCGCGGACCGGGGCGTTGACGGCGTCCTGGAGCTTGGGCACGCCGTAGAGCGGCAGCTCCTCGATCGAGAAGCCGACGTGGGCCTCGTCCTCGCTCTCGTAGTAGGCGCCCGCGATCCGGCCCTCGTCCATCGTGCCCTCGAACTCGACGTCGATCGTCTCGAGCAGGAGGTACTTGAAGACCGAGAAGCTGACGTCGAGCTCCTCGATCACGAAGGGCACGGGGGTCGAGTCGGGCCGGCTCGGGTTGAAGCTCCACACGACCTGCTCGAGCGTCGCCGAGCCCCACGGGCGGATCGAGATGTCCTCGACCGAGACGTTGAAGCCGGCCTTGCGCGCCTCGTGGGAGATCCGCCAGGCGATCGAGCGGGTCGGGAGGCTGACCCAGGCCGAGACCAAGAACACGATGAACAGCGCGGCGGCCCAGGCCGCGACCCGGCCGAGCTTGCGACCGAGCGCGCGCAGGTCGAAGCCCATGCCGCCGGGGGTCAGGCCGCCGGCCAGGCTCGCGCTCGGGCGCAGGCCGGAGCCGCTCATGCTCGTCATCGAAGCGCCCGCCGGCGGCGCGACGGGCACGTCGTCGAGCGAAGGGAGCTGCGGGAGGTCGGCGCCGAGATCGCTGGAGCCCGGGGGTTCGAGATGATCACTCATGGCTCAGCCTCCTTCTTCTTCTTCCTCGCCCTCGGGCGTGACGCGCTCCCAGGTCCCGAGGATCACGTTGACGTTGAGACGGTCTTCGCTCGCGCTGGGTGAGCGTATCGTCAACTCCTGGGTCAGGACCACGTGCTCGTCCTTGCTCTCGACGGTGCTGAGGAATTTGGTCAGCTGCGCGAGCGAGACGCCGCGCAGGTCGAATTCGTAGGTCCGCATCTGGAGCCCGGGGCCGACCTCGACGGCGGGCTTCTCGGCCTGGTTCGAGACCGTGACCTCGGCGATCGTCTGGGCCTCCTCGACCAGGGTGCTGAACAGCAGCGGGGTCGAGGGGATCTTCTGCTGCTGCTCGGCCTTGCCCTTGAGCTTCTCCTGGTAGGAGGGCCCGAAGGTCCGGGTCATGTCGAGGCCCGCGCGCAAGTCGGAGATCTCTTCGTCGATCTCCGAGAGCTTCTTGTAGCGCATGAACATCATCAAGGCGGTGCCGAGGAAGAAGAACACCCCGACCAGCGCCATGACCAGGACGCGCTCGCGCGGCTGGAGCCGCTCCCAGAAGTTGGTCCCTTTGTGCTTGGCATCAACCTTCGCCATCTTCGCCGATCCCTTCCACCGCGATGCTGCCCCGGTAGCAATTGTGGTCGATCGACATCTCGAAAGACTTGCGATCGTTGCGGTCCTTGACCATGCCCTTGGTGATGCCGCGGACGCAGGCGACCTGATCGAGCTTGACGCCGAGTCGGTCCTGAGCCGTGGCCCGGGTCGCCGAGAGGTTGAGCTCGATCTTGAGGTCGCGGATCTCGAGGCTCGCGAAGAGCAGCTCGTCGTCGGCGAGGATCCCGGCGTTGGAGTCGGCGACCGGCGCGGGCCCGGCCTCGCCCTCCCCCTCGCCCTCAGCAACCGGCGGGGCCCCAGCCGGCGGGCCGCCGGTCGTTGGGTCGTTGGGGAAGATCGGGTTGCCCGAGGGATCGAGGGGGACGACGGAGCCGTCGGGTCCGATGATCGCGGTCGCGCCGTCGGGCCCAGCGCCGGTCGTGTAGCCCGGCGGCAGCTCGGCACCCGGAGCGCCGTTCGGACCGAGCGCGGCGACCTTCGGCGTCGCGGCCTTGGTCACCATCTCCAGGATCTCGAGCGCGCCGCGTTCGGGGATCTGGCTGGCCACGTTGCCGCCCTCGACCTCGTCGAGCTTGGCCCGAACGGCCGCGCTCGAGTCGAGCGCGGCGCTGAACACCGCGAGGGTCTCGGCCTCGAGCTCGGCGCCGTAGGCGTCACGCTCGCGCTCGGCGGCCTTGATCCGGACCATGGTGTCGACGCCCGCGAAGGCCAAGATCGCAATCCCGAGCGCGGCGACCGTCGAGAAGTGCTGCTGAAACCACGCCCCCTCGCCACCGCCGCTGTCGAAGGAGTCGTGGAGCTGGATCAGCGGCCGCCGTGCGGTTGCGACCGCGGTCCCGAGCGCGATCAGCGAGCGCGTCCAGTCGCGGCCTTGGACCTGACGCAGGGCGCCGCTCTCCTTGGGCGCGACCTGGCCGGTCTCGAGCCCGGTCTCGCTTGCGAGCCAGCGGTCGAGCCCGCGCAGCCCCGCGACGCCGCCGGACAGGCGCAGCTCGACGACCTGGCAACCAAACTCGGCCTTGAGCCACTGCCGCGTATGCTCGATCTCCCGCAGCAAGGGCTGCATCGCCCGGCGCACGTGGGGGTCGTCGATGTTGCCGTCGCGCTCGAGCGCGACCTCGGCCGCGGCCGCGTCGAGGCCCCAGGCCTTCTTGAGATCCCGCAGCAGCTGACGGCCGCCGCGACGCATGCTCCGCGCGGCCAGCGGTCCGTCGTTGCCGAGCGCGACCAGCTCGGTGCTCTTGTGGCCAAAGTCGACGATCAAGCTGACCGGCTGGATCTCGGCCGCGGTCCCGACCGGCAGCGCCGGGACCGGGGTGCTGGCCAGGGCCTGGGCGATCGCGAGGGCGCCGGTCGTGATCAGCTTGAGGTCGACCTCGGCGAGCTGAAGGCGCGCGCTGACGTGCTCGATGGTCGTGCGCTTGGCCGCGACGACCAGCGCGCGCCCGCGACCATCGCCGCGCTTGATCGTGAGGTGGTCGGTCCCGAGCTCCTCGATCGGGACCGGAAATTGGCCGTCGAGCTCGAAGTTGATCGCCTGGGCGATCTGGCGCGGGTCCTCGAAGGGGAAGCTCAGCACGCGGTAGCTCCCGGACCCGCCGGGCAGCGCGACGCCGGTCGGCAGGTGCCGAAGCCCGCGCTCCTTGAGCATGCGCAGGGCCGTGTCGATCGCCGCGTCGAGCGGCTCGACCTTGGCCTCGCCAGTCTCCCGGCTCTTGCTCGGCCGGACCTCCTGCTCCCAGATATGCATGACCTGGGCGCCGCGCAAGCCCGCCGCAACCACGGCGACCTTGACCTTGCGGTTTCCCAAATCGATTCCGACGAACTTCTGGGCCATGGAGTCTCGCTCAATCCTCTCGGTAGTAGAGCCACGCGCCCTTGCCCGCGCTCTGGCTGCGTGCGTACTGAATGTCGTAGACCGCGGTCAGGCGCTTGCGCACGCTGCCGACGGTGGTGATGACCTCGATCCGGTAGATCCGCTCGGGCTCGACGGTCGCGACGTCCTTGAGCCCGCCCCAGGTCTGGCCGTTGCGGCTGCCGCCGTTGACCCGGACCTCCATGCCATCGGGCACCTTGGGCAGGTTGGCGGCGTAGTCGTTGTCGCTCTCGTCACCGAGCAGCGTCAGCGGGTTGACGAACTGATCGGGCTTGGCGACCAGGTCCTTGAAGTCTTCGAGCTTCTGGAACAGGTTGAACTCGCGCGACTCGATCACGAAGTTCGACAGCGGCATCGTCATGAGCAAGAAGTTGTCGCCCTCGGTCTTCCACCGGTCCGCGCCCGAGACCGCGTGGCGCAGGACCTGGGCGATCTGCTCGGGGCTCGCGAAGTTGAGGTTGACCTTGCAGCCGCCGTAGACCGTGAGCTCGCTGCCAAACGCCGCCATCCAGTCGTCGTCGACGGCCTCGACGAGGTGGAGCTCGAGGATCGAGTCGAGCCGCGAGTCGCGGGACTGGTAGGGGTCGTGGAGCTCGGTGTAGCCGTAGCGCTCGTCCTGCGAGCTCTGGCGGAGGCGGTAGGCGTCGAAGCGCTTGGTGTCGTCGTCGATGTAGTCGACGATCGCCTGGAGCACGTGCTGGCGGTTGTAGCGCTCGCCGTCGCTCTTCTCCTCGTCGAACAACGGGTCGTAGAGCTTGGGCAGCATCAGCGCCTCGAGGGTCTCGGTGACCCGGGCGCGCGGGGTGTTCTCGCCGTCCTTCTCGATTGCGAGGCAATTGACGTTGAGCTTGCCGCTCTCGGCCTCGAGCCGGACCTCGAAGCTGCCGCCGCCGTCGAGCGCGAGCTCGTTGAGCGCGGTGGTGTCGACCCCGACGAGCGCGCCGAGGCCCTCGGCCCCGTCCTCGGTCCCGAAGATCGACATCAGGTAGGGCGCGAGCATCGTGATGTCCATCGCGCCCATCATGTCGCGGAACTGCTTTTGGTTGAACACCATCCGCTGGAGCTCGAACATCAGGACGGACAGCTGCATCGCGCCGCGCTGGACCGCGCGGGCCCGGACCTCGTCACCATGGTTGACCGCGGCCTGCCAGTCGACGCGAGCCTTGTAATTGAACGAGGCCGTAAACGGAAACAAGATCGCGAGCGCGATCAGGACCATGAGGATGGCGACGCCCTCCTGGCCCCGGCGGCCGAGGTTTTTCTTACTCGAGCCCCGACTCGGACCGCGCTCGGCTCCCCCCCCGCGCGCTCCGACACCCTCGCTTCGCTCGGGCCCAAGGTCCTGGCTCGAATTGGGGTTTGTGGCCGCCATCACTTACCCAGGTCGATCTTTTCCTGCATCGGCAGGGTCGTTTGAGTGACGAAGTACTGGATCTCGTTGTCCTCGCCCTTGATGCCCATCTTGATCTCGACCCGCGGCGGCAGGCGATCGGGCTGCTGATCGATGGCGGTGGTCCGCCACTCATCGAGCCAGTCTTCGCGGGAGGGATCCCAGTAGCGAAACTCGAGGCTCTCGACGTCCTCGCACATCACGTAGGCCGGGGCGTAGCGGCGCAGATCCTCGGGCAGGTCGCCCGTCAGGCGGCGGGTCTCGCGGCGATACAGGTGGGTGCGCTTGCTGTCCTCGGCGTCTTCGGCCAGGAAGTACTGGATCACCGTCTGATCGCTCTCGTTGGCGTCACGACGGATCCGGAGGTGGGCGAAGCTCGAGAAGGTCAGGCTGTCGCCGCTGGTGCTCGAGCGGCCCTCGAACAGGGTGTAGTGGCGGGTCTCCTCGGGCCGGCGATTGAACGAGAGGTACGCGCTCGAGATCTCGGCCGACATCCGATCCATCGAATTGCGGATCGTCGAGTAGCGCTCCTGGACCTCCTCGGTCACCTCGGTCGCGGTGATCGTGGCCGAGAAGCTGCGCCAGACCCCGAACATCATCATACTGACGATCGCCATCGCGACGAGGATCTCGACCATCGTCATGCCGCGCGTGCGAGCTCGCCCGAGGACCATCAGTTGCCCCCCATGTTGAGGCCGCCGCTGGACGAGCCTCCGCGGCTCGGGGGCAACATCCCGCCGCTGCCGGTTCCGGTCGCGCTGCTGCCCGAGGTCCCCTCTTCGCTGGCGCCCGAGTCATCGTCTTCGTCGCTAAACTCGCCGCCGGCTCCGGGCAGGTTCTGGAGCGCCGTCGGGTCGGTCCAGAAGGTCTGAATCGTGAATTCCTGCTCGATCGTGCCCTGCTCCCAGCTGAGCGTGCAGTCGACCTTGCGGATCGAGTTCTCGATCGCGGCCTTGACGATCGGCCAGACCAGGCCGAGCGCACCAAAGGCCTGATCGCCCGCGTCGACCATGTTGTCGTCGCTCGCGCCCGAGGCCTCGTCGGCGCCCTCCTTCGACTCGATCAGCTGGTTGTACTCGGGCAGCTCGATGAAGTGGACCGTGCACAGCCAGTCGATGTCGTCGTAGCCCTCGTCGCTGAAGTCGCCCTCGAACTCGACGTCGGAGCTGACCCAGCCCTCTTCGCGGTGCTTGAACTCGAGCTCGACGATCTGGCGCTCGGCGAGCAGCGCGACGGCCGTGATGTCGCGGGCGTAGCTGGTCGCGGCCATGCTGTTCATCTGCGAGTTCATCAGCGAGCTCAGCGAGACGGCCAGGATCGCGAGGGCGATCAGGACCTCGAGCAGCGTGAACCCGGTCTGCCCGAGGGTCTGCGGGGCCGGGCGCGGCGGCGGCGGCGGCGGGCGACCCGGCATCAAAAGCCCCTCCGCTCGATCTTGTCGCCGAGGTCGTCCTCGACGTCGTCGACGATCTGGGGCAGCTCGAGATCGATGATCCCCGACTCGACCCTGACCTTGCCCGTGAGCGGCTGAACCAAGATCGTGTACTCGATGTCGTCCTCGCCGATGACGCGCTCGCGCAGCTTGGGCTTGCCCTTGAGCTGGATCGCGGCGAGCTGGGTCTGGCCGCGGGGGAAGAAGTACAGATCGGCCTCGCCCTCGGTGATCGGCTCGGGGTCGGCATCGGTCTGGACGCTGAGGATCTCGACGCCGTCGGGGAACTCGATCGGCTGGCCGAGATCCCCGAGGGTCGCGTCGGCCTCGAAGGCCTCGAACAGCGGCGGGCGCTGGCGCGGGACCTCTTTTTTCTGGACCGAGTAGGGATCGAAGGGGTCGTCGCTGCTGCCCGCGCCCATGACCGCCGCGGCGATCGAGCTGTAGTAGGCCTCGGCCGCCTGCTGATCGCGCTGGGTCTGATCCTCGACGGTCTTGGCGTCGCGGACGAGGAGCTCGCCGTCGCGGGTCGTCGACGGCAGGTACATGGCCTCCTCGGCCCGCTGGAGGTGGAAGCTGCGGTGCTCGAAGTCGACGTGGATGCGGTAGTAGGCCCCCGTGAACCGGGCCCGGTCGTAGGCGAAGCGGATCGTCGCGGCCAGCTGATTGGTGCTGCGCACGACCTCGGCCTGGTTGGCCGCGCCCATGCTCATCGACGCCGACCACATGATCAGGCCAACGATCAGCAGCACGACGAGGATCTCGATCAGCGTCATGCCACGCTGAAGGCTCCTGTGGCCCGGACGCCTGGCCCCCTGGGCGAGGCGCCCGAGGAGCCAATCTGTGATCGAGGTCCTCATCGTCCAATCACGCGGTCACCCGGGTCGGATCAATCGTCCTCTTCTTCTTTGTCGGTGCCCTCGTCCCACGAGTTGATGTCGTCTTCGGTGTCGAACTCGCGGTCCTCACCTGCGGACGAGATGTCGGCGGCGCTGTGCTCGCCCGGGCACTTGATCACGTAGTCGCTGCCCCACGGATCCTTGGTGACCTTCTTGATGATCCCGGCGGCCTTGAGGTCCTGGGTCGTCTTCGGGCACTTGTTCTTCTGGAGCTGATACATCTCGATGCTCTGGGCCAAGGTCGCGATGTCGTTGTGCGCGGTCGCGACCTTGGAGTCCTTGAGCTGCGAGAACGCGGCGATCGAGATCGCGCCGACGATGAGGCCGATGATCGCGAGCACGACGAGGATCTCGATCAGCGTCATGCCGCGGGTCCCGCGGGCCGCCGCAATCCGACGGACCCGGCGGGCCCGCGCCGCGGCCGAGGTGAGCTCCTCGTCGAGGAGCGCAGGGGCCGGCTTCTGGGTGGGGGGTGCTTCGGTGTTCATCTGTGTGTCTCGCTTGGCGATTGGGCTGGTGGAAGATCGTGGCAAGTTCGAGCCGGGATGCAAGTTCACTGCGCGCCCATTTGGCTCATCTGGATAATCGGCGTCATGATCGCGAACACGATGAAGCCCACGCTGCCACCCATTGCGACGATCATGATCGGCTCGAGCACGGCCGTCGTGCGGGTGATCGCGGCGGTCGCCTCGCGGTCGTAGGCGTTGGCGAGATCGGTCAGCATCTGCTCGAGCTGACCGGAGCGCTCACCGACGGCGATCATGTGGGTCACGAGCGGCGGAAACTGGCCGCTGCGCTTGAGCGCAAGCGCGATGCCAGCGCCCTCTCGGATCTCGTCGCGGGCCCGGGTCAGGACCTTCTCGAGCACCACGTTGCCGAGCAGGCTGCGGACGATGTCGAGGGCCGCGAGCAGCTGGACCCCGCTCGCGAGCATGGTCGCGAGGGTGCGGGCGAAGCGGGCCACGGCGATCTTGCGCGCGAGCTCGCCGATGACCGGCAGCCCGAGCACGAAGCGGTCGACCGTCTCCCGGCCCTTGGGTGTGGCGCGCCAGCGGCGAAAGCCGTACACGGCGCCGACCAACATCAAGATGATCAGCCACCAGTAGCCGCTGACAACGCCGGACGCGGCGATCAGCGTGCGCGTCGTGAACGGCAGCTCGGCGCCCTGGCCCTCGAACATCTGGGCGATGTCGGGCACGACCTTGACCATCAACAAGGTCACGACGCCGACGCCGACGAGGCCCATCGCGACGGGGTAGAGCATCGCGGTCATGACCTTGCCGCGCAGCTCGTCTTGCTGATCCATGAAGTCGGCGATCCGGATCAGCACGGTCTCGAGCGAGCCCGAGGCCTCGCCCGCGCGGACCATGTTGATGTAGAGCTTGCTGAAGACCTTGGGGTGGCCGGACATCGCGTCGGCCAGCGAGGAGCCCTCGTTGACCTTGCTGCCGATGTCGGACAGCACGTTCTTGAAGCGCGGGCTCTCGACCTGATCGGTCAAGGCGATCAGCGCCTCGGGCAGGGTCACGCCCGCGCACAAGAGCGTGCTCATCAAGCGCGTGACCCCGGCGACGTCCTTGGGCTGGATGCGATCGAAGAGCTGGCCGAGATCGATCTCGCGGCTGCCGACGCTCCCGCTCGCGCCACCGCTGCTCGCGCCGCCCCCGGCGGCCTCGGTGACCGCCGTCAGGTACACGCCCTGGCGCTTGAGCAGGGCCTTGAGCGCGGCCACGCTGTCGGCGGTCTCGATGCCCTTGATGGTCTTCCCGGCCGGGTTGAGTCCGGTGTAGGCGTAGGCGGGCACGGCTTGTTCAGGCCTCCTCCGCGGTCACACGCATGACCTCGTCGATCGTGGTGATCCCCGACAGGACCTTGTGGGCGCCGTCGTCACGCAGCGTCCGCAGGCCCTGGGCGATCGCGGCGCGCTTGATCTCGGCGCCGCTGGCGTTGCGAATCGCGAGGCGGCGGATCTCCTCGGTCACGGACAAGATCTCGTAGACGCCGGTCCGGCCCCGGTAGCCGGTCCCGTTGCACTTGTCGCAGCCCTCGGCGGCCCACAGGGTGCCAAGCGGCGGCAGCTCGTAGCCGTCCGGCGCCACGATCGGCATCGGCGCGTCGTGGGCGTCGCGGACCGGGACCTTGAGGGCCGGCTCGCCCGCGTAGAAGGCCTCGGGGATGATGCCCATCTCCTCGAGCTCCTTGGGGTCGGGCGCGACGGCCTTGCAGCACAGCGGACAGACCCGCCGGATCAGCCGCTGGGCCTGGAGCGCGACGAGCGAGCTCGCAACCAAGAAGGGCTGGACGCCCATGTCGACGAGGCGGGTGATGCCCGTGGCCGCGTCGTTGGTGTGGATCGTCGACAAAACCAGGTGACCGGTGAGCGAGGCCTGAATCGCGATCTCGGCGGTCACGAGGTCGCGGATCTCGCCGACCATGATCACGTCGGGGTCGTGGCGCAGGAACGAACGCAGCCCGCGGGCGAAGGTCAGCTCGATCTGGGCGTTGACCTGGACCTGCGAGATGCCCGGGAGCTGGAACTCGACCGGGTCCTCGACGGTGAGGATGTTGAGGTCGGGGGTGTTGATCTCGGACAGGGCCGAGTAGAGCGTGGTCGTCTTACCCGAGCCGGTCGGGCCGGTGACCAGGAAGATCCCGTGCGGTCGGTTGATGGTCTCGCGCACGATCCGGAGGTGGTCGGGCGCGATCCCGATCGAGTCGAGATCGAGGGAGACCGCCGACTTGTCGAGCAGGCGGATCGTGATGCGCTCGCCGTGGGCGACCGGGGCCGTGGCCACGCGCATGTCGACCTCTTTGCCGGCGATCTTGCGCCGGATCCGGCCGTCCTGGGGCAGGCGCTTCTCGGCGATGTTGAGCCCGGCCATGATCTTGACGCGGGCGATGATGCTCGACAGGTGGCCCTTGGGCGCGCGGCGGACCTCCTTGAGCACGCCGTCGACCCGGTAGCGGACGACGACGTCCTTGTCGCCGGGCTCGATGTGGATGTCGGAGGCCTTGGACTTCGAGGCGTTGAAGATCAGCGAGTTGACGAAGCGGATGATCGGCGCGTCCTCGGCCGAGGCGTGGAGGATGTCCTCGTCCTCCTCGCCGTAGTCGCTCTCCTTCTTCTCGAGGTCGACGTCCTTGGTCCGCTTCGAGTAGGTCTTGTTGATGAGCTCGAGGACCCGGGTCTTGGTCGTGAGCCAGACCTCGACCTCGGCGTCGTAGACCGTCGAGAGGTCGTCGAGCTCGTCGAGGCGCAGGGGGTCGGCGGCGAGGACGTCGAGGCGGTCGTCGTCGCGATCGAGGCGCCAGGGCAGGACCAGGTTGCCGCGGGCGTAGCCGATCGGCAGCTGCTCGACGAGCTCGTCCTCGATGTCCTCGTCGCTGAGCTCGGTGTTGACCGGCAGCGCGAACTGGCGGGCGAGCGCGGCGACGATGTCTTTCTCCTGGCAGTGGTCGAGGCGGACGAGGGTCTCGCCCACCCGCTCGCCCTCGAGGTGCTGAGCCGAGAGCGCCTCGGCGAGCTGCTCGGGGCGGATCGCCCCGGCCTCGAGCAGGAGCTCGCCGATCGGTCGGCGCTCGAGATCGAAGCTCGGCCCTGGCGCGACCTCCGGAGCCGCCGGAGCCGGGGCTGCCGGAGCCGCCTGAGCCGGAGCCGCCTGAGCCGCCGGGTCTGGGACATGGCTCGGTGGCGGAGGCGGCGGCTGGGAGGCGCGCGGAGGGGGCGGGGG
>NZ_PVNK01000071.1 GCF_002994615.1 Enhygromyxa salina | reverse complement strand
GTGCCCGGGCTCGGGCTTCGCCGCGGCCTCGCCGGGCACAAGCCCGAGCCCCAACCCGAGCCCGAGCCTGAGCCCCAACCGGAGCCCGAGCCTGAACCCGAGAAGCCGTCGCTCGAGCCTGAGAGCAAGGCCAACGAGGGCATCGACCACGACGACCTGCTCGATCCGTGGCAGTAGAGACTCAGACGAAGGGGCTCTTGAACACGGGTCGCTTGGGCTTGTTGATGCCCATCTGCGCGTAGCTCTGGCGCAGGTAGACGACGGCGAGGGCGCCCGCGTCGACGGCCTCGCCGGCCCGCAGGGCGCTCACGGCCGCGCGCCACAGGCCGCGCGCCGTCGGCCCCGGGGTCACGGTGCTGCGCTCGCGCAGCGCGCTCGGGAGCTGCTCGGCGTAGGGTCCACAGCCGGGCCCGAGCGCGCGAAGATCGTCGGTCGGCGCCCAGGCCTCGACGAGCTCGGCGAGCTCGGTCACGCGCTCGTCGGTCTGGGCCTCGATCGTCTCGCCGACCTCGAACACGGCCCCGTAGACCTGCTCGCGCCGGGCGTCGAGCAGCGCGAGCACGCGGCCCTCGTGGTCGGCCGAGGCCGCGAGCGCGGCCAGGGTCGAGACCGGGACGATCGGCACGCCGAGGCCGATAGCGAGGCCCTTGGCCGTCGCGACCGCGACGCGCGATCCCGTGAAGGTGCCGGGCCCGCGCCCGCACGCGATCAAGCGAAGCTGCGCGGCGTCGATCCCAACCTCGTCGAGCGCACGACGAAGCCGGAGGCCGAGCCCGGCCGAGGTCTGGTTGGCCCGGTCTTCACGCGCGTCTTCGACGATCAGCTCGTCACTGGCGCCCCCGACCCGGCCGAGGGCCACGCAGGTCCGCGGGGCCGAGGTGTCGAGGCAGAGCATCCACTGTGGTGGTTCGCGCGCGTCCATGATTAGTCCATCCAAAAGCGCATGACGTCGTTGCGCAGCGCGATCAGCATCAGGAGCAAGACGACGACCAGGCCGATCGCGCTGGCGATCTCGCGCGCGCGCTGACCGAGGGGCTTGCGCCGGATCGCCTCGATCGTGAAGAACAGCAGGTGGCCGCCGTCGAGGATCGGGATCGGCAGCAGGTTCACGAACGCGAGGTTCAAGCTGATCAGCGCCATCAGCATGAGGAACTCGGTCGGGCCCTGCTCGGCCGCGGTCCCGGCGAACGCGAAGATGCCGACGACCGAGCTGAGGTCCTCGACGCCGCGCTGCAGCGTGATCATCTGGCGCAGCGCCGTCCACATCATCTCGAGCATGTAGACGGTCTCGCCCCACGACGCCCGCGTCGCGTAGGTGAAGCGTCCGCGGATCGGCTCGAGGTCGGGCGCGCGGCTGATGCCGTAGGGCTCGGCGCCGAGGTACAAGAAGGTGAACTTCGTCTTGTAGATGTCCTTGCGCGTGCGGATGTCTTGCTTGACGGTGAGCTCGCGCGGCTCGCCCCCGAGCGACTGGACCCGGAGCGTGACGGGCTTGTCTTGGGCACGATCGAGGATGTTGGCGACCGACTCCCACCGGGTCACGGCCTGGCCGTCGACCTCGAGCACGCGGTCGCCGGGCAGCAACCCGGCGCGCGCCGCGGGGGAGTCGTGGTCGACCGCGCGCACGAAGGTGTTGGCCGGCAACAGCCCCGTCGGCGAGCTCTCGCCCGGGCCCGCGCTCGGCCGCGCGCGGGTGTCTTGACGCGGCAACAGCTGGGCGTGGTTGCTCTCGAACCACAGCAGGGTCCCGAGCTGGAACGCGGTCGGGTTGGGCCGCAGGTAGGTCAGCCGGACCAGCGAGTCTGGCGGCTTGGCGATCAGGGTCTGGAGCTCCTCGACGGTCCGCACGGGCTCGCCGTCGATCGAGGTGATCACGTCCCCGGTCCGGAGCCCGCCCTCGTAGGCCGGCGAGCTCGGGTCGATGATGCCGATCTGCGGGGCATAAAAATGGGCGTAGACCCCGAGCAGCCCGCGGGGCTCGGGCACGCCGAGCGGGTTCTCGACGAAGGTCCGGCGCGGGGTCACGAAGCGCTCGACTCGCTTGCCCTGCTTCTCGATCTCGATGCGCAGCTCGACGTCGGGCGAGGCCGCGACCTTGGTCTGCATCTCCTTCCATGAGCGGACGTCGTCACCGTCGATCTCGACGATGCGATCTCCGGGCTCGAGGCCGGCGAGGGCCGCAGCCGAGCCGTCGAGCACGGTGCCGATGACCGGCGGCGGCTGGAGGGCGTGGGTCAAAAAGAAGAAAAAATACAGCAGGACCGGAACGACGAGGTTGGCGAAGGGCCCGGCGGCGAGGACGAAGTAGCGCGCCCACAGCGGCTTGTTGGACAGCGCTCGGTCACGATCCTGGTCCGGGACGTCCTCGTGCGGGTTTTGCCCGA
Organism: Enhygromyxa salina; assembly: GCF_002994615.1. Taxonomy (GTDB): domain Bacteria; phylum Myxococcota_A; class Polyangia; order Nannocystales; family Nannocystaceae; genus Plesiocystis; species Plesiocystis salina_A. Next base: position 45,416 of record NZ_PVNK01000071.1, on the reverse strand, counting down.
GCAAGGTCACGTAGCCCCCTAGAGGGATCGGGGCCAGGCAGTACTCGGTCTCGCCGATCGTCCGGCGCAGCAGCGGCGGACCAAAGCCGATCGAGAACCGGCCGACTTTCACGTCGACGAGCTTGGCGGCGAGCAGGTGGCCAAGCTCGTGGATGAAGATCAGCGGGCCGATCAGGAGAATGAAGGCGAGGATCTTGGTCATCGGAACCGCGGAGACTGCGCAGGTGACCGGCGCAGGGATTGGTCAGACCTTCATAGTCGAAGGGTCGGCCGCGGGCCAAGGTGTGTCCAGGAGGTGCGCTCTGGCACCAGGAGCGAGGGATCCGCATGACCTGAGCAGTAGCGAGGACGGGTCCGCACGCGCTAGCATCCGACCCTTGGCGCGTTCAAAACAGCCAGGCCCGGCGCGGCTGACAGCGGCGGAGCTCGATGACCTCGAAGAGGAGATCGAGCTGCTCAAGGTCGCCTATGAGCGTTACTTCAACGGCGTCGATCGGGTCCCGCCGCGGCGCGAGCACGACCGCGTGAAGCTCCACCTGCGCAACATCCAGCGCTTGCGCGGCGGGTCCACGGTCATCCGCTTCCGCTCACAGAACCTCAAGGCGCGCCTGGTCACCTACGAGCACTACTGGACCCGGATCCTCCGGCAGATCGAAAAGGGCACGTTCAAGCGGGTGCTCGCCGAGGCCAAGCGCCGCGAGTACGATCTCCAAAAGAAGCGGGCCGAGGAGGACGGGGTGCCAGCGGCCCAGAGCGGGGTTCGAGTGATGGTCGATCGCGAAGCCGGGCAGAGCGGCATCCGGCCCAAGCTCGACGACGCGAGCGCCGCCGCGCGAGCGGTCTCGGCCCGGAGGCCCCCGTCGACGGGCGTCGACGCGAAGGAGGCGCGAGACCTGTTCAAGCAATTTGTCGCCGCCAAGCGGGCCGCTGGCGAGTCGGTCAACGGCCTCACCTATGGTCGGCTCATCGACAAGCTGGCGCGCGAGGTGCCCAAACTCAAAGAAAAACATGGCGATGGGATTCGGTTCGAGGTAGCGACCGTGGGCGGAAAAGTCCGTCTGCGCGCTCGCAAGCGACGCTCGGGCCAAGGGGCGTCCTGAGACGCCCCTCTGAATCCACCTCCACCCACCCCCGTCTGAGCCACCCGACACCCGGAAGACAGCCCTATGAAGCCCCCCGAATTGACCTCGGCCTTGTTCTTGACCCTGCCCATGATCTCCTTGCTGGCGCTCGCTGGCTGCGCCAAGAACCAGAGCGACGAGACCGAAAACCCCGACGCGGCCGCCGACGGCGAGAGCACGGCCGACGGAGCCGACGGAGCCGCCACCCAGAGCCGGGCCCGCGGCTCCACGGTGACCCGCAGCGCCGGGCGCCTCACCAAGGCCCGCCTGGTCACGTCAAAGAAGCCGCCTCGCGCGGTCGTCGACATCCCCGAGGGCGAGGAAGAGAGCGGGCCCAACGGTCTGTTCGCCGAGGCCTACTCCCTCACCGCCGTCGACGCCCTGCCAGATTTCACCAGCCTCGACGCCCCCGTCGAGTCGTTCGAGGTCGCCAACCTCGACATCGACGAGGACGACGTCAGCAACGGCTTCCCCGGCGCCACAGACCTCAGCGAGAACTACGCGCTGCGCTTCTCCGGGTCGCTCAACATCCTCGAGGAGGCCGAGTACGAGCTGTGCCTGCACAGCGACGACGGCTCGCAGCTGCTGCTCGAAGACACGCTCGTCGTCGACAACGACGGCGTCCACGACAGCCCCGTCGAGGCCTGCGAGCTCGTCTACCTCGCGCCCGGCGAGTACGCCCTGGAGGTCCGCTACTTCCAGGCCACGGGCCCGCTCCTGGCCATGCACTTCGCCTGGGCGATCAACGGCGGCGAGAAGGTCATCGTCCCGAGCGAGGTGCTGTTCAAGCCCGACTCTGCGGGCGTCTGAGCGGCGAGCGCTCAGTCCAGACACGAGAGATAGACGAGCTGCGGCGCGACCTGGTCGCGCCGCAGTAGCAATTGGCCGACACCGCTGATCTCGAAGTCGACGAGGTCGTCGAGCTCGAGGACGGTGCGCTCGGTCCAAAATGGCCACGCGCCAATGTCTGCGAGGGGCGCTGCGTGCAGGCCACCGCCCTCAACATCGATCATCGCGGCCTGATCGGGCAGCTGGACCAGCTGGCCGCGACCCCCGAGGGGGAGGAGCTCGGGATCCCGGAGCTGGACGTAGAACTCGCCGATCGTGTCGAAGCGCATCAGCGCGGCGTCGTCTTCGAGCAGCTCATTGCGGATGTGGAGCTGGGTCGAGTAGGGGTCCTGCCCGAGCGAGACTGGGCCGAGCGCGAGCGGGAGGCTGTGAATCCAGACCTCGCGAAAGGTCACGAGCCGCGCGCTGGGTCCGTTGCTGGTCATGCGCATGTCGAGCAGCGAGACGTCCGAGCTCATGACCGTGCCCGACAGCCCGAGCCCGCCCGTGAACGCGCGAACCTGGGTGAAGCCGACGGGGATCCGGGCGGCGTCAGGCAGCAGCGTGGACGTGCCGGGGCCGATCGCGGACAGGGAGTAGGCGAAGATCTCCGCGCACGCGGCCGGATCGTCGTAGGGCGCGCAGGGGTCGAAGCTCAGCTGCCAGCTGGTCAGGAAGTCGAGGGTCTCGCGCTCGAGCGCGAGCAGGTGGAGGTCGAGGGCTGGGGTGTCGCTGCAGTTGGGCAGCGCGAGGAGGTAGGGCTGACCTTCGATCACCAGCAGCGTGCGGCTGTGCTCGCTCGGGCACGCGCCGCCGTCGTCGTCATGAATCGGGAAATTGCCGAGCATGCCGTTGGTCGCGATCAACCCGAGCTCGGGCACGATCCGGCGCAGGACCACGACCTGACCCGAGCGGCTCAGGGCCCAGACCTCGCCGGGTTCAGAGCCGGCCCGCAGCTGGACGAGCTCGGGATCGGGCGACGACATCCCGAGCTCGATCCGCGCCGTCGGAGCCTCGCTCGCGCTGGCCGGGACGCGGACGAGCGCGAGCGCGGGGAGATCGAACTCGTTGATGAAGGTGATCATGCCCCAGCCCCCGGCCGAGCCCGGGCCGTCGCTGACGAAGCGGTGGAGGGGCCCGCCGAGCTCGAGGGTCTCGTGGATCACGCGGACACACTCGTCGCTCGGCTCGGCGATCGCGTCGAGGTCGAGGGGCGCGCGGGCGTCGTCGCAGCCGGCGATCAGCAGCGCGCAGGCCAGCAGCTGCCGGCTCCTCACCCCAGGACCTCTTCGATGATCTCTGCGCTGACCTCGGCGAGCAGCTCGAGGGCGTCGGCGTCGATGTTGAGCGCGGGCATCCAGTAGATCGTGTCGTGGAGCGGGCGCAGGAGCACGCCGCGAGCGAGGGCGGCCTCGCGCAGCGCGAGGCCGAGGCGACCGTCGGCGGGGCCGCGCGCGCGGTCGACGGTCAGCGCCGCGACGAGGCCGGCCTGGCGGCTCTCGATCACCTGCGGCTGGCGCTCGGCGACCCGCCGCCGCAGCGCGCTCATCTGCTCGATCCGCTCGGGCAGGCCCGCGAGCGTGCGCTCGGACTCGAACACGTCGAGGCTCGCGAGCCCGGCCGCGCAGGTGATCGGGTTGCCCGTGAAGGTGTGGCTGTGGGCGAAGCTGCGGCTCGGATCGCCCTTGAAGTCGTCCTCGAAGCCGGCCCGGATCAGGGTCGCGGCGAGGGGCAGGACCCCGCCCGACAGGCCCTTGCTGAGGCAGAGCAGATCGGGCGCGCGCTCGGCCCACGCGCTGGCGAAGAGCTCACCCGTGCGCCCGAACCCGACGGCGATCTCATCGGCGATCACGTGGATGTCGAGGCGGCGACAGGTGTCGACGAGGCGGCGGTAGAACCCGACGCCGTACATGTTCATGCGGCTGGCGCACTGGATCAGCGGCTCGACGACGAGCGCGCTGAGCTCGTGGGCGTGGGCCTCGAGCAGGGCCACGGCGCGATCGGCTTCGGGGGTGTCGGCGCCGAGCTCGGCCCGCGCGCCGCTCGGATCCAGATCGGCGTGGGCGTGATCGGGGACGCTCGGGACCGGGAGGTAGAGCGCGTCGTGGAGCAGGGCCGAGAAGGGCTCGCGCCAGTCGGCGCTGCCGCAGACCGAGAGCGCGCCGAGGGTCTCGCCGTGATAGCTGCGCTCGAGCGCGGCGAAGCGCCGACGCCCAGCCTCACCCCGGAGCACGCGGCTTTGGTAGCTGAGCTTGAGCGCGACCTCGACCGACGCCGAGCCGCAGTCGCTGTAGAACACCTTGCCGTAGCGGACGTGGGCGTCGGCGGGCGCGAGCGCGAGCAGCCGCTCGGCCAGCTCGACGGCCGGGGCGTGGGTGAAGCCCGCGAACATCACGTGGTCGAGCTGCGCGACCTGGCGCTGGATCGCCGCGACGATCTGGGGGTGGCCGTGGCCGTGGATCGAGGTCCACCACGAGCCGATGCCGTCGAGGATCTTGCGGCCGGACTCGTCGGTCAGCCACACGCCCCGGGCCGAGCGGATCGGCAGCGGCGGCGTGCGCTCGAGATCACCGAAGTGGGTCGCAGGGTGCCACAGCACCGCTTGGTCACGACGGCTCAGGGAGCTCACGGTTGGGCACGCTACCACGCCCGGCGGCGGAGCTCAGCGCGGCCCGTCGTCGCCTGGCTCGACGTCGTCGGGCTCGAACCCGCCGTCGTCGAACACGAGCGGGGCGCTGTCCTCGGACGGCGCGGGGGTCATCAGCGTCGGCTCGCTGGTTCCGGGCTCGGGCTCGGGCTCGGGCTCGGGCTCGTCACCGACGAGGCGCCGCAGGGCATGGACGAGGGGCAGGTTGTCGTCGGCGTCGCGCCAGCGCTCGACGACCTGGCGACGCTTGTCGGCCGCGGGCGCGGCCGCGAGCTGCTCGTCGTCGACCTGCGCGTCGACGAGGATCGCCCACGGATCGCCTGGCGCGACGGCCACGAGGTCCTCGGCGAGGCGCCGGGCGAGCTCGGGGTCGGGGCCCGCGTCGCCGCCGCTGAAGCACAGCGCGGCGTAGACGTCGAGCTGGCGCAGGTAGGTCTCGAAGGGCGGCAAGGTGTGGGTCACGACGCTCGCGTTGACGCCCCGGGCGAGACACTCGCCGCGGTTGATCGCCGCTTGCTGACTGATGATCGCGCGCTCGAGCGTGCTCATGGCCCGCTGATCGGCGCCGTCGTGGTGCGCCGCGAGCCACATGTTGTGGGTCAGCCCGGGCCCGACCGCGCCGCAGCGCTCGGGCGCGGTCTCGAATTCGAAGCGGTAGGCGTACCCGCACCAGGTGTCGAGCAGCTGCTGGCGCAGCGGGCTGCCGCCGGCGCTGGTCGCGTAGCGATCGATGATCGCGGCGGCGTCGCGGAGGCGCCCGGCGTCGAGCAGCAAGCGCACCCGCGGGCGCGGGTCGTAGTCGGCGACCTTCGCGGCCCACTCGGCGGCGCGGTCGAGCTCGCCGGTCAGGGCGTAGAACTGTGACGCCCGCGCGAGCACGATCGGGGCGTCGCCGCGCTCGGTCAGGAGGTCGTCGAGGAGGTTGCGGGCCTCGTCGAAGCGCCCGAGCGCGACCCGCAGCTCGAAGCGCGCGAGCTGCCAGCGGATCGCCAGCGCCGGGCCCTCGTGGAACTCGCGCGGCTCGTCGAGGCGACGGAGCACGTCCTCGGCCTGACGAAGCAGGGTCGGGCCCGGATCGCGGGCGGCCTCGATCCGGTGGACCAGGGACTCGCTGACCGCCAGCGGGAGCCAGGCCTCGGGCAGCTCGCTGGTCTGGCTCGGATCCAGCAGCGTCCACAGCTCGGGCGAGAGGCTGTAGCTCGCCGAGCACGCCCCCATCGCGAGGTCGCGCCAGCTCTCGCTGCCTTGCCACTGGTCGCCCTCGCTGTCCGAGGCGTAGCCGGCGGCCCGGCAGTGGACCCAGCGCTCGGCCTCGTCGCCGATCGTGTGCTCGAGGGTCGCGCGCCAGAACACTACGGCCGCCGAGGTGGGCGCGCGGAGCTCGAGCCGCTCGAGCTGCCGGACCGCGGACGCGTAGTCGCCGACGTCGAAGCTGCGCACGAAGGCGTCGACGTCGGCGGCGGCGATCGAGTCGGGCAGGCCCATGTCACGATAGCGGCGCTCTTCGGCCCCGCGCAGGGCGAAGCTCGCGACGCCGAGCGCGACCAGGACCAAGACCGCGGCGCTCAGCCAGCGCCAGCGCTTGGCCAGGGGCGAGACGAGGTTGGCCGCGGCGTCGGCCGAGATCGGGCGCTGCTCGGGATCCGCCGACATGCAGCGCGAGACCAGCAGCGCGAGGTTCCACGGCGTGTCCTTGCGCAGCTGTCGGACCGGCGTGGGCTTCTCTTCCTTGAGCTTGACCAGGAAGGCCTTGGCGTTGGGCGCCTCGATCGGCAGGCGCCCGCTGAGCATCTGGTAGAGCATCACGCCGAAGGAGTAGAGATCGCTCTGGACCGTGGCCGGGGCGCCCTCCCACAGCTCCGGGGCCATGTACGCCGGGCTGCCGAAGATCGTGCCCGCCTCGGTCCGGACCAGGGATCGGGCCTCGGCGGGGTTGGGCCGGATCCCCGGGGTCGGCGCGTCGAAGCCCGCGACGCCGAAGTCCATGACGATCGCCCCGCGGTGGGTCAGCATCACGTTGGCGGGCTTGAGGTCGCGATGGACGATGCCCGCGTCGTGGGCCGCCGCGAGGCCCGAGAGGATCTCGTAGCTGATCTCTCGGATCTCGCGCAGGGTCATCGGCGGATCGCCGAGATCCTCGAGCTCGGTCTCGCGCTCGCCGGGCTGGCGGCTGGCGTCGATCAGCTCTTCGAGGGTCTGGCCCTGGAGGAATTCCATCGAGAAGTAGGGCAGCCCGTCGGTCTCTCCGGTGTCGTAGATGCGCACGACGTTGGGGTGGGTGACCGAGTGGGCCAGCGCGACCTCTCGCAAGAAGCGGCGCACGGTCGCGCGGCTCTTGGCCATGTCACCGCGCAGGACCTTGAGCGCGACATGCTTCTTGAGCAGGCGATCGCTGGCGAGGAACACCTCGCCCATCGAGCCGCTGCCGAGTCGGCGCTCGAGCGTGTAGCGATCGTTGATGACCGCGCCCTCTTCCCACACGCCGACCTTGGTTGGCGCGCGATGCTGGCTGCGGCCGTCGGCGATCGACTCTGCGGCGGCGGCGACGTCTGCGCGGGGCGGCTTGCGGCCGGCCGGGGTGCTGAGCTCGGCGGTCTGATCGGGCGGGAACACGCGCCCATTGATGTTAGCAGGACCGTCGCAAAGCTCCGATCGCCGATCTGGCCGCCACCTTGCCCGCGAGCTGGCGGGTGAGATCGGCGGCCCCGGCGAGCGGATGGCGCCCGGGGTTTGCACGGGGGAATGCACCCTGTTGAAGGCGCGGGTTGCCCCGGGAGTCAAACGCCGCCAGAACCGCTATCGTAGCTCGCGTCCCGCCCGCGTGTTCGCGCTGCGCGGCGACGCCACCACCCCGGAGGTCCCATGCCTGTCTCGATGTTCCGCCTCGCCCGTCGTTCCTGTGTCCTTGGACTCCTCGCGGGCTTCACGAGCGCCGTCGGTCTCGGCTGCGTGTTCTATGTCGAGGATACCCAGTGCGGACCCAATGCCTACGACTACCGCGGCGCGTGCTACTGCGAAGAGGGCTACGATGGCGACGACCCCGCTGGGTCTGGTTGCGCGCCGGTCATGAGCGTTCGTGTGACCGACGACTGCGACGACGGCGACGACGTCGGCTGGAAGCTGTTCTCGGATAATCGTGACTGGACGTGGCCGTCGGGCACGGCGGTCTACGTGACCCCCGGCCTCGGCTACGATGGGCTCGAGACCATTATCTGTGACATCGACGAGTGGGTTTGTTTCGGCGCCGAGACCGATGGTGGGTTGGTCTACGGCGTCGGGCTCGACAACAGCGAGCCCTGTGACGACTGTTGCTACCCCTGCGAGAGCCGCGAGCTCGACCTCGGCTATCTGACCTGCAACTGATCACTTCGAGGATCGGGTCCGCGATCACTTCCGCGATCGGGATCTGCTCGCGCACGGACTGCGCCACGTGGTCCTGCGCGTACATAAACAGGATGTCGCGCTTGGCAGCCCCCCGATCTGGTGGCATAGTCCGCCCGCCGTCGCCACGGATGTGCACGGAGATTTGACCACACATGTTGGAGATCGCTCGACTACTCGAGAACGCCTTGGCGAACAATCGCTCGGGGCTGCGCAAGGCGGCCAAGCAGACGCTGGCCAAGGCACCGTTGACCACGACCGTGCGCGAGCTGCTCGCAAGCGAGGCTGGCGACGCGATGCGCGAGCTGACCTTGACCGACCTCGAGGAGGCGCTGATCGCTGCCGGAGCTGGGGCCAAGGTCGGCGCCAATGGGGCTGGTGGAGTCGGCGCCGGGGTCCGTCGGATCGCGCCCAAGCCCGCGACCTCTGCCGATAGCCAGAGCCGCGAAGAATTCATGTACCGCCGCATCCTGGAGGTGCTGTCGGACACGCCCGCGCTGACGATCGGCCAGCTCGCCAAGCGCATCGAGGTCGACACCACCGAGCTGCGCGGCTACCTGTCGTGGATGCGTCGGGTCGGCAAGGTCTCGAGCACTGGCCGGGCCCGCGCGACCCGCTACTCGCTCCCCGACGGCGTCGTCGCCGAGGGCTAGCACCCCGGGCTGCTAGCGCTCGGCGACTTGCCCGCTCGTGGCGCTTGCGGGATGCTGTCGGGACTGTGCCGGGACCGACATCGGATGCCGACTTGCTCGAGCAGGTCGCCGCGCTCAAGCACGACCTCGGCAAGTACGTGGCGTGGACCTCGGCGAACCTCGATGACGCGCTGTGGGACGGCCCCGTCGCCGACGAGCTGCTCGCCGCCTTGCGTGCCGACCTGCTCGAGACCCGCAAGCACGGCGAGCGGCGCGAGGCCGCCTGGGAGGTCTGGCGCGCGCACCACGATCAGCTCCCGCGCCCGCTCGAGCCCGAGCTCGAGGCCGTCGCCTGCGCCGTCGAGCTGCTCGAGGGCGTGGGTTCGGCGCTGACCCAGGGCGATCGTGAGACCATCGCGCGCGAGCGGACCAAGATCCGCTCGGCCCAGCAGAGCATCCGCTCGCAGCTGCGAAACCTCCATCGTCGCCTGTTGCGGGAGCGCTGATGTCGTCGATCCTGATCATCGACGACGAGGACAAGTACCTGGACCTGTGCCGGCGCTTCATGCCCGAGCACGAGTTCCTCGGGCCCGCGCGCAACCACCGGGAAGCGATGCAGATCCTGGCGCGTCTGCACCGGAGCATCGATCTCGTGCTGCTCGACGTGCACTTCGACATCCCCGACGACGACCTCTTGCCCGAGGACAAGTCGGGCTTGCTGGCCAAGGGGGATCCGCGCCGGACCTTTGAGCGCCTGCGTCGCTCGCAGGGCCTCCACATCCTCGATCGCCTCCGCCGCCGCTACCCCGATCTGCCGGTCATCGTGATGACCGCGCTCGACGATCTGCCGCTCGAGGCCGACGCCGAGCGGCTCCACGCCGAGGACTACACCTACCTCCTCGACGACGAGTACCTCGACGCGCGCGCGCTCAAGGTCCAGGTCGAGGGCATCCTCGTTCGCGCCGAGCGCAGCGCCGAGGACGACGGGCCCTTCTACTGGGGCACGGCCGTGGCGATGGCCGACCTTCGCCGACGCCTGGCGATCCTCGCCCGCGGTCAGCTGCCGATCATCATCCAGGGCGAGACCGGGACCGGCAAGAGCCTGCTCGCCCGCGAGTACATCCACCCTCACTCCCAGCGGACCGGCGCGTTCATGGCCGTCGACCTCTCGACGATCCCCGCGGAGCTGATGGCCGCGCACCTGTTTGGCGTGGTCAAGGGCGCGTACACGGGCGCGAGCAGCTCGCGCGAGGGCGTGCTGGCCCGGGCCCACGGCGGCACGCTCTTCCTCGACGAGATCGGCAACCTCTCGCTCGAGCTGCAAAAGTCGCTGCTGCTGGTCCTGCAAGAGGGCGGCTACCGCCCGGTCGGCTCGGTCGAGGAGCGCACCGCCGACGTCAAGCTGGTCGTCGCGACCAACGAGAACCTGGCCCAGATGGTCCGCAGCGGTCGGTTCCGCGAGGATCTGTTCATGCGCCTCAACCCGGCGACGGCCGTGACCTTGCCGAGCCTGCGCCAGCGTCGCGACGATTTTCAGCACCTGCTCGAGTTCTTCCTCGAGCGCGTGTGCCAAAGCGGCTACAACCGCGATCTGCTCGTGCAGTACGCCGAGCAGCGCGAGCTGTGGGTCCCGGCCGAGGACGAGCGCATGCGCGTGACCTTTGGCCGCAAGATCCCGAGCAAGCCCGACCCCCGGCGCATCCACCTGCTGCTGCATCAAAACAGCTACAACCTGCTCGAAGACTTCAACTGGCCCGGGAACTTCCGCCAGTTCGAGATGGTGCTCTCGAACCTCGTCACCTTCACGCTCGTCGAGCTCGTCGATCGCGTCGATCAGATCGAGCCCGAGGCCGGCGACCACGACGCGCGGCCCGACGTGATCGTGATCCAGCCCCGGACGATCCGCGACCTGCTCCGACCCTTCGCCGAGGCCGAGGCCGAGCTCGGGGACACCGGGTCCGAGGCCAGCGATGACCTCAGCGTCGACGGCGACGCCCTCGCCCTGCGCCTGCGGGTCGCCCCGGCCGAGTCGCTCAACGCGATCAGCTGCGAGGTCGAGCGCCAGTACCTCGCGCGCCTCTATCACCACTTCTCCGGCGATCTGTCCCGGGTCGCCGAATTCCTGCTCGGCGAGCCCGAGGCCGGGCGCAAGGTCCAGCTGCGCATGAACCAGCTCGGCATCAAGCTGCGCGAGCTCAAGCGCTCGCGCGCCGCGAACTGAGGTCGGCCGTGAACCACGTCGACGAGCGCGCGCGCAGGTGGGGGAGGGGCGTCGGCTCTGCGCTCGCGTTGTGGGTCCTGACGGTCATGGCCGTCACCGCGGTCGACGCCGCGCCGCCCCGCGACACCCTGCCGCCGCCCGAGACGACCGGTGGCGAGCTCCCCGGCGTCGACGACAGCGAGAGCGGCGATCCCGAGGTCGAGGTCGACCCGCTCACGCTCGAGCAGCAGCGCGAGGTCGAGTTCGCCGATCACCTCGGTCGCGCGAAGCGGGCGATGCAGCAGCGCCGCTGGTCCGAGGCGATCGACGAGTACTCGGCCGCGCTCGACATCCACGACGGCGATCCCGAGGCCCTGCGTGGCCGCGCCCACGTCCACAAGCGGGCCAACCCCCCGGGCCGCTGCCCGCGCCTGGCGATCGAGGATCTCACCCTGCTCGAGGTCTACGATCCCCGGGGCCTGTGGCTGTCCGAGCGCGAGAACGCGGTCGCGTGGATGGGCGAGTGCGAGAACGTCTACGCCAAGGAGCGCCTCGACATCGCCGAGGAGCTCGCCGGGCTCGACGTCGGCGCGCTCGGTCGCCCCGACGACATCCGCGTGACCGCGGCGCAGCTGCACGCGGCCGAGGCCGAGGTCGCGCGCGTCGAGCAGCAGCAGCATCGCCACCTCGCCGCCGCCGTCGCCCACCTCGACGCCTACCGCCAGGAGTGCCGGGCGCGCGAGGCCGTACCCAAGCTCGCGGCGCTCGAGCTCGAGGGCGCGCTCCATCGCCGGCTCGAGCAGCCGCAGGAGGCGGTCGCCGTCTACGAGCGGATCCTGGTCTTGCACCCCGACGAGCTCGAGGCCGCACGCGACGCCAAAAAGTGGATCGATGAGCTCCAGATCCAGCTCGCGGTCGCCGAGATCCAGGAGCTGCAAGGCGGCCGGCCGACGCCCGCGGCCGAGGCCGCCTACGACCGAGGCTTACGAGCCCTGCGTCGCCGCGATCTGGCCACCGCGCGCAGCGAGCTCGAGATCGCCGTCGGCGACTCGCCCTGGTACCCCCGCGCTCACTACTACCTCGGCGAGGTCTACGCGCGCAGCGAAGACTTCCCCGCCGCGATCGAGTCGTTCAAGCGGGCGATCGCGATGGAGCGCTACGACTACGCCACCCACATGGCGTTGGGCCTGCTCTACAAGAAGGAATTCTCCGGCGCCGAGGACGAGCAGGCGCGCACCCACCTCGACATGGCGCTGCGCCTGCGCCCGGATCTGCACGTGCTGCGCTTTCACCTCGGCGAGCTCTACGCCCGGTCCGACAAGGAGCAGGCGATCGAGCACTTCCGCGACTACCTCGAGTTCGCCGACGCCGACGAGCCCAAGCGCGAGGCCGCGCGCGAGGCGATCGCCGCGCTCCAGCGCGAGGTCGAGGAGGACGTGCCCTTCGTCCCGCCGCCGCTGCCCTCCGACGTCGGCCGCCTCGACCCCGAGCTCCACCGCCTGATCAGCGAGGCCTATGTGCTCGGCGCCGAGCACGGTGAGTGGGACCGGGCCGAGACCTTGCTCCTGCGCGCGCGCGAAAAATTTCCGCGCGAGACGGCGCTGCTCAACATGCTCGCCCAGGTCGTCTACGTCCAGGACGGTCGCCAGGGCCAGGCGCGGGTCTACTGGGACGAGAGCCTCGCGGTCGATCCCAACCAGATGGAGGTTCACGAGCGCCTCGGCCTGATGCTCGCCGACTCGAAAGAGGGCCGCTCGCACCTGCGGACCGCGGCCGAGCTCGGCTCGGTCATCGCTCGCTATCGCGTCGCCAAGCTGCTGTGGGACAACCTCGAGCTGTGGGCCGCGAGCGAGCAGCTCGACATCTACCTGCGCGAGGCCGGGCCCTACGACGTCTACTGGGACGCGGCCCAGGAGCTCCGCGGTCACATGGACGCGGTCTTCCTCAAGATCTACCTGGCGATGGGCGTGGGCTCGCTGATCTTGCTGTCGATCCCGCTGGCCCTGATCTGGCGGCGGGTCCGGGGCGCGTCACTGCCCCAGCTGCTGGAGCGCTCGCCGACCTGCTTCCCCGAGGTCGCCCGGATCCTGAGCCTGATCCGGCACGAGATCCTCAAGCACAACACCGCGTTCTTGTCGGACGTCGGCCGCGCGCTCGAGCTCGACGAGCCCGACGCCGAGGCCCGCGCGACCCTGCTCGCGCGGCGTCTGTTCGGTGACGACGTCGAGCCCGAACACGACCCGCACCGCGGCGAGCGGCGCGGGATCCACGGTCGCTTTCTCGGCTACGTCGCCGAGCTCGAGCAGGTCGCTCGCGCCCACGGCGTCACCCTCAACCTCAGGCGCAAAGATCCAACCTTCAAGGCCATGCTCCGGGCCTTCGATGACGTCGCGGCCAAGGCCAAGTGGCTCCGGCACCCCGGCGGCTTGCGGGCCAGCAAGAAGCTCGAGCTGGCCAAGGTCCTGCTCCGGGCCGGCGACGTGCTCGGGCGCCGGGCCTTCGACCGCCTCAGCGAGGTGATCCAGCGCCTGTGCATCGCGCGGGTCGACCCCGAGTTCATCGCCTCGGTCTACGAGCAGGTCGCAACCGAGGACAAGTTCGCGACCGTCCAGATCGCGCCGCTGTCGATCGAGGGGCAGGGCGAGCAGGTCCGCATCTTTCGCACCGACCTCCACGACATCCTCGCCAACGTGCTGCGCAACTCGCTGATGTCCTCGGCCATGTACGCCCAGCCGCCGATCGGCCTCGGGGTCGAGCTCGCAACCGAGATCGACGACATCACCGGGCTCTCGACCCTCGCGATCCGGATCAAGGACCACTCGCCCGAGCGGCTGACCAGCGAGATGCTGCGCGGGCGCTACGTCGAGCGCGGCATGGGCATCACCGCCGATCTGCTCTCGCGCTACGACGGCTCGATCGCCGTCGAGCCCGAGGCCGGGTGGGAGAAGGCCGTGGTCCTGCGCTTCTTCGCGCTCGACGAGGACGAAGATGAGGACGCGGCCACCGACGCGCCGGCCCGGGCCGACGAGGTCGGCGTCGGGCCAGCGACCGCGAGCCCGCTGGGAGCCTGACGAGGACCGTGATGGACAGCCAACAACGTCAAATTCGCGTGCTCGTCGTCGAAGACGGCGACGAATACATCACCAACCTCACGACCTTCGTGGCCGAGGGCATCGAGTACCGTCAGGCCAAGAGCGGCGGCCGGGCGTGCGAGATGATCGCCGCCGACGAGCCCGACGTGGTGTTCCTCGACATGCGCTTCGATCGGACGCCGATCGAGGAGCTGCTCGGCGACATGGTCCAGCTGACCGGGCGCTTCAACGGCGACATTCGCCGGGCGCGGCGCTTTCAGCAGGACAACCAGGGCCTGTTCATCCTCCGGGCGCTGCGCGACGCGGGCTGCCGCCGACCGGCGATCTTGTCTTACGACTTCGGCGCCGAGGACAAGCGCTTCCGGGCCCTCTCGGCCAGGGACCCCGGCCTCTACTACTGCCCCGACTACGCCGACGCCAAGACGATCCGCGAGACGATCCTGCGCGCGGTCGGGGCCGGCTGAGGGGGCTGCGGCCGGGCCACTGGCGATGGCCTCGCCCGCGACTTGGATCTACTGTGCGCTCGTGACCGCGTCGAACGTCGAGCCCGATCCCCACCCCGCGATCCGCGTGTGCATGATGCCCGCGGACACCAACGCCCACGGGACAATCTTTGGCGGCAAGATCCTCAGCCTCATCGATCAGGCCGGGGCGATCGGCGCCCACCGGCTCGGGATCGGCCGGGTCGTCACGGTCGCGATGCGCGAAGTCGTGTTCTCGCAGCCGGTCCGCGTCGGTGACATCGTCAGCTGTTACGCCGAGATCCTTCGGGTCGGCCGGACTTCGGTCACGGTCTGCGTGCGGGTCGTCGCCCATCGGCCGACCGACACCAAGCGCAGCGTCGAGGTCACCAAGGCCGAGGTCGTGTACGTGGCGATCGACGACGCCGGCCGCCCGGTCCCGATCGAGGCGTCGTCCGCGTCGTCGTCCTCGCTGTGACGACGAGCTCGCCGCCAGCTCGAGCCGCCAGCCAGCTTGACCCGGCGCTTCGCTCCGTTGCAGGGTTGGGCTGACGGAGATCCCCATGTCCAAGCTCTCGTACCTCGTCCTCGCCCTGTCCCTCGTGTCTTTCAACGCCGGCTGTGCCGAGCAAAAGGGTAGGAAGAAGGACGACAAGGCCGACAAGGGCGACAGGAAGGGCGACAGGAAGGGCGACAGGAAGGGCGCCGAGAAGGGCGCCGAGAAGGACGCCAAGAAGGACTAGCGTCGGTCGTGCGGCTGCCGCTGCGACACCCGCCGCTGCGCCGCGACGCGGTCTTGCGTCGGTGCCGTCACCTCGAGCTCTTGGCCGAGGCCGCGCGCGGGCTCCCGCTCGGGCCCGCGGCCGAGGCCCTGGTCGAGGCCCGCGGGCGCGGGCGCCACGGCAACGCGCTGCAGTGGCACTTCGGCCTCGACGCCCACGATTCGGTCCCCGTGCCCGACTGGGAGGGCCGCATCGAGATCAAGCTGATCAGCGTGTGGCAGCGCGCTGACGGGCGGCTCAAGTGTGATCGCATCAAGGTCTGCGAGGCCTCGGTCAACCCGTGGGCCAAGCTCGCCAACGTGCTGTTCGTGTTCGCCGATCGGCTCAGCCGCGTGGTCCTGGGCCACCGCTTCTTTCACCTCGCGGGCCCGAGCCGCACCCAGCTCGAGCGCGCCTGGGGCCTCGATCCCCACTTTGATCGTCCGGCCCTGATGATCGAGTCGCGCGACCGGGCCGAGGGCATGTCTCCGGCCTACTACCTCGCGGCCTGGTGGCTGGCGCAGGAGGGCCTGCTGCCGCCCGATCCCGTCGAGCTCGGCTATCGCTTCGACCCGAGCTGGTGGCGGTCGGTGCGGGCCGAGCATCGCGGGCGAGATCCCCTCGTCACCCTCGCCCGGACTGAACACGGTCAGCTGACACCCTGTCCTCGATGTCGCGGTCGACTTCGCGTCGATCTCGACCGGGTGTTCGAGCACGGCTGGGCTCCGGCGATCCACACCATGCCGCACGGTGAGGCCTGTGCCTTGCGCGGGCACGTGGTCATCGATCCGCGACGTCTGCCCGAGCCGGCCTGCGCGACGGATCAAGAGCAGTTCGAGGGCGTCGAGGGCCGGACGAGCGCGGCTCGACTCTGGCGCCTGGCCGATCGCGTGCCCGAGCCCGAGGACCACGCGCACTGAGGGCTTAAACACAGAGCCCAGGACGGGGACCAAACCGTCCTGGGCAAAATATCAGCACCGACCTATGGAAATTCGAGGCGCGGTTAGCGCGAAGCTAGATCAAGAAGTTAGATCAAGCAGAGCAGTTGGAGGCCAAAGAAGTAAGCGAAGGCGGCTAAGTGAAGGCGGCTAAGTGAAGGCGGCAAGCAAGTCAGCGGAGTAAGTTAGGTGTCTCGGGCGGCGGTAAAGCTCAGGTCAAATGGGTCAAGTTCAAGTGAAGTCGTAAGCTAGGCCTTCGAGGTTAGGTAAGGTCTCAGGCCAAGGAGCGTAAGAGCAAGCTGAGTAGGTCAGGTCAGGTCAAGTCAGGTCAGGGAAGGAAAAGGTCAAGTAGGTCAAGGACAGAGAGTCAGTAAGTCAGGCCGTACTCTCGAGACGCTCAACCCCTTGTGCATCATATGGGCCATCTCTCTAAGTGCTTGAAAATACTCATGAGCGATCGATCGCGCGGGCTTGGCTCCGTCGAGGCTTGGCCTAGGTATGACGCGGATGTCCGACAAAGCGGCGGACGGCGCGGGCGCACTCTGACATCCATGTCGCGGTCAGGGGTCCCGAGAGAGTTGCGGGTGTTGCGCATGTCCCATCCTGACCCAATGTGTCCGGTCTTCGGGTGAGAACATCGTTTAATGAGTTCTCAGTCGACTTCTCGGCAGGCGGGGCGCGCGTCCACTCACATGGGTGCCCAGTGTAGGCCCGGCCGCGTCCGTGATAGATGCGCGCGGCCAGCCTCCCGGGTAGCAATTGCTGCGTACGGGTTTGCGCGGTTGGGAAGGAAAGCGGTGGCAACGACACCTCCAGCGGACAAGACGCCAGTGCTCTCGGTCATCAAGTTTGGCGGTGAGGTCGTCGGGCGCGCCGAGCAGCTCGCCCATGTCCTGACTGACGTCGCGGCGCTGGTCGAAGAAGGCTGGCGCTTCGTGCTGTGCCACGGCGGGGGTCCCCAGGCGAGCGCCCTCGGTCGCGCCCTGGGTATCGAAGCTAAAAAGATCGCGGGTCAGCGGGTGACGGACGAGCGGACCTTGCGAGTGGTCTCGCAGGCGATCGCGGGCGAGGTCGGCTGTGCCGTGGTCGCCGGGGCCTGGGCGTCGGGCCTGGCCGCGGTCGGGCTCTCGGCCGGGGTTGTCCACGCCCGTCGTCGGCCGCCAGTCCCAGTTGGCGAGGACGGCGAGCTCGTGGACTACGGCCTGGTCGGAGACGTCACCAGGGTCGATCTGCGCGCGATCGAGGCCTGTTGGTCGGCCGGGCTGACCCCGGTGCTCTCACCGATCGGGGTCGGGTCGGAGGCCAAAGAGCCGCTGCTGTTCAACGTCAACGCCGACACCGTCGCGGCGGCGCTGGCCGCCGCGCTCGGGGCTGATCACCTGTTTGCGTTCACCTCGGTCCCGGGCGTCCTGCGCGATCGCGCCGATCCGAGCACGCGGATCCCGAGGCTGAGCGCCGCCGAGGCCCGAGCTGCGATCGCCGAGGGCACGATCCGCGGGGGCATGATCCCCAAGGTCGAGGAGGCGCTCGCGGCACTCGCGGGGGCCCGCGCGGCGCATATCCTCGCGCCCGAGCCCGGCGCCCTGGCGGACGAGGCCAGCGCGCCCGGCAGCCGGGGGACGGTTCTCATCGCCCCCGAGACCCGAGGCCGCACCCCCGCTGCGACGCGGGGGGCTGAGCCGTCCGCGGCCGGGCGTGATAAAGTCGAGGGCCCAGTGCAAGGAGACCCTCCTCTAGAGCCGACTTCGGCGGTCGCTCCGCAGTTGCTGGACTCGGCGCAAGACAGGCGATGACTGACGCGGACACGCTGTCGCTCCTCGTCTTCGTGCTGTGCCTCGGCGGGAGCATGTTCTTCTCGGGTAGCGAGACGGCGATCACCAGCTACGGTGATCGCCGAGCGCGCCGAGCCAAGGAAGAGGGGGGCCGCGAGGGCAAGCTGCTCGCCTGGTGGGTCGACCGCCCGGTGATGGTGCTGTCGACGATCCTGCTCGGCAACAACATCACCAACACCTTGATGGGCGCGACCGCGACGGCGCTGGCGATCCGCCACCTCGAGGGGACGGCGCGGGCCTCGTGGGCCGTCCCGCTCGCGGTCGTCATCACCACCGGGTTCTTGCTCTTGTTCGGCGAGATCGTGCCCAAGGCGCTCGGCAAGCTCTACAGCCGCCGGGTCACGCTCCCGGTGCTCACGGTCCTCAACGCCCTCGCGTGGCTCAGCTACCCGCTCGTGTGGTCGCTGTCGAAGGTGACTCGGCTGATCATCCGCAGGGTCTCGGACTCCGACGAGGACAGCGGCCACCGCGTGACCTCGGGCGAGATCGGCTACCTCGTCAAGGTCGCCGAGCGTGAAGGCACGATCCCGGCCGAGCAGGCCGAGCTCCTCCAGCAGGTGTTTCGCTTCGAAGAGAAGATCGTCCGCGACATCATGGTCCCCCTCGATCGTGTGGTTGGGGTCGACCTCGACTGGGAGGTCGAGAAGATCAAGCGGGTCGCCCACGCGACCGGCCACAGCCGGCTTCCGGTCTACGCGGGCAACCTCGACAACGTCCGTGGGATCCTCCACATCAAGCAGATCGTCGGGCTCGACGACGCGCCGCCGAGCAGCGAGAGCAGCAACTTCGAGCGGATCGAGAAGCTGCTGCGCCCGCCCTTCTTCGTCAGCGAGAGCCTGCTGATCCACGATCTGCTCCGCCGCTTCAAGGAGCAGCGCGTCCACCTCGCGATCGTCGTCGACGACGCGGGTGACACGGTCGGGGTCGTGACCCTCGAGGACGTGATCGAGCAGCTCGTCGGTCAGATCTTCGACGAGTCCGACCGCGCGCCGCTGTTTGCTCCGCTCGACAGCGGCGTCAAGTACCTCGACGGGCAGGCCAGCCTCCACACGGCCGAAGAGGCGCTCAACGTCGACTTCGAGGACATCGACGGGGTCGACAGCGTCGGCGATCTGCTCACGCGCCTCGCTGGGCAGATGCCGATCGCCGGGTCCGTGTTCGTGTGGGAGGGCGTGCGCTTCAAGATCCTGGCCGCCGACGCGACCCGGATCATCCGCGTCAGCGCCGAGCGTGTCGAGATCGAAGACGACGACAAAGAGAACTGAAGCCGCTGGGGCCTCGCGTCGAGGCGTGGCGTGGATCAGGACTTGGAGGTCGTCGTCCGCTTGGACCTGGTCTTCGTGATCTCGACGAGGGGCGGGACCCGGCTGGGCTGGTGGAGCAGGTCCGCGACGCTGACCTTCCCGAGCGACTCCTCCATCGCGGCGTAGCTCTGATCCAGCGCCTGATGCAGCGGACACAGGCTCGTGTGGGTCGACAGGCCCAGCGGGCAGTCGTGGATCCGCGGAATTGGCTCGACCGCGTTGACCACGTCGAGGATGCTGATTTCAGCAGGATCGTGGCTGAGCGTGTAGCCGCCGCCCGGACCGGGCCGCGAGTGCACGAGCCCCGCCGCGACCAGATCTTGAAGCACCTTGTGCAGGTATCGCCGGGGTACCCGGATGCAACTCGCCAGCCGCGCGGCCGGCTCGGTCTTCCCAGGTTCCCGCGCGAGCCACACCGTCGCTCGCAACGCATATTCCGCCGTTTTGGAGAGCATCTCTTGCGCCTTCGAAATCCTACACCTCGGAGTTGACATTTCCAGGGTCCTCCAATAGTACATGTGGACATGCAGGATTAGGCCTGCCGCACAAATGGGCCCTAGCGGCCGAAGGAGGGCGTTTTATGCAGTACAAAGGACTGTGGTTGGGGTTTATCCTGGTCGTCGTCGCATCGTTTGCGGTGCTCGGCTACTACGGCGTCGAGATCTACCGCCAGGCGCCGCCGGTCCCGGACCGGGTCGTCACCACCGACGGTGAGGTCCTGTTCACCGGCCAGGACATCAAGGACGGCCAGAACGTCTGGCAGTCGACCGGCGGTCAGCAGCTCGGCAGTATCTGGGGACACGGTGCCTACGTGGCCCCGGACTGGTCCGCCGACTGGCTCCACCGCGAGGGTCTGTTCTTGCTCCACGAGTGGGCCCGCGAGGGCTACGGCCGGCCCTTCGCCGAGCTCGAGCCGGATCAGCAAAACCTGCTCGAAGAGCGGCTCGAGCGCGAGCTGCGGGCCAACACCTTCGACCCGGACGCCGACCAGATCGTCGTGTCCGAGGCGCGCGCCCGGGCGATCGACGCCCTCTCACGCTACTACACGGCGATCTTCGGCGACGCGCAGGAGTTCCCGGCCGACCTTCAATTCCTCGCTGACGGCGGCATGTCTCCGCCCGAGCTCCGCGACGCCTATGCGATCGCAACCAATACGGTCAGCGACGTCGAGCGCCAGCGGCAGCTCCAGACCTTCTTTTTCTGGGCCGCGTGGGCCTGCACGACCGAGCGCCCCGGCGCCCCGGCGGGCGAGGGCGTCCTCGGCCGGACCGTCGAGCGCCCGACCTACACCAACAACTGGCCCGCGGAGCCGCTCATCGACAACGAGCCGAGCGCCCCGATCGTGGTCTGGTCGCTGTTGAGCGTGGTGTTGCTGATCGCGGGCATCGGCGGGCTCGTCTGGTATCACGCCGCCGCGCGGGGCCGCGAGGGCGACGATGCCCACGAGCCTCCGGCTCGCGACCCCTTGCTCTCGCTGTCGCCCACGCCCTCGATGCGCGCCACCTTCAAGTATTTTTGGGTCGTCACCGCGCTGTTCGTCGCGCAGGTCGGGCTCGGGGCCGTAACCGCGCACTATGGCGTCGAGGGCGAGGCCTTCTATGGCATCCCGCTCGCAAAGTGGCTGCCCTACGCCGTGACCCGGACCTGGCACACGCAGCTCGGCATCTTCTGGATCGCGACGGCCTGGCTCGCTACGGGCCTGTACATCGCCCCGGCGGTCTCCGGCTTCGAGCCCAGGGGCCAGCGCCTCGGCGTCAACCTCTTGTTCGTGTGCCTGCTGATCATCGTCGTCGGCTCGATGTTCGGGACCTGGTACGGCACCCGCCAGCAGATGGGCCTCGAGGCCAACTTCTGGTTCGGTCACCAGGGCTACGAGTACGTCGATCTCGGCCGCTTTTGGCAGCTGTTCCTGCTCGTCGGTCTGTTCTTGTGGCTGGGCCTGGTCCTGCGCGCGATCTGGCCGGCGTTTCGCCAGCCTGGCGAGCACAAGAGCTTGCTCGGCATGTTCCTGATCGCCTCCGCGGCCATCGGCCTGTTCTACGGCGCCGGGATCATGTGGGGCCGCCAGACCAACCTCGCGATCGCCGAGTACTGGCGCTGGTGGGTGGTGCACCTGTGGGTCGAGGGCTTCTTCGAGGTCTTCGCCACGGTGGTGATCGCGTTCTTGTTCACGCGGATGGGCTTGCTGCGGACCACGACGGCGACCGCTGCGGTGCTGTTCTCGGGCACCGTCTTCCTCACCGGCGGCATCCTCGGCACCTTTCATCACCTCTACTTTACGGGCACGCCGACGCCGGTCCTCGCGCTCGGGGCGACCTTCAGCGCCCTCGAGGTCGTGCCCCTGGTGCTGATCGGCTTCGAGGCCTACGAGAACATGAGCCTCACCAAGGCGCGGCCGTGGATCGCCGCCTACAAGTGGCCGATCTACTTCTTCGTCGCGGTCGCGTTTTGGAACCTCGTCGGCGCGGGTGTGTTCGGCTTCCTCATCAACCCGCCGATTGCCCTCTACTACATGCAGGGCCTCAATACGACGCCCGTGCACGGACACACGGCGCTGTTCGGCGTCTACGGCATGCTCGGCATCGGGCTCATGCTGTTTTGCCTCAAGGGCTTCGCGGCCCGGAGGCCCTGGAACACCAAGGCCCTGGCCGTCGCGTTCTGGTCGCTCAACATCGGCCTGGCGTTGATGGTCCTGCTCTCGCTCTTGCCGATCGGCCTCCTCCAGACCTGGGCGAGCGTCGAGCACGGCCTGTGGTACGCCCGCTCGGCCGAGTTCATGCAGACGAGCCACATGGAGGTGCTGCGTTGGCTGCGAGTCGTCGGCGACACGGTCTTCGCGGTCGGCATCCTCGCCCTCGGCTGGTTCGTGCTCGGCCTGAAGATCGGCAGGCCCAACGACGCAGCGGACGCCGAGTAGGACCGCCGTCCACGACGAGTGGCGCTCGCGCTGGCTGCCGAACCCGGCGGTCAGCGCGAGCGCTTTGAGAGCTCGGCTGCGGACGCGAGCTCAGACCGTGGGCAGGTCGTTGGTCAGGATGTGGCGATGGACGAGCTCGGCCCGCTCACCGAGCGAGGGACAGTTGGGGTTGGCCTTGTGCCGGGTCATCCGCTCGAGCGAGCGCGCGGACTCCAAGAAGGTCGCGACCACGGCCTGGCGGCGGCCGAACAGCGGGGTCGCGGCCTTGGCCAGGGTCTCGAGCTCGGACTCGGGCAGCTCGCCGTCGCGCAGGAGTTCGGGGTGGTGGTCGAGGAAGCGCGAGGCGATCTCGATCGTGCCGACCCGGGTGTACTCGCCGGTGTCCCAGTCGATGCGGCTGTAGGTCCAGTCGACCCCGCTCAGCGCGCGGATCTCGGCCTCGTCGCTGTGGGCTTCACCGACGCCGTGGAGATCGGGGGAGGGCAGGGCGTCGATGACCGAGCGCGGGATCTCGAGGGCCTTGGCGAGCTGGTAGACCTCGCCCTTGGCGAGCATGGCGATCGGGTTGGTGTCGACCTCGCCGTCGCCGCCCTTTTGGTAGAAGCGCAGCCAGCGATCCTCGCACTCGTTGCCGGTCCCGTGGCGGATGCCGCCGCCGCTGAGGCGGTTGAAGCCGCGCCCGACCGGGGCCCGAACGCAGGAGCGGATCGAGCCGAGGATCGTCGGATCCTTGCGAACGCGGGCGTCGATCTCGTCGGCGTCGTGGCCCACGGCGATCAGCGCGGCGCGCATCCCGTCGATGAGCTGGTCGAAGCTCTCGCTCAGGTCGATCTCGACCAGCGGCACGCCGCAGGCGTGGGCGGCCTCGCGCGCGCGGGCCCGCGAGTCGTCCGACGAGTGGATCGAGGAGTAGACCGTGGTGACCTTGTCGGGGCCGAGCGCGCGCGCGAGCAAGCCGAGGACCACGGCCGAGTCGACGCCGCCGCTCAGATCGAGCTCGGCGCGCTTGGTGCCGACCTGGTCGTGAAACCGGCGAATGGCGGATACGCGCTCTTCGACGAGCGCGGAGGGATCGAGGACGGGCATGGGGGGATCTCGCTTTCTCCTGGAGTCGGCCGACTCGGCGCTCCATTAGTGTTTAGGTTACACTAAGTCCGGGGCGGAGGGGAGCGCTCCCAGTCTGAATGGTAGCGCCGCCAACTCACGTCCCACGCAAATTCTTTTGACCCCCCCTGGGGGCTATTTTAGACCCCCCTGGGCACTTTCGACTTTGCCACGCACGGCCGCTGCGCGGCCGGTCGTTCGGTCGCTGCGCTCCCTCTCTCGGTGGGCTGGTATGAGCTTCGCCATGGCCTCCGTGGCCCCCTAGAAGGGGGCTATTTTAGACCCCCCTGGGCACTACTTTAGACCCCCCTGGGGACTTTAGACTTTGCCACGCACGGCCGCTGCGCGGCCGGTCGTTCGGTCGCTGCGCTCCCTCTCTCGGTGGGCTGGTATGAGCTTCGCCATGGGCTCCGTGGCCCCCTAGAAGGGGGCTCGTGTGTTTAGACCCCCCTGGGCACCTTCGACTTTGCCACGCACGGCCGCTGCGCGGCCGGTCGTTCGGTCGCTGCGCTCCCTCTCTCGGTGGGCTGGTATGAGCTTCGCCATGGGCTCCGTGGCCCCCTAGAAGGGGGCTCGTGTGTTTTGACCCCCCTGGGCACCTTCGACTTTGCCACGCACGGCCGCTGCGCGGCCGGTCGTTCGGTCGCTGCGCTCCCTCTCTCGGTGGGCTGGTATGAGCTTCGCCATGGCCTCCGTGGCCCCCTGGAAGGGGGCTCGTGTGTTTAGACCCCCCTGGGCACCTTCGACTTTGCCACGCACGGCCGCTGCGCTCCCTCTCTCGGTGGGCTGGTATGAGCTTCGCCATGGGCTCCGTGGCCCCCTAGAAGGGGGCTCGTGTGTTTAGACCCCCCTGGGGACTTTCGACTTTGCCACGCACGGCCGGTCGTTCGCTCTCATGTGTTGGGCTCGCCTGTCAGTCATCGCGGGGGACCTCCTCGATCTCCCAGCGCTCGAAGACCGCGGGCTGGTGCTCGATCTCGGCCACGAAGCGGCTCGGGCGCAGGAGCTTGGAGGGGCCGTCCCGGCCCTCCTCGATGGTCGGATAGAGCATGTAGAGCTCGTCGGCGGCGCGGGTGGCCGCGACGTAGAACAGGCGCCGCTCCTCCTCGAGCTCGCTCGCGCTGCGCAGCGACTGCGCGGTTGGAAACCGGCCCTCGGCCAGCCACAGCACGAACACGATCGGCCACTCGAGGCCCTTGGCCTGGTGGATCGTCGATAGGACCAGCTTGTCGTCGGGCTCCTCGCCAACGACGACGTTCTCGGCCGTCATGCCCTGGACCAGGGCGAGCTCGCTGAGGAACTCGCCGGCCTCGGGCCAGCGCTCGGCAAAGGTTGCGAGGTTGTCGAGGTCTTCCTTGCGGGCGTCGGCGTTGGTGAAGGTGCGGTCGGCGTAGTCGCGGTAGTGGTCGGCGACGATCAGGCGAATCGCGCGGCCGGGGCTGCGCTCGGCGCCGTCGCTGAGCTTCTCGAACAGCCCGGCGAGCTTGGCGAGGGCGTCCTTGGCCCGCCCGCGGGCGTGCTCGGCCTCGCGCGCGAGCAGCTCGGGGATGGTCGCCCCCGCGGGCGCCTGGGTCGCCGCGCCGGCGGCGGATAAGTCTGGCTGGTCTGGCTGGCCGTGGGCGTCGAGCTCGCCGGACAGGACCCCGGCGACGCGCTCGGCGGTGCGGTTGCCGACGCCGGGCCACAGCCGGAGCAAGCGCAGCCACGCGAGGGCGTCGCGGGGGTTCTCGCGCGCGCGCAGGTAGGCGACGACGTCCTTGATGTGGGCCTGCTCGAAGAAGCGCAGGCCCGAGCGCACGGCGAAGGGGATCCCGCGCCGGGTGAGCTCGACCTGAAGCTCGAGGGAGTGGGCGTGGTTGCGGTACAGGACCGCCATCTTGCGCAGGGGCAGGTTCTGGTCGTGGTGGAGCTCGAGCACGCGCTGGGCCACGAGCTCGGCCTGCTGCATGGTGTCGCGCAGGGGGATCAGCGCGGGCAGCATGCCCGGCGGGCGCACGGCCTGGAGCTGCTTGGGATGCTGGAGCCGGTTGACGGCGATCGAGCGGTTGGCGAGGGCGAGGATCTCTGGCGTCGAGCGATAGTTGATCGTCAGCGGCAGGACCTGGGCGTCGCGGTGGCGAATGCGAAAGTCGTGGATCTGGGCGAAGTCGGCCCCGCGAAACGAGTAGATCGACTGGGCGTCGTCGCCGACGCAGGTCAGGCTCTGGTGGACCTGGGCCATCTCGTCGATCAGCGCGCCCTGGAGGGCGTTGATGTCCTGGTACTCGTCGACGAGCAGGTGCTGCCAGCCGCTGCGCAGGCGCTCGGCGATCTCGCGGTGCTTGGGGTTGCGCAGGAGCTCGAGCCACAGCGCGAGGAGGTCGTCGAAGTCGACGCAGTTGAGCCTGCGCTTGCGCTCGGCGAAGTTGGCCACGACCTCCTTGATCGGCTCGAGCATGTCGAGGAACTTGAGGAAGCGGCGCTCGACGACCGAGCCGACCGTGGCCAGCATCCCCGTCGCCTGCGAGGCGATCTTGATCAGGATCTTGGCGTTGGGGAAGCGCTTGGTCGTCAGGACCGGCATCCCGAGCTCCTGGATGACCGAGGTCATGAGGTCGCGGGCGTCCTCGGGATCGAGGATGCCAAAGTCGCTGCCGAGCCCGAGGGCCTCGCCGTGGCGGCGCAAGATCCGGTTGCCGACGTGGTGGAAGGTCCCGGCCGCGCTCCGGCGCATGTCGATCCCGAGCAGGTTCTCGACCCGGCTGACCATCTCGCGCGCGGCCCGGTTGGTGAAGGTCACGAGCATGATGCGCTCGGGCGGGCAGCCCCCGGCGACGAGCCGCGCGACCCGGTAGGTCAGCGTCCGGGTCTTGCCGGTCCCGGCCCCGGCCAAAACCAGGATCTTGGCCGCGGGCGCCTCGACGACCGCGCGCTGCTGCGGGTTGAGCTCGCGCGTGAGGTCGAACTTCGGCTTGGGCGGCGAGGCGCTCTTGAGGACGTACTTGACCACCGTCGACGTGTGCTCGCTAGAGGTTGTTGGTCAGAAACTCGAAGATCCGGCGCTCCATGTACACGCGATCCTCGAGCTTGCGCGGCATGTGCCGCTCGTCGGGGTAGAGTTGGAGCTCGTAGACCTTGCCGGCGCCGATCAGCGCGTTGATCAGCCGCGCCGTGTGGCGGAAGTGGACGTTCTCGTCGATCAGCCCGTGGACGAGCAGGAGCTTGCCCTCGATGGCGTCGACGTGGGCCATCACGCTCGAGCGCGCGTAGCCCTCGGGGTTCTCCTGCGGCAGGCCCATGTAGCGCTCGGTGTAGTGGGTGTCGTAGCCGTCCCAGTGGGTCACCGGCGCGCCCGCGATGCCGACCGCGAAGGTCTTCGGCGCGCGGGCCAGGGCCATCGCGGCCATGTAGCCGCCGTAGCTCCAGCCGTAGATCGCCACGCGCTCGGGATCGCTCAGGCCCTGGGCGACCAGCCACTCGACGCCCGCGACCTGATCTTCGATCTCGACCTTGCCCATGTCGTGGCGCAGCGCGCCCTCGAACGCGAGCCCGCGCCGGGCCGCGCCGCGGTTGTCGAGCTTGAACACCAGGTAGCCGTGATCGCGGAGGTACTGCGCGCGCAGATCCACGGTCGCGCCCCACGATCGGTTGACGCGCTGGGCGTGGGGGCCGCCGTAGACGCTGATCACGGTCGGGTAGGGGCCCGGGCCGTGGACCGCGGGATCGGGCTGGTAGAGCGCGCCGTAGAGGGTGGTCTGGCCGTCGGCGGCGTCGAGCTCGACGAATTTGGGGGGCGCGAGCGCGAGCTTGGCGACCCGGGGGTCGACGTCCTCGGGGCTCGCCGGGTGCAGGGTCCGCAAGCGCGCGCCGTCGTCGAGCCGGTGGAGGGTGACGGTCGGCGGCGACTCGGGGCTCGAGTGCACGTCGACGTAGAAGCGGTGGTCACGGTCGATCGCGAGCCCGTGCATGCCCGGGGCCTCGGTCAGCTTGCGCAGGCCCTGGCCGTCGAAGCCGACCTCGTAGTAGTGGCGCTCGCGGGGGTCGTCCTTGGTCGCCGAGAACCACAGCTTCTGGCCGGCCTCGTCGATCTCGCTGATGCCCTCGACCATCCACTCGCCGGAGGTCAGCTGGGCGAGCTTGTGGCCGTCGGCGGCGTGGAGCGACAGGTGCATGAAGCCGGAGCTCTCCGAGGCCCAGATGAACCCGCCGACTTGCTCGGGGTGGGCCGCGGCCGTGGCCTCGTCGAGCTCGAGGGGCTTGAACATGTTGTGGAGGTTGATCCAGACGTCCGAGCGCTCTTGGATCAGGGTCTTGGCCGGGCCCTTGGCGCCCTCGAAGCACAGGAGGCGAAGCTCCTGCTGGCGGCGATCTTCGACCTGGACACACAGCGATCCGTCGGGCTTCCAGTCGACCCGGGCCAGGTAGATGTCGCGGGCGGGGTCTTGGGTCCAGGGGCCCCCGCGCTCGGTCCACTCGGGGACGTCGAGCTCGAGCCAGCGCACGGGCCCGCCCCGGCTCGGGACCACGCCCAGGCGAACCCGCGCGTTGTCGGCCCCCGCGAAGGGATAGCCGTGGTCTTCCTGGGCCGCGTCGCCGACCTCGTCCTTGCCTTGATGGACGATGCGGTAGCCCGGGATGTGGGTCTCGTCGACCTCGACGAAGGCCAGGGCCGAGCCATCGGGCGCCCACCAGTAGCCGCTGTGGCGGCCCATCTCTTCGGCCGCGATGTACTCGGGGAGGCCGCGGGTCTTGCCGGGCTCGACGCCCTTGGTCAGCTGCCTCGGCTCGCTGTCGGCCTGGTCGGGATCGGCGTCGACCACCCACAGCTCCGCGCCGCGCACGAACGCGACCTGGCGGCCGTCGGGTGACAGGGTCGGGTTGAGGGCCGGGCGCGGGTCGGCCTCGGTCTTGGCCACGACCCGACGCAGCTGGCCGTCGACACCATCTTGGACCCAGACCTCGCCGGTCAGCGGGATCAGCAGGCGATCGGCGAAGCGCGCCCACGCGTAGCTCGTCACGCCCAGCGCGCGCATGCGCTTGCGCTCGCGGGCGAGCTTCTCTTCAGGCGAGAGCTTGTCTTCGCTCACGCCTCCGTCGGGCGGCTCGACGACCCGGCGCAGCTCGCCGGACTCGGCCTCGGCCAGCTCGAGCGCGAACAGCTCGCGGCTGAGGCTGTCGTCGGCGCTGTCGAGCCAGGTCAGCCATCGGCCGTCGGGCGAGAAGCGCAGGGCGCCCGGGGTCGCGGTGCCAGGCAGCGGGTAAGTTGCGATGTCCTCGAGGGTGATCCGGCTTTGGCTGGCCATGGTCGGTGTCTCGGGCGTCGTGATCGTGTCGGTCGGCTCGGCCTTCGACCCGGGACCGGGATCGTCTTGCGCCGTTCGCGGGGTCTGCGGGCTGCAGCCTCCGACGAGGGCCAGGGTGAGGGCGACCACGGGCCCGCGCAATCGCCTCGAAGAGCGGGTCGGGCGGAGCGCGCAGCGAGCCATGGCGCAGATGGTCGCAACCGTGGTCCCGAGCGTCCAGGCCTCCCCGCGCTGGGCGTCTGGCCTGGCTTGCGGGCGCGCGTCTGCGCAGGTACAGCCCGGGCATGACCAGCTTGTGCGATCAGCTCACGCGTCCCGAGGTCAAGCCCCACGTCATCGACGGCTGCTGCGCGCTGATCGAGCGCCAGGTCGCGGGCAAGCGAGGCTTTGGCGGCGCAGCGGTCAAGGCGGGGTTCGCGGTCGTGACCCGGGTCAAGCCGGGCTTCATCCGCGAGGTCGTGACCAAGCTGCTGCCCGACTTCGCCGCATCACTCCAGCCGATCTACGACGAGAGCGTGGCCGAAGCGTCGGATGCGGCCGTCGCGGATGTGTTCGCGCGGCGGGTCGCCGAGGATCGCTCGCGCGCGGCCGAGGCCCTGCTCGGGGTTACAGATCGCAAGATCGACGGTGCCCGTCCCGGGGTCCGGCGCGCGTACCAGAAGCTGCGCCCCAATGCCCGTGAGAACGTCGAGGCGGCCTTGCCCGGGCTGATCGAAACGATTCAACCTCACTTGGTGGACCCGAGTTAGCCAAGCGAGTCCAGATCGCTTGCTGGACGGTCGCGGAGGGTGTGCGTACCATCCTCCGCAGCCATGTCCGGAGAAGCGGCCGCCAACGACTCTCAGACCGAACTCGAGCGCGAGCTCAAGCAGTTGATCGTCGACGCACTCAAGCTCGAGGACACTGCGCCCGAGGACATCGACAGCGCCGAGCCCCTCGTCGGCGACGGCTTGGGTCTCGACTCGATCGACATCCTCGAGCTGGCGATGGCGATCCATCGGCGCTTCGGGGTCAAGACCGGGTCGGACGACGACCAGAACCGCGAGGTCTACAACAACGTCCGCAGCCTCGCGGCCTTCATCCTCGACCAGAAGGCCAAGGCCGGATGACCCACGACGAGATCCTCGCGTACGTGAGCACGACCATCGCCGATCTGTTCGAACTCGATGCCCAACAGATTCGCGCCGAGTCGACGGTGTTCGAGGATCTCGATCTCGACAGCATCGACGCCCTCGATCTCGTGGCCAAGCTGCAACAGTTCACGGGCCGCCGCATCGAGGAAGATCGGATGCGCGGGGTTCGGACCGTTGGCGACATCGCTCGGATCGTCGCCGAGCAGCTCGCCGCGGCGGCGCCCGACGCATCCGCTGCTGGCTGAGCTGGAACCTGTCCATGACTGATCGCTACCCCGCACTGAGCCGGCACGGCGAGCCTCAGACCGTGACCGGGCACGCGCCGATTGTGGCCCCGAGCCTCGCGCCGACGGTCGCCCCGAGCCTCGCGCCGACGGTCGCCGGGCTCGCGCCGATTGTGGCCCCGAGCCTCGCGCGCAGCCCTGGCGTCTCGCCGATCCTCGCCCACCACGAGCCCGAGGCCGCGGTCGCGTTTGGTGGCGAGGGAGAGCGCAGCGCCGAGCGCCTGCGCAGCGACGTCGCGCGCGTCGCCGGGGTCTTGCCCGACACCGGCGACGACGACCCGCGCGAGATCCTCTGCGTCGCAACCGATCGCTACCACTTCGCGGTCGCGCTGCTGGCCGCGTGGCAGCGTGGCCATCGCGTGGCGCTGCCGCCCAACGCCCAGCCCGAGCTGCTGCGCGCGATGGCCGATGACCCGGCGATCTCCTTGGTCATCCACGACACCGACGAGATGACCGGGCTCGATCTGCGCCCGCTGCTCGCCGACGACATCCGCGCGACGCCGGCCGGGGCCCTCGAGCTCGCGCCGCTGCCGGCCCTGCGCAAGCTGGTTTCGGTCTGGACCTCGGGCAGCACGGGCGAGCATCAGCGCCACGCCAAGACCGCCGGGCAGCTGTTCGCCGAGGCCCTGACCCTGGCCGAGCACTTCGGCCTGGCCGAGCGGGGCAAGCGCGGCGCCGGGCGGGCGCGCGTGGTCGCGACCGTGCCCTCGCACCACATCTACGGGCTGCTGTTTTCGGTCCTGGTCCCGCTCGTCAGCGGCGGCTCGTTCTCGCGCGAGACGCCGCTCCACGCCGGGGTCGTCCGGGCCACGCTGATGCAGACCCCCGACGCGGTCCTGGTCAGCGTGCCAGCCCACCTCCGGGCGCTGCGGATCCTCGACCCGGGCGCGCTGCCGCCTCTGTCCCGGGTGTTCTCGTCCGGCGCGCCCTTGCCCCCGGACACGGCGAAGATGCTGAGCTCGCGCTTTGGGCTCACGGTCACCGAGGTGCTCGGCTCGACCGAGACCGGCGGGATCGCGTCGCGGCTCAGCGGCCCGGAGCTGCTCGAGTCCGACGACGCGGCGGTGCACGCCCGGGCCTGGTCCCCGCTGCCACATGTGCGGGTCAAGGTCGACGCGGACGGTCGGCTGCTCGTCGACTCGCCCTTCTTGCCGCCCGACGGGCCGCGCCCGTGGCCGACGGCCGACCGCGTGGAGATGGTCCAGATGGTTGGGGGCCTCGGCCATCCCGGCCCGCGCTTTCGTCACTTCGGTCGGGTCGACGGGGTCGTGAAGGTCGGCGGCAAGCGGGTCGCGCTGGCCGAGATCGAGCGTCGGCTCCACGCGATCGAGGGGGTCGAGGACGCCGCGGTCTCGGTCGTCGAGGTTGGCGGCGCGCGCGGGCAGGAGACCGTCGCGTTGGTCGTCGCGCCAGGGCTCTCGCCCGAGCACCTGCGCGGTGAGCTGCGACGCTGGCTCGACCCGGTCGTGATCCCTCGGCGCCTGCGCCTGGTCGACGCGCTCCCGCGCGAGCCCAACGGCAAGCTGACGCGGCGGCGGCTGCTCGAGATCATCGAGGGGCCCAGCGCCCGGATCGATGCGCTCGAGTGCCGGGCGATCGCCAGCGAAGGCGAGGGCCCGGGGCGCGTGGCCGAGTTCGAGGTCTACGTCCCGCGCGACCTCTACTGCCTCCGCGGGCACTTTCGCGGCGCGCCGATCGTCCCGGGCGTGGCCCAGCTCGAGCTCGCGCGGAGCGTGGCCCTGACCCAGTGGCCGGCCCTGGGGCAGCTGCGCGCGGTCCGACGGCTCAAGTACCTGCGCCCGGTCCGGCCCGGCGAGCGCCTGCGCCTCGTGCTCGACCATCGGGCCGAGGATCGCGTCGACTTTCGCCTGCTCGCGGGCGCCGAGCCCGTGTCGGTCGGCACGCTGAGCTTCACCGCGGGCTCCTAGGGCTGAGAGGCAGACCCTTGGCCTTCTCGCCCTGCGCCGTGATCCCGACCTACGACAACCCGGACACGGTCCGCGAGGTCGTCGAGTTGGTCCGCGAGCACGTCCCGGTCATCCTCGTCGACGACGGCAGCGACGCGCCCGGGCGCGCCGTCGTCGAGGCGATCGGCGCCGAGGGCCTCGCGCAGGTCCACCATCGCTCGCAAAACGGGGGCAAGGGCGCCGGGGTCACGACCGGCTTCGAGCTCGCGCGCGCGGCCGGCTACAGCCACGCGCTCCAGGTCGACGCCGACGGGCAGCACGCCCTCGAAGACATCCCTGCCTTTCTCGACGCCGCGCGCGCGCAGCCCGAGGCGCTGATCCTCGGCGCGCCGGTCTACGACGACAGCGCACCCACGGGCCGCCTCGTCGGCCGCCAGATCACCCGCTTTTGGACCAACATCGAGACCTATGGCCGGGTCATCGACGATCCGATGTGCGGCTTTCGGGTCTACCCGGTCGAGGCGGCGTGCGCGCTCGCGCCTCGGTGTGGTCAGCGCATGGACTTCGACATCGAGATCGCCGTGCGCCTGGTCTGGGCCGGGCTCCCGGTCGTCAACCTGCCGACCAAGGTGCGCTATCACGCGGACGGCGTGTCGCATTTTCACCTCGTCCGCGACAACCTCCGGATCTCGTGGATGCACAGCAAGCTGGTCCTATCCAGCTGGCTGCGCCTGTTGACGGGCCGATAGGGGACCGCTCGGGCTCTGCCCTTCAAGAGAGGCAAGGAGGGCACTGCCCGACCGCCGGGGAGGGGACCAGTGGACGGGGCGGGCTCGATGCACGATCGTCACGCCGTGGCCGAGCTCCCTCAGGCGTCGCCCCGTGAGGCTTCGGCGCCCGCGATTCCCGATGAGGAGGGCGAGGCGTGGCTGGCTCGGCGCGAGCGTGGCTCGAGGTTGGGGATCCGCGCGTTGTTGGTGGTCACCCGGGTGCTCGGCCGCCGCGGCGCGCGGGCGTTGCTGCGGCTGATCATGCTCTACTTCGTGCTCTTCGCTGGCGACGCGCGTCGGGCCTCGCGGGCCTTCCACGCGCGCGTCGGTCGACGGTCGAGCTTTTGGACCGCGTATCGCCACCTGCTGCGCTTCGCCGAGGTCGCCCTCGATCGCGTGTTCTTGGTCCGCGGCGAGCTCGACCACTTCGAGTTTGATCGCGAGGGCACGCAGCTGATGCGCGACGCGGTCGCCGAGGGTCGCGGGGCGATCTTGCTCGGCGCCCACTTCGGCAGCTTCGAGGCCATGCGCGCGGCCGGGCGCGACAGCTCCTTGCCGATCAACATCCTGGCCCACAACGACAACGCCCGCATGATCGCGGCGTTCTTGGACGAGGTCAGCGGCGGCCAGTCGAAGGTCCGGGTGATCGAGGTCGATCCGAGCGACAGAACCTACATCCTGAGCGTCAAGCAGCGCATCGACGAGGGCGAGCTGGTCGCGGTGCTCGGCGATCGCCTCGGCCTCAACGACCGGTTCACGACCGCAGAATTCTTCGGCGCGCCTGCCCGGTTCCCGAGCGGACCCTACATCATGGCTTCGGTTTTGCGCTGCCCGGTGTTCATGGTCTTTGGGACCTACGTGGCCCCGCGTCGCTACGTGCTGCGCTGTGAGCTGCTGGCCACGCAGGTCGAGCTGCCCCGCGCCGCCCGCGAGGAGGCGATCGCCGGCTACGCCCAGCAGTACGCCGCTCGACTCGAGCACTACGCGCGTGCGGCCCCCGACAACTGGTTCAACTTCTACGATTTTTGGAGGATGTCGGTAGATGACCAACAAGCACAGTCTCCCACGGCCTGAGGCAGAAGGCGCCAAAGGCAACCATCGCGCCCGAACCGTGATCATCGGCGCGGGTCCGATCGGGGCCGAAGACGTCCTGGCGATCGCGCGTGGTGGCGCCAGGGTCGAGCTCGCGGCCGACCTGCGGGCGCGGCTCGGGGTCGGGGCCCAGGCCCTCGCGGATCGTATCGGCG
The DNA here is from genome assembly GCF_002994615.1 of Enhygromyxa salina. GTDB lineage: Bacteria > Myxococcota_A > Polyangia > Nannocystales > Nannocystaceae > Plesiocystis > Plesiocystis salina_A. The sequence continues at coordinate 11,575 of NZ_PVNK01000071.1, read as the reverse complement.
CGGGCGAGCGGGTCTACGGGGTCACGACCGGCTTCGGCGAGTCGTGCGTGACCGAGGTCCCCGACGCCCACGTGCCCGAGCTGCCCCTCAACTTGCTGCGCTTTCATGGCTGCGGGACCGGGCGGATCTTCGATGAGGTCGAGGCCGCGGCGATCGTCGTGGCCCGCATCGCCTCGCTCGCGGGCGGGTGGTCGGCCGTGCGCCCCGAGCTCGTCGAGCGCCTGTGCGTGCTGCTCAACCATCGCGCGCTGCCGCGGATCCCCGCCGAGGGGTCGGTCGGCGCGAGCGGAGATCTGACCCCGCTGAGCTACATCGCGGCGCTGCTCGTCGGCGAGCGCGAGTGCAGCTACGAGGGCCAGGTCCACAGCGCGTCCGCGGTCCTCGCCCGGCTCGAGCTCGAGCCCCTGCGGCTCGCGCCCAAGGAGAGCCTCGCGATCATGAACGGGACCTCGGTGATGACCGCGCTGATCTGCCTGGCGATCGCCCGGGCCGAGCGGCTCGGGCGGCTCAGCGCGACGATCACCGCCACGGCCAGCGACGCGATGGCCGGCAACCCCGCCCACTTCGACGCGCGCATCTACGCGGCCAAGCCCCACCCCGGCTCGATCCGCTACGCGGGCTGGGTCCGGGACCACCTCGAGTACACGCCCGGGCCCGCGTTCGAGGGCCGGATCCAAGATCGCTACTCGATCCGCTGCGCGCCGCAGATCGTCGGGGTCTTGCTCGACGCGCTGGCGTGGATGCGCGCGTGGACCCAGGTCGAGCTCAACGGCGCCAACGACAACCCGCTGATCGACCCGGACACGGGCGGCGCGCTCCACGGGGGCAATTTCTACGGCGGCCACGCCTGCTTCGTCGCCGACGCGCTCAAGAACGCCGTCGCCAACCTTGCCGACCTCCACGACCGCCAGCTCGCGCTGCTGTGCAGCAGCCACTCCAACGCCGGGCTCCCGGAGAACCTCAACGGCCGTCAAGGCCCAGACAGTGCGGCGCATCACGGGTTCAAGGCCATGCAGATCGCCGCGTCCGCGCTCACGGCCGAGGCCTTGAAGCTGACGATGCCCGCCAGCGTCTTCAGCCGCAGTACCGAATGCCACAACCAGGACAAGGTCAGCATGGGGACGATCGCGGCACGCGACGCGCTGCGGATCCTCGAGCTGACCGAGCAAGTGTTCGCAATTTTGGTCCTGGCGGTCGCGCAGGCCGTCGATCTGCGGGTCCGGGCTGGCGGCAGCTGTCGGGCGCAGAGCCTGGCCCTGCGCGACGCGGTCCGCGAGCGCGTCCCCTTCGTCGACGCGGATCGGCGTCAGGACGGCGACATCGCCGCGATCTTGGCCATGCTGCGCGCTGACGAGCTCCTGCCCCGACTCGACACCAACCAGGTCTGAGCCCCATGTCTCCAGCTTCTCCAGCTTCTCCAGCTTCTAAAGTTTCTCCGTTCGTCCGGGCCCTGCCCATGCTCGCGCTCCCGCTGCTCGTCACCTCGATCGGCGTCGGCGCGAGCCTGGCCCCGGCCCCGGCGATGGCCGCCGAGGCCGTGACCGTCGACGAGCTGCTCGCGGGCTTCGCCGCGATGCCGGGCCTCTACGCCGAGTTTCGCCAGGAGAGCCACTTTGGTCTGCTCGCGGAGCCGCTCGTCGACACGGGCACGCTCCACTTCGCCGACGGCAAGCTCGCGCGTCGGACCCTCGCGCCCACGCCCTCGGTCGTGGTCATGGACGCGCGCGGCATCGAGTACGGCGACGGGCACAAGCGCGAGCGGATCGAGCTCGACGGCAAGCCGGCCATCCGCCAGTTCGTCGACGCCTTCACCAACATCTTCGCGGGCAATCGCAAGGGCCTCGAGGCCCTCTATCGCATCGAGTTTCAGGCCGGGGAGGGGCGCAGCTGGACGCTGACGCTGGTCCCCAAGGTCGCGCCGATGGATCAGATCATCGCCAAGGTCGTCGTCACCGGGACCGAGCTCGAGCTCGCGAGCATGCGGGTCGTCGAGCGCAGCGGCGACGAGACGACCACCTCCTTCACCAAGGTCGACACCCGACGCAAGTACAGCAAGGCCGACAAGGCCGCGCTGTTCTCGGTCGAGTTTTGACCCCCGGTCCGCCGGGGTTGCGTAGTGTAGACTCCCGCGTCCGTGGCTCCGCGCGCAGACGATCGAGGGGCGCCGTCGCCGAGCTCGCGGCGCTGGCTGCCCGTGTTGATCGGCGCGCTCGTGCTTGGCCTGATGGGCGTGTTCGTCGGGCTGAAGCTCGAGCTGACGTCGGAGATCACCCACTTCCTCGCGGCGGGTGACGACGGGCGGCTGGTCAAGCTCAGCCGCCAGCTCGCCGAGTCCGAGCTGACCAAGACCACGATCCTGGTCGTCGACAGCCAAGACGGGGACCTCGAGGCCGCGATCGCGGCGGTCGACGAGCTCGCGGCCGCGCTCGCCGAGGACGAGGAGGTCGCGTGGGTCCGCGCGGGCTGGGACGACGACCAGAGCGCGGCGATCTACGAGCTCTACTTTCCACGCCGGATGTACTTCGTGGCCGGCAGCGACGCGGCGCTCGAGCGGTCGCTCGGTCCTGAGGGGCTCGACGACGCGGCCGAGGAGCTCAAGCGCCAGCTGCGGCTGCCGACGGCCGCGCTGATCAAGCAGATCGCGCCCGAGGATCCGCTGCTCGCCTACCCGGCGATCCTCGACCGCCTCGAGGCGGCGCGGGCCGGGCCGCTCGAGCTCGTCGACGGGCACTTCGTGAGCGGGGGCGAGGCGGCGGTCCTGATGTTCGGGACGGTGCACTCGCCCTTTCGCGCCGAGCACCAGGGCCCCGTGCAGGAGCTCATCCGCGAGCGCTTCGAGACCCTCGCGAGCGCGGCGCGGGCCGAGGGCCACGAGCTGCGCCTGCGCCAGAGCGGGGTCGGCCGCTTCGCGCTCCGGGCCGAGGCCCAGATCCGCGGCGACATCACGCGGATCTCGATCATCTCGACGATCGGCGTGATCGCGCTGTTCTTGGTCCTGTTTCGCAGCCCGCGGCTGGTCGCGCTCTCGCTCGTGCCGCTCGCGGCCGGGGTCCTGAGCGCGACGGCGATCAGCCTGCTCGCGTTCGGTCGGATCCACGGGCTGACCCTGGCGTTCGGGGCCTCGCTGATCGGGATCTGCATCGACTACCCGATCCACCTGTTCAACCACCACGTGCTCGAGCCAGCCTCCGACGGGGCAGGGGGCACCCTGCGCAGGATCCGTCCCGGCCTGTTGCTGGGCGCGCTCACGACCGTCGCGGGCTTCGTCGGGCTCGGCTGGACCTCGTTTCCGGGCGTGCGCGAGATCGCGTTGTTCGCCGCCGTCGGCATCGTCGCGGCGCTGGCCGCGACCTTGTGGCTGCTGCCGCCGCTGATGGCCGATCGACCCGAGCCCGTCGCGCTTCAGCGCAAGCTTGCGAGCGTCGCGGGCGGGCTCATCGACTGGCTGGCGGCCCACCGAGGGCTGCTCTACGTGGTCCCGGCCGCGTCGCTGATCGCGATCGGCGTGGCGATCCCGCGGGTCGAGTTCGTCGACGACGCCTCGGCCCTGACCGAGACCGACGCCGATCTGCTCGCCGAGGACGAGGAGGTCCGGGCCCTGGTCTCGCGGATGGACGCCGGGCGCATGGTCGTGTCGATCGGCGACGACGACGAGCAGGCCCTGCAAAAGAACGACGAGGTTCACGCCCGCCTGCTCGCGGCCCGCGACGCGGGCGAGCTCGAGGCCTTTCGCTCGGTTCACGATCTGCTCTGGTCGCGGGACCTGCAGCAGCGCAACCTCGCGGCCCTGAGCGAGGGCGCCGACGCGGGCGCCGGCTCGGCGGGCGGCTTCGCGGCGCGCCTCGACGCGGCCTTCGGCGCCCATGGCTTTCGCCCTGGCGTGTTCGCGCCCTTCGCCGCCGCGCTCGAGCGCACGCGGGCAGGGGAGGGCGCCGCGCCGCTCGACTACGAGACCCTCGCGGCCTCACCCCTGGCCGAAGCCGCGAGCTCGATGCGCGTCGAGCTCGACGGGCAGGTGGGGATCTTGACCCTCGTCCGGGGCGTCGAGGATCCCGAGCAGCTGCGCGCGCGCCTGGCCGATCTCGACGATGTCCACCTCTTCGATCAGCGCGCGCTGATGGCCGAGATCTACGCCAGCCACCGCGAGTCGACGATCGAGCTGGTCGGCGTCGGGCTGCTCGCGGTGTTCGCGATGATCTTCATTCGCTATCGCCGCCTTGGCCCGGCGCTGGCGGCCTTCTTGCCCGCTCTGCTCGGGGCCGGGACCGCCGTCGCGGCCCTGGTCCTGGCTGGCTTCGCCCTCAACTTGCTGCATGTCGTGTCGCTGCTGCTGGTCCTGAGCATGGGCGTCGACTACGGGGTGTTCTTGGCCGAGAGCCGCGAGCACCCGAGCGAGGTCGCGGCCACGATCTCGAGCCTGTTCGCCTGCTGCCTGTCGACGGTGCTGGCCTTTGGTCTCCTCGCGATGTCGAGCAACCCGGCCCTGAAGGCGATCGGGCTGACGACGGGGATCGGCGTCCTGGCCAGCTTGGTCCTGGCGCCGACGGCCCTGATCTTGTTTGGTGGTACGACGGCCCCGGCACGAAAGAGCGAGCACGCGTGAACCATCCACGACGACCTTCGATCACTCTGGCCGCAGGCCTCGGGCTGGCGCTGACGCTGACGCTGACGCTGCTCGGCTGCCACCGCGGTGGAGCGAGCGCCTCGGGTCACGAGCCGAGCGTCGAGCACCCCGGCCAACAAGCTGGCGCGGCGGGCATCGGCGCCGGCTACCCCGGCGAGCTGATCCCGACCGAGGAATTCCACGGCGAGTTCCTCGCCCGCCAGAAGCTCACGGGCACCTACGGCGAGCACGAGTTCGCGTTCGAGGCGATGTTGCAGCTGCGCGGGGGCACGCTGACGGTGCTCGGCCTGACGCCTTTTGGGACCAAGGCCTTCGTCCTGACCCAGACCGGGTCGGAGGTCGAGTTCGAGGCGCTGATCGATCGCGAGCTGCCCTTCCCACCCGAGTACATGCTCCAGGACATCCAGCGCGCCTGGCTGTGGCACGTGCGCTTGCCCTGGGCCGACGGCCCGCCCGGCGAGGACCCCGCCACGACCGAGGTCGCCGGCGAGCGGGTCACCGAGCAGTGGACCGCCAACGGCCTCGTCCGCCGCAGCTTCGCGCGCCTCGACGGTGAGCCCGCGGGGGAGATCCGTGTCGACTACATTGGCGGGCATCGCAGCGGCCGCCCCGCCAGGCGCGTGGTCCTCGAGAACGGCTGGTTCGGCTATCGCCTGGAGATCGAGACCCTCGACTGGCGGTCGCTCTAGCGATTGAATGCGCGGCAACTCACGCTGTCACATGCGCGCAGGCATGAGCCTTGCGGCACGCTGTTCATCCCACAACCTCGCTGTTACTTTCGCGCGTCAATCCATGCCCCCAGGCATCCCCATCACCGCGTACTCGGCCTGCAACGGTCTGGGTCAGACCACGGCCGAGGTGCTCGACGGTCTGTTCGCTGGACGTCGGGGGTTGAGCGAGGCCAAGCCGTGGCTGGGCGTCTCGACCTGGGTCGGCGAGGTCCCCGGCGAGCTGCCCGCGCTCGACCCTGCCTTGCGCGGGTTCGAGAGTCGTCAGGCTCGGATCTCGCAGCTGGTCACGGTGCCGCTGATCCCCGCCCTCGAGCGGGCCAAGCGACGCTGGGGCGCCGGGCGCATCGGGCTGATCCTGGGCACGAGCACCGCGGGCATCGCCGAGAGTGAGCGGGCCTGGGTCCACCACCGCGACCACGGCGAGCTGCCGCCGAACTTCGTGATCGAGCGTCAGCACGCCCTCTACGCCACCGTCGAGGTCATCCGGGCGCTGACGGGCCTGCGCGGGCCCGGCTACGTCGTCTCGACCGCCTGCTCGTCGAGCGGCAAGGTGTTCGCGTCGGCCCGTCGCCTGCTCGCGGCCGGGATCGTCGACGCGGTCCTCGTCGGCGGCGTCGACAGCCTGTGCAAGATGACGGTCCGCGGCTTCGCCAGCCTCGAGGTGCTCTCGCCCGATCCCTGCCGGCCCTTCTCGAGCGAGCGCCGCGGCATCAACATCGGCGAGGGCGCGGCGCTGCTGCTGCTCGAGCGCCCCGGCCCGGGCGTCGAGGGCCTTGGCGTCGAGCTGCTCGGCGTCGGCGAGAGCTCCGACGCCCACCACATGACCGCACCCCACCCCGAGGGCCTCGGCGCGCGCGCGGCGATGGAGCGGGCCCTGAGCGACGCGGGCGTGGCCCCCGAGGAGGTCGATCAGGTCAACGTCCACGGCACGGGCACGACCATGAACGACGAGACCGAGAGCAAGGCGATCCGCCAGCTGTTCCCGGACCGGGCCGGGCTGAGCGTGGTCGCAACCAAGGGCTACACGGGCCACATGCTCGGGGCCGCGGGCGCGACCGAGGCGGTGTTCGTGGCCGCCACGATCGAGCGCGCCGAGCTCCCGGCCAGCGTCGGCGTCGCGCCCCTCGATCCCACCCTCGAGGTCAGCGTCGAGCTCGAGCGGCGGACGCGGGCCACGCGGCGGGTGCTCAGCAACTCGCTGGCCTTCGGCGGGTCCAACGTCAGCGTGTTATTGGGGGCCAGCGAATGAGCGCCAGCTTGACCGAACCCCTCGCCGAGCTCGTCGAGTCGTCGGCCAACGACGAGGGGGCCGCGCCTGTGGCTCGCGTCGAGCTCCGCGCCTACCTGCGCGGGGTCGGGATGTGGACGCCCGCCCACGCCGACTTCGACGCCTGGGTCGCGGCCGGGATGCCGGAGGATCTCCACGTCGAGGATCCGGCGGGGGCGCCGTCGCGACCTCCGGCCAGCCTGCTCCACCCGCGCCTGCGCCGTCGGACCAGCACCCTCACGCGCGCGGCCGTGTCCGCGCTCGAGGCCGCGACCGGCCAGGGCGGCGCGGCCCTCGACGCCGTCCGCTTCGTGTTGGTCTCGAGCTTCGGAGAGATCGAGACCACCGTCGCCTTGCTCGCGCAGCTCGGCGAGCCCGAGGGCCCGATCTCGCCGACCAAATTTCACAACTCCGTCCACAACACCGCGACCGGCTACCTCTCGATCGCGAGCGGCAACCACCGCGAGGCCACGGCCCTCGCCGGGGGCCCCCACAACCTCGAGATCGGCCTGCTCGAGGCCCTCGCCGGGCTCGCCGAGGTCGGCGGCGACGTGGTCCTGATCTTCGCCGAGGAGCTGCTCCCCGCGCCCTTCACCCGGGCCGACGCCGATCCGACCTTCGCGGTCGCGCTGCACCTGTCGAGCGCGCCGCCGGATCCGAGCGAGCCCGCGCAGGCCCACAGCCTCGAGCTCGAGCTGTGCGTGGCCAACCGGCCGGCCAGGGTCGGCGAGGGCTCCGGCCCCGCGCCGGGCGAAGCCGGGCTCCCCTCGATGGTCCCGCCGCTGGTCGAGCTCCTGCGCGCGGTCGCGGTCGCGGGCTCCGGGGCGCTCGCGACCAAGCGGCCGATCCCGCTCGCGTCCACCCACGACCCCGCGCAGGCGTCCGAGTGGAGCGCGACCCTCACTTCAGTCTGAGCGCGAGGTTCGATGTGACAGGGCACGACCACGATCCTTCCCCAGGCTTCCCTCCGGTCGGGGAGCTCGTGCCCCACGAGGCGCCGATGATCCTCGTCGACGAGCTCGTCGAGTGGACGCCGAGCGCGGCCCTGGTCCGGGCCCGAGTCCGGGTGGGCGGGCCCTTCGTTCGGGCCGGGCGACTCCCCGCGACGATCCTGCTCGAGTACATGGCCCAGGCGATCGCCGTGGCCGAGGGCATGGGCGCCCGCGCCAGCGGTCGGGCAGGTGGGGGGTCAGAGGCCGGCGTGCTGCTCGGGACCCGCGAGCTCGAGCTCGAGGTCGAGGAGGTCGCGGTCGGCGAGACCCTCGACATAGCGATCGAGCAGAAATTCGCCGACATGAAGCTGGCCAGCTACGCCTGCGAGGTCCGCAGCGGGGCCCGGCGCCTCGCCGCGGCCACGGTCAACGTGATGGTCAGCGGCGCGGTGGAGGTCTCCGCGTGAGCGCCGAGGTCCGCAGCTGGGCCCTGGTCACGGGCGCGAGTCGGGGCATCGGGGCCGCGATCGCCGAGCAGCTCGCCGCCGCCGGTCACGGGATCCTGCTCAACTACCGCAGCAACCACGAGGCCGCCGAGCAGGTCCGGGCGCGGATCGTCGAGGCGGGCGGCGCCGTCGAGCTCCTGCCCTTCGACGTCGCCAACGCCGACGCGAGCGGGGCCGCGCTCGCCAGCGTGCTCGAGTCCGACAAGGTCATCAGCGTGGTCGTCAACAACGCGGGCGTCAGCGCCGACGCGCCCTTCCCCGCGCTCGAGCGCGAGGCCTGGGACAGCGTCCTGGGCCCGACCCTCGACGGCTTCTACAACGTCACGCGTCCGCTGGTCATGCCGATGGTCCGCCGCCGCCACGGTCGGATCATCAACATCAGCTCGGTCTCGGGCCTGATCGGCAACCGCGGCCAGGTCAACTACTCGGCGGCCAAGGCCGGGATCATCGGCGCGACCAAGGCCCTCGCGCGCGAGCTCGCCAAGCGCAAGATCACCGTCAACGCCGTCGCCCCCGGCCTGATCGAGACCGAGATGGCCGCCCACGCCCCGAGCAAGGACATGGTCAAGCTGATCCCGATGCGGCGGATGGGCACCGCGCAGGAGGTCGCCAAGCTCGTCCGCTTCCTCGCCAGCGACGACGCCGCCTACGTGACCGGTCAGGTGGTAGCGATCGACGGGGGCCTGACTTGAGCGCGGCCCGGGCGGACCACGAGCGCGTCGTCATCACGGGCATGGGCCTGTGCTCGCCGATCGGCAACGAACTCGACGAGGTCAGCGAGGCCCTGAAGCTCGGGCGCGGCGGGATCTGTGCGGTGCCCGAGTGGCCCGCGCGCTACTCGATGAAGACCGGCGTCGCGGGCCTGGTCGAGGGCGTCACGGCCAAGCTCTACCCCCGCCGCAAGGTCCGGACCATGGGCCGCGTGGCCTTGCTCTCGGCCTTCGCCAGCGAGCGGGCCGTGGCCCACGCCGGGCTCTCGCCCGATCGCCTCGCCGACGGGCAGGTCGGCCTGGCCTACGGCTCGACCCACGGCTCGTCGTCCGAGACCGAGGCCTACTGCCGCGAGGTGTTCGGCGCCAACAGCCTCGAGGGCATCTCCGGCAGCCAATTCCTCAAGTTCATGAGCCACACCTGCGCGGCCAACCTCGCCGAGTTCTTCGGCGTCCGCGGGCGCGTGCAGCCGACCTGTTCGGCCTGCACCAGCGCGAGCCAGGCGATCGGCACGGGCTACGAGTACATCCGCCAGGGCCACGCAGAGCTCATGCTCGTCGGCGGGGCCGAGGAGGCCCACTTCATCCCCGCGGGCATCTTCGACGTGATGTTCGCGGCCTCGAGCAAGTTCAACGCCGAGCCGGGCCTGACCCCGCGGCCCTTCGACGCCCGCCGCGACGGCGTGGTCATTGGCGAGGGCGCCGCGACCCTCGTGCTCGAGCGCTACGACCTCGCGCTCGCACGCGGCGCCACGATCCACGCCGAGCTCATCGGCTACGCGACCAACTGCGACGGAATTCACCTCACCAAGCCCTCGTGGGAGGGCATGGCCCGGTGCATGGCGCTCGGGCTCGCCGACGCCGGGATCGAGGCCGGCGCAGTCGACTACGTCAACGCCCACGGGACCGCGACCGAGCTCGGCGACATCGCCGAGTCCAAGGCCACGGCCAAGGTCCTCGGCGAGCGCACGCCCGTGTCGACCCAAAAGAGCTACACCGGCCACACCCTCGGCGCCTGCGGGGCGCTCGAGAGCGTGTTCTCGATCCTGATGATGCGCGAGGGCTTCATCGCGCCCAACCGCAACCTCGAGGCGGTCGACGAGCGCTGCGCGGAGCTCGACTACGTGCGCGGGGCGGCCCGCCAGGCTCAGCTCGACGTGGTCCTCAACAATAATTTTGCGTTTGGCGGCATCAACACCTCGCTGGTGTTTCGTCGCTGTTGAAAGCTCACCACGACCCCGAGCACGCCCCTGGCGTCCGATGCCTCTGTCGCCAAGAGCTCGCAGCCTGCCTCGACTCCGCCCCGTCGTCGTCGGTCCCGAACAGCACCCGCCAGCCCAAACGCTGCTACCATCCCGGCGCCATGGGCGACGACAAGGTCCACGACGTCATCATCGTTGGCGGCGGGCCCGCGGGCTCCTGCGCGGCCAACCTGCTCGCGGGTGAGGGCGCCGAGGTCGTCGTCCTCGAGCGCGAACGCTTCCCACGCTTTCACGTCGGCGAGTCGCTGCTGCCGACCGAGCTCGCGGTCCTCGAGCGCCTCGGCGTCGACCTCGACGCGGTCCCGTTCTTGCGCAAGCACGGGGCCGTGTTCATCGACGAGCGCAGCGGCCGAAGCTCGCGCTTCTCCTTCGACGAGGGCCTCCCGGGCACGCCCGACCACGCCCACCAGATCGATCGGGCGACCTTCGATCATGAGCTCCTGCGCGCCGCGGCCCGGGCGGGCGCGCGCGTCCGCGAGCGCCACGAGGTCGTCGATGTCGAGCTCGGCGCCGACGAGGTCCGGGTCCGCGTCCGGGCCCTCGCCGAGCCGGGCGGGGCGGAGGCGGCCGCCGAGTACGAGCTGCGCGGCCGCTACCTCGTTGACGCCACCGGCCACGACACCCTGCTCGCGCGCAGGTCCAGGTCTGTCGAGCCCTACCGCGGCTTCGGTCGCGCGGCCGCGTTTCGGCACTACCGCGGGCTCGCGCCCGAGATCAACGCCGAGCTCCACGAGCGCGGCGACGTCATCGTCAAGATCGTCGACGACGGCTGGATGTGGGTGATCCCGCTGATCACGGGCGACATGAGCGTCGGGCTGGTCAAGGCCAAGGGCAAGCTCGAGGCCGCGCTGCTCGAGCGCGAGATCGCCGAGTCGCCGCTGCTTCAGCGCCTGAGCGCCGGCGCGCAGCCGAGCCCGATCCGATTGATCGGCAACTTTAGCTATCGCAACACCACGCCCCAGGGGCCGCGCTTCGCCTGCATTGGCGACGCGGCCTGCTTTCTCGATCCGATCTTCTCGTCGGGCGTCGCGCTGGCCTTCGCGGGGGCCGAGCGCCTCGCCGATTTGCTCGGGCCCGCGCTGCGTGAGGGTCGCGAGGCCGAGGCCGAGCTCATGGTCCCCCTGCGCGAGCACATGGAACGGGCCTACGACGCGTTCCACCGGTTCATCCACCGCTTCTATCACACCCGGCTGGCCGACAACCTGCTCCTGGCCGAGGGCCACACCAGCCACAATTTCCGCGCGGGCGTGATCTCGATGCTCGCCGCCGACGTGTGGCGCGACGACAACCCGTTCCAGAACATGCTCCTGCGCGCGCGTCGAGTCTGAGCGCCGCGCCTCAGTCGTGCTCGAGCCAGGCGAGCTCGAAGGGGTGATCGGTCGGCAAGAAGACCACGCCGAGGAGATCGCGGGTCGCGACCGGGTGCGCGCCGACGGGCGCGCCGTCGCGGGTCCGGACGCTGCCGTCGAGGCCGATCGATCCGCAGCCAAAGGGCGAGCGCAGGAGCCCGTCCTCGTCGGGCAGCAGCGCCGCGAGCTCGGGG
>NZ_PVNK01000070.1 GCF_002994615.1 Enhygromyxa salina | reverse complement strand
CCCCAACGCCGCCGCCGCGCCGCCGCGCCTGCCCGGCGCCCGCGAGCTCGGGCTGCCCCGGGCCGCGCGCGAGCTCTACACCAAGCTCAGCCAGGAGCGGCCCGGCGACTGGACCGCCCTCGCCGCCCGCTGCCAGGCCCACGCCGCCCGCTTCGAGGAGCTCACGGCGACCAACGAGTTTCTCCCGGTCCAGGAGGCCCGCAAGCTCGCCGCGCGCCTCCCTACCCTGATCGAGCGGGCCCGCGCCAGCGACGAGCCCTGCGCCACGCGCCTCGCCTGGATCGCCGGGCGCTACTTCGAGATCGCCGACGACGTGGGCGATGCCGGCGATGTGCGGGCGCAGGGGCTCGCGCCCGTGCAGGTCCCGCAGGGCGCGGGTGTAGGCGCTCACGCGGGTCACGCCCTCGCCCTCGTTGAGCAGGTTCATCATCAGCTCGGGCTGGGTCGGGATGCGGACGCCGTCCCAGGCGTCGAGGCCGATGCCCGAGCGGTTGGCGATGATCGTCGGTCGCGCGCGGGCGACGACGGCGACCATCTTGGGGCTCCACTGGGCGTGCTCGGGGCTGAGGGCGTGGAGCTCGGCGAGGGCCTGATGGAAGGACAGGCCGCGGCCTCGCTGGCGGAGCACGACCTCGAGGTGCTCGCCGGCGGCCTGGATGGCGTCGAGGCCACCGACGAGGTCCCGGGCCGCGAGGCCGAGGCGGCCGTCGCCGGTCGGGAACACCGGGAGCGAGGTCCGCAAGGAGTTGAAGGTTGTGTCGAGGACCTCGACGCGCTCGCTGAGGCGCTCGCGCAGCTGGGCCTCGGAGATCGGCCCGCCCGCGCGCTCGAGGATCTCGACGGCGGCGTCGAGGAGGTGGACCCGGGCCTGGGGCGAGCCGCCCTCGAGGGCGAAGCGCTGGCGGCCGAGATCCTCGACCTCGCCACAGCGCCGCAGCATGCTCGTGAGCAGCCAGGGGGTGATCCAGTCGGGCAGCCGGACCTCTTCGCCGGCCAGATCGAGCAGGTCGTGGGCCATCCACTGACGGTCGGGGCCCTCGCGCTCCATGATCCGCCGGGCCAGGGGGACGAGGCGCCGCTCCCAGAGGTCGAACTCGGGGAAGTGCCGGGCCAGCGCGACGTGGCCGCGACGGACGATCAGGCAGGCGTCGGGCAGCGCGCCGCGGCCGAACAGCTGCTGCAGCTCGCGCACGCTCACGGGGCCGTCGCGGGTGGCCATGTAGGCCAGGATCCGGCCGCTCCTCGACTGGCCGACGTGGAGGACCTCGGTCGGGTGATCGGCGTCGTCGAGGACCAAGGTGGCCTCGGCCCGCTGGATGAACAGGCCGCGCAGGTCCGACTCGTCGTCGCGGAGCTGCTCGCCGACGAGCTCGAGGAAGACCGAGTAGGGGGCCGGCCAGCTCGCGTCGCGCAGGGCCCCGGCGAGGCCCTGGTAGGCCAGCTCGGGCTCGCGCCCGCGCTCGCGGGTGAGCAGGAGGTCGTCGCGGTCCCAGCGGTAGGCCTGCCAGTCGTCGGGCAGCACGCGCCGGGTCAGGTAGCGGACGAACTCCGGGCGATCGACGAGGGGCTGGAGGAAGGGGTCGTCTTCGAGCTCGCTGAGCCACAGGTAGGTGGCGTCGCCGCGGGCCTCGGCCAGGGCCGCGCGGAGCCGGCTCATCCAGCTCGGGTCGGCGCGGAGCCGGACGAGGCCGCGCCGCTCGAGCTGGCGGACGCGCTCGCGGGTGACGCCGAGGGTCGCGCTGATCGCCTCGAGGGTCTCGGCGTCACGCAGGGCGCCGCTGCGGCGCAGGACGACCTGGGCGTCGCGCTCGTCGAGGTGCGAGAGCCGAGCCTCCCAGAGCTCGAGGACCGTGGCGAAGGCGTCGGGGTCGAAGCTCTGCTCGGGGTCGGCGGAGGTGCCGCTGTCGAGGTGGGCGGGCGTGGGGTAGCGGCGCGCGAACTCGACGATCTGCTCGAGGGTCCCGGCCAGGGTCGTGCGCCCGACCCCGCGAGCCTCGCGGATCTCCTGCTCGGGCCGGGCGACGAGCTCGCGGACGGTCTCGATCGCTTCGCGGTGGCAGAAGGTCAGCATCCGCGTGGGCGGATCGAGCTGCTCGATCCCCTGGGCCAGGATGTGCTCGGGCAGGACCTCGGCGAGCTGGTTCCAGCCGGGGTCTTCGAGGTCTTCGAGGTCCTCGAGGGTCGGCGCGGGCGCGCGGATGTTGGCGAGGTCGAAGCCCTCGGGCCAGGTGAGCTCCGCGCGCTCGAGCGCGGCCGCGAGCTCGTCGATGGTCTCGCCCGGCGGCTCCTGGGCGAGGAGCCCCTCGACCTCACGCAGCGAGGTCTGGCCGAAGGCGCGCAGCGCGAGCAGCCCGGCGCTGGTTAGGGCGACGGGCTGATGCACGTACTCGAAGCCCTCGCGCCGAAAGACGTTGGTGGTCCGGGCCGAGAAGTGAAAGCGCGACAGCGGCCGGGCCAGGAGCTGGCCGCGCAGCTGCTCCACGCTCGGGCCGCGGTCCTCGGGCGCCAGCTGCTCGAGCCAGGTCCGCAGGGTCTTGGCCCGGCGCTCGGTCGTCGCGGGCGCGAGGTCGGTGGCGTCGACCAAGAAGGCCTCGGCCGAGGCCGGGTCGACGCCCCAGAGGCTGGTCTTGGACCACCGCGCCCAGCCCTGGCCGATCGCGCTGCGCTCGAAGCCGCCGCGGAGGAGCTCGAGGGGATCGGCGCCGGTCTCGACGAACTCGATGACGCTGGCGCTGGGTTGGCCCGCCGCGTCGATGAGGCCGAGGATCTGGGCCGCGCAGCGGTAGTACATCGCGTCGCGGCCTCTATAGATGAGGTCGCGGAGGGCGAACTGGCGGTAGTGGAGTAAGACCGCGTACTCGAGCGCGCGCTCGACACGGTCGGCCTGGGGCACGGCGGATGAGGGCAGAGGCTCGAGCATCGAGGCGCCGAGCCTAACGTAAAGCGAGCCTCAGTGGTGATTTTCGCCGGTCACGACGGGTCGCCCTGTTCGGGCGTTGCGAGCAGTCCGCGCGCGCGCATGAATTCGCGCAGCTCGGGCCAGCGCCGGGCGAGATGATCGAAGCGCCCCGGCCGGATGCCGTGGAGCAGCGCGTTGATCTCGCGGCCCGAGTGGAGCCCGCGGTAGTTGTCTTGGCGCTCGCCGACGCGCGCGAGCGCGTAGGCCTCGAGCAGCTGGAGCATGCGGATCCCGGCGCCCGAGACCGTGCCCTCGATCGCGTCCCAGCTGGTCTCGAGCGCGCGCAAGAGCTCGTCCCAGTGGTTGCGGCGGGCGGCCATGAAGGCGTCGGCGACGAACCAGTGGCGCTTGAGGTTGGCGGCGCAGCGGTGGCCCTCGGCCCGCCAGCGGTCGGCGGCCTGGGTGTCGCCGTCGAGCACGCAGGCCAGCATCGCCGAGGCGTAGACGGCCGGGGCCAGGCTCTGGAGGGTCCGGCGGTTGCCGAGCCAGCCCGACTCGACGACCGCGCGGATCCTGGCCCGGGCGTCGCCGAACTCACCGCGGCGGATCGAGACCAGGGCCCGGTAGTAGGCCGCGAAGGGCCGAATGTTGGCCGGGGTTTGGCGCGCGCTCAGGAGCTGGTCGAGCAGCGCCGTGGCCTCGTCGGTCTGGCCGAGATCGAGCAGCTCGCGGGCGCGCTCGTTGGCTGCGATCGCCCGGTGGGTGTTGCCGCGGCGGCGGAAGGTCCAGGCCAGCAGCCCCGCGAACAGCAGCCCAAAGGAGAGCCAGGGCCAGCCGGTCAGGTACCAGCCGACCAGCGCGAAGAGCTCGGCGCCAAGGACCGCGCCGAAGGCCCGCATCGAGACCTCGCGCGGCTTGAGCAGCCGGGGCAGCGGGGCGTCCTCGCGCACGGCGAGCTCGGCCTTGTCCGTGGGCTCGCTGGGATTGTCCTCGGTCGTCTCGTCGACCACGAGCGGGATGATAGTCGAAGCGAGTTCCACGTGCCCGAAGTCCGTTCCGGGTCATGCAGGGGGCTGAGCCGCACCCCGGGCTGCGAGCTCTTCGCTAGGTGCGAGTCGCGCATGGTCGATGTGGGCGTCGACCCCCTCGAACACGACGCCGTCCAGTAGGTGCCGCAATCGCTGCTTCGAGAAGTGACCTACGAAGCACCGCCTCCAGCCCGGCTTTGGCTATTCGAACTCACGGAAGGTGAGGTTGACTCGAGGCTCGGTGACCCGCTTGCGCCTCGGGATAGCGTGTTGCCAATTCCCTTGGGTCTCTCCGCCCATCACCAACAGGCTGCCATGGGTGAGCTTGATGTTTCGCTTCTCGGTCTTGTCGTCGGTGCGACGCAAGAGAAAGTCCCGCTCGGCCCCCACGCTCAGACTGGCGATGAAGGGCGACAGGCCGAGGCCGGGCTCGTCGTCGGCGTGCCAGCTGACTGTGTCGTTGCCGTCTCGGTAGTAGTTCAGGAGGACCGAGTTGAAGTCGCGCTTGGTCGCTCGCTGGACCGCCTCGCGGACCTCGAGAAGCTCGGGGATCCAGGGGAGCGGCCTCATCTCGATTCCCGACCACAGGTAGACCTGGCCTGGGTCGCCGTACCACTGCTGCAGCCGCGGGAGGTCGTGCTCCTTCCCGAATATCTTGATCTTGTCCTGGCGCCACGGGACAACGTCGATGAGCCGGCGCAGGAGCTTCGTGGCGGCCACCGGGCCCAGAAAGCTTCGCTTGATGCAGATGAGCGCCCCAGGCGCAGAGATCTGCTCCCAGCCACGGGTTGAGGGCTCTGCCGGGGCGGCTGGTGGCTCGATGAAGAGGGCGGGCTGGGTCATGGCTGTACGGATGACTAGATCACATTACCCAAGACCGCGCCACCCTGACCTGGGGCCGTGGTCTGGGTCGGATCAGCGGCTCAGCCAGCGCCATCCAGAGTCAGCTTCGAACCAGCAGGCGGTGACTTGGGTGAAGCTGTTCCACCGAAGGCCAGTCCGCCGTCGCCGCTCCTGGACTCCCCGGCCTTCAGGGAGCAGGCGATCTCTGTAGCAGGGCGCGAAGCTCCCGCCGTAGTCTTGAAAGCTGATGACAGGCGGGCGGCCCGCCAATCCCAGTACGCTCGAGACGACCTGCCAGAAATCCTTTGTTGAGTGCTCGTGCTTCATGTCCACCAGGACGACCCGCTCGACCCTGGCCTGGAGGTCTTCGAACCACCGCGCGAGAGAGCTTGTGTCCGCCACCGGATCGATGAGCCCGACGATGTGGTTCATGACCATCGGCAGCAAGACTGTCGACCCCTCGGGAAACGACCTGGCCTCGACCGGCCGTGTGCGCCTTGCCGAGCACTGCGGTGGCGCGTCGGCGGGGAAATGATAGCCCGAGTAGGTCTTGAGCTCTGTGGGCCCGATGATGTCCTCGAGCAGCCGCGCGTGCGACGAGAGCTTTCTGACCCACGACCAGTCGAGGGCATCGAGGGCCCACAACTTGCTCTCCGGTATGGGAGGCTGATCGAAGAACCAGCCCATGAGGCAAAACTGGGGCCCCGCTCCGACAGAGACGACTCGCGTTGAAGATGGTGTCCCAACAGGCTCGACGAGGTCCCGTATCGCCCACCACGTCGCCACGGACTTGGCGAAGTACATGACGCTGTAGGTCGCCTGGTTGACTGGGTGTGTGTAGGTTTGGACGGTGTTCTCGTGGCCGCGGAAGTCTGAGCGATCATCATGCTCGGCGTAGCAGTCATCCAAGAACACTCTGCACAGCTCCAGGCGGTCCTCTGAGATTTCCATCGACTCAGAGTAGAACGGCCGAGGAGGCCGCGTAAACTGCGCAAGCGCTCACCCGCTGTGTGGCCGGTCCACACAAGACTTTGCTCGCGCTAGCGAAAGTCCTCGGCCCGGACGCCGTACTTTCGCAGCAGCCGGTAAAAGCTCTCGCGCTCGATCCCGGCCCGTGTCGCGGCGGCCGCGACGTTGCCCTGGGCGGCCGTCAGCACGGCCTGGAGGTAGCGGGGCGCGATGTGGTCGCGGGCTCGGTCGGTCGTCTGCTGCCAGGTCAGGGTGCTCAGCACGGCGTCCTCGCCGAGGTCCGGATCGAAGACCGGGTGACTGCGCAGCTCGGGCGGCAGGTCGTCGACGTCGATCACGGCTCCGGTCGCGAGGATCGCGGCTCGCTCGACGGCGGCCTTGAGCTGGCGGACGTTGCCGGGCCAGGGGTAGGCGCGGAGCAGATCGAGGGCCGCGGGGCTGAACCCGCGGGGGACCTCGGCGCGCTTGTCGGCCTCCTCGGCCAAAAAGCGCCGCGCGAGCAGCTCGACGTCGCCGCCGCGCTCGCGCAGGGGGGCGAGGCGGAGCACGGCGACGTTGAGCCGGTACCACAGATCTTCGCGGAAGGTCCCGCCCGCGACCATGCGCTCGATGTCGCGGTGGGTCGCGGCGATCAGCCGGACGTCGATGTCGCGCTCGCGGGTCTCGCCGAGCCGACGAATGCAGCGCTGCTCGAGCACCCGGGTCAGCTTGGCCTGCAAGCTGGCCTGCATGTCGCCGATCTCGTCGAGGAACACGCTGCCGCCGTCGGCGTCCTCGAACAGCCCGGGGCGGTCGCGGGTCGCCCCGGAGAAGGCCCCGCGGACGTGGCCGAACAGCTCGCTCTCGAGCAGCTCCGAGGGGATCGCGGCGCAATTGACCGCGACGAAGCGGCGCTCGGACCGGGCCGAGAGCGCGTGGAGGGCCCGGGCGATCCGCTCCTTGCCGGTCCCGGTCTCGCCGAGGACCAGCGCGGTCGCGTCGCTCGGGGCCACGCGCCCGACGAGCTGGGCGAGCTCGGCCATGACCGGGGCGCGACCGTAGACGCCCGGCAACAAGGTGTCGGTCTCGGCTTCGGCGGCGGCGGTGTGGCTCGCGGCGCGGCCGAGGGCGCGGAGGATCACGGCGCGCAGATCCTCGGGGTCGAAGGGCTTGGACAGGTAGTCGTAGGCGCCCATGCGCATGGCCTGGATCGCGGTCGCGACCGTGGCGTAGGCGGTCATCAGCACGAACACCGCGCCGGGCTGGGTCCGCTTGCAGGCCTCGAGCACCGCGAGGCCGCCGACCTCGCGCATCTCGAGGTCACACAGCACGACCGCGACGGCCTCGCGCTCGAGCAGGTTGATCGCGGCGGCGCCGTCGTTGGCGGTCAGGACGTGGGCGTCGGCGCGGAGGATCTTCTGGACCAGGCGCAGCATGTTGGGCCGGTCGTCGACGACCAAGACGCGGGGCAGGGTGCTCATCGTGGGCCTGGCTCGCTTCGTTTGGGGGGCAGCGGGAGCTCGATGACGACGCGGGCGCCGGGCTCGTCGGGCTCGTCGGGCGCGGCGGCGTAGATCCGGCCGCCGTGGGCCTCGATGATCCCACGGCTGACCGCGAGGCCGAGCCCGCTGCCGCCGCGGCGCTCGGAGAAGAAGGGCTCGAACACCCGCTCGCGCTTGTCGGGGGCGATGCCCGGGCCGCGGTCGCGGACCTCGAGCACGTAGCTCGACCCCTGGGGGCGCCCGCGCAGCTCGACCGTGGTCGCGTCCTCGCTGGCGTCGGCGGCGTTGCGCAGCAAGTTGGCCAGGACCTGATGGATGCGCACGGGGTCGAGCTCGAGGGCCCCCGGCTCGACCTCGGTCGACGGCGCCCGCCCGCCGAGCTCGTAGGTCGAGCAAAAGCGCCGGACCGCGTCTTCGACGAGCTCGTCGATCTGCACGGGCTCGAGCTCCAGCGCCGGCTCGCGGGCGTAGCTGAGCAGATCCTCGACGATCCGCTGGCAGGCCGCGGCCTCCTCGTCGAGGATCTCGAGCTCCTCGCGCAGCTCGGACGGCTCGACGGTCGGGAGCATGGTCTTGAGGTAGCCGCGGATGACCCCGATCGGGTTGTTGATCTCGTGGGCGATGCCCGCGGTCAGCTGGCCGATCGCGGCGACACGCTCGGTCCGCAACAGCTCGGCCTCGCGGGCCTCGAGCTCGACGGCCATCCGGTCGAGGGCGCCGCCGAGGGTCGCTAGCTCGGTCGTGTCGAGGGCGTCGTCACCGACGCGAAAGTCGAACTCGCCCGCGCCGAAGCGGCGGGCGGCGGCGGTCAGGCGCGCGAGCGGGGCGAGCACGGCCTTGCGCAGCTGCACGGTGATGACGACCGCGGTGACCCCGAGCAGGACGACGCCGACGATCCCGACGACGATCGCCAGGCGCGACAGCTCCAGGGCCTCGCGCCCGGTCTGCTCGGCGCGACGATCGAGGGCCTCGACGATCGCGTCGGCGGCGGCGGTCGCGGTCCGCAGCAGCTGCGCGGAGCTGCGCTGATGGGCGCGGATGGTCTCGCGGTCGCCGGCGAGCGCGGCCGGGACCAGGCGCTTGCGATACTCCTCGTCGATCGCCCGGCTGGTCTCGCGCAGCTCGATTAGAGTTTCGCGCTCGGACTCGGGCACCCGCGGGAGCAGCTCGCTGACGCGGTGCTCGATGTCGGCGATCCAGTCGTGGTGGTGAGGGACCTGCGCGCGGTCGCCCTGGATGACGGTGTGGGTCTCGTGGAGGTAGTGCTCGCGGACCGCGAGCGCGAGCCCGAGGGCCTCCTGGGCGGCGAGGCCATCGGCGCGGGTCGTCTCGAGCGCGGCGGTCACGCGGACGTGGAGCGCGAGGATGCCGGCGCTGAGCAGCCCCGCGATCACGACCAGCAGGGCCAGCGAGGCCGCGATCCGACGGCCGAGGGTCGGCCCGCTCGGCGGCCCGGTTGTCGCTCGCGACGGCGCCACGCTTGGGTTCATAGCATTGGAGGATATTCTCGCCCCGTGCTCTCTCGTGCACGACCCCGGACGCGGCCGCTGCGGCGCGCACATGGCCGCTGCGCGCTGCCGCCTGGGTTCCTCGCCCTGGCCTTCTTGCTCCTGACCCTGCTGCTGCCCCGCTTCAGCGCGGCCGCGCCGGCGGCCGAGCCGACCGACCTCCGCCCGGTCATCGTCCCCGGGCGCGAGGCCGAGATCACCGCGCTGTTTCAACCCTACGCCGTCGGCGAGGAGCTCGCGCCGGGCTGGGCGCTGCACTCCTTCTCGCTCGACGTCAGCACGATCAACGTGTGGATCTCGGGCCCCGACCAAAGCTACGCCCAGCTGAGCCTCGATCACCTCGACTACGCGCCCCCCGACGCCCGCGCCCTCGACGGCTTCGCGCTGAAGGTCGTCGAGCAGCCGCCGGGCAGCGCGGCGGCGGTCGAGGCCCTGGTCGCGGCGATCGAGCGCAACGACGACGGCTCGTTTTGGTCGACCGACGTGGTCTACGCCGGCGAGCCGCGCGAGCACCCCTACGACCTGGCCTGGGATCGCAAGAAGCTGGTCAAGACCCTCGGGATCTGGGCTCGGGACGGCGTCGTGTTCTTGGTCGGGCTCACGCTCACGCTCCTGGTCCTCGTCGCCCACAAGCTCCGCGGCGCGCAGACCTGGATGAAGTGGTCGCTGCTCGGCGTCGTGATCCTGGCCGGGGGGCTACGGCTCACGCTCTCGCCCGAGGTCGCGCTGGCGCCGTGGCCCTACACCCGGCTGCTGATCTCGGCCGGCAAGATCTTCCACGGGCCGGGCCTGGCCGCGCTCCACCCGGACCCGGTCTGGCTGAGCGACGCGATCCTCGACAGCACCTTGCTGTTCTCGCTCCTGGCCCCGCTCGCGGTCTACGTCCACGCCCGCTACCTCCTCGACGACTGCCGCGCGGCGCTGATCGCCGCGCTCGTCGTCGCGATCTTGCCGCTGCACCTGCGCTTCTCTCACAGCGACGCGGCCTTCATCCCCTCGATCACGGTCAGCTCGACCGTGTTCGCGCTGATCCACGCGGCGACCCGCGAGCGCTCCCAGCTCGGCGGCTGGATCGCGCTGGCGCTGCTCGGGGCTCCGCTGGCCCTGATGTACGACGTCCGCCCGCTCAACATGATGTACTACCCGCTGCTGCTGGCGACGGCCTTCGTCAACGGCGGGCTGCACACCGACAAGCCCAAGGCCGACCGCGTCCGGGTCGTGGTCGCGTTTGGGGTCATCAGCGCGGTGACCTTCGGGATCGGGGTCCCGAACCTGCTCGAGCATTTTGGCGCCCAGGTCAGCGAGGGCATGAGCCTCAGCACCTTGAGCTCCGCGCTCAGGGTCATCTTCAGCCCCCGGCTCAACGAGCTGATCAACCCGATCTTCACGCCGCCGGGGCTCACGCTCTTGGCCGTGCTCGGGGCCGTGGATCTGTGGCGACGCGGCCGGCGTCCGCTGTTTTGGTTCCTCGTCACCTGGCTGCTCGGGTTCCTCGTCGCCCACGCCTACGTCATCCCGAGCTCCATCTACATGCAGGCCCGCTACCACCTGCACCTGATCGTGCCCTACATGCTCCTGGTCGCGTGTGGGGCCGACGCGAGCTTGCGCTGGCTCGCGGCCGAGCGCGAGCGCAGGCCGTGGCTGGCCGGGCGTCGCTACGACCTCGTCCGCGGGGTCGGGCTCGCCTACGTGCTCGCCTCGCCGCTGATCCACCTGCACGGGGTCCGCTACGTCGGCTTCAACGACGCGCAGGAGTGGCTCTTCGTCCACGCCCAGCGCGAGCGGATCCCCGCGCAGTGCACGGTCATCGAGTACACCGGCGACGGCGCGGACATGCGCTTTCGTCGGGTCGGGAGCTGGGTCGAGAACGGGGTCCCGCGCGAGCGCTGGCGGGTCGTCGAGATCCCGCGCGCCGAGGCCGGCGAGCCCGAGCTGCCCGAGAACGTCCGCGCGCTGCTCGAGGATCCGCCCGAGTGCCTGTACTGGTACGAGGGCCTGCCCTGCGTCGGGGCCAAGCCCGTCGAGGAGCCCAAGGCCGCGGCGTGTGACGCGATCGAGGGCTTCGTCGAGCTCGAGGAGGTCGCCGCGACCCGCTTCGAGTCGGAGCCCTACGACGAGAACCTCGGCGAGGGGCTCGGCGACCGCACGCACATCGAGCTGGGCCTGTTTCGTGCCCGAGCTCGGGACTGACCTAGCCGCACGCTTTGCGACGCTCTCGGGTGCCCCGTGGTGATTTAATCGGACCCGCGCGGCCCGATAAAGCTCGTGCAGTGCCGGCTCGTATTCTAGCTTGAAAGTAGACAATTCGTGGTCGAGGCGGCCACGCGAGCGCTGCATCGCAGTGCCAATTGTATCCTGAAATGTTCTGAGTCCGATCGGCATCTCGCCGGTCGGAGGGTTGCTGTGGATCGCCCTCCCCGCAGGCCCTCAATCGCCAGGGCATCGAAAGCAACCATATGAAACGCAACGCTGCCGTTCTAGCCTTAGCACTCACCGCCAGCGGAGGGTGCGGCGACAATGACCCGAATGACACGGGCGAGAGCCGATACTCGAATGGGAGTCTCGGCGCGGATGGCGAAACGGGAGCGAGCGACGAGGCCGCGCCTTCGGATGGCGACGGGGATGGCGACGGCGACGGAGACGGGGACGGCGACGGAGATGGCGACGGGGATGGGGACGGGGACGGCGACGGCGACGCGGACGGCGACGGCGACGCGGACGGCGACGGCGACGCGGACGGCGACGGAGACCCGGACGGCGACGGCGACGGCGACGGCGACGGCGACGGAGACGGCGACGCGGAGTGCCCCGAGGTCTCCGAGGCCGCCGACATCGTCGCCGTGCCTGTCGACATCATCTTCATCGTCGACAACTCGGGCAGCATGACCGCTGAGGCGGGCTTCGTGCAGGCCGAGATGAACGGCTTCTCGAGCCAGATCGAGATGAGCGGGATCGACTACCACGTCGTCTTGATCTCCTCGTATCCCAACAACGGCAACGGGATCTGCATCGATCCCCCCCTCGGTGGCGGCGGCTGCCCCAACGACGACGAGGATCTGCCGGTCTACCGTCACGTCAACGACCTCGTCGGCAGCCACGACGCGCTCATCACGATCATCCAGACCCACGAGCAGTGGGAACCCTCGATTCGCGAGGACTCGATCAAGCACATCGTGGTCGTCACCGACGACGAGTCGGGCCTCACCGCGAACGCCTTTGACACCCAGTTCAAGGCCCTCGACCCCGCCTACGAAGACTACGTGTTTCACGCGATCGTCTGCCCCTGGGACTGCCTGCAGGCCGCGGGGATCGGGCAGAACTACATGGACCTCATCAATCAAAAGGGCGGAGTCCTCGGCGACCTCTGCGCCCAGGACTTCCAGCCGGTGTTCGACGAGCTCGCCGACGCCGTCATCCAGGGCACGCCCTTGTCGTGCAAGTTCGACATCCCCGAGCCGCCGATGGGCATGATCCTCGATCCGGAGCTCGTCAACGTCGAGCTCACCGACGGAAACAACGGCGCCGAGGTGATCCCGAAGGTCAGCGACGAGCTCGACTGCATGAACTCGCCCGAGGGTTGGTACTACAACAACCCGAACGATCCGATCGCGATCTATCTGTGCCCGCAGACCTGCAACAAGGCCCAGAGCTATGCCGAGGGCACGCTCAACGTCAAGTTCGGCTGCGAAAGCCTCATCCCCCAGTGAGGGCAATGAGGGGATAGCTCGCCGCCAGCCAAACGTCCGAACGCCCTACAGCTGAGCTTGTAGGGCGTTCGAGCATGGGCCTCGAGGCCTCGAGCCTTCGAGGCGTCAAGGATAGCTCTCGCCGTTGGGGATCGACACGCTGGCGAGCTCCTCGGTCCGGCCCTCGGCCGGTCGCTCCTCGCGGACCTTTCCGATCCCCGGCGCGTACCACGACAAGACCCGCTCGCCGGCCTTGGTGCCGACGGTCCGGACCCGCTCGACCTTGACGCAGCTGAAGGTCCCGGCCCCGACCGTGACGGTCTCGTCGACGGCCAGGACCGTGTAGCGGTGGCCCCGAGGCTCGACCTGGGGGTTCAGCCCCGCGCCGTCGGTCTCGGTCCGCTCGTAGAGGAACTCCTCCATGTGCCCGGGGGTCTCCCAGCCGTCGTCGGCGCGGACGAAGCCCGGATCGTAGTCGACGATCTCGATCGGGCCGCCTTGGGTCATGATCTCTTTGTGGACCCGGGCGGTGATGTCGCCGTCGCGGGCGATGACGCTCTTTGTCCACTCACCCTTGTCGTTGGGGTTGTCGGTCAGGACCCAGGCTGGCTCGCCGTCCCACTCGACCTCGGTCGCGTCGACGACCTCCATGCCGAGGACCTGGCCCTTGTCGTTGCTCGCGATGTAGACCCAACTGGCGCCGTCGACGAGGGGGTAGAGGCTGCCGTCGGGGTCGGACGGGCCCTCGTCGCCCTCGGTGTCGTCGGTCTCGGCCTCGCCTCCGTCGAGGCTGTCCTCGCCGTCGAGAACGCCGACGCCCTCGTCGGTGTCACCGAACTCGGATCCCGGCGGCGGCTCCTGGCCGCACGCGAGGCTGAGCGAGGGCAGGACGAAGAGCGCGAGCCGTGACCATCGAGCGCGAGCGCTGGAGGTGGAAGAGGAGGAGGAGGAGGAGGAGGAGCTTGGAGTGGTGTTCATGTCATACCAGCCCGGGCAGCGGGCCCGTACCGAACTCTGGGTTGCCGAAGGTCTCGGTCTCGATGCCCATCGCGTTGAGCAGCGAGACCATGAGCTTGTTGTGGCCGACATCGCCGTCTTGGGTGATGTAGCGGCCGGTCTTGAAGTAGCCGCCAGCGCTGCCCGCGAGCAGGTAGGGCATGTCATGACGCGAGTGGTTGTTGCCCTTGGCCTGCTCGTTGGTCCACAGGATCACGGTGTTGTCGAACACCGTGCCGTCGCCCTCGGGGATCGCCTTGAGCCGGGTGATGAGATAGGCCAGCTGCTCGGCGTACCAGGCGCTGACGAGGGTGTTTTGGGCGATCTTGACCGTGTCTTGATCGCCCTTGTGCGCGAGCGAGTGGTGGCCCTCGACGATCATCGGATCCACGAACGAGAACACGTGGTTCGCGGCCGAGCGGGTCCACATGATCGTGCCGACCCGGGTGATGTCGCAGGCGAAGGCCATGGCCATGAGGTCCATCTGGAGCGCGCCGATGACCGGCATGTTGGCGACGACCTCGGGGTCGATGTACGCGCCCTGCTCCAGCGGCTGGCACGCGCCGTCGAACTTGATCACGCCCTGGTCGAGGCGCGTGCGGATGTCCTCGATCGCAATCAGGTGGTTGTGGAGCTTCTCGCGGTCCTCGACCCCGAGCCGGTCACGCAGCGCGCGATGTTCGTCGGCGACCGAGTCGAGGACCGCGCGCTGGCGAGCCGCGCGGCGCTCGACCGCCATCGGATCGGCGATCGCGTCGCCGAACAGGCGCTCGTAGGCGGCGTAGGGGCTGTTCTCCGGGGGCAGGGGCTGGCCCGCGGAGCGGTAGTTGATGCGCGAGCCGACGTCCGAGCCCTGGACGGCGACGCCGAGCTCGAGCGAGGCGAAGGGCGTGGCCTGGCCGACGTGGTTGGCGACCTCCTGGTCGAGGGAGATGCCGCCGGCCCAGCCGGCCGAGAGGCCCGCGTCGCCGGGGAAGTCGCCCTCGAGCAATTCGGTCGCCGTCAGGCACTGGCCCGTGCCCTTTTGGTGGGCGTCGCCGGGCCCGCTGAGCGACGAGAGCATGTCGATGCCACCGAGCACGAGCAGGTCTTGCTTGTGAGCCTCGAGCGGGGCGAGGATCGGCGAGAGCGAGAAGTCGGTCTCGGACCCCGTCGGCCAGAAATTCTTCGCGATCGTGCCGTTGGGCGTGTACATGATCAGCAGGCGCTTGGGCGGGTCGCCCTCGCCCGCGCGAGCCCGGCGGCCGCGCATCGCGTTGAGCAGGGGCAAAGAGATCGCGACGCCGCCCAGACCCCGCAGGATCGTCCGACGGCTGAGATGATGACGCTTGTGCTGGCTCATGACGCCTCCTCGGCGCTGACGGCTCGGCGGTAGCGGAACGCGTCGGTCTGGGTCAGGGAGATGATCAGCTCCTTGATGTCGTAGTCGGCCGCGGCGAAGGCCTCGTTGATCTCGTCGATCGAGCAGGCGTCGTCCTCGGTCTCGACGCGGCCGTAGCCGAAGCGAAACCACTGGGTTGCGACGCAGTTCTTGACCTGCTCGCTGCGCCCGAGCAAGGTCGCGAGCTCGACGACGCCGTCGTAGGGTCCGTTGATGTCGAGGGTCTCGACCAGCTCACCGCTGGCGTCGATCTCGAGGCCCCACTCGGTCTCGCGGTAGCGGCCGATCCCGTCGAAGTGCTCGAAGCCGAGGCCGATCGGGTCCATGAGCCGATGGCAGCCCTCGCACAGCGGGTCGGCCGAGTGCTGGGCGAACTGCTCGCGCGTGGTCTGGCTCTCGTCGACCGAGGGCGGCTCGGGCACGATGTCCGGCGGCGGCGGCGGGGCCTGACACAAGAGGGTCTCGCGCACGAACTTGCCGCGATGGATCGGCGATGAGCGATCCGGCTTGGAGTAGAGCGCGAGCAGGCCCGCGTGGGTCAAGAAGCCGGCAAATTTGCTCGGGTCACGGTTGACGCGGACGAACTCCGACCCGCTCGGACCCTCGACCCCGTAGAACTCGGCCAGGGCCTGATTCATCATGGTGTAGTCGGCCGTGAACAGGGTCTCGACGCTGGCGTCCTCCTCGAACACCGCGTAGTCGATGAACGCCTCGGTCTCCTTGCGCCACAGCGGCAAGAGCCCGTTGTTGAAGTCAGGGTAGATCTCGGGGTTCTTGCCATTGGCCGAGATCAGGGGCTCGATCTTGCCCAACTGCAGCCATTGCCGGTGGAAGTTCTTGACGGCCTCGCGGGCGCGCGGGGTGTCCATCATCCGCCGGGCCTGCTGCTCGATCTGCGCCTTTGTCCGGAGCTCGTCGGCGTCGGCGGCCGCGAACAGGGTCGCGTCGGGCATCGTGTTCCACAGCAGATAGGACAGGCGCGAGGCGACCTCGTAGGAGGTCAGCGGGACGACCTCGTTGCCGTCGGGGTTGGGCATGCCGAATTCGACGCGGTACAGGAAGTGTGGCGATTGCAGCATCGCCTGGATCACCATCTCGACCCCGACCTCGGGGGCGTAGTCGGTCTCGCCGAGGGTCGCCCCTTGTTCGAAGAGCGCGAGGTGGCCGTCGACCTCGGCCTCGGTCAGCGGCCGTCGATAGGCCCGCTTGCCGAAGCTGCGGATGAAGGCGTCGGCGTCGCCGCTGCAGCTGTCGGAGTTGGCGCCCCCGCCCGCGCAATTTGGCAGCTGGGCGATGAGTGCCGGCGTGTGGGTCGCCGCGAGCTCCTCGGCGGCGCCCATGTAGTGCTCCGCGAGCAGCGGGCTGACGACGAGCGCGGCGGCCTGGTTGTCGAAACCGGCGGCCTCCTCGTCGGGCGGGAAGGCGTTGGCCGGATAGCTAGAGTCGCCCAATAGCTGATATACGGTGTTGTTGTATTCGACGCGCGTCAGCCGACGAATTGGCGTCGGGCCTGGTTGGGTCGAGCCCGCGCAAGACGGCGGGCGAATATCGGTCGCGGGCTCCGCCTCGCATGCGGCGAGCGCCGCGGCGGGTAGGGCCATAAGACCGAATAGGATGTGCGCGTTGATACGCATATAAACCTCGCTACAGTGCCAAGCTAATCGCCCGTGCGCCGCCGGGCAAGCTTCCAAACGCCGGCAACAGATGCGGCGCGCTTGGAATTGTGTACAGTTGATCAAAATGTAGAAAATGAGGATTTGTGTGACACTGTAAGGGGCGGAGTTGGCAATGGACACGCGTCTCCCTCAACCATCCTATCACCACTACATGATCTCCTGTTCGGCCGCGCTGCTATTGAGCTTCGGTTGCGAAGCTCGAGACGAGCCCGACGACGTGGTCGCGCTCGAGTGCGACATCCCGCAGTTGTTCGCGGACCGCTGCGGCGGGTCGACCTGTCACGGGGCCGGCGAGTCGACCGCCGCGGGCTTGGATCTGACGACGCCGGGTGTCGAGGATCGGGTCTCGAGCATGCCAGGAATGAGCTGCGTCGGGGTCCTCGCCAATCCTGCGGTCCCGGAGCAGAGCTTGCTCTACGAGAAGGTCGCGGGGGCGCCGAGCTGCGGCGCGCCGATGCCAGTCAATGGGGATCCGCTGACCGAAGACGAGCTCGCGTGCATGCGTGACTGGATCTCCGGGCTGCTGCCCCCAGGTGGCGGCGGCGGTGGCGGCGAGGGGTCCGAGACCGGGATGGACACGGGCGGTCAGGAGACCGTGTGCGAGGCCGGGGCGGTCGAGGACTGCTACAGCGGCCCGCCCGAGACCGTGGACGTCGGGATCTGCGTGGGCGGGATGCGGACCTGCGCGGCCGATGGGACCAGCTGGGGGGCGTGCGAGGGCGAGGTCACCCCGCGGGGCGAGGACTGCCTCACGGCCGATATCGACGAGAACTGCGACGGCAACACGCCGGCCTGCACCGAGCTGTGGAGCCGGAGCTTCGGCGACCCGATGTCCCAGGGCATGCGCAGCGTGGCCGTGGACTCGGCCGGCAACATCTACAGCGTCGGAGACTTCGAGGGCGTCGTCAGCTTCGGCGCCGAGCCCCTCGCGGCCGACGGGGTGAAGCACGACCTCGTGATCGCGAAGCACGACCTCTACGGCAACCCCATTTGGAGCAAGCACTTCGGCGACACCAGCAATCAATACGCGTCCAAGGTCGTCGTCGACGCCGCGGACAATTTCTATTTCCTGGCCCGGATCTTCGGCAACGTCGACTTCGGCGGGGGCAAGCTCCACGGCGAGGGCCAGGGCGACCTCGTGATCGCCAAGTTCAACCCCAGCGGTCAGCACATCTGGAGCCGGCGCTTCGGTGACCTCGACCCCGATCGCGCCGAGCGGATGGCCGTCGACGGCCAGGGCGACCTGCTGATCACCGGCAGCTTCGCGGGCAGCGTTGACTACGGCGCGGGCTTGTTCAGCAGCGCGGGCCTCCGCGACGCGGTCGTGATCAAGCTCGACGGTGACACGGGGGCGCACATCTTCTCGCGCCAGATCGGCGGGGCCGGGGATGACTACGGCTTTGGCATCGGCGCCGATCAGGCCGGCAACGTGGTCATCGCGGGCCGCTTCCAGGAGTCGATCGAGCTCGGCGGCACCCTCAACAGCGCGGGCGGCATGGACATCTACGTCGCCAAGCTCGAGCCGAACGGGGCGCTGCTGTGGAGCGAGAGCTTCGGCGGGTCCGGAGACGACGGCGTCCACGACCTCGAGGTCCAGCCGGTCACCAACAACATCGTGCTGACGGGCTACATGTCCGAGACCATGAGCTTCGGCGGCCCCGACCTGGTCAGCGCTGGCGAGCGGGACATCTTCCTCGCAACCCTCGACCCCGACGGCGGCCACGTGTGGAGCGCCGCCTACGGCGACTCGACCGACCAGTTCACGAGCACCTTCGAGATCAACACCTGGCTGACCCTCGCCCTCGGTGCCAACGGTGACATCTACCTCGGGGGCTCGCTGATGGGCGTGGCCAACTTCGGCGGCGCCGACGTGTCGTCGGCGAGCGAGAAGCCCGACGTGTTCTTCGCCAAGCTGAGCGCCGACGGCTCGCTGATCGCCAGCAATCGCTACGGGGGCATCGGCACCGACATGGCCCTCGACATCGCGGTGACCGCGACGGGCCACAAGATCCTCGCCGGACGCTCCTTCGCCAGCTCGATCGACTTCGGGGTCTCGGGCGTGGTCTCCTTCAACGGCGGGAGCGACGGCTTCATCGTCAAGCTGGCCCCCTGAGCGCGGACGGCACTCGCGCGCCTCGGGCTCGTCGCCGTGGCTCGATCGGCGAGGACGGCGAGGAGCCCGAGGCGGGCCCGCCGATCCGTAGTAGGCTGCGGCGGATGAGCGCCCGCAACGGAGGCGAGACGGCCGCGCGCCTGAGCGTCGAGCTCGAGGCCAAGCTGGCCAAGCGCCTGCTCTACGAGTGGAACGCGATCAACTACACCTACTTCAAAGAGGCGCTGCGCCAGCCGGTCTTGCGCCTCTCGGACACCCGCCAGCGCCTCGGCCAGTGGCACGGCGAGCTGCGCAGCCTCGAGGTCTCGCGCACGCTCGTGCTCGAGCGTCCCTGGGCCGAGGTCGTCGAGGTCCTCAAGCACGAGGTCGCCCACCAGTTCGTCGACGAGTGCCTCGCGGTCGAGGAGACCGCCCACGGGCCCGCCTTTCGCAGCGTCTGCGAGCGGCTCGGGATCGACGGCCGGGCGACGGCGAGCCCGGTCGCGGGCGAGCCCGACGACGACCCGGCCACGCGCACGGTCGCCCGGATCCGCAAGCTGCTCGCGCTCGCCCAGAGCCCCAACCAACACGAGGCCGAGGCCGCGGCCACGGCGGCGCGGCGGCTGATGCTCAAGTTCAACATCGAGGTTGACCAGTCCGAGACTCGAGAGCCCGAGGGCCGCCGCTACGGCTACCGCCACCTCGGGCGGCCCTCGGGCAGGATCTTCGAGCACGACCGTCGGCTCGCCGTGATCCTGACCACCTACTTCTTCGTCGAGGGCCTGTGGATCCCGGTCTACCGCCCGCTCGAGGGCAAGCGCGGCAGCGTGTTCGAGATCTGCGGGCTCGAGGCCAACCTGATCATGGCCGAGCACGTCCACGCCTTCTTGACCGCGACCGCGGCCCGGCTGTGGTCCGAGTACAAGCGCGAGACCGGGCGCAGCTCCAACCGCGATCGCCAGGCTTTCTTGGCCGGCGTGATGAAGGGCTTCGCGGCCAAGCTCGCGGCCCAGAGCGTGCAGTTTCAGGAGCAGGGCTTGATCTGGGTGCCCGGGGCCGAGCTCGGCGCGTACTTTCGTCGCCGCTACCCGCGGGTCCAGACCGTGCGTCGCGGCGGCGCCCGGCGCAACGAGGCCTACAGCGAGGGCCACCGGGCCGGGCGCGACATCGTGCTGTCGAAGCCGGTCGAGTCGGGCTCGAGCAAGGCGCGGCCCAAGGCGCTGCGCTCGGGCGGGTGACGCATGACTGACGCCGGGCAGCGCCGCGCTCGTCGGACCTGGTATCGCGAGCCGCTGATCCAGTTCGCCGCGATCGGGCTCGCGCTGCTGGGCGGGGCTCGGCTCGTCGGGCTCGCCGAGCCGCGCGCGACGATCGTCGTCAGCGACGACACCCTCGCCCGGCTCGAGGCCGACCTGACCCGCTCGCTCGGTCGCGCGCCGACCGAGGCCGAGCTCGACGCCTCGCTGCGGGCCTGGGCCGACGACGAGATGCTCTACCGCGAGGCGCGAGCGCGGGGGCTCGACCGCAGTGATCCGATCATCCGTCGGCGTCTGACCCAGAAGATGCAGTTTTTGCTCGAAGACACCGCGGGGGTCGAGGCCATGGACGAGCTGCGCGATCGCTACGAGGTCGTGATCGAGGAGCCTCGATGAGCCCGGGCCGCGCCGCGTTTGCGCTGCTGCTCGCCGTGCTGGCGCTGCTCGTCGCGGCCCCGGCCTCGGCCCACGAGTTTCGCTCGGGCTTGCTGCGTGTCGAGCCGCTTGACGAGGCCGCGCACCGCTACGAGCTGGTCTTGCTGACCCCCGAGCTCAGCAGCGCCGGGCCGATCCCCGACGGCGAGCTGCGCCCGATCGTGCCCGAGCACTGCGCGCTCGAGGCCCGGGGCGCGGTCACCTGGCAGCTCGACTGCGGCGAGCGGGGCCTGGTCGGGACGCTCGGCGTCGACGGCCTCGACCGCCACCCGATCGACGTCGTCGTCGACCTCCGCTACGCCGACGGCACCGAGCTGAGCGCGGTCCTCGGCCCCGACGAGGCCAGCGTGACCCTCGACGGCGCGGCGACCCGCGCGGGCTCGGTGTTCGTCGACTACCTCGGCCTGGGCGTCGAGCACATCCTCCTCGGCATCGATCACCTCCTGTTCGTGCTCGGGCTCGTGTTGCTGGTCGGCGATCGCAAGACCCTGCTGTGGACGATCACCGCGTTCACCCTCGCGCACAGCCTGACCCTGGCCAGCGCCGCGCTCGAGCTCGTCACGCTGCCCGGGCCGCCGGTCGAGGCTGGGATCGCCGTGTCGATCCTGCTGCTCGCCCGCGAGCTCGCGCTCGGGCACGACGACGAGCAGCAGCGCGACACCTTGACCTGGCGCTACCCGTGGCTGGTCGCGTTTGGCTTTGGGCTCCTGCATGGCTTCGGCTTCGCCGGGGCCCTCGGGGAGATCGGGCTGCCCCAAGACCAGATCCCGAGGGCGCTGCTGGCCTTCAACTTGGGCGTCGAGGCCGGGCAGCTCGGGGTGATCGCGGTGTTGTTGCTGAGCTTCGCCGGTCTTCGGCGGCTCGCGCTCATCGTCAAGCCGAGCGCGAGGACCGAGGAGCTGGTCCGGCGTGCGCCGATCTGGGCGATGGGCGGGCTCGCGTTCGCGTGGACGGTCCAGCGGGTGCTTGGCTTTTGGACCTGAGCCCTACTCGGGGCCCTGCCGCGCTCCTTCGAGCACGCTGCCCAGCGTCTCGAGCAGGCGATCGCTGAGATCGACGGGCGCCCGCGGGCCGACGCTGAGTCGGACCACGCCCTCGGCCGCGGTCCCGAGGGTCTCGTGGGCGAGGGGCGCGCACTGTCGACCGCCCGAGACGATCACGCCGCGGGCAGCGAGCGCGCTCGCGAGCCCACTCGCGGACCAACCCTCGACGGTCAGGGCCAGGGTCGGCATCCGCGAGCTCGGCGCGCGCGGGCCGTGCAAGGTGACGCCCGCGAGCTCCTCCAGACGATCGGTGAGCTGCGCGAGCGCGGCCCGGGCTCGGGCGAGACGCTCGCGCTGCTCGGGCGCGTCGAGCCACGCGAGCCCGGCGACCAGGCCCGCGAGGGCCAGCCGATCGACCGAGCCCGTGTCGCAGTAGCCGGGCGTCGGCGCCGGCTCCGAGCCGCGCCGCGGCGAGCTCATCTCGACCCGAGGCGCGACGTAGAGGCCACCCACGCCCCACGGGGCCTGGAGGCCCTTGTGGCCGGCGAACGCGAGCAGATCGACGTCGAGCTCGGCGACGTCGAGATCGACCCAGCCGGCGAGCTGGGCCACGTCGAGCAGGACCATCGCGCCGTGCGCGTGGGCGAGGCGCGTGAGCTCGTCGACCGGCAAGACCGCGCCGGTGACGTTGGCGGCCGCAGACATTGCGACCATCCGGACCCGGCCGCCACCGAGCACGCGCTCGAGCTGCGCGAGGTCGAGGGGCGCGCGGCCGTCGGGACCCACCACGACGTGCTCGACACCGCGGGCGGCGAGGCCGAGGACGGGCCGAAGCAACGCGTGGTGCTCCCAGCCGCTGGTCACGATGCGGTCACCTGGTTGCCACGGATGATCCTCGATGCCCACGTTCAGCGCCGCCGTGCAGCCCGGCGTGAGCAGGAGGCGCTCGGGATCGCTGATCCCGAACGCCGACGCCACGGCCCGATGCTGACTCGCAAAGGCCTCGGCCCAGCTCCGCGGCGAGCTCTGCAGGGCCTCGCTCACCGCGCGTTGAACCGGGGCGGGCTTGGGCCAGCTCGTGCCTGCGTGGTTGAGGTACAGCACTGGAACAAATCAGAGCACACTCTCTCGACTCAAACGAGCGGCGTTCGGCGCGGTGCGCCCGCGGGCTCATCACCGACTGGACTCCGACTGGTCGAGGAGCCGCCAGCCGTGCGACCTTCCCTGTCATGAAGACGTCCATCACCAAGGTCCTCCTCTCGCTGACCTGCGTCCTCGGCCTGACCGCTTGCGGCGGATTGATGAAGGTTCAGCGCGCCGTCGAGGCCAAGGGCTACGAGGTCGAGAAGGTCGGCGTCAGCTCGGCCAGCGGCCAGGGCCGAACGCTCACGGTCTACACCGAGGACACGCTCGACTCGGCCCAGAAGCAAGAGGTCGTCGAGACGGCCAAGGAGGTCTACCCCAAGGCCGAGACGGTCAAGGTCGTCAAGGGCGACGGGTCCGGCGTCGGCTCCAGCAGCGGCAGTAGCGAGAGCAGGCCCAACACCGGACCCAAGTCCAAGCCCAACCAGTAGGGCGTGAGCTCGACCGAGGGGCCGCGCCCGGGATCGGGGGGGCGCAGCTGTGTTCAGCACAGCGTGCGTCCGCGCGCGCCCACGTAGGCGGCGCGCGGGCGGATCAGCCGACCTTCGCGTTGTTGCTCCTCGTAGTGGGCGATCCACCCGGCCGTGCGCCCGATCGCGAAGATCGAGGTGAACACCGCGGGCTCGAAGCCGAGGCCGTGGAGCAGCAAGGCGGTGTAGAACTCGACGTTGGTCGCGAGCACCCGCCCGGGCTTGTGGGCGCGGAGGACCTCGAGCACGGCGCGTTCGTGGATCTGCGCGTCTTCGTAGAGCCCGGTGCCCGCGAGCAGCTGCGCGGCCGCGGCCCCGAGCACGTCGGCGCGAGGATCTCGGGTTCGATAGACGCGGTGGCCAAAGCCCATGATCCGCTCGCCCGCGGCCAGCTGAGCGGTCGCCCAGGTCCGGGTGTTGGCCTCTAGATCGCCGGGCTGCTCGCGCAGCTCGAGCAGAGCCTCGAGCGCCGGGCCCGGAGCGCCCCCGTGGAGCGGGCCGCCGAGCGCCGCGATCGCGGCCTCGATCGCCGGGCCGAGCTCCGCCCGGGTGCTGGCGACGACGCGGGCCGTGAAGGTCGAGGCGTTGAGCCCGTGGTCGGCGATCGTGCTCAGGTAGGTGTCGAGGGCGCGGGTCTGGCCCGGCGTCGGCGCGGTGCCGGTCGCCATGCGCAAGAAGTCGGCGGCCAGGCTGAGGGCAGGGTCGGGCGCGAGCGGCTCGGCGCCTCGACGCAGGCGGTCGTAGGTCGCGACGATCGTCGGCACGGCCGCGAGCAGCCGGGGCCCCGAGACCGGCCCGAGCGAGAGCGAGGCGACGCCGAGGCGCAGCGCGTCGATCGGCGCGACCTCGCGCGCGGCCGCGCGGCGGAGCAGATCCACGGTCACGGGCTCGAGCGCGCGCTGCCCGGCGAGCTCGGCGACGAAGGCTTCGAGGGGCGCGGGCGCGAGCACGCTGTCGGTCCACAGCAGCGCGGCCACGCCCTCGAAGCCCAGCTTCGGGGCCAGGTCCTCGAGCTCGAAGCCGGCCAGGGTCAGGCGCCCGGCCTCGCCGTCGACGCGAGACAGGCGGGTCTGGGCCACGACCGCGCCGTCGAGGCCGGAGCTCGTCGATGTTGATGTTGATGCTGACGTTGTTGCCGATGCCGATGTCGATGCAGCCATCGCTTCAAGCTGGGCGAGGGCCATATGGTTGTCAATCTTGATTGATTAATCAATGATTGAGAAGGTAATCAAGATGTCCGCGTTCATCAGCGCCGAGCAAGCCATCGCCCGCCTCGGGGTCACCCGGGCGACCCTCTACGCCTACGTCAGCCGCGGGATGATCCGCTCCCAAGCAAGGCCCGGGAGCCGCCGCCGGGCGTACCTCGCGGCCGACGTCGAGCGCCTCGTCCAGCGCAAGCGGGGTCGCCAAGATCCGAGCAAGGTCGCGGCCGAGGCCCTCGGCGTCCATGGGATGCCGGTCCTGCGCTCGGGCTTGTCGTTGATCGACGCGGGCGAGCTTCACTACCGCGGGCGCCCGGCCTTGACCCTCGCGCGCGAGGCCACCTTCGAGGAGGTCGCGGCGCTGCTGTGGGATGCCCCCTTTCCCGCCGACGCGGCGCCGGCCCCGACCCGCGCGGCCCAGCGAAAGCGCTGGGCGAAGCTGCCCTTTGTCGCCGCGGCCCAGGCCTGCCTCGCCCACGCCAGCGCTGACGACGTCGGGGCCTACCACCGTTCGCCCGCCACCGTTCGCCGGGTCGGCGCGGGGATCTTGCGGGCCCTGGCTGGCGTCGCGACCGGGCAAGCTCCGTCGCGCATGGCGATCAGTCAGACCCTCGTCGAGGGCTGGGGGGTCCGGGGCCGCGGGGCCAGGGCCAAGCTCGAGGCCGCGTTGGTCTTGTCTGCCGATCACGAGCTCAACGCCTCGGCGTTCACCGCTCGCTGCGTGGCCTCGACGGGCGCGACGCCCTACATGGCGGTGATCGCCGGGCTCGCGGCCCTCTCGGGTCACAAGCACGGCGGTCACACCGAGCGCGTCGCCGAGCTCGTCGACGAGGCAGGCGAGCCCCGGGAGCTGCTCGCCGCTCGGCTGCGGCGCGGCGAGCTCATCCCCGGGTTTGGGCATCCGCTGTACCCCGACGGTGATCCCCGGGGCGCGGCGCTGCTGGAGCTGTGCGAGGGCCGAGGGGCTGCGCGGGCGCGGGCGGTGGCCGAGGCGGTCGAGGAGCTGCTCGGGATCCGGCCCAACCTCGACTTCGGGCTGGTGGCGCTGGGCCGGGCGCTGGGCCTGCCCCGCGGGGCGCCGCTGATGCTGTTTGCGGTCGGGCGCTGCGCTGGGTGGATCGGGCACTGCCTCGAGCAGTATGAGGACGATCAGCTGATCCGGCCGCGGGCTCGCTACGTCGGGCCAGCGCCGGGTGAGGTCGAGGAGGCGGGACTTCGCTGAGCGATCAATGAGCTGCTTGCTGGGATCGGGCCGGAGGTTGGGTTGTGCGAGTGTTCGCGACAACTGCCGCTAAACGCGGATGAGGTGAC
Organism: Enhygromyxa salina; assembly: GCF_002994615.1. Lineage (GTDB taxonomy): Bacteria > Myxococcota_A > Polyangia > Nannocystales > Nannocystaceae > Plesiocystis > Plesiocystis salina_A. The sequence continues at coordinate 16,103 of NZ_PVNK01000070.1, read as the reverse complement.
GCCTGAACTCGATCTCCGAGTCAGGCCCCGCCAGGCTGGAGGCGGCGAGAACGAAGGGCTACGCGTGGGCTGCTATCGTCCATCGATGAAGCTCTCAATCATTCTCACCACCATCCTTTCCAACTTCGCGACGACGACCCCAAATTTATGTGACCTCGTATACACGGCCGCAGACGGTTCGCCCTACACCGACAGGCTCGGACAGACGCTGTCACGCTACTGCGCCTGGGCGGGGCCAGATGCGCCGGTCTGGGACGCTGACGTCTGCTGTACCGTCGACAGCGATGGGGCGGCGTGCACGGCGCCTGACGCCAACAACCGTTGCTTCGATGGCACGCGGTACTCCTGCGACCACGGCGAGGAAGTGCCGGGCGGCGGCGTGGTCTGCTATCAGCCCTTCGGCAGCATGTGCGACCAAGGTCTATGCATTCAGGCCCCCGAGGAGAGGCCGCCGGTCGCGGCGCTCCTGACCGCGTGCTGCAGTCCTGGGGGGGTGTGCATTCATCTCACATCCGAGACGATCGGCGACTGCCAGGGCACCTTCCTCTACTGCGGATACGGGATGGTCGACGTGGACGGCTACCTCGAGTGCTACGAATAGCTTGTCGACTATGGCGGCCGCTACGGCACGGGAACCAACTCGAACTCGAGTTCGAGCGCGAGTCCTTCGTCTAGCACCCCGGGCTGCTAGCGCGCCGCTCCATCGAAGCCGGTACGTAGCTCGCTGGAGGGGCGCCGACTCGTCGAAGGGCCGCGGCAGGAGATGGGCGTCGTCACCCGGCATGGGCTCGCACGCGCACTCCTGCACCGTGAGGCTCGTCCATTCAGGCACGGTCCCGACCATCTCGAAGCGTTGGCTGGAGTCCAGCGTCAGCGTCCACTCGACATGTGTACGAGGTAGTTGCGTAGTTCGTCTGGAGTGTTCGCAGATCGACGTAGCCTTCCACAATTGCAAGATGCGGCATTTCTTGCGGTTGGGTAATTGCGGTGTTTGTCCGCTCATGGGTCGATTGATGTCGTCGGCCGGGCCTGGCGCAGTCTGCTTTTGGCGCCTCCGGCGTTCCCGGTCGCCTTGGCGCTGAGGCCTGATATTCAACCATGCGGATCAGCGGGTAATGGCCCCAGAAATAGGTCCGGTAGCCCCGAGAACTTGCGGGGACGAGTCATGCGCGGCACTTCTCTCGTTCCCCGGGTCGCTTAGCGCGGGGGGCCGCCTTCGCACTTGTCGGGACCTCGAGCGCGGGCTGCCGGGACGCGACAACGGCAGCCCGCGGCCCCAGATGTGTCTGGCGGCGTGAATTCAAGCTGGTCACCGCTCCACAGCGGCGATCACCCCGCGCTCCCCTCACTTTCGTGTTAGAACAGCGACCACTCTCGCTATGAATGCCCGTGCAACCCAGACCGAACCAAGATCCACGCGACGTCGGGTCTTCCTTGGTGCCCTCGCCCTCGGTGCTCTCCTCGTCGTTCCCGGGGCCGGGTGCGGGGGCGAGCCGAGCCCCGCGGAGATCCCCAGCGGCTACAGTCCGAAGCTCGGGCAGGCCTTCGAGTCTGCGGCCGCAGGCCTGGACATCCGCGACGCCTCCGCTGGCGCTGTGCCGCGCTGGAGTGCGCCGCCGGAGGATTGCGAGCTTCGCTATCGCTACCGCGCCATGACAGACATCGGCGCCGGGGAATTGGCCAGCGAGGAGTCGACGCAGCTCCACACCTGGTGGGAAGAGGGAGACTGGACGGCCAGCGATCTCCGTGGGGCCATGCGTCTCAACCTCCGCCACCGCCACGGAGACCTACGAGACGGCGTCTACGAGAGCAGCTCTGGGGTGGGCGACGAGACCCTGCAGTTGAAGAGCCCTCGTGGTCGAGCCTGGGTCGAGACCTCGCAGGTGAGCGAGATCTGGACCGATTTCGGCATGTGGTCGGGCGTCAACGAGTATTTCCCGCCCTTGCCCGAGTCCGACGCGGCGCTCGAGGTGTCGCTTCCGCTGCGCGGCGGCGCCAACGACAAGACCCGCGCGCTGGATCTGCCCACGCCTCGCGCCGAGGCGATGCCCACTCGCATCGAGCTGTTTCGCTGGATCGAGGTCGCCGGCCAGCGCGCGGCGGTGATTCGATCGCGCTATGCCTACAGCGGCGGTTCGGAGCTCCTCGGCTACAGCGACCCCGAGAGCGGCTGCGGTCTATCCCGAACCATCAAACTCGAGGGCGAAGCGCAGTACGTCGTGCTCGAGTCGGGCATCTTGCTCCACGCCGAGATCCGCGAGGAGATCGTTCAGGGCGTGGGCAACGTGATCCTCGGCGGGGCGTTCACGTCACCGATCCGCAGCGAGGCCCGGCTCGTCGCAGGCTGCGGCCAGCCGGAGCTGGCCGACTTCCCCGAGCTCCCCGGCGCCGGGCCGATGCCGGAGGCGCAATTGTGACGTCTCCAGGGGCCTCGCGCGAGCACCAGCAGGACGTCAGAAAGGTCCTCGCCTGCGAGCCCAAGCCTGGATTGTCTCGGTCGCTACACTTGGCAAGGCGGCGACAAGACCCTGACACTCGAGGAGCTGTGACGCTTGGGATCTTCTTCACCTGACGAGCGCCCGGCCGGGGTCCCGCCGGAGGCGTGGTGGTCGGCCGACGACAACGAGTGGGTCCTTGGCCCCAAGGACGCCGACGGCGAGTTTCACGGGGAGGTCCGCTATTGGCGACCCGACGGGACGCTGTGCGAGGTCGCGCAGCATCGCCATGGCCGGTGTCACGGGCCCTTCGAGCGCTTTCACGAGACCGGTGAGCGGTCCCGGACCGGCAACTTCGAGGACGGTAAGCTCCACGGCCAGCATACTTATTTTCACGCGTCCGGGCCCACGACCGAGAAGATGCACGGGCCCAGTCTCGATCGAGCGGTCGCACGCGCAGAGTTCGACTGCGTCCACGGCGTCATCGTCACCTACCGCTACTACGGCGCCGACGGGGCCGCGCTCGGGGGAGATGGCCGCCCGCTCCCCGACCGCCCCGCGGGCGTCCCGGCCCACGCAATCTATCGCTGCAATCGCGGCGATTGGGTGGTCGGGACATGGGAGATGGATGGCCACCGTGACGCGCGGCTCGAGGTGTTCGAGTCCGACGGTCGGCGAAGCATGATCGAGTCGTTGCGAGCGGGGCGCCTCCACGGGCCCACGACTCGGTTCTATCCCGGTGGTGGCAAGTGGGCGGTGCTCGAGTACGAAGAGGGGGAGCTCCACGGGGTCTGCGAGCACTACCGTCGAGATGGCAGCCTCGCCCGCCGCGCGCACTTCGAGGCCGGTGCGTGGGCAGGGACCTTGACCGACTTCGACGCGAAGGGCCGCGTGTTGGAGGAGCGCACGATCATCGCGCCTGCGTCGGCACCCACGCCGGCCACTTCGTTGGCCGCGGCCAGCGGTGAGCCTGATGACAGCGAAGTCTCGGAGCCGAGCGCTCCTGCACGACTCGCCCGCTTGATCGCGTCTGGCTGGGGGGGCGACGAGACCCGCGATGCCGACCTCGCTCGCGCGGCTCGGCGTACGATTCGGGAGCACGAGGACCCCGCGCTCGCCGAGGCTCTAGCAGCCCGGGGTGCAATGCATCGCGCCGCCTCGCTTGGCCTTTTCGCCGAGGGCTTTGTCGCCAAAACTTGCAGTACGCCCGGTACAGCGGCGTTTTGGCTTCGCGCCCTCGGCGAAAATTCCGGCGCGAGGCGACACGATGCATTGCACCCCGGGCTGCTAGCTGCGACCGGACTCGACACGGCGCCGCGCCTGCTCACCGCGACTCGGGTCCGTCGCGTGCTCACGGAGATGGGCGCGGTAGCGACCGTCGACGTCGAGGTGCTGACCGATGCGCTCGGGCAAGGTGGCGGGGCCGGGGCGGCGGCCATGCTCACCCGCGACGACGCGCGCGGCGTGGACGCGCTGCGTGCTCGGGTTGTGGACGCTCGCCTCAACCTGCTTGGTCAGGGCCTCGTTGTGCTACCTCGCGCGGTCCAGCATCTGCCGTGGTTGGACACGATCGCCGCCAGGAGAAACGCGATCGAGACGGTCCCCCCCGAGATCGGCCACGTGTTCTTGTTGCGCGAGCTCGACCTCCAGGGCAACCGGCTCACGACCTTGCCCGCCGAGCTCGGACGGCTCGGTGAGCTCCGCTCGCTGTCGCTGGCCGAGAATCACCTCCGCGCGCTGCCCGAGGTCGTCCCCGAGCTCACCGAGCTCGTATCGCTGTCTGTGGGCAACAACGAGATCGCGGCGCTGCCCGAGCGCTTCGGCCAGCTCGGGCGTCTTCGTCAGCTGGGGTTGGAGGGCAACGCCCTCACGAATCTGCCCGACTCCTTCGCCCAGCTGACCTCGCTGAGCTTCCTCCACCTCGGCGGTCTCCCGTGGTCAACGCCGCCGGCCGTGATCTACGAGCTCTCGTCGCTGCGCGTGCTGTGGATCGGGTCGCCCAGCTTGACTCACGTGCCCTCCGCGATCGCGCGCCTGACCCAGCTCGAGTGTCTGTCCCTGTGGTCTTCGGCGCTGACCGAGCTACCCGAGGCCCTGTTCCAGATGACCACACTCCGCGAGCTTCGGGTCCGCCGCAACAATCCCCTGCCCGAAGCCACGATCGACCGACTGAAGGAGGCGCTCCCTGACTGCAAAATCTACTAACGGCGATGACGCCGGGCCGGACGAGACCGAGCTCGAGCTCGCGCGCATGGCGATCGAGGCCGGCGAGGTCGAGCTCTCCGACGTGCTGTGCCTAGCAGCCCGGGGTGCAATGCCTCGCGCCGCCTCGCTTGGCCTTTTCGCCGAGGGCTTTGTCGCCAAAACTTGCAGTACGCCCGGTACAGCGGCGTTTTGGCTTCGCGCCCTCGGCGAACATTCCGGCGCGAGGCGACACGATGCATTGCACCCCGGGCTGCTAGCGAGCGCTGAACCCCCGTGGGCGCCCGCGGTCGTCGTCGACTCGATGGTCGGGCTGTTCATGTCCGAGCGTGACTACCAAAATGGCGGCGCCGACCAGTTCGTCTGGAACCATGGTGCCGCGCTCGCGCGCGCGATCGGGACGGCCTGGCGCGCCGTCGGGGCGGTCGAGAACGGCGAGCTGCTGCTCGAGCTCGCCGCTGCGCTCGAGCGCTTCGAGGCCGCGGGCGAGCGCGAGTCGGCTGACCCGGTGAAGGCGTTCCTGGCCTACCGCACGCGGGTTGAGGGGCCCTACTTTGGCCGGCCCGAGCCCCACATCGAGCTCGGCGAGGCGCTGGTCGAGTGGGCGATGGAGCACCCGGACTCGTTCGGCGCGGCGGCCTTCGAGCAGGGTTGACGGAGCCCGGGCTCAGAGCTCGATCAGCACGCCCTGGCTCTCGACGTTGTGCCAGCCGACGGCGGTGATCGCCCAGCGCCCGGGCCCGAGCTCGACGAGGTCCCCGAGCGGGTCGGCCGGGATGATGCGGTCGAGCTGCCAGGCCCCGCCCTCGTCGGCGTAGACGACCCACGCGCGCAGGCGCTGATCGTCGACGTCGTCGAGCATCGCGGTGTCGTCGACGATCGTGACCTGCGGCGGCTGGACGGCGGCGGCGCGCCGCTCGGCGAGGGGCGGGGTCAGGGCGGGCTGGGCGTAGAACTCGTCGTAGAGGGCCGCGTTGACCCCGAGGGTGTCGGCGAGCAGGGGCTGGACCTGAAAGAACACGTTGCCCATCGAATTTTGGTCGCTGTAGAGCCGGCTGAGCTCGACCTGAAGCAGGATCTCGTCGAGCGACCACTCGGGCCCGGACCCGAGCTGGCTGAGGTAGTTGCCCGCGAAGATGTAGCGCCCGTTGTTTTGCTGCGACCACCAGTCGAGCAGGACCTCGTAGTCTTGCTGGGCGTAGGTCGTCGGCCAGTACAGCTGCGGCGCGAGGTAGTCGACCCAGCCCTGCTCGATCCACAAGAGCGGATCGGCGTAGAGCTGGGCGTACTGATCAAAGCCGACGATGCCCTCGGGGATGCCCGGGCGGTAGATCCCAAAGGGCGAGATGCCGAAGCGGACGTCGGGGTCGGCGGCGAAGATCGAGTCGTGGAGCTCCTCGACGAGGTCGTTGACGTTGTCGCGGCGCCAGTCGGCGAGCGCGAGCATGCCCCCGTCCTGAAGGTACTGCTCCCAGGTCAGATCGTCGGGGAAGGGGCTGTTGTCGGGGTAGGGGTAGAAGTAGTCGTCGAGGTGGACGCCGTCGATCTCGTAGCGCTCGACGACGTCGAGGACCACGTCGACGACGTGCTCGCGGACCGCGATCGCGCCAGGGTCCATCCACAGCGCGCCGTTGTAGGTGTGGGCGTGATCGGGCTCTTGCAGGGCGATGTGCGGCGCAGCCAGGTTCGAGGCGGCCGAGGCGGCCGCGCGGTAGGGGTTGATCCAGGCGTGGACCTCGATGTTGCGGGCGTGAGCCTCGGCGAGCAGGAAGTCGAGGGGATCGAAGCCCGGGTCACCGCCCTGGGCACCGGTCAGGTAGCGGCTCCAGGGCTCGAGCTCGGACGCGTAGACGGCGTCGGACTCGGGCCGGATCTGAAACACGATCGCGTTGAGGTTGATCGCCTCGCAGGTCTCGATGATGTCGAGGAGCTCGGCCTGGGCCGCGCCGACGTCGAGGCCCGAGTTGCTCGGCCAGTTGATGTTGTAGACGGTCGCCACCCACACGGCTCGAAACTCGCGCTGGTGCTCGACGTCGACGAGCTCCTGATCGGGGGGACCGGGGATGTCGAGCTCAGCGCCCGAGTCGCCGTCGCCGTCGCCGTCGCCAGGATCGCCGTCGCCATCGCCGTCGCCGTCGCCGTGTCCGAGGGTCTCGCCCTGGGTGTCGCCCGGTCCACCCGAGTCGTGGGCGGTGCCCTGGGCGCAGGCGAGGGCGAGGCAGACGAGCGAGAGCAGCGGGACACGCAAGCCAGACATGGCCCGGGTCTAACCGGCGCGGCCGGGTCCCGTCCATGCTCGGGACCGCGCGCAGGGGCCTTTTTGAAAGGGCCCTTGAAGAAGACGAGTACGAGCCGCAAGGCGAGCGTTTGGGGGGGAGCGGAGGGGGCTTCGCCGCCGCAGCGAGGGGCCTTTTTGAAAGGCCCCTTGAAGAAGACGAGTACGAGCCGCAAGGCGAGCGTTTGGGGTGAGCGGAGGGGGCTTCGCCGCCGCAGCGAGGGGCCTTTTTGAAAGGCCCCTTGAAGACGATAAAGCCTGAGTCGAGCGCGCAGCGCTTGATTCAGGATTCGTACGGCGCGAGATCAGCCGCCGCTGGACCGGCGGGTGAACCATAGCCGCGCGCCGCTCTCGACCCCGAGCAGCAGCAACAGGATCAGTGCGAGTTCGCGCCAGCGCGGCTCGTAGATCGTCACGGTCCCGGACTCGCCGCTGGACTCGTCGCCAAGTTGGGCGCGGGCGAGGCCGACCGCGCTGGTGTCGGCTTCGCGGGCGTCGAACTCGACGACGAAGCGCTCGACCTCGCTGTCGCGGGCGGTCGCGCGGTAGTGGCCCGGGAAGTCGGTGGCCTCGAAGATCGCCGGCTCGCCTTCGCGCGGGGGCGTGATCGGCACGCTCGCGCCGCTCGGCGTGGTCACCGAGTAGGTCGCCGCGCGGTCGAGGGTCTTGCGCGCGCCGACGGCCACGACGCTGCCGCGACCGTGGCCGCGGGCGCCCGCGAGCCACGAGAGCGTGCGCGTGGCCAGGGGGACGAAGCCGGGCCGCAGGGGGAGGTCGCCCCAGTCGCGGTCGATCGTGGTCGTCAGGAGGGCGACCCGGCCCTGCTCGTACTCGCGGGTGACCAGGGCCGGGGCCCCGCTCGTGAACGCGGCCGCGATGTCGGCTCCGCGCCGGGGGTCGGGCTCGAGCAAGAACATCCGCCGGGTTCGGGTCGCGCCGAGATCGATGTCACCGTCGGCGTCGGCCGTCGACCCTTCGAAGATCGGGTGCGAGAGCTGGACCGGCGCGACGCCCTCGCTGCGGGCCTCGGTCCGACCCGGGGCCGTGCCCGCGTAGACGGCCTCACGCATGAGCAGGGGCAGGACCTCGGCGAAGCGGGCGTTGTACTCCTTCGCGCTGACGCGATCGCCGACGGTGATCCACAGACCCATGCCCTCGGCGACCCGCGCGTTGACCCGCGGCGCGAGCTCGGCCGAGAGCGCGCGGACGTTGGCGAGCACGAGCACGTCGACCTCGGCCAGGGGATCGTCGCCCTGCTTGCCGCTGAGGCGATCCTCGAGCTGGTCGAGGGTCAGCCCGCGCAGCGAGATGCCCTCGGCTAGCTCGCCGCTGCCGAGCGCGGTCGAGAGGAAGAAGATCTCGTCGTTGGCCCGGGTCTCGCTCGGATCGCCGTTGATGACGAGGACCTCGACGGCGTCGGTCGCGGTCAGCCACAGGTGGCGGCGGTCGTCGACGAGCAGGGGATCGTCGTCGCGCTCGAGCAGGCGGACGCGGGCGCGGGCGCCCTCGCTGGCCCCGTCGAGGGTGTGGGTGAACTCGGCCGCGGCGTCGCCGTTGGGCTCGAGCGTGACCCGTGTCCGCGCGACCTCGCGCTTGTCGATCTCGAGCGCGGCCGCGACTTCGAGCTGCTCGTCGCCCTCGCCCTCGCCCTCGCCGGACCCGGGCCCGTAGCGGTGGATGAGCGCGCGGATGCGGACGGCCCTGGGGTCGAGCTCGGGCGCGGGCTCCCACTCGAGCTCGCGCAGGCCCACGTGCTCGGGGGGCGCGGGGGGTTCTGCGCCGGGCTGCCCGCGGGTTGGGACCGGGACCACGGTCACGGCGCCCGCGGCCAGCTCGGGCAGCGAGCCGAGGCCGCGCTCGGTCGGATCGCCGATCGCATAGATCACTCGCGGTCGATCCTGGCCGTCGGTGCCCGCGTCCGACAGCAGCGCCGCGGCCCGGGGCAGGGCCTCGGACAGCGACCACGCGCCCGGACGGGGGCCGTGGTCCTCGCTGCGCATCCACCCGTCGAGCGCGGCGCGAACCTGGGGGGCGCCGTCGCTGAGCTCGCGCAGCGTCACGCTTGGAGCCCGAGGATCGGAGATCGCCAGACCCACGCGGCTGCCCGGGGGCAGGGCGTCGAGCAGGGTGTCGAGCTGCTCGGCGGCGCGCTCGCGATCGCTGCGGCCGTCGACGCGCAGCTCCATGCTCGCCGACGCGTCGAGCAAGATGATCGCGTCGTGGGGCTCGGCGAGGACCGCGACCGCGGCCTCGCTGCCGACCACGGGCCGGGCCAGGACCAGGACGAAGATCGCGAGCAGCAGGAGGCGGATGAGCAGCAGCGGCCAGTCTCGCAGCTCGCGGCGCTGGGTGACCACGGGCTCGCGCGGCCTCACGAAGCGGACCGCCGCGAAGCGGATCTTCTGGGGACGCTCGCGCCCGAGCAGGTGAGCGACGAGGGGGAGCGCGAGGCCGAGGAGGCCGAGCAGAGCCAGCGGCGCGAGCAGGCTCATCGCGCGTCGCCCTCGTGTCCAGCGCCGCCACGCCCGGCACCCGTGGGCATGCTCGCGTCGGTCGGGGCCCCGGCGAGGCGGCCGAGCAGATCCAGGACCTGCGCGGCCGGGTCTTCGTCGGTGACCACCTGGGCGAGCAGGAGGCCGCCGCGCTCACACGATCGCTTCAGCCAATTCAGGTGAGCGTCGAGGCGGTCGAGGTAGCCCTCGCGCAGGCTCGCGCCGGGCCCCTCGATCGTCGGTCGGCGCCCGCGTGGATCTTCGAGCTCGATCACCCGCTGTTGATCCCAGGGGAACTCGAGCTCGTCGCGGTGGAGGATCTGGACCAGCGCGACGTCGTGGCCGCCGCTGCGCAGCAGGGTCAGCCCGCGCAGGAGCGACTCGTCGGCGCTGCGGTCGAGCTCGGGCGCGCCGTCTTCCGCGAGGCCCGGCCCGCGACCGCCAGGATCGAGGAAGTCGGACAGCACGACGACGAGCGCGCGACGGCGCAGGCGCGGCGCGACGGCGTCGAGCAGCGCCTCCCACTCGCAGTCTCCGGCGGCGGGCGTGGTCCAGATCTCGGCCAGCGCGCGGAGGCGGTCGCGTCGGGCCGCGGGCTCGAGCGCGGCGGTCTGAAGCTCGCCCGCGCGGCCGACCGCAAAGCCCACGCGATCGCCCTGGCGCAGGGCGAGGGTGGTCAGGGCCGCGGCCACGGTTCCGGCCCGCGACCACTTGTGCGCGCTCGATCCGCGCTCGCCGTAGTCCATGGCGGCCGAGCCGTCGACGACCAGGACGAGGTCGAGCTCCTCCTCGCTCTCGGTCTGGCGCACGACCAGGCGCTGCGATCGGGCGGCCGCCCGCCAGTCGAGGCGGCGCGGGTCGTCGCCGGGTGCGTAGGGGCGGTAGTCGCGAAAATCGCGGCCGATCCCCGGTCGGAGCGAGCGATGGACGCCGTGGCGAACCCCCGCGACGGGCCGGCGGACCAGCAGCTCCCGCCGCGCGAGCGCGGCCCGCAGCGAGGCGGGGATCAGGCGCTCGATCGGATCGACGGCCATGGCTGGCGGAGAACCTACCCCATGTGCGCGGCAGCGACGACTGGCTCGCGCCTGGCGCAGGCGAGCACGACCCGCGGCTGTCGACGGCGACGGCTGCTAGGCCGGGACGGCTTCGAGCACGCGGGCGAGCAGCTCGTCGGGTCCGACCCCGCGGCTCTCGGCGGCGAAGCTCGGGACCAGGCGGTGGCGCAAGGCGGCGGGCGTCAGCGCGCGGACGTCGGCGATCGTGACGGCTTCGCGGCCCGCGAGCGCGGCGCGAGCCTGGGCCGCGACGACCAGCTGCTGGCCGGCCCGGGGCCCGGCGCCCCAGCGCAGCAGCTCGCGCAGCGCGGGCGGGCAGCGATCTTCTTGGGGCCGGGTGGTCCGCAGCAGCGCGACGACGTGCTCGACGACCGAGGGCGGAACCGGCACGCGACGAACCAGGGCCTGGAGCTCGAGCAGCTGGGCCGGCGTCAGGATCGGCTCGAGCTGGGCCCGCGCGTCGAGGCTCATCGAGACGATCTGCCGCTCGGCGTCCTCGTCGGGGTAGTCGACGAGGATCTCGACCATGAAGCGATCGAGCTGGGCCTCGGGCAGCGGGTAGGTGCCCTCTTGCTCGATCGGGTTTTGGGTCGCGAACACGTGGAAGGGCGGAGGCAGCGGATGGGTCTTGCCGCCTGCGCTGACCTTGGCCTCTTGCATGGCCTGGAGCAGCGCGGCCTGGGTCTTGGGCGGCGTTCGGTTGATCTCGTCGGCCAGCAGCAGGTTGCAGAACACCGGCCCGGGCACGAAGCGAAAATTGCGTCGACCGCTGCCGTCCTCCTCGAGCACCTCGGAGCCGGTGATGTCACTCGGCATCAGATCGGGCGTGAACTGGATGCGCGAGAAGTCGAGGTCCATGGCCTCGGCCAGGCTCGAGACCAGGAGGGTCTTGGCCAGGCCCGGAACCCCGACGAAGAGCGCGTGTCCCCCCGCAAACAGCGAGATCAGCAGCAATTCCACGACCTCGCGCTGACCGATCACCCGCCGCTCGATCTGCTCGAGCAGGCGACCGTGGGTGCGGGCGAGGGCCGCGAGGGCCTCGGTGTCCGATCGCCCACCGGACAGGGGCGTGGCGTCGGGGTTGGACGTCGGTGTGTCGGGCATGCCGTCGCGAGAGACTGCCGTGTGGCCACAGACCTGTCGAGACGACGCGGTAATTTCGGCTACTAGAGTGAGGGTGTGAGCCCCCGGAAGCACACGGAAAAGACATGAGCAATTTGTGCAAAGTGTGGTCTGCGAGGGCACAGGAAGCTACCTATGCGGAATAGAGTGTCGCGTCGCCCGCCGATTGGCTTTCTTGCTCCAGGCGACCACAGGTTGCCAATCTCATGGCTTTGGCGCATCTAGCGGTCATGCGAGCGAAGCACACTTCCGCGTCCGTCGTGGCGGCGGCGCTGGGTCTCGGCTTGTTGGCGACCGGTTGTGGACCCATTGCGTTCAACGACACGGTCAACTTCAAGCTGGCCGCGCCGGAGCCGGAGCCGGAGCCGGTCACCACGTCCCACGCCAAGCTGTCTGGTGACACCATCGTGATCGACGACATGATCCAGTTCGAGTACGACTCGGCCGAGATCAAGTCCGTGTCTCACGGGATCCTCGACGACGTCGTCAAGGTCATGCAGGACAACCCCCGGGTCGAGCAGCTCAACGTCGTTGGTCACACCAGCTCCGAGGGCTCGAAGAAGCACAACGACAAGCTCTCGACCGAGCGCGCGGAGTCCGTCAAGAACTACCTCGCCGATCACGGCATCGACGCGAGCCGGCTGACCTCCGAGGGCAAGGGCCCGTCCGAGCCGATCGCCGATAACGACACCGAGGAGGGCAGGATCGCCAACCGCCGGGTCGAGTTCAAGGTCACCCAGATGGCAGAGGCGCCCGCCGAGGGCGAAGCATCCGCCGAGGTCGCGGGCGGCGCCCGTGGCAAGCCCGGGGCGAACTGAGGAGCACGATGATGAAGACTCGAGCTTTTACCCGAACCATCACTCGCGCTGGCGTCTGCGCCGGGCTCGCGCTCCTCATGACCGCCTGCATCGCTCGCGGGCCCGACGACTACCGCGCCGTCACTCGCAGCCTCGTCGACACCAAAAAGGGTGACATCGAGGCCTGCTTCGGCGGCGAGAAGGGCACCGTCGTGGTCAACTTCACGGTCGAGAAGAAGACCGGCAAGATCGCCAACACGCTCGTCGACGAGAAGAAGAGCGACGCCAGCGCCGAGGTCAGCAGCTGCGTGGTCTCGAAGATCGAGGGCCTCGCGATCGACCGCGGTGACATGCGCGACGGCGCCGCCAACTTCACCTGGCAAGTCACCCAGTAGCGCTCCGCGGGCCTCTGCGTCCGTGAAAATCGCCACCCGGGCCCCGAAGTTTACAAGTCGCGGGGCCCGGCGTTCATTTAACCGGTACAGTGGGGGCCATGGCCAAGCGCCTGCGCGTGGGCGTCGTGTTTCCCGTCGGCGAGGTCGATCCTCACCTCGGCGTCGACCACGGCTCCGGGTTGGTTCAGCGACAGGTGTTCGAGTCGCTGTACCGGCGCAGCGATGGTCGGGCGGTGCCCGATCTCTTCGCCCGCGAGCTGCGTGTGGTCGAGGGGGGCTATGAGGCGCGGTTGCGCGAGGGCGTGTGCTTCTCCGACGGCAGCCCGCTGACGGCCGAGCTCGTGTGCGAGTCGCTGCGTCGCTGCCCGGCGCTGTCGTCGGAGGTCGAGTGCAGCCACGAGGGCTCGACCTTGCGTCTGTCTGGCGAGCTCGGGCTCGCCGAGCTGCGCGATGTGCTGTCGAGCCCGGTGTCGGCGATCATGAAGGCCGGGGCGGACGGGGCGCTCGGGACCGGGCCCTTCGCCGTCGTCGCGCGCGAGGGCGAGGTCCTGTCCCTCGGCTGCAACCCGCACCACGCCGGGTTCAAGCCGAGCATCGAGGGCGTCGACGTGATCCCCTTTCACGATCACCTCAACCTCGCCCACGCGATCGCCAGCGGGGACATCGACTTCACCACCATGCTCGCGCCCGGAGAGCTGCCCAAAGGCTCGTTCGTGCGCACGAGCTACCTCCAGACCCCGAGCACCGCGCTGCTGTGGGTCAACGTCGAGCGGGTCTTGGACGCCCGCGTGCGTCGAGCGATCGCCCACGGGCTCGACAGGGCCCGGCTGCTGCGCCTGAGCTACCCGGGGATCGCCGGGCTCAACGCCGCTTCAGTGGTGCCGCGGAGCCTCGGCCAGGTTCCGGATCAGCTGCGCTTCGACCCCGACGAGGCCCGTCAGCTGCTCGACGAGGCCGGCGGTTCCTCGCCGCGTGTGCTGCGGATGTGCACGATCTGGGGCGCGCGTCCCTACTTGCCCGATCCCGTCGCCTGCGCCGAGGACATCGCCGCGCAGCTCGAGCCCCTCGGGATCGAGGTGAAGGTCGAGCGCGCGGCGGGTCCGCTGGAGTGGAAGCACGCGCTCGCGGCGGGCGACTTCGAGCTCGCCCTCGGAGGTTGGTACGCCGACGAGCCCTCGCAGGCCTTCTTTTTGTCTGCCGTCTACGGATCCGAGAGCGTCCCGCGGGTTGGCGTCGACGCGGTCATGGGCTCCAACTTTGCGCGCTTTTGCGACCCCAAGGTCGACGGCTTGCTCGCGCGCCTACGCTCGACCGGCGAGGACGTGCTCGACGAGCTGGGCTCGCACCTGCGCCGCGAGGCTCCCGTGGTCGCGCTGCACCACGGCGCGATGACGGCCGCGCTCGGCTCCCGGATCCGCGGTCGGGAGTTCGACGAGCTGTCCTTTCCGGTCTTCTCCTGCTTCACCCTCTCGGACCTTTGATCCACGCACGGCTGCTGCGCCTTGGGTCGCTCGGTTCGCGTGGGGTCGATTCGTGAGAGCTTCGCGATCGGGCGCCGGGTCTCCCAAGGGGGGCCTGGCTTCGGTGTGCGTGGTCGGGCTCGGCGCCGGAAGGACTCGCGCCTTGTCCTGCTAGACAGCGGGCGCGGATCGCGGGATTATTCGCGGAGTGTCAGTCGCCAAGCTACGGGTGCTGGTCGTCGACGATGAGCCCTTCGTCTGCAAGATCGCCGAGCGGGTGTTGCAGCGGGAGGGGTTTGAGGTCGTCACGGTGACCGACGGCGAGCAGGCGCTCACCGCGTTGGCCGAGCACGACGACTTCGCCCTCGTCCTGCTCGACTCCAGCCTGCCCGACATGGACGCCGAGGGCGTGCTCGAGCTCATGCGTGCGCGCGGGTTCACCACCCCGGTCTTGCTCAGCAGCGGCTACGGTGCAGACGCCGTGCCCAAGGCCGACGAATACCCCAACATCCGGGGCTTTCTGGCCAAACCCTACGCCGTCGCCGCGCTGGCGGCCCGAGTGCGAGAGCTGCTCGGGCTCGCCGATCCCTGAGCCAACCCCGCCGCGTGGGCGCGTCGGCTGGCAGACGCGCCAGGCGCGATGCTAAGCATGGGCCCCAATGCCGCTGCTCGCTCTGCTCACGCTCACCTTTGCTGCCCTGCTCGCGGGCGCGGTCGTCGGTGTGCTGCTCAACCGCGCCGCCTTCGAGCGGCGCCTCGACGCCCAGGTCGCCGAGCTCTTCGCCGAGATCGAGACGCTCCCGACCTACTACTCCGACGCCGACGTGGCCGAGCTGCCCGAGCCCGCGCGCCGCTTCTTTGGCCGCAACCTCCACGATGGCATGCCGCACCAGTCGTGCGTGCGGATCTGGGAGGCGGGCAAACTGCGCCAGACCCCCGGCCAGCCCTGGTCCGAGTTCGAGGCCGAGCAGTACATGGTCTCGACCCCGCCGGGGATGCTCTGGTACGCGCGGATGCGGCCCTTTCCGCTGGTCTGGGTCGATCTGGTCAACAGCTACTTTCGCGGGCGCGGGCGCGTGCAGGCCAAGCTGCTGAGCTCCGTCAGCTCGGTCGACGCGGGCGACGACGCGACCCGCCGCGCGACCTTGCTGCGCTATGTCTCGGGCCTGGCGCTGTTCCCGGGCGCGATGCTGCCCGCCGATGACCGCGGGTGGACCGAGCACGGTGAGGACTCGGCGACCTTCACGCTGCGCGACGGCGAGCTCGAGGTGACCGGGGTGTTCTTCTTCGACGAGTTTGGGGACGTCGTCCGCTTCGAGACCGACGAGCGGCCCTACGCTGGCATGAAGAAGGCCGAGCAGGCCCGGTGGATCGTGCGCTACGCCGAGCATCGGAGCTTTGGGAGCGGGGGGGATCTGCAGCTGCCGACGAAGATCGACGTCGAGTGGGAGCTCGACGGCCAGCGCTTTCACTATGTGGAGAAGACGATCGAGAAGTTCGACCTCGACATGCCGCGGCGGTGGAACGCGGTGATCCCGGAAGGCTCGGAGCCGACTTAGGGGCTACTGCGTGTCGTCGATCGCGCCGCCCTCGCTGGCGGCGGGGTCGGGGTCGGCGCTGGGTGTGACCGCGACGGGGCCGCCGGCTTCCTCGACGAGCTCGTCGAGGTACTCGCCGGGGTTGGCGGCGACCTTGTCGAGGCAGCCGCCGGAGCAGCAAAAGACGAAGCTGTGGCCCTGGTAGTCGAAGTGGCCGGATTTCTCGTCGACCTCGAAGGGCTTGCCGCTGATCGGACACACGGTGACGTCGCCGGGCTGGGCTTGCCAGTTGGGGGTGAGCTCGCGGTCTTCGAGGGTTGTGGTGGAGGGGG
>NZ_PVNK01000069.1 GCF_002994615.1 Enhygromyxa salina | reverse complement strand
GTTCGGACCGTCGGGGCGGGGGGGGGCGGGGAGGGGTCCTCGAGTTGGCGTGGGACGTCAGCTTCAATGGGGGCGCCCTCTTTCGAGGGCGGAAGGTTGGCGCAGCGGTCGGACCTTGTCGGCTGGCGGGTAGCCGGCGCTTCAATGGGGCCGCCCTCTTTCGAGGGCGGAAGGACTGGGAATCCCTAATAAACGCGATTGAGGCCGCCGCTTCAATGGGGCCGCCCTCTTTCGAGGGCGGAAGGCGAACTCAAACTCGCCGCACACGGCGCAGAGCTTGCTTCAATGGGGCCGCCCTCTTTCGAGGGCGGAAGGCCGCAGCGGCACGGTCGCCCGAGTGAGCGTCCAGTGCTCCGCTTCAATGGGGCCGCCCTCTTTCGAGGGCGGAAGGGCTGTGGCCGCGCCACGGAACAGTGCCAGCAACCTGCTTCAATGGGGCCGCCCTCTTTCGAGGGCGGAAGGGGTCGACATCACGTGCATGTGCGGCGACATGCCGCTTCAATGGGGCCGCCCTCTTTCGAGGGCGGAAGGGCAGACACAGGACGATCACGGCTGCCGCCTCAGGCGAGCTTCAATGGGGCCGCCCTCTTTCGAGGGCGGAAGGCGCAGTATGACGACGAGGTCCGGTGGGTCGAGGAAGGGGCCGCTTCAATGGGGCCGCCCTCTTTCGAGGGCGGAAGGGCCGTGGGCCTGGAGAGGACTGGCCTCAGCTCTCACGCTTCAATGGGGCCGCCCTCTTTCGAGGGCGGAAGGGTTAGCGGATCTGAGCAATTGGAACGCCGCGCACTGGCTTCAATGGGGCCGCCCTCTTTCGAGGGCGGAAGGGAGCCACGGCCCCACGCACTGCTGGCGCCACAGGCCGTAGCTTCAATGGGGCCGCCCTCTTTCGAGGGCGGAAGGGACCGCCGGCAGCCCCTGCTTGCGGTCGTCCGCACGCTTCAATGGGGCCGCCCTCTTTCGAGGGCGGAAGGCTGGCGGTGACCAAGGCGGGCGAGATCGTCTGGGTCGGCTTCAATGGGGCCGCCCTCTTTCGAGGGCGGAAGGAGGCGGGAGAAGACGTGATCCATGATCTGGAGCTTGGTGCTTCAATGGGGCCGCCCTCTTTCGAGGGCGGAAGGGGGCATCCAGCGAGTTCGTTTGGCTGGCCAGATACGGTCGCTTCAATGGGGCCGCCCTCTTTCGAGGGCGGAAGGCCGTCGGCGCCCCGGGCGCGGTAGCACACTGCTCGGCCTTGCTTCAATGGGGCCACCCTCTTTCGAGGGCGGAAGGGCCGCTGCTTGTGGTGTTCCGAACCAACCCAGGCTACCGGCTTCAATGGGGCCGCCCTCTTTCGAGGGCGGAAGGCAAGTACAAGGAGTTCATCGTCGGGCAGCTGTTGCTTCAATGGGGCCGCCCTCTTTCGAGGGCGGAAGGTCCGAAGCCGGGCAAGAAGCTCGGCGGGAACTACCGGCTTCAATGGGGCCGCCCTCTTTCGAGGGCGGAAGGCGCACGCCTCATTATAGGGTGTATATGACCTCGCCTGCTTCAATGGGGCCGCCCTCTTTCGAGGGCGGAAGGGCGCGCGGATCTCGCTGGGCAGATCTTCCGGAGAAGGGCTTCAATGGGGCCGCCCTCTTTCGAGGGCGGAAGGGGCGTCCTCCTCATCGACGACTGCGACTCGGTGTTCGAGCTTCAATGGGGCCGCCCTCTTTCGAGGGCGGAAGGCGTCAAAAGCGATCTACACGGTCCAGTCGAGCGTTTGCCTTCAATGGGGCCGCCCTCTTTCGAGGGCGGAAGGCAGCAGTGCGTGGGGCCGTGGCTCGACGCGTTCGGGCAGGAGCTTCAATGGGGCCGCCCTCTTTCGAGGGCGGAAGGCCAGAGCATTACGAGGCCCTACACACCGCAATCTTCGAGCTTCAATGGGGCCGCCCTCTTTCGAGGGCGGAAGGGGCACCGCTGCAACCTACCGAGATCACACCAAATTTCACCCCCCAACGCACGCAGGGCGATTTCGCCCGCGAATTCCGGCCTCCATGTTCCTCTCTCCCGTTTTCAAACACCGTTCAACCCCCGCCTCACCCGCCGAAATCAGCGTTTTGCACGCAAGATGGGGGTTGAACTGCCTGCGGCCCCGCGTGCGTTGTCCCCAACCACTATCACTGAACACGAACCCAGGACAAGCTCGAGGTTCACACAGCCCACGCGATCCAACGGCGCTCGAGCCCGCCAGGGCCCTTTCGCGCCGTCCGAGCCGGCCTAGCGACGCGTAGCGAGCCCGCGCTGCTCCCACCGCTCCGCCCGATCGGCAGACCTCGCGCCCGCTCCACCCTCACCACCTGCCGCGCCGAAGCGCTGGTGCTCCCTCACCACCTGCAGTCCGTCCGGCGCGGACACGCCAGCGCGCTCTCACCAGACCCACCAAGTCTCGCGTGGGGCCCCTGTTTCGCGCTCGCCATGTGTCGGTCGTCGGGCCTGGAGCGCGGCTTGTCCGGTTTGGCTTCGGCGCGCATCGTCCCTTCGACCATGCGCGTGTTGTGACCGAGCCGCTCGATCATCGTGTACCGAGAAGAGCTCGTCGATCTCGAGGCCGGCCTGCTCGCAACGGAGGAGACCGTCCCCCTGCCAACCCCGGTGACGGCGACGCTGGATGCAGTCGACACGATCAGCCCGCGTGATCTCGCCACCCGCCGGGCGGTCCTTCGTTCAGGCTCGCGCCCGCGCCCGCGTGGCCGACTCGATCGACGGTGGCGAGGCCGTCCTGTCCGAGCGCAGAGACGCCGAGCGCGGCCGCGTGGAAGGCCGCTCGAGATCGAGACCTGGAAAGACGAGGTCAACGCCGTGCGCGTGAGCGTCGACGCCGAGCTCAGGAGCGGGCGCCCGTGTCCGCCCCTGGTTGTATGGGGAGCTCCTGGCTGTGGACCGGCTGTCCGAGAACACAACCGGGCGACGCCCGACCGGGTGGAGGCAGGCGTCACGCGCGAGCGTCGACAAGGCACGCGCCCCGCAAAGTCCGGGGGCTCGATGAGGCCGAGGTGCTGCGGGTTGGTGCCGTCGCCGTCGCCGTCGCCCTCGCCCTCGCCATCAACTCAACCACCGTCTTGCCGGTCTCGGCGCTGCGGCTTCGGTCACGCGCCGCCCGATCCTCGATCTCGTGAAACGCGCGTTGCTCAGGCCGAGCGCGAGGCTTCCGTGCGCCCCGCACCCGCCCGGGGGGCGAGCCCGTCGATGCTCCCCTCGGCGTGGACGCGGGCCGTCGGCCTCGACTGAGCGCTGCGCGACGACGCGCAGTCGCTCCCCCTGTGCCGCGGGTCTGTCGGGTGCGCGATGACCACTGCGGTCACTCGTGATTCGTCGGCGATGAGAGTAGTTTTGGTGCCGTCGCGTGACCGTCTCCATCGCCGGATATACGACCCGAAAGCTGCTGCGCGCGTCCGCGCGGGCGCAGGTGTACGAGGCGCAGCGCAAGCGCGACGGCAAGCGGGTCATCGCCAAGGTCTTCGAACTCGGAGACGACGGGGTCGAGGCTCGAGTCGAGCACGAGTTTCGCCTGCTCGAGCAGCTCGACGTCGAGGGGGTCGTGCGGGCGCTCGGCGTCGAGCGGGTCGGCGATCAGCTGGTCCTGCTGCTCGACTACATTGTCGGCGAGAACCTCGAGCAGCACGCCCGCGGCGAGCCGATCACCGTCGACGCGTTCTTGGCGATCGCCCGGAGCCTCGCGGCGACCCTGGCCAGGGTCCACGGGCGCCGCGTGGTTCACCGCGACATCAAGCCGAGCAATGTCCTCGTCGAGGCCGGCACCCACGAGGTCTACCTCGCGGACTTCGGGATCTCGGTCCTGCTCGAGAGCGAGCGGCAGCACCTCTACGATCCCGAGGTCCTCGCGGGGACGCTGCCCTATGTCTCGCCCGAGCAGACCGGGCGGACGACGCGAGAGGTCGACTTCCGCAGCGATCTGTACTCGCTCGGCGTGACCTTCTACGAGCTCCTGACCGGGCGCCGGCCGTTCGAGGCGAGCGAGCCGATGGAGCTGATCCACGCCCACCTGGCGCGCCGGCCCATGCCGCCCCACGAGCTCGTGAGCACGGTGCCGCGGCAGCTGTCGGCGATCGTGATGAAGCTGCTGGAGAAGGCCCCCGAGCATCGCTACCAGTCAGCGTCGGGGCTCCGCGTGGATCTCGAGCGGCTGGCCGAGGGGCTGGCCGAGGGCGAGCCCGGGCCGAGCTTCGAGCTCGGCGAGCAGGACCACCCGAGCACGCTGCAGCTGCCCCACCAGCTCTACGGTCGGGTCCTCGAGCGGGCCGCGCTCGAGCGAGAGTTCGAGCTGGTCTCCAAGGTCGGCAAGCGGCGCCTGGTGCTGCTCGGGGGCGCGCCGGGCCTGGGCAAGACCGCGTTGCTGCGCACGATCGCCGCCCCCGTCAGCGCGAGCGGCGGGTACATGGCGATCGGAAAGTTCGAGCAGCTCCAGCGCGAGCTGCCCTATCGCGGCTTCGTGAACGCGTTCACGAGCCTGGTCGAGCAGGTCTTGACCCAAAGCGACGAGCGGCTCGGGGCCTGGCGTAGGCGGCTCAAGCGGGCCCTGGGTCCGATCGCGGGGGTCGTGGCGGCGATGGTCCCGGAGCTGGCGCTGGTCATGGGGGAGCTGCCGCCGGTCCCGAGCCTGGGCCTGGGCGAGTCTCGCTACCGCCTCCACGCCGCGCTCGCTCGGTTCGTGACGGCCTTCTCGCAAGATGGCCCGCTGGTCCTGATCCTCGACGATCTGCAGTGGGCCGACCCCGCGAGCATCGAGCTCCTCCACGTGTTGCTGGCCGAAGGTGGCGAGAGCGCGGTGTTGTTCGTTGGCGCCTATCGCAGCGATGCCCTCGACGCCCTGGATCCCAAGCACCCGCTGCGCGCGTTCTTGGCCGGGCTCGACGAGGGCCACAGCGTCGTCACCAAGCTCGAGCTCCAGCCGCTCTCGCGCGGGGATCTCGAGCGCCTGCTCGTCGACGTGCTCGGCCGCGAGCGCGAGGCCGTGGCCGAGCTCGCGGAGCTGGTCGCGCGCAAGACCGGGAGCAACCCGCTGTTCGTGCGCCAGTTCCTGGTCCACCTCGAGACGCTCGGGCTGCTCGAGTCGAGCGTCGAGGGCTGGCAGTGGGACGCCCAAGAGATCGCCGCCACGCAGATCCCCGATGACGTCCTCGGGGTCATGCAGGCCAAGCTCGATCGTCTCGATCCGTCGACGCGAGAGCTGCTCGCGCTCGCCGCTTGCGTCGGCGTTCGGTTTGACGCGCTGACCCTCGCGGCCGTCGGCCGCCGCGGGCGTGAGCAAGTCGCGGCGGCGCTCCACGAGCTCGAGGTCCAGGGCCTGATCAGCCCGGACGGCTCGCGCTACGTGTTCAGCCACGATCGGATCCAGGAGGCCGCGCTCGAGCGCATCGACCCCGAGACCCAGCGCGCCCTCCGCTGGGAGATCGGCGACCGCCTGCTCGCGCGTCACGGCGAGGACGAGCTCGGTGAGCACTTGTTCGAGATCGTCGATCAGCTCGACGCGGGCCTGCCGGTCGACGCGATGCCCGAGCGGCGTCGGCTGCTGCTCGCGCGGCTCAACCACAAGGCCGGCCAGCGGGCGCTCGACACGGGCGCGTGGGACTCGGCCCGGCGCTACCTCGATCTCAGCGTCGAGCTGCTGGCCAAGGAGCTGGCCGAGGCCCGCGCCGGGCGACGCAGCGAGCTCGCGTTCGGGGCCGCGTTCGGGCGGGCCCAGGCGATGGCGCTCGAGGGCCAGACGGCGGAGGCTGACGCGGCCTTCGAGGGCCTGCTCGGCTGGCAGCTGTCGATGACCGAGCGAGCCCAGGTCGTGGCCCGACGCGCGCGGATCCTGGCCCTCCAAGAGCGCAACGCCGACGCCCTCGACTACGCGCTCGCGGGCCTCGCCGAGCTCGGCTACGCGATCCCGCGGACGCCCTCGACCGCGCAGATGGTCCTCGCCTTGATGCTCGGGCTCCGGGCGCTCAAGGGGGTCTCGCGTGAGCAGCTGCTCGAGCTGCCCGCGGCCACCGACGAGCGCGTCATCGCGATCTCGCACCTGCTCGACGCGGCCCGCGAGCCGGCGTTCGTGACCTCGCAGGAGCTGTGGGTGTTGATCTTGGGCCGTCACACCCAGCTGATCCTGCGCTCGGGCTATCACCCGACCGCGCCCGTGAGCCTCTCGCAGCTGGCGATGGTCCTCATGGCCATGGGCAGGCACGTCGCGGCCGGCGAGCTGGCCGAGCAGGCGAGCGAGCTCGCGTTGCGCCGCGAGTGCCCGCCGGGCGGCGTGATCGGGACCCGGGCCCAGATGCTGACCATGGTCGGGCCGCAGTGCCGGCCCTTTCGCGTGGTCGCCGAGCCGATGGAGGCGGCCCACGCCGAGGCGATCGAGGCTGGCGATCGGAGGACCGCCGGCATGCTCGGCGCGATTGGTCTGGTCAACCACCTCGAGGCTGGCTATCACCTGCGTGAGATCCTCGATTTCGACGCGCGCCTGCGCAGCATCGACGAGCACTACGGGAGCCCCGAGTTCTGGGCCATCTCGGAGCTGACCCGGCGCCTGCTCCACTGCCTCATCGGGACCGAGGGCGCGACCTTCTTGCGCGTCGATGAGCTCGACGAGATCGACATCAGCCCGCTGACTCGCTACGCGGTCATCTCGTCCGAGGCCTGGGGCCGGATGATGCTCGGCGAGGTCGACGAGCCCTGGGCGATGCTCCAGCCGCTGCTCGGCGACTACGAGCGCGTGCTGCTCGGCTCGGTCGTGGTCCCCCGCATCGCCATGGTCGCGACTGTGCTCGCGGCCAAGCGCTGGCCCGAGGCCGACGCGAAGGAGCGCCGCGCGCTGCTCTCGGGCATGCGCAAGCGCTACAAGACCATCAGGCGCTGGGCCAAGATCTGCCCCGAGAACTACCAGCCGATGGCCGACATCGTCGGGGGCGAGCTGGCGTCGGTCCGCGGCAAGAATGAGGCTGCGCTGCGCCACTTCGAGGCCGCGCGCTCAGCCGCGCTCGACACCCGCGCGCACTATGTCGCCGGCATCGCCAGCGCGCGCCTGGCTGCGTGGGCCGAGCGCGAGGGCCTGGGCTCGACCATGGTCGGGGCCCGTCGCAGCGCCCGCGCGGCGTTCGAGCGCATGGGCGCCCGCGCGGTCGTCGAGCGCCTCGACCGCGAGCAGGGCCGGCTGCTCACGCTCGCGCAGCCTCAGCCCGAGCCCTCGAACTCGACCCTCAGCGCGCTGATGCACGCGTCGCTGAGCTCCGACGGCTCGGCCCGCGCGCTCGACCTCGCGGCCGTGCTCGACACGATCGCGGTCATCAGCGAGGACCTCGAGCTCGAGCAAGTCATCACCCGCGTGCTCGGGAGCGCGATCGAGAACGTCGGCGCCGATCGGGGCCTGCTCCTGCTCGAGCGCGGCGGCGGGCTCGCGCTGGTCGCCGAGGGCAGCGGGGGCGAGACCCTCGAATTCATGGCGGACCCCGTGGCCCTGGCCGACGCACGCGATCGGCTGCCGACCGCGGTCGTGCTCTACGTCGTGCGCACGGGCAGCCCCGTGGTCGTCGACGACATCACGGGCGACTCTCGGTTCTCGACCGACGCCTACGTCGTCCGCTCGGGCGTGCGCTCGCTGCTGTGCATGCCGATCATCAAGCAATTGCCGACGCAGTCCGAGCGGATCGGCGCGCTGGTGCTCGAGAACCGCCTCGCCGCGGGCGCCTTCACCCCCGCGCGGCTCGAGGTCCTCGGCATCCTCCTGGCCCAGGCCGCGAGCGCCCTCGACAACGCCCGGCTCTACGCGGCCTTGGGCCGCAGCGAGGCGAGGTGGCGCTCGCTCGTCGACGGCGTGCCCGACATCATCGCCTTGATGGACGGCCACGCTCAGCTCGAGTTCGTCAACCACCTCGCGCCCTATGACGCAGACCCGAACGAGCTCGTCGGACGCCGCGCCGAACAGGTCATGGATCCGGCCTCGCGCGCGGCCTGGCGCGAGGCCTTCTCCGAGTGCGTTCGGACCGGCTCTCCGCGCGAGCTCGAGGTCTGCGTCGCGCCCGAGGGCCTCCCGCGGTGCTGGTACATGACCCGGGTCGTGGCCGTCGGCGAAGGCTCCGACACCAAGTACCTGACGATCTCGACCGACATCAGCGAGCGTAAATTGCTCGAAGCGCAGGTCCGTCAGCAGCAGCGGCTCGAGTCGCTCGGGACCCTCGCCAGCGGCGTGGCCCACGAGATCAACAACCCGGTCCAGGGCATCCTCAACTACGCCGAGCTGATCTCCGCCCACGCCGACGACTGCGAGACCGTGCTTGAGTTCTCGGCCGAGATCACCTGCGAGTCCGAGCGCGTCGCGGCGATCGTCCGCAACCTCCTGGCCTTCTCTCGCCAGGAGCGCGAGCAGCAGCGCGAGGACGCGCGGCTCGAGGAGCTCGTCGCGGCCACGCTGTCGCTGATCCTGGCCGTGATCCGCAAGGACGACGTCCGGGTCATCGTCGACGTTCCCCCCGACCTGCCCGCGGTCTCGTGCCGACCCCAGCAGATCCAGCAGATCGTCATGAACCTGGTGACCAACGCCCGCGACGCGCTCAACGAGCGCTACCAGGGCTACCACGACGACAAGATCATCGAGATCCGCGCGGCCAGCTTCGAGCGCGGCGGACAGGCCTGGGTTCGACTCACGGTCGCCGACCGCGGCGCGGGGATCCCCAAGGACGTGCGCGCCCGGATCTTCGATCCCTTCTTCACGACCAAGGGTCGCGATCAGGGCACCGGGTTGGGCCTGGCGGTCAGTCACGGGATCGCGCTCGAGCACGGCGGTGAGCTGGGCGTCGAGACCGAGCCGGGCGTCGGGACGCGCTTTCACCTCGACCTCCCCGTCGACCACCCAAGCGTGCGCGAAGTTGCACAGTAGGCTCCAGATCGGCCTCTGTTGGCCGCATATCGCGCGAATTCGCCTGGGGTGACCGCGCGCATCGCCCTTTGATAGGTTCGGGCGGTCCATGCCTGATCCAGGTCCGCCCACGCTCGCTGAGAATCCACCCGTCTGGGATCGCGCGGCGTTGAAGCTGATCAACGACCCTCGCGACCTGCCCTTCGTCCACTTGATGATCGCGTGCACGGTCACGGCCCTGCTCGGCCTCTCGCTCTACCCGCTGAGCCTGACGGTGCTCGAGGGCGAGTGGTTCTGGGCGGCTGGCGTCGCGTATCTGCTGATCTGGGCCCTGTGGACCCTCGATCGCTTCATCTTGATGCTGCACTGCACCTCGCACCGGATCTTGTTCAAGCGCGGAGTTGGCGGGCTCAACAAGATCATCCCGATCGTGCTCGGGCCCTTCTTCGGTGAGACCCCGCAGACCTACTTCTGCCACCACATGGGCATGCACCACCCGGAGAACAACCTCGCCGACGATCTGAGCTCGACGATGCGCTTTCAGCGGGACCGCTTCGGCCACTGGCTGCGCTACTTCTGCCGCTTCTTCTTCCTGATCATCTTCGAGCTCGGGGCCTACTTCTACAAGCGCGGTCAGACCAAGATGGCGCTCCGGGCTATCGGGGGCGAGCTGTCGTTTTGGCTGGTCGTTGGGCTGCTCGCGGCCTTCGTCGACTGGCGCGCGACCCTGATCGTGTTCGTGATCCCGGTCGTGATGGTCCGCGTCTTGATGATGGCGGGCAACTGGGCCCAGCACGCCTTCGTCGACGCCACGCACCCCGAAGATCCCTACCTCAACTCGATCACCTGCATCGACTCGCGCTACAACCGGCGCTGCTTCAACGACGGCTACCACATCCACCACCACGTCAAGGCGCGCTGCCACTGGAGCGACTACCCCGGGGAATTCCAGGCCAACAAGGCGCTCTACGGTGAGAAGGACGCGATCGTGTTTCGCGGGCTCGACTTCTTCAGCGTCTGGGCGCTGCTGATGGTCGGGGCCTACGAGACCCTGGCCAAGGCCATGGTCGAGCTGCCGCGCGCGCCCAAGCGCAGCATCGAAGAGCGCGTCGAGTTCATGCGCTCGCGCCTGCGGCCGATTCGAACCAGCTGAGGGCCGAGATGGTCCTGGCGCCGGGGAGCACGGGCTTTCGTCGGCTTTTTACTTCGCGCGCGAGGCGCGAGGCGCGAGGCTCGGGATCTGCGCGGGACCCTGGGCAGCGACAAGCCCAAGCTGCGCGGCTTGCTCGAGCGCGTCGAAAAATCTCGACGCGCCATGATCCATGCAGGCCCTGGAGGTACTCATGGTTCCATGAGGAGCTTGTTGATCTCATCGTGCGTCGCGCTCATCACGCTTCACACTCTCGCCTGCACGACCCCGGCCGAGGAGGGCG
The DNA here is from genome assembly GCF_002994615.1 of Enhygromyxa salina. Taxonomy (GTDB): domain Bacteria; phylum Myxococcota_A; class Polyangia; order Nannocystales; family Nannocystaceae; genus Plesiocystis; species Plesiocystis salina_A. The sequence continues at coordinate 8,490 of NZ_PVNK01000069.1, read as the reverse complement.
GGGAACTCGAAGGGAGCGAGAGTAGCGAGAGTAGCGAGAGTAGTGAGAGTAGCGACGAGACCGAGAGTACGGAGGAAGAGGCCTGCTTCCCTGTGGGTGACGCCGTCGGGGACGCGACGCCGCAGGTCATCACCTTGACCAACAGCGCCGATAGCCCGCGCTGGGTGTCGGCGGGCGGCTGCGACCCCAACCTGTTCTCGGCCCTGACCCCCGAGGGCGAGCTGTTCGACGCGGTCAAGGTCACCTGCGCCGGGCTCGAGTTCACCCCCGATCACAAGGAGTGCGGCGATCCCTGCGACGGCGGGTTTCTGGTCCCGCCGATCCGCGTGGACCCTGGCGAGAGCTACGCCTTGAACTGGAATGGATACGGCTGGCGCAGCCACGAGGTCGCCGACGCTTGCCTCGGGCCCGAGTTCTGCCTCGACACCTGCGCCTACGGAGTCGCGGTCGAGCCTGGGACCGAGCTCAGCGTCACGATCTACAGCTACGCCTCGTGCGGAGACTTCGAAGGGGAGCCCGACGAGAGCTGCGACTGCCCGCCCGAACAACCGAGCTGTCAGCTGTCCATCAACACCGAGCCTGCGCTGTTCGGCGCCTCGGAGCTGCTCGAGTCACCCAGCTTCATCCATGGCGTCGGCGAAGAGGTGTTCATTGATCTCGGCCTGGCCCCCGATCCCTAGCCCTAGCAGCCCGGGGTGCAATGCCTCGCGCCGCCTCGCTTGGCCTTTTCGCCGAGGGCTTTGTCGCCAAAACTTGCAGTACGCCCGGAGCGGCGTGGATGATCGCTGGCCTGCAACGACGTCGTCGAACCCGACGAAGGGGGGCATGTGCCCTCGGAGGAGCAATTTTTGTCTTCCTCGGGTGTGCCAGTTCCGGCGAAAATGGCTCCGTCGAGCCGAGCCAGGCGGCGGCCCTCGAGGCGGGGCCAACCTTCGTCGACGCCGAACCAGCCCGATCTCCGGCGATGACCTCGGCCGAGGTGGTTCACACCGTCGGCGGGCTCGAGATCAAACTGCGCGCCAAGCCGATCCTCGGGGCTCAGGGCTGGGGCTTCGAGCTTCGGATCGGGGTGCGCAACACCCTCGAGGCGGGGATCTTCGACATCGGCCCCGCGCCGCGGCTCGAGCTGTGGGTGAGCATCGCGGACCTAAAAGGAGGTCGCGGCGGAGGCCGACGGTGCGCCCGGACTCGCTTGCCCGCGGGCCAGCTCGTGCGGGCGCTCGGACCCGGTGAACACGAGGAGAGCGAGCTGGTCTGGGACCGGGGCGCAGACGCAGGTGAACGGCTCGCGGCGGTCGTGACCGTGTGCCCGATCCGGCTGCCAGACGGCAGCTCCGTCAGCCCCGAGCTGGCCAACATCTCGATGATCGTGGGCCCGGACACGCAGCTCGAGGTGTTCGAGCTGTCGCCCGCTGACCCCAGCTGATCCGCGCCGGGCGGGTGACGATCTTCGAAGGGGAAGACCCGGGCTGCTAGCTTCGGGCCAGCTCGATGATCCGGGCCATCATCCGCTCGATCTCGGCCTGCGTGCTGTAAAAGTGCGGGCCGATCCGCAGGCCGCAATTGGGCCGCCAGTCGTGCTTGTAGCGCTCGGCGATCAGCTGCTTGCTGGCGGCCTCGCTGCCCTCGAAGTCGACGGCGACGAAGCCCGTCCGCGCGGCGTCGTCGAGGGGCGAGTGCACGGTCAGCCCGGCCGCCTGCGCGCGCTCGATCACGATCCGACACAGCGCGAGGTTGTGGGCCCGGATCCGCTCGACGCCGATCTCGAGCAGGTTCTGGTAGGCGTTGCGGGCCACGTAGTAGGCCGGGACCGAGGGCGTGCCCGCGACGAAGCGCCAGCTGGTGTCGGCCAGCTCGATCGGCGCGGGGGCCATAGCGAAGGGGTTGGCGTGGGCCATCCACCCGGTCGTCATCGGCTCGAGCCGCGCGCGGAGCTCGGGCCGGACCCACAAAAAGCAGGTCCCCGGGCCGCCGCACAGCCACTTGTGGCTGCCGCCGACGAGGAGGTCGAGGTCCCAGGCCTGGACGTCGATCGGGACCACGCCCGCGGTCTGGTAGACGTCGCACATGACCAGCGCGCCGACCTCGTGGGCGCGCTCGCAGATCGCGGCGACGTCGAGCAGCGCGCCCGAGACGTAGACCGCGTGGGAGATCGAGACCAAGCTGGTCCGCTCGTCGATCGCCTCGAGCATGCGCTCGGTCGAGATCGTCACGCCGTCGTCGCTGGGCACGAGCTCGAGCTCGAGCCCGAGGCGAGCGAAGCGCTCCCACACGTAGATCACGTTGGGGAACATCAGCTCCTCGATCACGACCTTGGGCCGCGCGCGGTAGTCGAGCGCGCTCGCAACTCGAGCCTGGAAGGTCGCGACGTTCTCGCCGAGGGTCGTGTTGCCGACGCCGCCGTTGAAGAAGCGCGCGACCGTGTCGGCGGTCTCGTCGATGAACTGCGGCCAGCGATCCCAGGCCTCGACGCCCTCGCGGGCCCACAGCTCGGTGTACTCGCGCAAGGCATCGGCGCTGCCGCGGTGCATCGCGCCCATGCTGTTGCTGTTCATGTAGGTGCTCGTCGCGAGGATCGGGTAGTCCTCGCGATAGCGCTCGAGCTCGGGATCGACTTTGGCCGCGGGCATGGGTCGGCTCAGAGATCGTCGAGGACCTGCTGGTACGCCGCCGCGTCGAGCAGATCGCCGAGGTCGACGCCGTCGCCGGGGCGGATGCGGATCATCCAGCCGCCCTCGTAGGGCGCGTCGTTGATCAGCTCGGGTTCGTCGTCGAGCTTGGCGTTGATCTCGACGACCTCGCCGGTGATCGGGGCGTAGAGATCGGAGACGGCCTTGACCGAGTCGATGTCGCCGAAGCGTTCGCCGGCCTCGAGCGCCTCGCCGACCTCGGGCAGGCTGACGGCGGTGATGTCACCGAGCTGGTCGACGGCGTGCGCGGTGATGCCGACGGTGATGGTCCCGTCGTCGTTGCGTCGGGCCCACTCGTGATCTTTGGTGTAGCGGAGGTGTTCGGACAGTTCGCTCATGTCGTGTCTCGCGGGTGGGGTTTGGCTTGGCTTGGTTTGGGTTGGGTTGGGTTGGGGTCTACTCGGGGCGCTTGTAGAACGGGCCCTTGATGATCTCGGCCGGGAGAACCTTGTGCCGGCTGCGGGCGGCGATCACGGTCCCAGGCTTGCTCAGATCTTTGCGTACGTAGCCGATGCCGACCGATCCGCCGACCGTGGGGGCCGGGCCGCCGCTGGTCACGTGGCCGACGAGCTCGGCCTCGGCGCCGGGCTCGGGCACGCCCGCGAGCAGCTCCCAGCCGTGTCGCGCCGTGCCCTTGCCCTGGATCTTGAAGCCGACCAGCTTGCGCTCGACCCCGTCGCGCTTTTGCGCGCTCAGGGCCTCGCTGCCGACGAAGGGGCCGGCCTTGAGCTTGACGACCCAGCCGAGCCCGGCCTCGAGCGGCGTCGTGGTCTCGTCGATGTCGTTGCCGTAGAGGCACAGCTTGGCCTCGAGCCGGAGGGTGTCGCGGGCGCCGAGGCCACAGGGCGCCGCGCCGCCGGCGACCAGCGCGTCCCATACGGCGCGGGCGTCGTCGGCGGCGACGAAGAGCTCGAAGCCGTCCTCACCGGTGTAGCCCGTGCGCGCGGCGACGACTGGCTTGCCGGCGATCTCGCCGGGGCCGAAGTGGAAGCCGGCGATCTCGAGCAGGCCCGCGCCGCCGAGCTCGGCGGCGAGCGCCCGGGCCCGCGGACCCTGGACCGCGATGAGCGCGGTCTCGTCGGAGCGGTTGGTGATCTCGCACATGCCGCCTGCGTGCTCGCGGAAGTGGGCCTCGTCCTTGGCGATGTTCGAGGCGTTGACGACGATGCGCAGATCCTCGGGGCCGCGGCGATAGACGATGCAGTCGTCGACGATCCCGCCGCTCGGCAGGCACACCGCCGTGTACAGCGCCTGGCCGTCGACGAGCCGGGTCACGTCGTTGGTGATCAGCTTTTGCACCGCGGCCAGCGCCTGCGGCCCGGCGAAGTCGATCTCGCCCATGTGCGAGACGTCGAACAGCCCGACATCCTCGCGCACGGCCTTGTGCTCGGCGAGGATGCCTGTGTACTGGACCGGCATGTGCCAGCCGGTGAAGTCGACCATCTTGGCGCCGGCTTCGACGTGGGCGGCGTGGAGGGGAGTCTGGGCGAGCTCGGACATCGGCCTTCGAACTATCCGGGACCGGCGCGGCTGGTGCAAGCGTGTGGTTTTGCGGCGCCAGGTGGCGGTGTTAGAAACCAGCCTCGACGCCGATGTCTAAAGTGATGCCGCGGCCCAAATCAGCCCATCGTGAGCTGCGAGCCCCCAGCGCGGGCCGTGCACTGGCGTTCGCGCTTACGGCCTCCGTGGCCGCCGGATCGAGCGGGACCGGGTGCGCGCGGGACAAGCTCGCGCGTGACGGGCGTGTGTCCCAGGCCCAGGCCGAGCAGTACCTGCGCGACGCCGTCCGCCAGTCGAGCGAGGGCGTGGTCCTCGACCCCTCGCAGCAGGGCCTGGATCAGATCGAGCGGGTCCGCCTCGGCGAGATCGCCCAGCAGCTGCGCGGGCCGGCGGCGGTCTGCTTTCTCGAGCGCGCGATCGAGACGATGGAGCGCGGCACGGTCGACGGCGAGCAAGGCTGGGTCGACGTGCCCGAGGGCCAGGCCAAGTTCCGCGCGCGGGTGTCCGTCGACGGCAGCGTGCTCTCGACCGAGCTGCTCGAGTCGGGCTTCGACGACGAGCACATGGAGACCTGCCTGACCAAGGTCATCTCCAAGCAGCGCTTCGTCGAGAGCCGCGACAACTTCGCCTATCACATCGACGTCTACTACTGGGTCAGCCTCGGGTTCTTCGCCGAGGCGCACAGCGAGAGCTTTGCCCTGCTCCTGCGTCGACGGCAGGCCGAGGCCGGGATGCGGGCCAAGGCTTGCATGATCGGTCGGGTCGAGCCGGGCGAGTACGAGGTCAGCGGGCTCAACTTGTTCGATCGAGACGGCCGGACCGTGGTCAACCGGGTCGAGCGCGGTGAGCTGCCTACCGACGTCTCGACCTGCATTGCGGCCGCGTTCAAAGAGATCCGCATCCACCCCGAGCCCGAGGCCTTCATTCGCCCCGCGGCGGCCGAGGTCGCGTTCACGGTCGCCAGCGATGGGAGCGTGAGCATCGCCGACGAGCGTTGGCTCGAGCTGATCGAGCTCGAGGAGCGGGCCGCCCGGGACAAGCGTAAAGCCGAGCTCCTCGGAGCCGACGGGGCCGCCGCCGAGGAGCCTGCGGACGGCTTGGTCGACAGGGACAGGGGCCACTCTCGGGGCGACAGGGGCCACTCTCGGCGCGACAGGGGCCACTCTCGGGGCGACAGGGGTCACTCTCGGGGCGACAGGGGCGCCCCTCTGGTCGATCGGGGCGCCCCTCTGATCGACAGGGGCGAGCCGCCCGCACCGCTCGGGACGTTGCCCGCGCCGAGGCCCGAGCCCGAACCCGAGCCCGAGCCCGAGCCCGAGGCCGAGCCTGAGCCGGCGCCTCCGACCGACGGTGGCAGCGAGGGGCGCGAGACTCGGCGCCCACAGGGCGATCCGAGCGAGCCTGGGACGAAGCTCGATCTTTCACCTCGCCGGCCTCGCTGATACGGTCATGACATGCAGGACTGTGTCTCCGCTCGAGCGAGGCTCGTCGGCGTTGGTGCGCTGATCGGCCTTGGCAGCGCCGGCCTGGGTTGCCCGGGGCCGGACGGCGGGACCTTCTCGGCTGGGTTGAGCGCGGGCGTCGAGACCAGCGGCAGCGACGACAGCGATCCGACCGACACCGAGGACGCCGAGTGCGGCAACGGCGTGGTCGAGCCCGGTGAGCAGTGCGACATGGGAGAGGGCAACAGCGCGACCGGCGAGTGCACGCCGGACTGCCAGATCTGGCTCTGCGGCGACGGCTACGTGAACGCGGACTACGAAGACTGTGACGACGCCAACGACGTCCAGACCGACTCTTGCCTGAGCGACTGCGTCGCCAACGTCTGCGGCGATGGGATCGTCAACGAGGGCGTCGAGGCCTGCGACGACGGCAACGACATCCAGACCGACGAGTGCCGCAACGACTGCACGCTCGGGACCTGCGGTGACGGCCAGATCCAAGACGGCGAGCAGTGCGACGACGGCAACGACGACTTCGGTGACCAGTGCCCCGGCTGTCAGTTCGCCTTTTGCGGCGACGGCCACACCTGGCTGGGCATGGAGCAGTGCGACGACGGCAACGAGCAAGACAACGACGCGTGCCTGGTCGGGTGCATCGAGGCGACCTGTGGCGACGGCGTGGTCTGGACCGACAACGAGATGTGCGACGACGGCAACCTCGAGGACGATGACGCGTGCCCCAGCTCGTGCGAGCCGGCCTCCTGCGGCGACGGCTTTACCTTCTCGAACGGCGGGCCCGAGACCTGCGACGACGGCAACCAGGTCAGCGACGACGGCTGTGACGCCGAGTGCCTGGCCGAGTTCTGCTTCTTGCTCGACAACGACGAAGAGGTGAACCTCAGCGGCAACGACTGGTTTGACGCGTGCGTGATGGAGGTCGGGGATCTCGTCGTCGTCAAGCTCGCGGACGAGAACAACGAGATTGTCTACGAGGCTCAGGGCGTCAAGGTCGGCGTGTGGACGCAGGACGAGATCACCTCGACCAACGCGTCGACCGTCGAGTACAACGAGAATTCCCACGACCAGCTGATCACGCTCGACAACGGCGACAAGCTGTTCATCGCGGGCAAGGACGCCGACTCGGGCGTCTACACCTGCAACACCGACCTCGGCAACGGCTACGGCATCGTGTTGTACCCCTCGAACGCGAACTGGTACATCAACCCCAAGATGCTCGTGATGCCCCTCGACGGCGGCGTCGGGGGCATGGCGCGGGAATTCAAGAACTGGGGGCCGGAGTACGAGGTCTCGTGGAATGGCGGCGCGCCGATGAACTCGTGCACCGAGGGCGTCGGCGGGCTCGTGCCCTTCAACGGCGAGTTCACGCTGCGGGTCAAGCCGCAGTAGCGCGCGCGGCCGAATCTCGGTAATGAGATCGGCGTGAGCATTAAAGAACGCGCCAAGCAGCAGCTACGGGACACGGGCGAGAGCGTCGCCGGGGCGCTGTTCGAGCGGGCCAAGAAGCTGCCCTTCTTCCGCGACCGGATCGCGGCCGAGTACGACAAGATGATGGTCGAGCTGCGCAAGGCGGCGAAGCCCTACGGCGAGGAGTTTCCTGGCTGCGTGGCGCTGCCCGAGCACGGACGCGGCCGTGACGAGGTCCTCGCGCAGATGCGAGACCTGCATGAGCGCGAGGTGTCTCGCTGGGAGGAGGGCTACGTGTCGGGGGCCGTGTACCACGGCGACTCGGACCACGTGCGCTTCCTCGAGCAGGCCTACGCCGTTCACAGTCAGACCAACCCGCTGCACTCGGATCTGTGGCCGAGCATCACCAAGTATGAGGCCGAGATCGTCGCGATGACGGCGGACATGCTCGGGGCGAAGGAGGCCGGGCCGGGCGCGGAGGTGTGCGGGACGGTGAGCTCGGGGGGGACCGAGTCGATCTTGATGGCGATGAAGACCTACCGCGATCGGGCGCGGGCGGAGCAGGGCAACGACAAGCCGAACATCGTCGCGCCGATGACGGCGCACGCGGCGTTTGACAAGGCCGCGCAGTACTTTGGCATCGAGCTGCGGAAGATCGCGGTTGGCGATGACTTTCGGGCGGATGTTGGGGCCATGAAGAAGGCGGTCGATCGGCACACGATCTGCTTGGTTGGGTCTGCGCCGACCTTTCCGCATGGGGTAATTGATCCGATCCCGGAGCTGGCGGCGGTCGCGTTTGCGCGCAAGATTGGGTTTCATACGGATGCTTGCCTGGGCGGGTTCGTGCTGCCCTGGGCGCGTGAGCTGGGGTATCCGGTCACCGAGTTTGATTTTCGGGTCCAGGGGGTGACGTCGATCTCGGCGGATACGCACAAGTATGGGTATGCGGCGAAGGGGACCTCGGTGGTGCTGTATCGGGACAAGGACCTGCGGAGTCACCAGTGGTTTACGCTGACGAACTGGCCGGGGGGGATCTACTTTTCGCCGACGCTCGCGGGGAGTCGGCCGGGGGGGATCAGCGCGGCTTGCTGGGCCGCGATGCAGGCGATGGGGCGGAGTGGGTATCTGGAGGCTACGCGGCGGATCCTGGAGACGGGGAGGGTGATTCGGGAGGGGATTGAAGGGATCGCGGGGTTGAAGGTGCTTGGGGATCCGTTGTGGGTGATTGGGTTCGCGGCGGTGGAGCCGGAGGCGGTGGATGTGTATCGGGTTAGTGATGCGATGAGTGAGCGGGGGTGGAACTTGAATGGGTTGCATCGGCCTTCTTGTGTGCATATTGCGGTTACGCTGCGGCATACGCAGGAGGGGGTGGCGGAGCGGTTCTTGGGGGATCTGCGGGCGGCGGTGGCGCGACAGCGCGCGCGCGAAGCCGA
>NZ_PVNK01000068.1 GCF_002994615.1 Enhygromyxa salina | reverse complement strand
GTCGGAGGGTTCGTCTGGAGGGTCTTCTGAACGGGCGTCGGACGCGACGGCGGGCGCGGGCTCGGGCTCGCCGGGCTCCTCGGCCTCGACGGCTTTGAGCTCGCGCAGCTCCGCGGGCGTCTCCTCGAGCTCACCGCGGAACGCCAGGACCCCGAGCCCGACAAAGCGCGCGGCCATCAGCGTGTAGGCGATCGGCACGATCGAGAAGCTGATGTAGTAGGGGATGTCGATGCCGTCGTGGAGCCCGCCGAGGCCGTTGGAGATCTCGAACTCCTCGTGCTTCACGATCACGTAGCGGTAGCCGAGGTAGGCCAGGAGCAGACAGAACACGGCCGTGAGCACCCCCGAGAGCAGCCCGCTGATGCGCTTGATCTTCTCGGGCATGGCCTGCTGCACGGCCTCGACCTTGAGGTGGAGGTTGTCCTTGGTCGCCATCGACGCGCCGATGAACGCGACCCACAGCGTGAGGATGAGCCCCAGCGGCTGGGCCCACGCGAGCCCGGCCGGAAAGCGCCCGCATTGGAAGCTGTACTCCCCCGCGAGGCTCAGCTCGATGCACTCGTACTGCTCGACCCTCCCGGTCCCGAACAGCAACACCGTGAGGCCCCAGGCCACGAGGATCGTCACCGCCGTATAGGCGGCGCACTTCGCATGGGAGAGCGGCTCGCCGTGGATCTCCTTGGCCGTCTTGCCGGCCTCGTCGCTGCGATCCCACAGCTTGCGGCGTGAGGCCGTGCGAAAGCCCAAGTAGACGATGCCCGCCAGCAGCAGCGCCGAGATCGGGCCGGCGACGTCCTGCAGCGACTGCCAGGTCGAGCCATCGCGCTCGGCCCCGATCAGCTTGGCGACCTTGTCGGCCAGCACGCTCTCGGGGTCCGCATATCGGCGATGGACGACCGAAAGGAACACGACCACCGACATGACCATGAGCGAGACCACGACGATCCCACGCTCGATCTGGTAGAGCCAGTGGTTCAGCTTCTTGAGCGACTCCACCGCCGCATCGTACATGCAGAGCGAGAGCGCGGGAACGCGAGAACCCGGTAAACTGCTCAGTTTGACCGGGTTCGGGGCTGCGCTGCGATCGCGCCGGGCTCGAGGGAGCCTAGATGTGCTTGGTGATCGCCTTGTACAGGCTCGTGCCGTACTTGTCGGTGAACTTCTTGTGGGTCGGCTTGGTCGCCTTGGCGAACGCGGCCAGCTCGCTGGCGGTCGACTTGTGAACCTGGATGCCCGCAGCGCTGAAGTTGTCGATCAGCTGCTGCTTGATCGCGCGGACCTTCTTGCGCCCGTAGGCCGACTCTTTCTTGAAATCGCCCGCGATCAGCTCCTGGACGTCGGCGGGCAGAGAGTTCCAGACGTCGAGGTTCATGACCGCCATCGCGGGCTGATAGCTGTGCCGGGTCAGGGTGAAGTGGGTGATGGCCTGGAACCAGGACGCGGCGAAGGTGAACAGCGGGGTGTTGTCGAAGCCGTCGACGACGCCAGTCTGGAGCGCGGTCATGGCCTCGGTCACGGGGATCGGCTGCGGCGAGGCCCCGAGCGCGCGCCAGGTGTTCTGGTGCACGTCGTGCTGCTGCGAGCGCATCTTCTTGCCCCTGAGGTCCGCGGTGCTCTTGACGAAGCCGAAGTTGGTGCCGATCGAGCGGTCGCCGTTCTCGGAGCAGAACAAGAGCTTGAAGCCGGCCTTCTTGAGCATCCTTTCGAGGTGCGCGGTGACCCGGTTGTCGAGGATGTCGTCGGCGACGGACGCGTTGGGGAACAGGTAGGGCAGCTCGAGGGCGGCGAACTCGGGGATGATGCTGGCGAGCGCGGCCGTGGTCCCGGCCCAGCCGGCGATCCCGCCCTTGCGGCAGCGGCTGATCGTGGAGTTCTCGTCACCGAGGGCGCCGCCGAGGTAGACCTTGACGCGGACCCGGCCGTCGGTGCCCTCTTTGACCCGCTTCTTGAGCCGCGAAGTGTGCTTCGACCACGGGGTGCCCGAGGGAGCGACGGTCGCAAACTTGAGGGTGATCTCCGCGTCGCCCGCGTGCGCCTTGGGTCGACCGATGAAGAAGGTTGAAACCGCGGCAGCAGAACCGGCGATGAAGTTGCGGCGATTGGTTTCGAGGGGCTTCTTGGTGTCGGTCATGAGCGGTGCTTTCGACGCGAGGGTCGGGGGATTCTTCACGCCCTTCGGAGGGCTTTTTGGCCAGGTTCGGGGACGGTGTTCTGAGCGAGCTCCGGGGTGCTTCGGCCCGCGCTCAGCCTTGCGCACCAAAAAGATGTTCAGGCTCCAATCAGAACAGGTCGTCCTCGTCCTTTTTCTTCTGGAGCTCCCGGGCCTTCTCCTGCTCGACGGCAAACTCCGCGTGGATCTCCGCGGGCGCGGCGCTGATGTCGGCGGCGAGGGCCTCCTCGAGGAGCCGATCGAACATCTCCTCGTCGTCGAGCTTGGTCGCAAGGTTCTCGGCCATCAGGACCTTGGTGCCGATGAAGTAGGGCGCGATCTCGAGCGACTTGTCGTAGTGCTCCTGCGACTTGACGGGATCACCTCCGGCGAAGCCGGGCGCGATCGCGTAGAAGGCCCCGAAGTAGCGGTGCGGGCCGCCGTGGTAGTAGGAGGGGTCGAGCTCGAGGGCCCGGGTCATGGTCGCCTTGATGTTGTCTTTTTGACCGACCAGGACGCCAAAGCCCGACGCCCGCGCCCACTTGCCGAGCGCCGTCGCGTACCAGTACATGGCCGGCAGGGCCTCGATCCCGACCACGCCGATGACCTCGTGATACTTGCCCTTGTTGGCCATCTTCTCGGCGAATTCGGGCGATGCCGCGATCAGCGCCCGCTCGCCCCACCAGACCGCGCGGTTCATGAATTCGAGGTAGGTCTTCTCGTCTCCGCGCAGGTAGCTGTCGGCATAGAAGTAGTAAGCCCGGGTCATCAGGGCCAGGGTCTCCATGTTCTCCGCGGTGACCGCCGGGTTCGCGCAGCGCTTCTCTGGCGAGGTGGTGCCTTCGGAGCAGCCGAGGACCTTCTCCCACGCAGCGATCGCCTCGAGGACCTTGTCCTTGCCTGCGGCGCGGGCCTCCCAGGCGGCCGTGCCGGCCGCGAGCACCACCGCGGGGTCAAAGGTTGGCACGTCGGCGGTCGACGTCTCGGCGCTCGACGTCTCGGCGGCCTCGGCGGTCGAGGTCTCGGCGCTCGACGTCGGCGGCTTGCTGTCTTTGGTCTCCCAGGCGGCCGTGCGGCCCTTGCAGGCGCTGGCGGAGGTCAGGGCGATGGCCAGGGCGGCGAACTTGATCGAGCGCGTTGTCATGTGAGCAGTCCTCGAAGCGTGCACGGTCACCAGACTCGAAGCCGGGCGTTCGTCCACGCATATACCGCCGGGACCCCTTCGGTCAACGGGAGAGGATACGCCAAAGCATCGGACCGCCCGGCTATCCTCCGGCTCGGTGAGCGACGCGAGCGACAGCCCGGAGCCCGGCGAGCGCCAACTCGACCCGCGCCTACTCGCGTTTTGGGCGGTCAGCGCGGCGTTTACGGCCTATTTTTGCATGTACTCGTTTCGCAAGCCCTTCGCGGCGGCGAGCTTCGAGGGCGAGGTGTTCGGCGTTCAGCTGAAGATCGCCCTCGTGCTCAGCCAGGTGATCGGCTACGCGCTGTCGAAGTTCATCGGGATCCGCCTGGTCAGCGAGACCCCGAGCCACCGCCGGGCGACCACGCTGGTCGGGCTCATCGCCTTCGCAGAGCTCGCCCTCGTCGTGTTCGGGCTCGTGGGACCCCGCGGCAAGGTCGTCGCGATGTTCTTCAACGGTCTCCCGCTCGGCGCCGTCTGGGGCCTCGTGTTCGGCTTCCTCGAGGGTCGACGCACGACCGAGCTGCTCGGCGCGGGGCTCTCGGCCTCGTACATCGTCGCGAGCGGGCTCGTGAAGAGCGTCGGCCTCGGGCTGATGGATGTCGGAATCCCCGAAGGATGGATGCCTGCCGTCACTGGCGCGGTGTTTCTGCCGCTGTTTCTCGTCGCCGTCGTGGCCCTCGCCAAGCTGCCACCCCCGAGCAAGGACGACATCGATGCCCGGACCAGGCGTGACGTCATGCATGGTGAGCGGCGTCGCTCGTTCTTCGCGCGCTTTGCACCCGGGCTCGTCGCGCTCACGGTCCTCTACGTGTTCTTGACCGCCTACCGGGACTTCCGAGACAATTTTGCCGCCGACGTCTTCGCCCAGCTCGGGGTCCTCGACGCGGCGGTCTTCGCCAAGAGCGAGACGATCGTCGCCGCGTGCGTTCTCGCATTGTTGGGGGCGGTCTTCCTGATCCGAGACAACCGCCGGGCGCTGCTGGCGATCCACTGGCTGATGGGCTCGGGCGTCGCGCTCATCGCCGTGGCGACCGCGGCCTTCGAGCTCGGCCTGGTCGACGGCGTGACCTGGATGATCTTGATCGGGATCGGCCTCTACCTGGCCTACGTGCCCTTCGGCTGCGTGCTCTTCGACCGCCTGATCGCCGCGACCGGCGTCGTCGGCACCGCGGTGTTCATGATCTACGTGACCGACGCGTTCGGCTACGTCGGCTCGATCGGAGTCATGCTGTTCAAGAACTTCGGCCAGCGCGAGCTCAGCTGGCTCGACTTTTTGATCGCCTTCTCGTGGGTGACCGCGGCCGTCGGCGGGCTCGGGTTTGTGATCAGCGGGCTGTACTTCGCGGGCCTGACCCGGACGGGGCGCTCGGCTCACTGATCGAGTCGGGGCCGAGCGCTGACGCGACGAGCTCAGTCGAGCTTGCGGAACACCCGAAACAACCACCACAGCGCCGGCCCGAACAGCGCCGTGCCGCCGAGCAGCACCCAAGGCAGCGCGGCCAACACCGCCGGCTCGGCGCCGGCCTGATCGACGTGCAAGTTGGGCAGCAGCAGGTGGCCATCCATCGCCAGGCCCCACCCGATCACGATCAGCGCGACCTGGGCCATGACCAGGATCCGCGCGCGCGACAGCTCGACCCGGACCAACGCGATGATCGCCCCGCTCGCGACCAGGGCCGTGAGCACCTGCGCCCCGATCGACCACCGCGCGTGGAGCAAGCCCGAGAACAGCGCGGGGCTCTCGACCCTGGCCCGCCACAGCACGACCAGCGCCAGCGCCAGCGCGAGCACCTCGCAGATCAGCGCCCGACGACGAAAGTCATCGCACAGCTCGAGCTCGCCGAGCTTCTCGGCCTCGCGCGCGAGGTAGACCGCGGCCAGGAGCGCGAACAAGATCAGCGCGAACACGCCGACGGCGACGGCGAGCCCGGTCGTCCACCCAGCGAAGAACCCGCTGCTGACCTGGGCGAGCCCGCGCTCGTCGGCGGCCACGTGCACGGCCCCCGACGACAGCGCGGCCAGGGTCATGCCGAGGAACACGGGCGTGAGCGCGCTCGCCCACGCGAACACCTGGCCCCAGCGCGCGCGCGCCTCGTTGGGCTGCATGCCGTAGGCCCGAAACACGAAGGCCGATCCGCGCAGGACGATGCCGACCAACACCAGCAGCAGCGGGATGTGCAGCGCCGTGGTGATGACCGCGAACGCGGTCGGGAAGACCGTGAACAGGATCACGACCACGAAGATCATCCAGATGTGGTTGACCTCCCAGATCGGCGCGATGGCCTCCGCGATCAGCTCGCGCTGGCGCTCGCGTCGGGGACCGCCCGCGAGCAGGTCCCAGACCCCGCCGCCGAAGTCGGCCCCGGCCGTGAGCGCGTAGGCGACGACCGCCGCGCCGAGCAGCGCGAACACCATCATCGGGGTCACGCGCTCGTCTCCTCGGCCGCTCGCTCGGCGCCGGGCGTCGCCGCGAGCACGTGGTTTTTGAGCAGCACGATCACGACCACGCCCAAGAACAGGTACAGGGCCGAGAACACCAAGAAGGGCGCGACCAGCCCGGGCATGGGCGTGACCGCCTCGGAGGTCTTCATGTAGCCCTGGATCACCCAGGGCTGGCGTCCGACCTCGGTCACGACCCAGCCGGCCTCGAGCGCGATGAAGCCGAGGGGGCCCGCGAGCAGCGCGAAGATCAGGTAGCGCGGCCGAGCCCAGGGCGGCGGGCGACCGCGCAGGCGCGCGTCGACCCACCAAAGGCCGCCGAAGCCGACGACCGCGAGCATCGCAAGGCCACAGCCAACCATGAGGTCGAAGGCGAAGTGGACGATGTTGACCGGTGGCCACAGCTCCCGCGGCACGCTGTCGAGCCCGGTGACCTCGGCGTCGGGATCCGAAAACGCGATCAGGCTCAACATCCCCGGCAGCTCGATCGCGCCGCGCAGCTGCGCGCTCGAGCTGTCGGCGATCCCACCGAGCGCCAGCGGTGCGCGAGTCTGGGTCTCGAACAGCGCCTCGGCCGCGGCAAGCTTGACCGGTTGATCCCGAGCGATGTGCTTGGCCGAGTGATCCCCGCTGACGATCTGTGCGGGCACCGCAACCAGCGCGAGGCCCAGCGCGAGGCGAAACGCGGTCCGGTGCAGCGCGCTGTCGGGCTCACGCCGCAGCGCCCACGCGTGGATGCCCATGACGGCGACCGCGATCGACGCGTAGGCGGCGAGCGCCATGTGCAGGGCCTGGCTGAAGAACGCGCCGTTGAACATCGCCTCCCACGGCCGGATGTTCACGAACGCGCCGTCGACGTACTCGAACCCGCTCGGCTCGTTCATCCAAGCGTTGACCGCGACGACGAAGATCGCCGACAGCAACCCACACAGTGCGACCCCCAGACCACACGCGAGGTGAACTCGCGGTCGCAGGTGATCCCAGCCGTACAGGTACAGACCCAAGAAGATCGCCTCGAGAAAGAACGCGAAGCCCTCGAGCGAAAACGGCATCCCGACCAGCGGTCCGGCGTGACGCATGAACTGCGGCCACAGCAGCCCGAGCTCGAAGCTCAAGACCGTGCCCGAAACCGCCCCAACCGCGAACAAGATCGCCGTGCCCTTCGCCCACCGCTTGGCGAGCTCGAGCGCGGCCGGATCGCCGGTCCGCTGATGACGCAGCTCCGCGAGGACCATCAGCAGCGGCATGGCCATGCCCGCGACCGCAAATAAAATATGGAAGGCCAGCGACATGGCCATCTGACTGCGGGCGGCGAGGAGGTCCGACACGTCGGTGTGCACTGTACAGTTGAACCTCGCCAGGCAAAACTTGCCGCTGGCCAAGCTGGCCAACACGGTTCGCTGGACCCTAAGCTCCTGCTCACGAGGGGACACTTCGTGCCAGCCGAGCCGAAGCATGCACGCGCTCGGGCCTGGCAGCTGTGTACGCGGTTTTGCTGATGGACCAGAAAAAACCCAGCACCGAGGCTGACTACACCGCAGACTTTTTCTCCGAGGTCACGGGCTACATCGGCTTCAACTCCGACGACTCTGCCCGACTGCGCGCCTTCCTGCCCACCGCCAAGCCTCACTTCGAGCGGATCTCGGAGCACTTCTACGAGCGCATCAACAACCATCCCCAGGCCCACCAGGCGATCACCGGGGGTCCCGAGCAAGTCGCCCGGCTCAAGCGCTCGCTGGTCGACTGGATGCACAGCGGGCTCGAGGGTCCGCACGACGAGGAATTTTGCCGCCGACGCGCGCGCATCGGCCACATGCATGTGCGGATCGGCCTGCCCCAGCGCTACATGGTCACGGCCATGAACGTGATGCGTCTCGACTTTCGCCAGGTCGCCAACGACGCGTTCGGCCCGACCGACGAGCTGTCCGGCGAGCTCGTGGCCCTTCACGGGGCGATCGATCGCCTGTGTGACCTCGAGCTCGCGATCATGCTCGAGACCTACAAGCTCGAGACCGACGCGCGCCTGCGCCGACGCGAACGCCTCGCAACGATCGGCCAGCTCGCGGCCAGCATCGGCCACGACCTCCGAAACCCGCTGAGCGTGATCGAGTCTTCGCTCTACATCCTGCGCCGACGCATGAAGGAGGACCCGCGCGCGAACAAGCACATCGACCGAATCTCCAACCAGATCGACGAGTGCGACGCGATCATCACCCACCTGCTCGAGATGGCCCGCAACCAGCCGCCGCGCCGCGAGGCCATCGCCGCGAACGAGCTGCTCGACGACGCGATCACGGCGGTCGGGATCCCCGACGACTTTGTCATCGAGCGCGAGGGCTTCGTCGATCTCGACCTTTGGGTTGACCGCGCGCTGATCAAGCAGGCCCTGGTCAACCTGTTGCTCAACGCGGTCCAAGCCCAGCGCGGCACCGAAGGACGGATCCGCATCGAAGCCGCGCTCGTGAGCGAGCCGACCCTGCGGGGCGCCGACACGCTGCCAGACAGCTGCGACGTGAGGCTGTCGGTCTCCGACCGCGGGCCCGGCTTCGATGCCCAGACCCTTCCGCTCATCTTCGAACCCCTCGTCACGACCAAGGCCAGCGGCACTGGCCTCGGGCTGGCCCTGGTCAAGAGCGTGACAGAACGCCACGGCGGCTACGTCAGCGCAGACAACCGCGCGGACGGCGGGGCCGTGGTCAACCTCCATCTGCCGGGTGCCATACTCAGCGGGCGGCCCGCGCCATGACACGACCCCAGCCCTCGGTCCTCGTCATCGACGACAACACTGACCTCGCCGAGAACATCGGGGAGATCCTCAGCGACATTGGCGTGGACGTTCACCTCGCAACTTGCGCCGACGACGCGATGGCCTGCTTCGACGATCGCAAGTGGAGCCTCGTGGTCACCGACGTGCGCATGCCCGGGATCGACGGCATCGAGCTGCTCGCGCTGATCAAGGAGCGCAGCCCGGGCACGCCGGTCCTGGTCATGACCGGCTACGCCGACCGCGAGACCACGGCCCGGGCCCACGACTCCGGCGCGCTCGCGGTCATCAACAAGCCGGTCGATCTCGACGCGCTGCTCGAGATGGTCGAGCACGTGGCCGCGGCCGAGAAGCCCGTGCTCGTGCTCGAAGACGACGTCGCGCTGATCGGCAACCTGACCGACCTCCTGCGCGAGGAGCAAGGCGTGCTCCCCCACCCGGCCACCAACCTCGCGCTCGCGCGCAAGCTCGCGGCCGTTGTCGACTTTCGCGCAGCGCTGATCGATCTGCGCCTGCCCGACGGCAACGGCCTCGCCCTCGCGCGCGAGCTCCTGCGTCGCAGCGACGGCAGCAGGCGCCGCGTGATCATCATTACCGGGTATCCAGAGGAGCTGAGCCAAGCCGTGCGTGACGACGCACAGATCGACGATGACCGGCTCGTGGTCCTGGCCAAGCCCTTTCAAGTCCCGAACCTGCTCGAGTATTTGCGCGAGATGGTATAGGAGCCTGTGACCGCGGGTCCGCGATGAAATGTCCGCCGCCACTGTTGCAGGACGCCCACATCCTGCTCGTCGATGACCACGACGACCTGGTCGAGAACCTGACCGAGATCCTCGAGGACGAGGGCGCGACCGTCACGCGGGCCGCGCGGGGCTCCGAGGCGATCGAGCGGGCCCAGAGCGGGTTTGACGTCGCGCTCGTCGACATTCGCTTGCCCGACGCGACCGGGCTCTCGCTCCTGCCCGACCTCAAGCACTCCGGCGACGGCTTCGCCGAGGTCCTGCTGATCACCGGTAACGCCTCGCTCGACGACGCGATCGAGGCCGTCGGCCAGGAGGCCTACGCCTACGTGCTCAAGCCCTTCGATCCGACCGATCTGCTGGCCACGGTCCGGCGCGCGCTCGAGAAGGTCCGACTCCAACGCGAGTCGCGGGAGCTCGAGCGACGGGCGAGGATCGCCGAGAAGCTCGCCGCCGTCGGCACCCTGTCGGCCGGCCTCGCCCACGAGATCCGCAACCCGCTCAACGCCGCGAGCCTCCAGCTGCAGCTGCTCGAGCGCCGGATCAAGCGCATGTCCGACGAGCCCAAGCTGACCGAGCCCGTCGGCATGGTCCAGCGCGAGCTCAGCCGCCTCTCGCACCTGGTCGAGGACTTCTTGCGCTTCGCCCGACCCGCGGATCTGTACATGCGGCGCTTCGACGCGACCGCGATGCTCAAGACCGTCGTCCGGCTCCAGGTGCCCGAGGCCGAGCGCCTCGGCATCGAGCTGCTCTCGGAGCTTCCACGCACCCCGCTGTACGTCAACGGCGACCGCGAGAAGCTCCAGCAGGTCGTGATCAACGTGGTCCGCAACGCGATGGAGGCCCTCGAACACCGTGGCGGCCTGATCGTGACCTCGCTGGCGTGGGCCGAAGGCGGGATGGTCCGCCTGCGCGTGCGCGACAACGGGCCGGGGATCCCCGAAGAGATCCTTCAGCGAATCTTCGAGCCCTTCTTCTCGACCAAGCCGATGGGCACGGGGCTCGGCATGGCGATCTGTCACTCGCTCGTGCAGCAGCACGGCGGGGCGATCCGCGTGCGCTGCGACGAGGGCACCCAGGTCGACATCCTGCTCCCGGCCAGCACCGGCTGAGGCGTGGCTGCGATACACTGTCCGACCATGCGCTCGCTGTCGTTCGTGGTCGCGCTCACCTCGCTGCTCTCGAGCGCGTGCCAACGCGACGCGTCCGGCCTCGCTGGCGAGCGTGGGCCCGAGCGTGAGCGTGAGCTCCAATCGGCGCGCCCCGACGCTGCCCCGGCGCCGGAGCGGGGCGAGCCCGTCGAGCTGCCGCCCGCGCCGACGACGGCCGAGCCCGCAGCGAGCCCGACCGAGGGCGCGCCCGCGGAGCCCGAGCCCGTCGCGAGCGACGCCGGGGCGCAGCCCAGCGAGCCCGCAGGTCCCAGCGAGCCCAGCATTCCCAGCGCTCCCAGCGATCCCAGCGATCCCAGCGATCCCCTCGCCCCGATCATGCCCTCGGGCCCCGAGCCCGGCTCGCCCGAGGCCGACGCCGAGCTCGCCGAGCTCCTCGACGAGTCGACCCTGACCCAAGAAGAGTTCGACGAGGCGTTCCGAGACGGCGGACCCAAGCTCGACGGCGATCAATTCGTGTTCGGACCCAACGAGCGCACCCGCAAGCCCCCGGCCATCGAGAGCCAATGAACTTCGCGCTGATCTGCGCGTTGCAAGCCGCGCCCGATCGCTGCAAGCTGGCGTCACGATGGACCACCTCAGTAAAGCGCAGCTCGCAACGCTCCGCGCCAAGCTCGAGGCCGAGGCCGCGGAGCTCAACCGGCGCCTGACCAGCGACGCCGTCGAGCTGTCCGAGACGCCCACGGCCGAGCCCGGAGACATCGAGGACGCCGCCGCCGAGGAGGCCGCGCGCTACCGGAGCAACCAGCTCCTGGCCCGCGACCGAGCCCGCCTCGCCGAGGTCGAAGCGGCGCTCGAGCGCATCGACCACGGCAGCTACGGGATCTGCGAAGACAGCGACGAGGAGATCCCCTATCGTCGACTCGAGCTCGAGCCCACGACCCGCTTCACCGTCGAAGCCCAGGCCCAGCACGAGGGTGCAGCTGGCGTCGTCGACACCCACGGCAACGAGCCGATCGGCTACTGATGCGCCTGCGATCTCTGTCCTGCTCACTCGTCTTGGTGGCGCTCACGGCTGCGGCCTGCGAGCGCCTGGCCCCGCCGCCCGCGCACGAACAACAGCGCGCGGCCGAGCCCTCGACCGCGACCCCGCCCGCAGAGCGAGCGAGCAGCGCCGCCGTGCCGGCCACGCCGCCCCCGAAGAGCCCGGGCAAGCACGCCCAGATCGAGCCGGGCGAGCTGCCTGCGACCAGCGATCGCTACCCCGCGCCCGCGCGCCTCGTCGCCCTCGGTGACATCCACGGCGACATCGAGGCCACCCGCCGCGCGCTGCGGCTGGCCGGGGCGATCGACGACAACGACCGCTGGATCGGCGGCGAGCTGGTCGTGGTCCAGACCGGCGACCAGCTCGACCGCGGCGACGATGAGCAGGAGATCCTCGAGCTCCTCGCCCGCCTCCAGCACGAGGCGGCGGCGGCCGGGGGCACGCTCCACCTGCTCAACGGCAACCATGAGTTCATGAACGCCCTCGGGGATCTGCGCTACGTGACACCCGGCGGCTACGCGGACTTCGCCGACGCGCCGGGCGTGGACCCCGGGCGGCCGGAGCTGCGCGAGATCATGGCCCAGGCGCCGCCGCAGGCTCAGGCCCGCGTGGCGGCGTTTTGGCCCGGGCAGCCGTGGGCCAAGGAGCTGGCCAAGCGCAACGTGATCATCGTGGTCGGGGACAGCGTGTTCGTGCACGGCGGCGTGACGCCGCCCTGGGCGGAGCGCGTCGCGGCGATCAACACCGAGTCGCGCGCCTGGCTGGCGGGGGATCGCCCGGAGCCACCCAAGGCGATCACCGCCGAGGATGGGCCGGTCTGGAGTCGCCACTACTCCGACAGCCCCGACGCCGACGACTGCGCGCTGCTCGAGCAGGCCCTCGAGACGATCGGGGTCGCGCGGATGATCGTCGGTCACACGGTCCACACCGAGGGGATCACCTCGGCCTGCGACGATCGGGTCTGGATGGTCGATGTGGGCATGGCGAGCTACTACGGCGGGCCCACGGAGGTGCTGGAGATCCGCGGCGACGCGGTGACCGTCTTGCGCGCGTCGGACCGGCCAGAGCCGGCCACGCCCTGATCGGGCTGCCGCGCGGGCTCGGACGGCCGCAGGGGCTCGGGCTGCGCACGCGCTTGCGCGGGGGCCAGCGCGGCTCCTGGCCGTCGGCCGCATCTCGGTGTACATCCGCCGAACCGTGTCCAGGCCCGACTCAAGCAGCGGCGTCGCTCCGCGCAAGACGGCGCTGCTCGACCCCTTCGGCGGTCTCGCGGGCGACATGTTGCTCGGCGCGCTGCTGGATCTCGACGCCGAGCTCGAAGGTGATCTCGAAGCCGCCCTCGCCGAGCCCCTGAGCTCGCTCAACCTGCCCGACTGGCGGCTCGACGCGAGCCCGGCCATGCGCCGCCAGCTCGGCTGCGTCAAGGCGACCTTTCACGTGCCCGACGAGGCGGACCACCGCCACCTGCCGGAGATCCGCGCGCGCATCGAAGCGTCCTCGCTGCCGGCCCGCGCCAAGCACAAGGCCGACGCCGCGTTCGTGGTCCTGGCCGAGGCCGAGGCCAAGGTCCATCGGATCCCCGTCGAGCGCGTGCACTTTCACGAGGTCGGGGCCGCCGACGCGATCCTCGACATCTGCGCGGTCAGCTTCGCGCTCGATCGCCTCGGCGTCGACGAATTGCTCTGCGGTCCGCTGCCCGGAGGCTCGGGCACGATCCGCTGCGCCCACGGTGACATGCCCTGCCCCGCGCCCGCGGTCGTGCACCTGCTCGCGGACTTCGTGGTCCTCGCGGGCGTCGGCGAGGGCGAGATGGTCACCCCGACCGGGGCCGCGCTGCTGCGCGCCTGGGGGCGGCCCCTCGAAGATGGCGAGCTCGGCTATCGGAGCCGCGGGGTCGGCTACGGGGCGGGGACCCGCGAGCGCAGCGTGCTGCGCGTGAGCCTGGTCGAGGGCGACGGTCAGGAGCTCGAGGAGCAGCTCGAGCGCGACCAGATCTGCGTACTCGAGACCCACCTCGACGACGAGTCACCGGAGCTGCTCGCGTGGGTCTCGGACCGGCTGTTCGAGCTCGGGGCCGTCGACGTCGCGTTCGCGCCCCTGACCATGAAAAAGGGCCGCCCAGGCCTGGCCCTGACCGTGCTCGTGCCCCCGCCGCTGCGCGAGCGGGCGGTCGCAACCATCTTGCGCGAGACCACCGCCCTCGGCGTCCGCGAGCAGGTCGTCGCGCGGACGATCCTCGCCCGCGAGATCACGACCCTCGACACGCCCTGGGGCCCGGTCCGGATCAAGCACGCGGGTGGGCGCGGGCGGCCCGAGTACGAGGATCTCGCTCGCATCGCCCGCGCGCGTCAGCTGCCGCTGCGCGAGGTCGCCGAGGCCGTGGCAGCGCTCGCGCGGGAGGCATCGAAGCGCTGATGGAACCACAACCCGACGACCTGAGCCGGCTCGAGGGCGTGCTGCGTGGCTACGGCCCGACGATCACCGCGTTCTCCGGCGGCGTCGACTCGACCCTGGTCGCGGTCGTCGCGGCCCGCGTTCACGGTCCGCGGGCGCTCGCGGTGACCGGGGTCTCGCCCTCGTTGGCGAGCAGCGAGCGCGAGCACGCCGAGCAGCTCGCGAGCTCGCTCGCGCTGCGCCATCGCCTGGTCGAGACCCACGAGATCGAGCGCCCCGGCTATCGCCAAAACGCCGGAGACCGCTGCTACCACTGCAAGACCGAGCTGTTCGAGCGCCTCCGTGAAATCGCGCATGACGAGGGCTACGCGGCCGTGGCCTCGGGCGACAACCTCGACGATCTCGGCGGTCACCGCCCGGGCCTGCGCGCGGCGAAGGAGCTCGAGGTCCGCAAGCCCCTGATCGAGGCCGGGCTCGGCAAGGCGGCGATCCGCGAGCTCGCGCGAAGCCTCGGCCTACCCAACCATCAAAAGCCCGCGGCGCCGTGTCTGGCCAGCCGCGTGCCCGCGGGGACCCGGGTCGACCCCGAGGTCCTCGCGCGGGTCGAGCAGGCCGAGGCCGGCGTGCGCAGCCTGGGCTTCTCGGGCTTTCGCGTCCGGCATCACGGCGAGCTCGCGCGGCTCGAGCTCGCCCTCGAAGATCTCGAGCGGGCGCTGTCGCTGCGGGTCGAGCTGATCGCCGCGATCAAGCGGGCCGGCTATCGGGTCGTGACCCTGGATCTATCGGGTTTTCGCTCGGGCTCGCTCAACGTGCTCGCGCCAGCCTCGGGAGAGCACGCATGAGCGAATCCCACGCGACCGGAGCGATCCTCGACGCGCTGCTCGCCGGCGACATCGATCGCGACCAGGCGCTCGCCGAGCTCGAGCGCGGCGCGGCGCGGATCGAGAACCTCGAGTGGGCCCGGATCGACCACGATCGCGCGGCCCGGCGCGGGTTCCCGGAAGTGATCTACGGCCCCGGCAAGACCACCGCGCAGATCCGCGAGATCTTCACCCGTCTGGCCAGGCGCAACGCCAACGTCCTGTGCACGCGGACCGACGAGGCCGCCCACCTCGCCGTCCGCGAGGCCCTGCCCGACGACGCGCGCGCGGCCCTGTTCTTCGACGAGGCCGCGGGCTTGCTCGGGCTGCGTCGTGACGCGCGCCTTCGCCAGCGCGGGACGATCTTGGTGCTCTCGGCCGGGACCTCGGATCAGAAGGTCGCCAACGAGGCCCAGCGCTGCGCCGAGGTCATGGGCAACCCCGTCGAGCGCCTCGCCGACGTCGGCGTCGCCGGCTTGCACCGCCTGCTCGCCGAGCTGCCGACGCTCGAGCGCGCGAGCGTGATCATCTGCGTCGCCGGGTTCGAGGCCGCGCTGCCCTCGGTCGTCGCCGGGCTCGTGCACTGCCCAGTGATCGCGGTCCCGACCAGCACCGGCTACGGCGCGAGCTTCGAGGGGCTCTCGGCGCTGCTGTCGTGCCTGACCAGCTGCGCGGCGGGGGTCCTGACCGTCAACATCGACAACGGCTTTGGAGCTGCCTACGCGGCGACCTTGATCAACCGGGTCGGCGGCGAAGCGGAGGACTCAGCGTGATGCTCGCGGCGCTCACGGGGGTGCTGCTCGGGTGCTGGCACGTCGTGTCGGGGCCGGACCACCTGGCCGCGATCACGCCGCTGGCGACCGAGTCCGAGACTGAGCGCGACGGGGCGCGGGTCGGGTTTGCGTGGGGCCTCGGGCACGCGAGCGGGGTCTGGCTTGTCGGGCTGTTGTTGCTGGCCTTCGGGAGCGTGATCCCGCTCGAGCTCGTCGGTGCGTGGGGTGAGCGCGTCGTCGGGGTTGCGATCATCGCGGTCGGTGCGTGGGGTCTGTGGCGGGCCCGCGGGGCGGCCGAGCACGAGCACGGGCATGAGCATGGGCATGGGCATGAGCATGAGCATCCGCGTGGCGGGAGGTCGGCGCTCGGGATCGGTCTGCTCCATGGGGTCGCCGGGAGCTCGCATTTGTATGGCGTGCTCCCAGCCTTGGCGTTGACCGCCGGCGCCCGGCTCAGCTACCTGCTCGGGTTTGGGGTCGGGTCGATCGTCGCGATGGGCTTGTTCGCGGGGTTGTTCGCGGCGATCGTCGGGCGCTTGCCCGGCTCGCGCGAGCGGGTGCGCCGGTGGGTGTTGGTCGGGGCCTCGATTGTGGCGATCGTGGTTGGCGCGATCTGGCTGGTCTTGGCAACGGTGGGTTAGCAGCCCGTGGTGCAATGCCTCGCGCCGCCTCGCTTGGCCTTCTCGCCGAGGGCTTTGTCGCCAAAACTTGCAGTACGCCCGGTACAGCGGCGTTTTGGCTTCGCGCCCTCGGCGAACATTCCGGCGCGAGGCGACACGATTCATTGCACCACGGGCTGTTAGGGCAACTCGTGGGTGGCCGCGGCGCCGAGCTGCAGAGCTGCCGACCCGCGGCGGCCCAGGCTAGACCCGGGCAGTTTGGCCGGCCTTCATCAGCCGCCCCCCCTGGTTTACGCCTCATCGAACAGCTCGGACGCCCGCGCCACCTCACGGGCACGCCGGGCCCAGGTCTGCAGGGTTGGCAGCTCCTCGCAGCCCCGGATCCTTGCCTCGCTGGCGGGATCTTGCGGGACACCTCGAACCTCGAGGATCGCCAGGATCATCTCGACCAAGGTCACCCGCCGACCTCGCTCGAGTCCCTCGCTCCGCCCTCGCTCGAGGCCCTCGCTCCGCCCTCGCTCGAGACCCTCGCTCCGCCCTCGCTCGAGACCCTCGCTCCGCCCTCGCTCGAGACCCTCGCTCCGCCCTCGCTCGAGTCCGGCGCGAAGCCCGACCTTGTAGGTTCCGCTCTCTCGCTCGATCTCCCACAGCTCATCTTGTTCTTCCACGGGTAGCTCTCCCATCAGGATCTCCCGCTCGCGCTCGGGCAGCGCCGCGAGAATGGTTGCAGTGTAGCGCCGTCGCCGTTTCTCGGAAAGCTCCCGGCAGGCTCGAACGCCGAGCCGCGCGGCCTCGAGGTCGCCCTCGTATCCGTGCAGGATCGCAGCCAGCACAGCTGCCGTGGGCCGCTTCAGCGCCTGCTCGAGCGACGCGACCCGCGGCACCGTGTCGACATCGAGCACCTGTGCGTCGACCCTGGGCGGCGAACCGAGGCTCCAGGCTTTCAATGCCTCGGACATCCTCGACGAGAACGACACGACGAACACCCAGGTCTGGAGCTCGTAGTCCTCCGCCAAGCTGGCCTGGTAGCTGGGAATTCGCCAGCGCTTGCGCAAATTTGGGTCTTTTTGGGCTTCGACGCAGATCACGATGCCGGCAGCGGGCTGCCCTTCGACTTGATGCACGAGGACGAGGTCCGGGTAGCGCGACTTGATCCGGAGGTGCTGCTTGGCGTCGCGGTCGATCTCACCCCGGCGGTCGACGGGTGTCCCAATTACGGGCCGGTCGATCTGGAGCAGATCAAAGCCGAGCCAGGGATCATCCCGGAACAAAGAGAGGACCCCCTGGTGAAGCGTGCCCGGCACGTCTGCGTTGTCGGCCCACGCAGATCGCTGTTGCAGCGCCTTCGCATTTTTTTTGAAGACGGCTACTCGCCACAAGGCGAGCGTTTGGGGTGAGCGGAGGGGGCTTCGCCGCCGCAGCGAGGGGCCTTTTTGAACGGCCCCTTCAAGACGGCTACTCGCCGACAGGCGAGCGTTTTGCCCGGCTCGCGCGAGCGGGTGCGCCGGTGGGTGTTGGTCGGGGCCTCGATTGTGGCGATCGTCGTTGGCGCGATCTGGCTGGTCTTGGCAACGGTGGGTTAGGGCACACTCGTGGGTGGCCGCGGCGCCGAGCTGCAGAGCTGCCGACCCGCGGCGGCCCAGGCTAGACCCGGGTAGTTTGGCCGGCCTTCATCAGCCGCCCCCCCTGGTTTACGCCTCATCGAACAGCTCGGACGCCCGCGCCACCTCACGGGCACGCCGGGCCCAGGTCTGCAGGGTTGGCAGCTCCTCGCAGCCCCGGATCCTTGCCTCGCTGGCGGGATCTTGCGGGACACCTCGAACCTCGAGGATCGCCAGGATCATCTCGACCAAGGTCACCCGCCGCCCTCGCTCGAGACCCTCGCTCCGCCCTCGCTCGAGACCCTCGCTCCGCCCTCGCTCGAGGCCCTCGCTCCGCCCTCGCTCGAGTCCGGCGCGAAGCCCGACCTTGTAGGTTCCGCTCTCTCGCTCGATCTCCCACAGCTCATCTTGTTCTTCCACGGGTAGCTCTCCCATCAGGATCTCCCGCTCGCGCTCGGGCAGCGCCGCGAGAATGGTTGCAGTGTAGCGCCGTCGCTGTTTCTCGGAAAGCTCCCGGCAAGCTCGAACGCCGAGCCGCGCGGCTTCGAGGTCGCCCTCGTATCCGTGCAGGATCGCAGCCAGCACAGCTGCCGTGGGCCGCTTCAGCGCCTGCTCGAGCGACGCGACCCGCGGCACCGTGTCGACAT
The DNA here is from genome assembly GCF_002994615.1 of Enhygromyxa salina. Taxonomy (GTDB): domain Bacteria; phylum Myxococcota_A; class Polyangia; order Nannocystales; family Nannocystaceae; genus Plesiocystis; species Plesiocystis salina_A. The sequence goes on along the minus strand of NZ_PVNK01000068.1, from coordinate 51,851 downwards.
CGAGCACCTGCGCGTCGACCCGGGGCGGCGAACCGAGGCTCCAGGCTTTCAATGCCTCGGACATCCTCGACGAGAACGACACGACGAACACCCAGGTCTGGAGCTCGTAGTCCTCCGCCAAGCTGGCCTGGTAGCTGGGAATTCGCCAGCGCTTGCGCAAATTTGGGTCTTTTTGGGCTTCGACGCAGATCACGATGCCGGCAGCGGGCTGCCCTTCGACTTGATGCACGAGGACGAGGTCCGGGTAGCGCGACTTGATCCGGAGGTGCTGCTTGGCGTCGCGGTCGATCTCGCCCCGGCGGTCGACGGGTGTCCCAATTACGGGCCGGTCGATCTGGAGCAGATCAAAGCCGAGCCAGGGATCATCCCGGAACAAAGAGAGGACCCCCTGGTGAAGCGTGCCCGGCACGTCTGCGTTGTCGGCCCACGCAGATCGCTGTTGCAGCGCCTTCGCATTTTTTTTGAAGACGGCTACTCGCCGCAAGGCGAGCGTTTGGGGTGAGCGGAGGGGGCTTCGCCGCCGCAGCGAGGGGCCTTTTTGAAAGGCCCCTTCAAGACGGCTACTCGCCGCAAGGCGAGCGTTTGGGCTGAGCGGAGGGGGCTTCGCCGCCGCAGCGAGGGGCCTTTTTGAAAGGCCCCTTTAAGGCTAGCTCGGCAACGCCGAGTCGTCCGCGCGCTTGTAGTGCTTGAGGTCCTTGAGCTTGCGCGTGGCCGCGAACACCTGCGCCGGGGTGTCGAGGGGCTCGTCGGGGAGCGCGGCGTGAACGCTCGCCTTGATCGTGTCCGAGCTCCAACGCATGAAGGGGTTGGTCGCCAGCTCGTCGGCGATCGTCGAGGGCACCGAGGACTCCCCCCGCGCGCGCAGGGCCCAGACCGCGCGAATCCGGGCGGCGAGGGCCTCGTTGTCGGGCTCGACGGACCACGCGAAGCGCAGGTTGTCCTCGGTGTACTCGTGCGCGCAGCAGACCCGGACGTGACCGTCGAGCTTCGAGAAGCGCGCGAGGCTGGCCTGCATCTTGGCCGGGGGCCCGTCGAACAGATAGCCGCACCCGGCGCCAAACAAGGTGTCGCCGCAAAACAGGACATCGTCGAAGGAGTAGCTGATGTGACCGTCGAGGTGGCCCTCGGTCAGCATCACCCGGCCGCGCAGCTGCCCGAGCGAGACCGAGTCGCCCTCGCCGACGCCCTGCGTGAGACCGGGGATCACGCCAGCGAGGTCACGGTTGCCGACGACCCGCAGCGCCGCGAGCTTGCCCTGTCGATCGAGCTCGCGGTGGAGGCCGATGTGATCCGGGTGGGTGTGAGTCGTCAGGATCGTGGTCAGGTTCAGATCGTGCGCGGCGACGTAGTCGAGCACGGGCTTGGCCTCGGCCCCATCGACGACCGCCGCCTCTCCGGTTTGCATGCACACGAGGATCCACGAGAAGTTGTCGCGCCACACGGGCACCTGATGGACCTCGGCGGCGCCAGACATGGCCGCGAAGGGCGGCTTGGGGGAGCTCACGACGTGCTGCATCAGCGGCCAGGATAACTCGTTCTGACAGCGCCACACGCGAGAGGTAGGCTGCGCCCGTGGACGAGCGCCTCGCGGTCTACCTCCGAGCGATCCGCGAGCGCCTCGATGCGCTGCGCGGGCGCCTCCGCGAGCGCTACGGCTGGACCCACATGGAGCTCGAGCTCGAGCTCGAACCCCTCCGCCCCGCGCTGATCGTCAGCGGTGAGATCGCGGTCCCCAGCCTCCGCGGGCGGATCGTCGAGGCGCTCACTCCCATGCTCCTCGACGACATGGAGCTCGACCTGCGGCTGCATCCGATGCGCGTCCGCGAGTGGTACGCGGTCCCGCGCGTCGGCCTCGAGCTGTGGGCCCAGCACCCGTCCCAGCCGCGGCGCTCGCTGGCCACGGAGCTCGAGCCCGCGGATGGACCGGTCGGCCACCTCGCCCACGACGGGCCCGGGATGCTCCTGCGCGCGCGTGACGGGACCGTCGGTTGGGCGAGCGGGCTCCTCGGTGAAGCCGGGCCCGCGCGGCCGCTGCAGTCGCCGCGGACCCGCGCCGCGGCCGGGCTCGAGATCTGCGCGGCGGCGCGGACCTACCTCGACACCCCCTACTTGCTCGGCGGCGCCAGTCCCCGCCGGATCGACTGCTCGGCGCTCGTCCAGCGAGCCTACGAGCGCGCCCTCGGCCTGCTGCTGCCGCGCAATTCCCATGATCAGCTCGCGGTCGGCGACGGGGGCCAGCCCTGCGGGACCGCCGAGGGCGAGCCTGGCGAGCTGATCTTCATCCATTCGCGGGCCATGCAGCGCCTCCACGTGGGCATCGTCGGCGACAGCGGCACGATCATCCACGCCTCGCGCTCGCGCGCGGCGGTCATCGAGGAGCCGCAGGTCGAGTTTCAGCTCGACGCGCAGTGGCTGCACAGGGTCTCGATCGAGCGCCTCGTCTCGTGGGCGCTTGGCCAGGCTGGGCGCGCGCACGTCGAGCTCCCGCGGCGACGCCCGGACTGACGGCTCAGCTTGCGATGCGAGCGTGATCGATGCGCGTGGCCGGCCGCGACCGCGACCGCGGCGAACACCATCACGACCGGCAGCGCGCCCCCGTCGTTGAGACCGCTCTCGATAGCTGCCCCAGCTCCCGCCTTACCGAGACGCCGGGTCGCGCCGCCGGATCAACCCCTCCTGGACCGTCGAGGCCACCAGCCGCCCATCGTGGGTGAACACCCGCCCGCGGACCAACCCTCGGGCCCCGTGCGCCTTGGGGCTGTCGACCACGTGCAGCAGCCACTCGTCGACGCGCACGTCCTCGTGAAACCACATCGCGTGGTCCACGCTCGCGACCTGCATGCCCGGCGACAGCCACGAGACGCCGTGGGGCAGCATCGCCGTGGTCAGAAAGGAGAAGTCCGAGGCATACGCGAGCAGGTAGCGGTGGAGCGCAGGATCATCGGGCAGCGTGCCCGTGGCCTTGAGCCAGAACATCCGCTGAGCTTCGCGGGGCTCGGGCTCGAAGGGGTCGCTCGGATCCTCGATCGGGCGGATCTCGAAGGGGCGCTGGCCGAGCGCCTGGGCGCGGATGAACTCGGGCAGCTTGTCGGCGTAGGCGCGGGCCAGCTCTTGCTCGGTCGGGACGCCCTCGGGCGCGGGCGCCTCGGGCATCGCGTCTTGATGAGCGAAGCCCGGCTCGTCGACCTGAAACGAGGCCGCGAGGTTGAAGATCGCCCGACCGTTTTGGATCGCCACGACACGCCGGGTCGTGAACGAACGCCCGTCGCGGATCCGATCGACCTCGTAGACGATCGGCCGATCGACGGCGCCCGGGCGCAAGAAATAGCCATGCAGCGAATGCACGGCGCGCTCCTCGGGCACGGTCTGGACCGCGGCAGACAGCGCCTGCCCGAGCACCTGGCCGCCGTAGACCGTGCCCCAGCCGAGATCCTGCGACTGGCCGCGAAAGAGGTTGACTTCGATCTGCTCGAGCGTGAGCAGCTCGACGAGTTCATCTAGGACCTGGCTCATTCACGCGAGAGTATGTGCGGCCAAACCCACACCGACCAGCCGAGCTCTTCGCCCCGTAACGTGCAACACAGGCGCGTTTTAGCCGCAAATGCCTCCGTGCCGTAATTTTAAATACAATCTATTTTGCAATTTGGATTACCTAAAATACTTGACCTAATAATTGGTCTTTAGGACACTATGAACGGGGTGGCCATGATGAACAGTTCGATTCCAGTCCCGATCCTCCTTCGCCCGCGCTCTGCGCCTGTTCCCATGGCCGCACCTGGTGTGGGTTCAGAGGCGGTGCAGATGGATCCGCTGCCGCGGGCGCTCATCGTCGACGACTGCCGCTTCATCGCAGATCGCGTCATGCGCGCGCTGGAGGCCAAGGGCTTCGAGTGCACCGTCGCGACCAACGGCTACGCGGGGCTGGAGCTGGTTCGGGGCAAGCGCTTCGACCTGGTCGTGCTCGACGTCGATACACCGATGGTCGACGGCTTCTCGCTGCTGCGCCACCTGCGTCACGATGCTGTCCATGCCAGCGCTCCCGTGCTGATGTTGAGCTCCGAGCCCTCGCTCGCCGACCGCGATCGCGCCGTCGCGCTGGGTGCAAATGGCTACATGACCAAGCCGCTGCAATTGCGTCCGCTCAACGCAATGATCGAATCGCTGACGAATCCGCGCTAGCAACCCTAAATCATTCAGCTTTTTCAATTCAGCGCTCGATTTAGGGCTAGCGCCACCCCCTCGAGCCGGACTCACAGCTCAGTACTTGGTCACGCACAGCGGCCGGGCGATCTTGCGGCTGGCCTCCTCCGAGCTCTTCTTGCCGCTCGGCATCGCGTAGGTCCACGCGCGACCCTTGTTGAGCGCGGTGGTCCAGTAGCGACCGCGCTTGACCTTCTTGTTGCCGATGAACTTGCCCAGCTGCGCGGGGTTGGCCAGCTTCCAGCCCGTCTCACCCGCGAAGGCCTGGGCGGCCAGCGCCGCGCAGTGACTCTTGGCGCCCGCGAGGTCGGTGTTGCTCGACGGCGTGTTGGGCGCGATGTAAGCGTCGGCGCGGAAGGTCCCCGTCGGCGGCGGGCGCTCGGTGCCCGCGACCCAGGCACCCCCGTCGCTCTCGCGCTCAGCTTCGCCGCTGTCTTCGTCGACCAGCTCGCCCTCGTCGACCAGCTCGCCCTCGTCGGCCAGCTCGCCCTCGTCGACCAGCTCGCCCTCGTCGACCAGCTCGCCCTCGTCGACCAGCTCGCCCTCGTCGACCAGCTCGCCGACCTGGGTGCCTTCGCTGGCGCCGGTCTCCCCTGTGCCCGCGAGCTCGAGGGGCGTCTTGCCGGTCTCGGTCGCGGACGGGCCCTGACCCGCGACGACCGGCTCGGGGGTCGGCGCTGCCGTGGTCTGACTCTGCGCCTGCCACAGGCGAAACAGGCCGAAGGCGAGCGCGGCCGCGAGCACCACCCCGACCACGATCTTCACGCCCGGCTTGCCATCATCGGCGGATGCGGCGGGTGCGGAGGACGCGGCGGACGCTTCGGGCAGCGACTCCTGGCGGCCGCGCTCCTTCCAGACCTCGGTCTGCGGCTCGCGCGACCCGGCGTCTGCGCTGAGATCTCGACCGAGGTCCTGGCCGAGGTCGCGGTCGAGCTCACCGCCGAGACCCGGTCCCGACGCGCCCGCCGACGAGCCGTCCCCGTCGAGCGGCGCCGAGGAGGTCGGCAAATTCGTCGGGGGCTGCACGAGCGGGACGACCTCGACGTCGAGCTCCTCGAAGGGCGCGAGCTCGGCCGAGAGCGCCTCGCAGCTGTCGTAGCGGGCCGCGATGTCACGCTGGAGGCAGCGGTGGATGACGGCCTCGAGCTCTGGCGGCACGCCCTCGACCAGGCGCGACAGCGGCGTGACCTCGTCGAGGGCCATCGACTTTATGACCGCCGCGAGGTTCGGGCCCGAGAACACCTGGTGGCCGCTGATCGCCCGATACAAGATCGCGCCCATGGCCCAGATGTCGCCCGCGGGGCCGAGCTTGTGGGCGCCCTCGAGCTGCTCGGGCGCCATGTACTCCGGCGTCCCGAGCAAGATCCCGCTGGCGGTCTTGGCCTCCCCCGTGCCATCGAGAAATTTCGACACGCCGAAGTCCATGAGCTTCACGATCGTGTCGCCGTCGTCGGTCTGATGGAGAAAGATGTTGCCGGGCTTGAGGTCGCGGTGGACGATCCCAGCCGCGTGGGCGGCGACGAGGCCCTCGAGCGCGTGGCGGACCACGCGGACGGCGTAGCCCGGCGCGAGCCGACCCTGACGGGCGATCAGCGCGGCCAGATCGATGCCCCGCAGGCGCTCCATCACGATGTAGGGGCCGATCGGCGAGTCGCCGAGGTCGAGGATCTCGCAGATGTGCTTGTTGCCGATGCGCCCGGCCGCCTTGGCCTCGCTGCGGAATCGGGCGACGGCCTCGGGCTCGCGCCCGACCTCGGGGCGCAAGAACTTGATCGCGACCTCACGATCGACGCGCTCGTTGACCGCGAGGTAGACGGTCGCCATGCCGCCGCTGCCGAGGACCGACAAGAAGCGAAACTTGCCGTCGAGGCGCCGACCCTCGAGCGGCAGCATCATGTCCGTGGACGAACAACGCAGCGAGTCCTGGTCATGGACCTCACCGCAGTGCGGGCACGGAGCGAGCTTCGCTGTCGCTTCGGCCTCCCTCGACATGCGGTCGAAGCCTACCACCGATGACGGGCCGCCCACGGAGGCTCAACGACGAAGGCGAGCCCGATGGCCCGCCACGTGAATCCTCGTCCCAACCGTCCGGCCAGGTACGAGTACCGCGCGCCCGGAGTCCCTGCCGTGCATGACCCGGAACGAACTTCGAGCACGCGCTACGAGTACCGCGTGCCCGCTCAGGTCGCGCCGTAGGTCTCGTCGAGATTGTCGAGATCTTCGATGGTGTCACCGCAGGCGACGCCGCCAATTGCGATGGACAAGGCCGCGATGACCAGCAGGGCGTAGAACTTCTTACGGCTCATAAGGAAAGACTCCAGGATCGAGGAGGGAGTGTAACAGAGAGAAGTGAGGGTCGGTGCGGGCGACCGCGAGGCGCCGGCTCAGGCGGCTGCGGGTGGCCGGGTCGGCGCGCCCGAGCACCTTGGCCTCGGACCACCAGGTCCGGTGGGCTGCAGCAGCATCGCCGAGATCGAGGGCGAGTTCCACCCCCGCGGCGACCGTCTCCCAACGGTCGGGCCGCAGCGACCTTGCACGGCGGTACAGCTCGAGGGCGCGCTCGGGTTGGCCGAGGCGGTGGTAGACCCGTCCCGCGGCCGCGTGGAGCTCGGGCGAGTAGGGATACGCGCTGAGTCCGCGCTCGAGCCAGGCGATCGAGAGGCTGCGTCGATCGCCCAGCTCCGGGTGCGCGTCGAACCACTCGCTGGGCAGATCGAGAGACAGCTGGGCGAGCGCGGCGATCGGCCGATCGTTGCGATCCACGCTGAGCTCGACCGCCCGCGCGTGGTGCTCGTAGGCTGCGACCCAATCTTTACGCACGATCGCGAGTGACCCGAGACACAGCTGCGGGAGCTCGTAGACCGGATCGAGTCGCTGCGCCCGGCGACACGCATCTTCGGCCGCGGCCTCGACCTTGGGCGCGAGCTGATCCCCGCGCCGAACCTCGCCGACGCGCTCGAGCCCGAGCAGGGCGTGGGCGCGGGCAGACTCGGGCGCCCGGCGAGCAGCCTCGTGCCAGAGCGTGGTGTTGCTCACGTAGACCCGAGCCTCGGCGAGCCCGAATGATCCCTGCATCAACACGAAGACGGCGAGCGGGAGGCCGGCAGAGAGATCGGGGCCCGCGAGCTCCGACTCGGCGGGCTTCGGCAGGTAGTCGGCGAGGCGGCGCCCGAGCGCGAGCAAAGCGATCGCAAGCGCGACGCACAGCGGGACGCTCGGCAGGTACATGAAGCGATCGGCGCGCATGTTGGGCAGGCCGACGAGGTTGCTGGTCGGCACACAGGCCAGCAGCCAGGCGAGCACCGCGAAGCTCGCCAGCGGCGCCCGACGCCGGACCGCGATCGCGGCGAGCACGAGGCCAACGAGGGTCGCGCTCGCGAGCACCGTCTCGGGCTCGAGCCAGCCGGCGCCACGATCGACGTACTCGGGCGAGAGGCCCAGCGGGATCAAGATCTGCTGCAGGTAGCCGACGTGAATCTTGGTCGACGCCGCGAGCACGGGCCCCAGCCCGATGCGGTGGGCCAGGATCCGGGGGTTGTCGCCGCCGTAGGGGCTGCCGCCGTGGACGATCCAGGTCTGGGCCAGGGCCAGCGCCACGCCGACGCCGAGCAGGCCGACGACCAGGGCGAGGCGGCCGCGGTCTCGAGCCAGGCGCGCGCAGCCCTGGCCCGGTCGCAGCCACGCGAGCGCGAGCAGGATCGCGGGGAGCGGGGCCGCAGACAGCTTGGCGCCGCAGGCCAGCGCCTCCAGGCCCAGCGCCGCGCCGCCCCACGCCAGCGCGGCCCCGAGGCGCGCGGCCTCGATCGCGCGCACGGCCACGATCATCGCCGCGAGCCCGAGCGCCGCGGCGAGCAGATCTTCGCGAAACGAGACCACCGCGATCGCCTCGGCGTGGATCGCCAGCAAGCCAAAGCACGCCACGCTCGCGAGCCGCGGCCCCTCGGCGACCCCGAGCGCTCGGAGCAAGCGCGCGAGCAACCCACACACCCCCAGGTGCAGCGCGATCGACAGCCCGTGGTGGGCCCAGGGCTCGAGCCCGAGCACCCGCAAGCTCAGGGCGTCGAAGGCGACCAGCGTCGGTCGGGTCGCGTCGGGGATGTGGCGCGCGGCGGCCTCGGGCGAGAGCAGCACGCCGAGCTCGAACTGACCTCGGCGCAAGAAGCCGTTGCTGCGCAAGGTCCAGCCGTCGTCGTAGATCAGCCCGTAGCGCAGCAGCGGCGCGTGTACGAGCGCGATCAACCCGAGCAGGCCGAGCAGGCGCGCGCGATACGAGAGCGGCTCGCCGGCCTCGGGTCGCGCGGACGGTCGCCGCTTCGGGACGCGAACCGGAGCGCCCGCCTCGGGACCGTTGCGGGCGTGGTGAAGCGGCGAGCCGTCGTTGCTAGATGGCAACGATCGCGGCGCTCGGACTTTCACCACGGCCGGCGCTCGGGCTCAGTTGGTGGCGCAGTGGCGTTTCTTGGGGGCGAGCGGGCCGCAGCGGTTCCAGTCGACGCCGTAGGTCACGAGCGCGAGGGCGTAGCCAACGACCGCGAGCGCGGTCAGGCTGAGGGCGGCGGTGTTGAACGCCTCGCCCCGCGAGACCAGGCGATCGCGCTCGTCGAGATCGAGGCCGTCGACCCCGTAGCCGTTGTTGAGCTGGTTGCGAGTCACGAAGCCCGCGACCCCGAACGCGACCCCACCGACGGCCCCGATCGTGCCCGCGACGACGCCGACCCCAAACAGGGCCGGGGTCAACTTCTTGCGCTCGCCGGTCTCGAGCCGCACGTCACGCTCGAAGTCGGTCGTGCTCGCGACCGCAAACTGCCGCAGCTGCGGCTGGTCGAGATCGATCAGGTGAGCGGTCGAGCTGGTCGGCGAGCCCAGCCCCGCGCAGCCGCTACCCACGAGCGTCAGCGCGCCAAGCCCGGCGAGGATCGTACTCAAGCGCTTCATGGCGGAGCGACCGTAGCAGCTGGACGACGCGCAGACTATACGTGGCCGGGCTCACGCGATCCCCACCCCTCCGCTAGTCGCGCCCACCGGAGCTCTCGCCGACCCCTCACCAGTGCTGGACGCCCTCCACGGCCCGTGGTACCAACCGCCGCCTTTTACCCAATCCCCATGCTCCTGGAGGACGCGCCTGCGTGCTGGCCCCGGCAACTCGAACGCCGCGGTCAGTCGGCAACTCCGACGAAGGGGGCAGAGGCCCAACGCGAGGAACACACAATGACTGAGACCGAAACCGAGACCGAGACCAAGCCCAAGACCAAGTCCGACGACATCGGGGTGCAGATGATGGACGAAGCCAAGCGGATCATCACGATCCGCCAGCTGCTCGAGTGCGGCGTCCACTTCGGCCACCGGACCGAGCGCTGGAACCCGAAGATGAAGCAGTACATCTTCGGCGCGCGCAACGGCGTCCACATCGTCGACCTCCAGCAGACCGCCAAGCTCATGCGACGGACCTACGCCTACGTGCGTTCGGTCGCGTCGGAGGGCCACCCGATCATGTTCGTCGGGACCAAGCGCCAGGCTCAGGACGTGCTGATCAACGAGGCCAGGCGCTGCGGCCAGTACTACGTCGTGACCCGCTGGCTCGGCGGCACGCTGACCAACTGGAAGACCATCCGCCAGTCCGTCGACAAGCTGCGCAACATCGAGAAGATGTCCGAGGACGGCACCTACGAGAAGCTGACCAAAAAAGAGGTCCTCCAGCTCGAGCGCCAGCGCGCCAAGCTCGAGCGCAACCTCGGCGGCATCAAGGACATGCCCAAGCTCCCCGGCGCGATCTTCGTGATCGACCCGGCCAAAGAGCACATCGCCGTGGCCGAGGCCAACCGCCTCAAGATCCCGGTCATCGCGCTGGCCGACACCAACGCCGACCCGGGCAAGATCCAGTACATCATCCCGGGCAACGACGACGCGATCCGCTCGATCAAGCTGATCACCAGCAAGATGGCCGACGCCGCCGCCGAGGGCATGAAGCTCGGCAAGCAGCGCGCCGTGGCCGAGGCCGACATCGAGTCCGCGCCCGCGCCGATCCGCGTCACGACCGGGGGCGACGGGCCCAAGGTCGAGCTCGTCTCGCGCCGGACCCAGCTGCCGACGCCCGAGGCCGCGGCCTCCCCCGAACCCGAGGCCGCAGCGGCGCCCGCCGCCGAGCCTCCCACTCCCCCCACGCCCAGCAACTAGTTCAGCCGAGAAGCGAGACAACGATGAAGGTCACCGCAGGAATGGTCAAAGAGCTCCGCGAGCGTACGCAAGCGGGCATGCTCGACTGTAAGAAGGCGCTCAAAGAGACCGACGGCGACATGGATAAAGCCGTCGCGTTCTTGCGCAAGAAGGGCCTGTCGAAGGCCGCCAAGAAGGCCGGTCGCGCCGCGACCGAGGGCGCCGTCGTCAGCTACATCCACGGCGGCAGGGTCGGCGTGCTGCTCGAGGTCAACTGCGAGACGGACTTCGTGGCCAAGCTCGAGGACTTCCAGAACTTCTGCCACGACGTCTGCCTCCAGATCGCCGCCATGAACCCCCAGGCCGTCGGCCGCGACGAGGTCGATCCGGCCAAGGTCGAGGCCGAGCGCGCGATCCTCAAGGCCCGCGCGCTCAACAGCGGCAAGCCCGAGAAGATCGTCGACAAGATCGTCGACGGTCAGATCAACAAGTACTACACCGAGACCGTCCTGCTCGAGCAGAAGTTCGTCAAGGACGACAAGAAGAGCGTCGAGGACGTCCAGCGCGAGCTCGTCGCCAAGATCGGCGAGAACGTGAAGATTCGCCGCTTCGTCCGCTTCGAGCTCGGTGAAGGGCTCGAGAAGAAGCAAGAGAACTTCGCGGCCGAGGTCGCCGCGCAGGTCGCCGCCTCCTGAGCCAACCGATGACGCCCGAGCCCAGCATGTCCAAAGCCAGGTTCCAGCGCGTCACCATCAAGCTATCCGGCGAAGCCCTCCAGGGCGACGCCGGCTATGGCATCGACCCGGCGATCCTCGACACGATCGCCGAAGAGATCAAAGCCGTCGTCACGCTCGGGGTCGAGACCGCGGTCGTGATCGGCGGCGGCAATATTTTTCGCGGGGTCAGGGCCTCGGCCAAGGGCATGGACCGCGCCAGCGCCGACTACATGGGCATGATGGCCACGGTCATGAACGCGATCGCCCTGCAAGACGGGCTCGAGCGCATGGGCGTGGACACCCGCGTGCTCTCGGCAATCGAGATGAAGGAGGTCGCCGAGCCCTACATCCGGCGGCGCGCGACCCGTCACCTCGAGAAGGGCCGCGTGGTCATCTTCGCGGCCGGGACCGGCAACCCCTTCTTCACGACCGACACGGCCGCGGCCCTCCGCGCGATGGAGGTCGGCTCGCAGGTCCTGCTCAAGGCCACCCGGGTCGACGGCGTCTACGACAAGGACCCCGAGAAGCACAGCGACGCGGTCCGCTTTGACCGCCTCGACTACCTCCAGGTCCTGTCTCGCAGCCTCCACGTCATGGACAGCACCGCGATCTCGCTGTGCAAGGAGAACAACCTGCCGATCGTCGTGTTTGATATGCTCGCGTCCGGCAACATCGAGCGCGTCGTTTGCGGTCAGACGCTCGGCACCCTCGTCGCGCCCGAGGCCTACAAGTGGCCACGAGGCTGACCGCAAATCTGAGCGCAAATCAGGAGTAAGGGCGATGGCTGATTTCGACGAGGATCAAGTACTCATGGACGCCGAGGAGGGCATGGAGGGAGCCCGCGACTCGTTCGGCACCGCGCTGTCTCGGGTCCGAGCCGGCCGCGCGAGCCCGAGCCTGCTCGACGGCGTCCGCGTCCAGGCCTACGGCAGCCAGATGAAGCTGCGCGACGTCGCGACGGTCTCGGCCGCCGACGCCCGGCTCCTGATCGTCAAGCCCTTCGACGCCGGCAACATCTCCGCGGTCGAAAAAGCGATCATGAACGCCGGCCTCGGGCTCAACCCGAGCTCCGACGGCGTCGTCTTGCGGGTCCCGATCCCGCCGCTGACCGAAGAGCGGCGCAAGGACCTCGTCAAGGAGGTCCGGCGCGCGGCCGAAGACGCCAAGGTCGCCATCCGCAAGGCCCGACGGACCGCCAACGACGCGTTCAAGAAGGCCGAAAAAGACAAGGAGCTGTCCGAGGACGCCCTCAAGCGTGGCCTCGACCAGGTCCAGGACCTGACGGACACCTTCGCCAAGCAGATCGACACGGCAGTCGGGCAAAAAGAAGCCGAGATCATGGACGACTGATGCGCACGCGTAGGCTCGCCTTCACACTCGTTACTCTCGGCCTCACCCTCGGAGGCCTCACCCTCGGCGCCAGCGGCTGCTTCATCGAGTCGGCCCAGCCCTCGACCTTTCGCTTTCAGTGCAGCAGCGACAGCGAGTGCGGGGTCGGCGAGCAGTGCGCGAGCGGCCTGTGCCAGCAGGCGTGCGGCGGCGAGGACGACGCCGAGTGCAGCCAGGAGGCGCCGGTCTGCCTCAACGGCTACTGCTCGAGCGTCTGCCCGACCACCGAGGACGTGTGCCCGGCTCCGCAAGAGTGCATGTCGCTCGCGGTCCCCGGCGAAGATCCCAGCGACTCCGGGGTCTGCACGATCGCGTGCAGCGAGCAAAACCCCTGCCCTGACGGGCAGGTCTGCTTCGGAGACTTCGGCCTGTGCGCGCTGGTCTGCGCCACGAACGAAGACTGTGCCTCGGGCGAGGAGTGCCTCGCCAACGTGTGCGTGCCCTCGGACTCCGGCGGCGGCGCGCCCTGAGCTCGCCTGAGCTCGGGCAGCGGCGCACAGCCGCGCTCAGCCCCGCTCAGGGGCCGTCGCGGCCGATGATGATGATCCCGCCGTTGGGATCGTCGTCGTCTTCGTCGGCGCGGGTCGTGTCCGAGTCGGTCCCGGACGCGACCTCGGTCGCCGACGCGCTGGAGGTGGTGGTCGTCGTGGTCGAGGTCGAGGTCGTGGTCGTGGTGCGTGTCGCGGTCATGTGTGTGTCTCCTGGGCTCGCGCCCGGTCGGTGCGGTGTTTCTTCGGTTTAGCCCTCGCGCTGCAGCCTGGTCTGAAGCCGCGCGCGGGTCTCGGGGTTGTCGCTGCAAGCGAGCGCCGCCTCGAGGCTCGCGACGGCCGCCGCGTCACGGCCGAGGCTCGACGCAGACGCGGCGTGGCGCTCGTAGCTGGGGATCATCTGGTCGCAGCGGGCCGCGCCGAGGCGCGCGGCGATCGGCGGCAGCGCGGCGTCCATGAGCTCGACGGCCCGCTCGTGCTGACCGAGGGCCGCGAGCGCCTTGCCGAGCTCGAGCTCGACGAGCGAGCGCTGGAGCCCGGGCCGGGTCATCAGCTCGAGCGCGCGCTCGTAGTCCCCCACCGCTTCGCCCCAGCGAGACTCGCGGGCCTCGAGCTGGCCGAGCAGACGCAGGGTCTCGGCGAGTCCGGCAGGGTTGTCGTCGTCTGCGCGCTCAAACGAGTGGAGCGCGAGCTCGGCGTGGCGCCGCGCGGCCGCCCAGTCGCCAACCGAGAACTCGAGCTCGGCGAGGCCCAGCTCGCTGCGGGCGAGCTTGGGGTGGTCGACGGCGAGCGCGGCGCGGCGGATGTCTCGGGCCCGGCCGAAGCGCTCGCGGGCGAGCTCGAGCTCACCGCGCTCGTGGGCCGAAGCCGCGGCGTCGTACCACAGCCGCGCGTTGGTTGGATGATCCTGACCGCGGACCCGCTCGGCCCGGGCGAGGGCGCGGCGGTAGTCGAGCTCGCTCTGATCGAGCAAGCCGGCCTCGTCGCGGGCCCGGGCGAGCGCGTGGAGGTAGTCGATCGCGAGGGTCGAGTCGCCGGCGTCGATCGCCTCGAGCTGGTCGAGGCCGGCGAGCAGCAGCGCCTCGGCCTCGCCCTCGTGAGCTGCAGCTGTGGGCTCGTCGAGGCGATCGAGGGCCGTCGCCAGCACGACGCGGGAGTCGAGCATCCGCGCGTGGCGGTCGGCCTCGCTCGAGTCGCCCGCGGCGAGCAGCGCCTCGACGTGGGCCCGCGCGTAGCCCAGCCGCTCGCGCCGCAGCGCGAGGTTGTCGAGCTCGCGGCTGGCCCACGCGAGGTCGACCCAGACCTCGGCCTCGGTTCGGCGGTCGCCGCTGCGCACGGCCAGCGTGGTCGCCTCGACGAGATCGCGGATCCCGGCCTGTCGCCGACCCGCGCCGAGCTCGGCGAGCCCCCGCTGGCGCAGGGCCGCGAGCTCGACCGGCCCGCCGCCTGGCGCCCGGCGCAGGACCGCGTCGGCACCCGCGCGAGCGAGCTCGTAGTGGCCCAGACCGCGCTGGGCCGCGGCGCTGGCCAGCTCGCGCAGCTCGGACACCAGCCGCTCGGGCTCGACGAGCGCGAGCGAGCCGGGACCGAGGACCCGGGGCGCGGCGGCGCAGCGGCCCGGCTCGGGCAGCGCGTCGACGGCCGCCACGGCGCCCTCGAGCAAGACCGCGTCGCCGTGGATCAACGCGTCGATCGTCACGCCCGCGTGAGTCCGCTGGCTCGCGAGACAGATCGTGACCGCGCGACCGGCGAGCGGATCTTCGAGCCCGTGGCGATCTCGGGCCGCGCTCAACCAGCGCTGCGACCAGTGATCGAGCCCGGCGAGGACCGCGGCCTCGCTGCCCGCGGCCCACGAACCCTCGACGCGCTCGAAGGCCAGCGAGAGCTGGGCGCGACGCTGATCGTCCCAGACCCCGGCGAGCTCGGCCTCGGGCGCCTCCGCAGCGAGCTCGGCCTCACCGCCGACCGACGCGATCGACATCGTCAGCGCCGTGACCCCGGCGACGATCGCGGCGAAGGTCGCGCGGCGCCAAAGGCGACGACGGTCGCGGGTCAGCTCGGCGACCAGCGCGTCCATGCTCTCGAAGCGGTCTTCGGGTCGGCGCGCGAGCCCCTTTTGCAGCACTCGCCGCAACCACCGAGGCACCGGGGGCGGACTCGGCGGGTACTCGATCGTGCAGGTGTCGAGCTTGTAGAGCAGCTCCATCACGCCCACGGCCGGGAAGGGCCGGGCGCCGTAGACCGCCTCGAACAGCGCGACGCAGAAGCTGAACTGGTCGCCCGCGGCCCCGCCCTTGCCCATGAACGCCTGCTCTGGAGCCATGTAGGGCAGCGTCCCGGGGCCCGCGAGGGAGCCCGACCCCAGCGGACCTCTGTCGCCGCTGTCGTCGCCGTCGTCGCTGTCGTCACCGACGGTCGACGCGACCTCGTGGACGAGGTGCTTGGCGACGGCGAGGCCAAAGTCGACCACGCGAACCCGACCGTCGGCGCCGAGCAGCGCGTTGCCTGGCTTGAAGTCCCGATGCGCGAGGCCGGCCGCGTGGGCCGCCGCGAGCCCGCGCCCGGCCTGCGCGTAGACCTCGACCGCCTCGGCGAGCGATCCAGGCGTCCACTCGCCGAGCGTCGGGCCGTGCACGAGCTCCATCGCCAAGAAGGTGCGACCGCAGTGATCGCCGACCTCGAACACCTGTACGACGTTCGGGTGAGACAGGCGCGCCAGCGCCTGGGCCTCGGACCGCAGGCGCTCACACTCGCGCCGCGCCGCGCCGTCGCGGCCCGAAGTTCGCGTCCGGATCAGCTTGAGCGCGATGTCCCGGTCGAGCTCGGTGTCGCGGGCCGCGAACACCTCGCCCATGCCACCCGCGCCGAGGCGCTCGAGGATCACGTAGCGGCCGACCTCGGACCCGGGCGTGACGGCCCGGTCGAGCTCGGACCCACGCAGCTCGGTCAAGGTGCTGCTGCCGAGGGTCTCGCCATCGTAGGAGGTACCCCCGGCGATCTCGGTGACGACCTCACTGCTGGAGTACGACTGCGAGGACAACGCGTGCATGGGACCAAACCGAGCGCGAGCGGCCCGGCTTGGTGGTAGTGCTCCAAGCTCGCCGAGCCGTCATGAAAGTTTTGAAAGGCGCGATCGCCAACTCACGCAGGTCGCCAGCTCCAGCCTGACTGGGTCGAAATGCCCCAATCGATCGACGGCGCGGCTGCTACGCTTTAGCCGTGGCCCTCACACCCGACCGAGTCCGCGCCTACCGAGAAGACTACCGCGCCGAAGTCGTCGGCTCGGGTTACCGAGGCTGGCTGCACCTCGCGACGCTGACCGCGATCTGCGTGACCGCGATCATCGCGGCGCTGGCCATGATCGAGTCCTTCCGCTGGATCGAGCTGCTGATCGTGCCCGGCGCGTGGGTGATGGCCAACCTGATCGAGTACGCCGCCCACCGCGGACCGATGCACCACCTCGGGTTCGGCTTCGGGCGTCTCTACCGCCGCCACACCAGCCAGCACCACCGCTTCTTCTCCCGCGAGGTCATGGCCGTCGACAGCAGCGACGATTTTCAGGCCACGCTGTTTCCGGCCTGGCTCTCGCTCTTCTTCGTCGGGCTGATCGGTGTGCCGATGGCGCTGGTCGTCTACTGGCTGCTCGGGCGCGACCTCGCCCTGCTCTTTTACGCCGCGATCGTGTCCTACTACCTGATCTACGAGTGGGCCCATCTCTCGGCGCACATGCCCGAGGACAGCGCGCTCGGCCGCCTGCCGCTGATCGGGTTTGCGCGCTCACACCACGGGCTCCACCACGACCCGACCAAGATGCGCCGGGCCAACTTCAATTTCGCGCTTCCGCTCGCCGACTGGCTGTTTGGTACCTGGGAGAGGTAAGTGCCCCTCGCGCTCGACGCGGCTTTCGTGGTAGCCACAGGGACCCCCTCGAACCTCACCAGCTGATCATGCGAACGCGAAACCTCCCCTCGAACCTCACGATCTCCCTCACGCTGTTGCTGACCGCGAGCCTTGGTTTCCTCGGCTGCAGCAAGCCCAAGCCCGCGACCGAGGACCCCGCGACGACCTCCGGCGGCGACGTCGCCGACAGCGGGACCCCCGAGGGCGACGAGGCCGGTGAGGCCGACGCCAAGCCGGCGACCTGGGCCGAGATGGACCGCGACGCCCAGCTCACGTTCATGGGCACGGAGGTCCTCCCGGTGATGAAGGACGCGTTCGAGCAGCAGGGCATCGAGGGCCTCAAGTGCGCCAACTGCCACGGCGAGGACTACAAAGAGGTCGACTTCGAGATGCCCAACGACCTCACGCCGCTCAACCCCGACAACCCGATCCAGTCGGGCATGGATCTCGACGAAGAGATGACCAAGTTCATGGTCTCGACGGTGCTCCCGACCATGGCCGAGCTCCTCGGCGAAGAGACCGACGTGACCACGGGCAAGGGCGAATTCGGCTGCCTCAGCTGCCACCTGTCCGAGTAAGATCGGAGCAGGGTCTCAGGTCAGCGGCGTCAGCCACAGCATCGTCACGTCCCACGTCAGGTGGGCGACGAACGAGGCGAACAGCGAGCGGGTACGGATCGCCAGCCACGCCCACGCGCCGCCAGCGAGGGCGGCCGCGAGCGCGAGCACGGGCGGTCCGGTCGTCAGGTGGGCGAGCGTGAACAGCGAGGCCGAGACCGCCACGGCCGGCCACGCGCCGATCCTCGCGGCCAGGCCCACGCCCAGCGCACCGCGCCACACGAGCTCCTCGCCGGCCACGATCAAGGTCAGCAGGCCGAGCGAGGTTGCGAGGGGCAGCTCCTCGGCCCACGCGTAGAGCGAGCTGGCCTCGGACCACAGCCCGGGCGCGAGCGCGGACGCCAGCGCCGCGACCCCAAACGCCGCGGCCCACAAGAAGACCCCCGCCCCGAGGCCCCAGGCCAGCGCCGACGGGCTCGGGCGCCACAGCTCGACCCACCGCAGGCGCAGCAGCCCAAAGGCCAGGGCCGAGAGCCCGAGCTCGAGGGCGGCCATCCGCAGCCAGATCGATCCGGGCAGCCGCGGGCCGAGCAGCAAGGCGACGACGGCGATCACGGCGAAGCTCGCGAAGATCCAGGCGGGTGTGCTCGCGCCCGGCGCCGCGAGGCCGAGGCTGCGCGCCGCGGCGGGGTCGGGGACCAGGCGCACGCTCGGGAGCCGGGGCTCGAAGCCCGCGAGCGCGTGGGTGATCGCGGCGTCGTCGAGGACCCGGGGCGCGAGCCCGAGCTCGTCGCGGGCGGGCTCGGGATCCCCGACGACCCCGTGCGCGAGCAGGTTCAGCTGCGAGCGGGTGATCAGCGGGTCCTCGGACACGCGCTCGAGCACCGCCGCGACGGCGCGCTGCATGAACGCGGGCGCGGGCGCGACCAGGCAGCGACGGCCGACGGGCCCCGACGCGGCCACGCGTCGCACGAGCTCGCGCAGCTCGAGCCGCTCGGGGCCGACGAGATCGTAGGCGCGCCCGCGCGTCGCCGGCCCCTCGATGCAGCGCAGGACCGCCTCGGCCACATCCTCGACCGCGATCGGCTGGACCTGTGCTCGACCGGCCCGCGGAGCCGGAAACACCGGGGCCGCGCGGATCGAGTCGGCGAGGTTGCGGAGCATGTCGTCGCCGCGGCCGTAGACCACGCCCGGGCGCAAGATCGTGACCGCGAGCGGAGCCTCTCCCGCCAAACGGTGCTCACCGCGGGCCTTGGTGTCGAGATAGGGCCCCGCGCTCGGGCTCGCGCCTTCGGTGCCTGCGACCGACACGTGGATCATCCGCGCCACCTTGGCGCGCGCGGCCGCGTTGGCCAGCCGCGTCGGCAGCTCGACGTGGGCCTGCTCCCAGCTCATCGTCGCGGTCTCGCGCTTGATCCCGACGAGGTTGACCACCACCTCGCAATCGGCGAGCAGCTCGGCATTGATCTCGGCCCCGAGATCGCAGGGGCGCAGCTCGGCGGCCTCGATCATCGCGGGCAGCGGCCGTCGACCCCGAGCCAGGACCACGACCCGGCGACCCGCAGCGAGCAAGCGCGCGACGACATGGCGCCCGATGAAACCCGTCCCGCCCGCGACGGCGATCGCCGCCGAGCCATTTCGCTCATTAACCAATGGCGCGCGTCTCTGTTTTGCGGCGACTCGGGTACATCCGGGATGGTGGTCTACAAGATCTTCAGTCGATAACCCAGTCTCCCCACGACGGGGCAATCCTTGTTGCTCTGGACGGCTTCCTGCTGGTACTCAAGTGGAGAGGACTGGTTTGATTGGCCCTCGCAGATCTGGAGCGTCGTTGGTCATGTCGAGTCAATTGCACCGCCACATCGGACTCGCGGCGCTCGTCGCCGCGAGCGGGGTCATTGGCCTCGCGTTTCTCCTGGCCGACGACGCCCTCGCCGGGTCACCACCGGATGAGGGCGCGGCGCAGCTCGGCGAGCCGAGCGAGGTCGAGCCGTCCGAGCTCACGCGCCTCTCGGTCCCGATGCCCGCGCACATGATCGTCGACGGCGGCGGCCCCCCGCCGACCCCGAGCGCGGAGCCCAACTACATCTTCGTCAACATGGACGGCGAGAACCTGATCTGCAACGGAAACGACGACGCCGTCGCCAACTCGTCGTGGATCGCGTGTCAGTACGGCTTCTCGGGCCAGTATCCGTCCTACGGCGGGACCGCGGCCCAGCGCCAGTCGGTCATGGACGCGACCAAGCAGGACTGGGCCCCCTTCAACACGGTCGTGACCGACAGCCGCCCGGGCAGCGGCCCCTACACCATGTGCATGACCGGGCCCGCCAACCACCCCTTCGGCAACGGCGTGCTCGGCATCGCCCCGCTCGACTGCAACAACAACACCCCGAGCAACGTCGTGTTCGCGTTCCACAGCGCGACCCAGCTCGGCGGCTCGCTCGGCGCCAACGTCCAGGCCACGACGATCAGCCAGGAGGTCGCCCACGCCTACGGCCTCGAGCACATCGGCGACAGCTCCGACATCATGAACCCGACCAGCCAGGGCGGGAACCCGAGCTTCACCGACACCTGCGTCGGGGTCGTCGGCGGCATGACCTGCGGCGCCCAGCATGCCCAGCACTGCCCCGACGGCCAGCAAAACTCCTACCAGGAGCTGCTCGGCATGTTCGGGGCCAGCGACCCCGATGATCAGCCGCCCAGCGTGGTCGTCAGCTACCCCTACAACGGCGACGTGTTCGAGATCGGCGCCGACTTCACGATCACCTGCGAGGCCAGCGACGACCAGGAGGTCAGCTCGGTCCAGCTGTGGATCGACGGCGCCCAGATGGGCGGGACCAAGACCAGCGAGCCCTACTCGTGGGAGGTCACCAACATCCCCGAGGGCGACTACGAGCTCTACTGCATCGCAGCCGACGAGTGGGACAACGCGGCGATGAGCCCCATCGTCGGGATCAGCGTCGAAGCGGGCGGCATGCCCGGAGACGGCGGCGCGGACTCGGGCGACGACTCCGGCGGCGACACGGACGGCGACTCCGGCGGCGACTCGGGCGGCGACACGGGCGGCGACTCGGGCGGCGACACGAGCGGCGACACGGGCGGCGACTCCGGCGACTCGGGCATCGGCGACTCGGGCGGTCTGCCCCCGGGCTTCGGCCTCGACGACGCCGACTCGGGCTGCGCCTGCGCGAGCGAAGGCCCGCGCCAGCCAGCGTGGATGCTCATGCTCCTGCTCGGGTTGCCGCTCGTGCGCCGCCGCGATCAGACGTAGCAAGTAGATCGCGTAGTTCGCATGACCCTCGCTTCGGCTTCAGCAAACAACTGAGATTTCGTCGATAATCTCGGCGCTCGGTGTCGAGCGAAATTAGGAGTCCTCCATGCGTGACCGTCTAGCCCCCGTGCCCCTCCTCGCCCTCCTCCCGGCGCTCGCCTGCGCGCCGACCGAGGATCCCAGCAACCTGTTCACCGGCACCGGGATCGAGTCGGCCGACGGGATCGAGAGCACGGGCGGTGACGGCGACGGCGACGGCGACTCGGGTGAGGGCGACGGTGACGGCGACCCCGGCGACGGCGACGGCGACGGCGACGGCGACAGCGATGGCGGCGTCAAGCTCGACACGCTCCCGCCCGACACTGGGGTCGACGACGGCCCCAGCGACGAGAACTGTGACTACGTCGATCTACTGTTCGTGATCGACAACTCGGTCTCGATGGGCGGCTACCAGGCCGCGCTCGGGCTCGCGTTTCCGCAGTTCGCCGACACCCTCTCCGCCGCCCTGCCCGAGGGCACCAACGTCCACGTCGGCGTGACCAGCACCGAGATGGGCTACGCCGGATCGGGCACCACCAACATCACCAACGGCGAGTGCACCTTCACGGGCGACGGGATGCCGAGCGAGAATTTCTACATCACGCCGGACCAACAAGACACGGGCAAGAACGGCGCCCAGGGTCGGCTCTTCGACCCCGGCGGCGGTCAGTACTACTTCTCCTTCGACATCGGCGACGCGGCCCAGACCGAGGCGCTCAAGACCTGGTTCTCCGACGCGGCCGCGATCGGAACGGGCGGCTCGAACATCGAGATGTCGACCGCGCCCGCGGGCTGGGCCTTCGATCCGGCCAACGACGCGACCAACGCGGGCTTCGTTCGCGACGAGGGCGCGGTCTTGCTCGTGTTCTTCATGCAAGACGAGCCCGACCAGACCCCGAGCGTGATCGACGGCATGTCCGGCGGTCAGGCCATGCTCAACAAGGTCGCCGCCGCCAAGCAGGGCTGCGGCGGGCTCGAGTGTGTGATCGGCGGCGGCTTCTTGCTCGAGTCGCCGTGCAACGCCCAGGGCAACCTCCCGCTCGACGACTTCCTCGAGGGCATGAGCGAGGTCCCGCAGGTCGCCCAGCTGCCCGACGACAACCTCCCGCCCGCGGACGCGGCCGCCGAGATGAACGCCCTGCTCGCCGACACCCTCGCCGACGTCATCGCGGCCAAGTGCGACGAAATCCCGCCCGTCGGCTGATCTGCGCCAACCGAGCGCCGCGCGCACGCGCCAGTGTCATAGACTGATCGGCGATGAGCCAAGCGCGCGAGAGCTCGAAGCTCCCGGTGGTCAGCATGCACGCGCCGCCGGCCGTGCCCGAGCAACTCGTCGCGTTCGCAACCCGAGCGGCCGACAAGATCCTGCTCGCCGCGCTGCGTCGGCTGTTCCTCGGAAACGACGTGCCGACGAGCGAGGCCAGCTTTCGCAGCGTCGTCGATCGTCTCCAGCGCTACGTCGACCCCGAGCTGCTCGCCGATCCCGAGCGGCTGCTCGGGCTCCCGCCGAAGCTGCCCAAGCTGCGCGTGGTCCAGCGCCAGCCCCTGACCCGGCTGCGCCGCGAGGTCGGGATCGACGAGCACCTGTGCTTCGCCACGCCCTACCAGCCATGCGATCCCGAGTACGCGAGCGAGTACGCGAGCTACCCCGAGATCGCGACCGGCCACATGTGGTCGTGGCGCCACCTCGATCCGGCGCCAGCCACGATCTTGCTGACCCACGGCTGGGGCGTCGGTCCGTGGTGGATGCACCGCTACGAGTACGACGTCCCCTACCTGTTTCACGAGCTCGGGCTCGACGTCTACTTCTACCTCGCGCCCTTCCACGGCCGGCGGACGCCCTCGCAGGCGCGGCTCGGCGGACAGCTGCACCCCTCGGCAGATCTCGTCCGGACCAACGAGGCCTTCATCCAGACGGCGATCGAGCTGCGCACGCTGATCTCGGCGATCCTCGCCCGCAACGAGGCCCCGGTCGGGATGATGGGCTCCTCGCTCGGCGGCTACACCTCGGCGCTCATGGCCTCGATCGACGAGCGCCTCGACTTCGTGATCCCCGTGCTCGCGCCGGCCTCGATGGCCCACCTGCTGTGGGATCACGCTGGCGACGACCCCCTCCACCAGCGCGCGCTTCGCCTCGGCATGACCCGCGAGCGCTTTCATCACTTCTGGTCGCTGCACTCGCCCCTCACCCACCGACCCAAGGTCCCGTGGGGCCGACGGATGATCGTGACCGGGCTCGGCGACACGCTGGTCACCGCCGACCACACCCGGGATCTGTGGGAGCACTGGGATCGGCCCCGACACTTTCGCTTTCCTGGCGGTCACGCGTGGCAGCTGCAGTCGAAGCGCTACCATCGCGAGGTCGGTCGCTTCTTGCGTGACATCGGCGTGGTCACGCCTCGAGCGGTCGCATGCGCGCGTCCGTGATCCCTTCGTTGGCGCTGTCGCTCGTGCTCGGCTGTCGGTCCGAGCCGACGACGCGGACCTCGCAGCCAGCGGGTCAACGCCAACATGCGGACGCCGCCTTGCCGCTCGCGGAATTCGAGTGTGGTGAGGACTTCCCTACCCACGCGCGCTGCGGCGACCTCGAGGTCGAGGAGAAGCGCGCGGCGCCCAACGGCCGCACGATCCCCCTGCGCTTTGTCGTGCTCCCGGCGACCGGGCCCGGCCCGGCCCAGCCGGACCCCGTGTTCGTGCTCGCGGGCGGCCCCGGCCAGGCCGCGACCGAGCTCGTCGGCCTCGCCGACACCCAGCTCGCGGGCGTCAACCAGACCCGCGACATCGTGTTCGTGGATCAGCGCGGGACCGGCTCCTCCAACGGGCTCCAGTGTCTGGCCAGCGAGCTGCCCGGGATGCTCGAGGGCATCACCGCGCCCTCGCAGCGGGCCATGCTCGACAGCTGCCGCGCGGGCTTCGACGCCGACTTGTCGCTCTACGGGACGACCGAGGCCATGGCCGACATCGACCAGCTTCGGGCCGCGCTCGGCTACGAGACGATCAACCTGTGGGGCGTGTCCTACGGGACCCGGGCCGCGCTCGAGTACCTGCGCCGCCACGGCGAGCACGCCCGCAGCGCGATGTTGTGGGGGGTCGCGCGACCCGACACCCCCTTCTTGCGCGAGTTTCCGGCCGCGACCGAGTACGCCCTCGACCAGGCGCTCGACGACTGCGCGGCCGATCCAAGCTGCGCCGAGCTCCTGCCCGAGGGACGCGAGGCCTTCGAGGCGGTCATCCGTCGGCTCGAGCACGCGGCGGCCTCGGTCGAGGTCGTCGACCCGCGCAGCGGCCAGCAGTACAGCGTCGAGCTCGACCGCGACCTGTTCGTGACCGGCGTGCGCCTGGTCCTCTACGACGCCGGGTGGACCGCCGAGCTGCCCGCGATGTTGGCCGCGGCCGCGCGCGAGGACTACCAGCCGCTGATGAGCTTCGTCGTGCGCTTTGTGGTTGCGATCTACAGCCACGTCTACGTTGGCATGCACCTGTCGATCGTGTGCAGCGAAGATCTGCCCTTTCTCGATGATGAAGATCGGCGCGTGGCCGCGGCGTCGTCATTTGGCGACGCGACGATCGTCGAGCTGGACGAGGTCTGTCCGAGCTGGCCAAAGGTCGCGCTGCCGGCCGACTGGCGCGAGCCGGTTCGGTCGGAGGTCCCGGTCCTGGTCATGAATGGTGAGCTCGATCCGGCCACGCCGCCCTCGGCCGCGCGGGCGGCTGCCGACACGCTGAGCAACGCGGTCGTGGTGACCTTTGAGAATGTCGCGCATGGGACCTCGAACGCGACGGGCTGCGTCAACGAGTTGGTTCGGGGCTTTCTCGACGATCCCGAGAGCGCGCTCGATCTTGGCTGCGCAAGCGCGATCTCGCGGCCGGCCTTCGCTAGGGACGACTGAGGCGGCCTCGCCCCGCTCAGCCCCGCTCAGCCCCGCTCAGCCCCGCCCTCGAGAGCCGGCGTCAGCGGAAGCACCCGCCAATAGACGAGCGCGGCGAGGACAGCGAGGGAGACAAGCGCGACAAGGGAGCCCGTGAAGACGAATCTCAACAGCGCCATCGCGGTCCAGCCACCCACGAGCAGACGGCGCCACATCAAGGTGTTGCGGTCGCGCATCCTGGCGAGCTGCCGGTCGTTCTCTTCCTCGGACTCTTCGTCTTCGTCTTCGTCTTCGTACTCGTACTCGTCGGCCTCAGCCTCGTCCTCCGGGGGCAGAAGATCCTCGGGCATCGGCCGACGCAGGGGCGAAGCTTCGCGCACGCTGGACTCGGGCTCCTCGTCGTCGAGTTCGAGCGGCGGAAGGTCTTCGATGATCTCCGAGGCCAGCGCATGGGCCAGACGCAGCTGCGAGCGCGGGACCATGATCCGCAGATCCACGACGGTGCCGAACATGCCCATCACGTTGCGCTGATGCTCGCCGTCGACCAGCGTGGGGACGCCGCGAGCCTCGAGCGAGGCCCGGATCGACTGGGCCTGAGCCAAGTCAGTACACGTGCAGACAGCCACCAACGCGTCGCTCACCGACGCACGCTACTCGCTGGCTCCGCTCCGCGAAAGCGCTCGAAGGCCGTGCTCGCGGCTGGCTCGAGTAGAGGGCGCGAGGGCGTGCAGAGCGCGGCGCCCGATCGCCGCGCTAGCAGTCCGGGGTGCTAGCAGCCCGGGCTGCTAGACCTAAATCAAGCGCCTGCAGCTCGTTTTTGCCGCCAGCGCTTCCACAGCTGACTCCCGCCAACCAGCGCCAGCGCGACCGCGGTCAGCTCGAGCACGTGAAGCTCGACGAAGCTGAGCACCACTTCGATCTGATCGGTGACCGCGACGCCAAACCAAAAACACGCCCCGACCCAGGCGACCTGAGCCACGATCATCGCCGGATAAAACACCCGCGCCCGAACCTGCGACACGCCCGCGAGCGCGCACACCGTCGTGCCCGCCATCGCGATCAACACGACCGGCGCCGCCCGCTTCATCCAGCCCAGGATCCGCGTGGTCGCGGCGTGGGTCGCCGCGCCCCGCCCCTCGAGCCAGACCTGCGCGCGCTCGCCCAGAACCACGCCAAAGCGATAGGCGACGATGCTCTGGATGATCGAGCCCCCGAGCGCGGCCGCGAAGTACTGCCACGCTGGCAACAGCGCGCCGGTCAACACCAGGTGGCCGAGGATCGGGCTGAGCAGGATCAACACGACCGGCGCCTCGACCAACAAGACCGGAAACAAGGCGAGGCCCAGGCCCCGCGCGGCCATCACCGCGGTGAAGGCCGCGATCCAGCGCTTGCGCGAGTGGGGGGTGTCGGGCACCTCGTTCATTGGGCGGCACGGTGGTCACTCGGGCTCGACGGGCTCGCGCTCGTCGAGTTTGGCGGGGCGTGTCTCGCTCAGCGTCCCCCGCTTGACGACGAGCTGCTCGAGTTCGTCCACGAGCGCGCCCGAGTAGGCCATGTCCCAATCGAACTCGAAGATCTCCTGACCTCCGCGCAGCAGCGAGAGCTCGCGGCGTGAAGCGCCGTCGAGGGGTACGTTGGCCGGGGGCGCGTGGGCACGGAGCTCGGCGAGCGCGGCCTGGTCTCGGGCCTCGACCAGGTGGACGTACTCCCCGAGGGTGATCCGATCGTTGACCTTGGTCTGGCTCAACAGCTCGGCGATGAGCGCGTCGAAGCCCTCGACGGCCGAGCCCTCGAGCACCCAGACCCGGTCGACGCGGTCGTCCGGCGAGATCGACGGGTTGGTGACCTCGAGGCGGACGCCAGTCACCTCGATCGGCGCGACTTCGGACTGGGTCGCGCCAACGCTCGCCGCTGGCGCGTCCGCGTGCTCGCTTCCCGGCTTGCCCTTCCCGCAAGCCATGAGCCCGAGCGCGGCCGTGAACGCGACGATCCAGTGATGCGTTTGCATGGGTGGACTGTACCCCCAGGCCTCGGGGCTCTCGGGGCTCACGCCCTGCATTTCTTGGCCAGCTCGCCGAACGCGGTCCGCAGCCCCTCCTCGACTACCGGGTGGTAGTAGGGCATCTCCACCGCCCGCTGCGCGCTCAGACCCTGCTCGATCGACCACGCGAGCAAATGCGCCATGTGCTCGGCGCCGGGGCCGATCATCTCGGCGCCGAGGATCTCGCCGCCCTCTCGGCGCCCGTAGATCCGCACCCGACCGTGGGCATGGCCGATGATCCGCGCCCGGCCCTGGTTGCTGAAGTCGACCTCGCCGAAGGCGCACGCGCGCTCGTCTGCGTCGCCTGGGATCTCGCCGACGACCGCGATGTTTGGATCCGTGAACATGATCCGAAGCGGCACCTGGCGATCGTGGGCACGCACGTCGGGGTGGCGCGCCGCGTTGCTCCCGGCGATCCGACCCTCGGCGCTGGCTTCATGCAGGATCGTGCGCACGCCAGTCACGTCTCCGGCCATGAAGATCGGCGCGTCGGCGATCTGCGTGGTCCGCAGATCCCAGCTTGTCGGCCTGCCCTCGGCGTCGAGCTCGACGCCGGCCTGGCCAAGGTCGAGACGATCGAGCTGGGAGCGACGACCGGTCGCAGCGAGCACATACTCGAACTCGGCCTCGCGCGCGCCGCCGTCGGCCCCGGTCCAGCGCAGCTGCACGCCACGATCGCCCTCGAGTCGCTCGCCCGCGACATCCGCGACGCCGAGGTGCAGCGCCAGCGAGGCCTCGAACAGCTCGCGGGCGACGCCCTGCATGACCTCGCTCGAGACCAGCGGCATGCGGCTGCCCTTGGCGAAGATCATGGTCTCGACGCCGAGGCGGTGCATCGCCTGGCCGAGCTCGAGCCCGATCGCCCCGGCGCCGACGACCGCGAGCGAGCGGGGCAGGGTCGGCAGCTCGAACACGCTGTCGCTGGTCAGCAGGCGATCGCCGAGCCCGCGCAGCCCCGGCGGGACCCAGGGCGTGGACCCGGTTGCGACGACGACGGCCCTGGCCTCGACCCGGACCGAGCCCTCTGCGGTGTCCACGACCAGGCTGCGCGGCCCGACAAAGCGCGCCCAGCCGCGGACGCGATCGGACGCGTCGATCGCCTCGCTCGACTCGACGGCGAACCCGGCGAAGCGATCGCGCTCACGCTGAACCCGGGCCATGACCGCGGCGCCGTCGATCTCGACGCTCCCGGCCTCGATCCCAAACATCCTGGCCGAGCGCAGCTGCTCGGCCGCATCGGCCGCGGCGATCAGCAGCTTCGAGGGCATGCAACCGACGCGCGCGCAGGTCGTCCCGTAGGGCCCGCCCTCGATCAGGAGCACGCGCTTGGCCCCGCTGCGCAGCGCGTGTCGGCGCGCGACCAGGCCCGCGGAGCCGGCCCCGATGACCGCGACATCGGCGTGGATGACTGCTTCGCTCATGTTCCTGCACTCTACGCCCAAGCTCGCGCAAAGATACGTCGGTCTTTGCGATCATCTCGGATCACCCGCTGGCGCCGAGCGAGCCAGCGGCTATGCTCCCGCCCCCCGAGCCGGCTCGACCGCGTTCGGGCACCCGGAGCACCCCATGTCAGTCCGTGAGCTCGTCGTACTCGGTACCGCCAGCCAGGTCCCCACGCGCTACCGCAACCACAACGGTTACCTGCTGCGCTGGGACGGTGAAGGCTTCCTCTTCGACCCCGGCGAGGGCACGCAGCGTCAGCTGATCCACGCAGGCGTGTCGTCGACCGACATCACCAAGATCTGCATCACGCACTTCCACGGTGACCACTGCCTCGGCCTCGCCGGGATCTCGCAGCTGCTCTCGCTCGACGGCTGCCCCCACCCCGTGCACGTGTTCTTCCCCTCGAGCGGGGAAAAATTCTATCGCCGCCTGCGCCGGGCCTCGATCTACCACGACCGCGCCGAGGTCCACGGTCACCCGATCGCCGAGGCCCAGAGCAAGACCGAGCTCAACGAGGTCTGGAGCGCCGAGGTCGGCGGCAAGGGCCTGGCCCTGAAGGTCCTGAGCCTCAGCCATGGCGTCCCGACCCTCGGCTACCGGGTCGAAGAGCAGGCCGGCTGGACCCTGCTGCCCGACAAGCTCGCGGCCGCCGGCTTGCGCGGCGCGGTCATCAAGCAGCTCCAGCGCGAGGGCTCCGTCGAGGTCGAGGGTCGGCGCGTGGAGCTCGCGGACGTCGGCGTGCCCCGCCGCGGTCAGGTCGTGGCCTTCGTCATGGACACCCGCCTGTGCGACAACGCCTTCGAGCTCGCCCGTGGCGCCGACATGCTGATCTGCGAGTCGACCTACCTGCGCGAAGACACCGACCGGGCCCGGGACAACGGCCACCTGACCGCCGAGCAGGCCGCGCAGATCGCCAAGGAAGCCGGGGTCAAGACGCTGGTCCTGACCCACTTCTCGCGCCGCTACGAACGCACGGCGCCGTTCTTGGCCGAGGCCCGCGAGGTCTTTACCGAGGGCGAGATCGTCGCGGCCCGCGACTTCGACGTGCTCAAGATGCCCAAGCGCGCCCGGCCCAAGTCGTCGAAGAAGTCGTCGAAGAAGAGCGGCTCCTAAACCTACGCAGGGGGCACGCCCGCCGCGACCAGCTCAAAGGGGCATCTGGACGGGGAGTCTTTGCGAGCGCCGGACAAAACCCAGTCATCTCGAGACCCGGGTTGCTCGTCCGACGCTCCTCAAGCCACAAATACACGCCCACTTTCGATGATCGAAGCTCGACAATCGTGTTGTTTCGCCCCTCAGAGACCGAGGGCATCCGGACGGGGAGTCTTTGCGCATCCAGTGCGATCCGGACGGGGAGTCTTTGCGAGCGCCGGACAAAAACCAGTCATCTCGAGACCCGGGTTGCTCGTCCGATAAGATCCGGAGGGCATCCGGACGGGGAGTCTTTGCGAGCGCCGGACAAAAACCAGTCATCTCGAGACCCGGGTTGCTCGTCCGACGCTCCTCAAGCCACAAGTACACGCCCACTTTCGATGACCGAAGCTCAACAATCGTGTTGTTTCGCCCCTCAAGCTGGGTCTCAACGCCGCCGAACCAATACACCCCGGCAGGATGGCTCACGCGACCCCGCCGTCTCTCTATTTTCCACCTGCTACGGCGCCTGCGCGATCACATCAACACCCGCGAAGCGCCGCATCCAGTAAGTCCCCGCAAATCCGCGGGGCATCCGGACGGGGAGTCTTTGCGAGCGCCGGACAAAACCCAGTCATCTAGAGACCCGGGTTGCTCGTCCGACGCTCCTCAAGCCACAAATACACGCCCACTTTCGATGATCGAAGCTCGACAATCGTGTTGTTTCGCCCCTCAAGCTGGGTCTCAACGCCGCCGAACCAATACACCCCGGCAGGATGGCTCGCGCGACCCCGCCATCTCTCTATTTTCCACCCGCTACGGCGCCTGCGCGATCACATCAACACCCGCGAAGCGCCGCATCCAATAAGTCCCCGCAGGAAACACCGCCGGCTCACCCGCGAGTAGAGCCGCCCGCGCCGCCGCGTAGTCACGCTCCCACTCCCGATCCCGCGCCACCTCGTTCAAGACCAGCCTCAGGCACGAGGCCGCGTGCTTCGGTGTGATCGTGAACCGCTCCTCGAAGCTCTGCGGCGCACGATTCCAGCGCTGCTGGGCGAGCTTGCGCTGCCCCATGAACCGACGCCCGACCTTGCGCATGTATCGATGAATCTCGAGCTCGCGCTCACGCACCGCGTCCATCAACTTGTCGTAGAACGCGTCGTCATCGATCTTCGAGAAGATCGCCGGCCGGACCAGGGTCAGCGAGACCTCCTCGGGCATGTCGCCGTCCTCGTCGAAGATCCCATCCGGCCGCTTGAAGGTCCGGGTCTCGCCGAAGCGCCAGCCGATCGTGGTGAAGCTCGGCCAGTCGCGCGACCACTTGACGAGCCCGGCCTCGACCGGGTTGGTCAGCGTGTAGACGAGGTCCATCAGCGACTCGTCGTCGGTCGGCCGCTGCGTGTCGCATGGGCCGTCGCCGCTCCAAACGCTGTCAGTGCGTCCGAGCTGGGCGTTGCGACCCCGGGCGACGAGACTGTGCAGGAGCTGCTTGAAGGGCACCAGGTTGGCGTCAGGATCCGTGAGGTCGGTGTGGTGGTGATTGGACATCCACAGGCTCGAGTGGACCTGGATGCCGTAGCGCGTCGCCGCGTAGGCGAGGCAGTAGCCGAGGAAGTTGGTGAGCTCGGCAGGCTTGTATCCTGGAGAGAAGAGGAACAGCCGGCCGATGCAGCGCCTGGTGATCTTGTAGCGGCCACCGCGATAGATCGGCCGAGCGCGAACACGCAGGTAGTCGCGGGCGAGGCCGCGGGCTCGGTTTTTCGCCCGACGGGCGGCGCTGGCTTGCTTCTGGGCGGAGGTGGCCACGCAGGGTTCTCGGCCCGCGGCGCCTGGTGTTGCAGGGATTCTTGCAGTTCGTGTGTGTTTGTATTCCGATGAACCTCAAAAACGTCGTTCTAAGGCTTAGAACGGAGTTTCGAGTCCAGATCCACCGGTTGCCAGGTTCGGGAGTCCGCCCCTCAGCTCCCCGGACCTCCTGGGTGATCTGAGGATCAAAGGAAGACTCTGAGTCCGGTTCTCCCGCGCCCATCCGGTTCTCCCGCGCCCCTCAGCTCCCCGGACCTCCTGGGTGATCTGAGGATCAAAGGAAGACTCTGAGTCCGGTTCTCCACTAGTCCGGTTCTCCCGAGTTTGCGTGCGACTCAAAACGGTGTTATGAGGCTTAGAACGGAGTTTCGAGCCCAGATCCCCCGGTTGCCAGGTTCGGGAGTCCGCCCCTCAGCTCCCCGGACCTCCTGGGTGATCTGAGGATCAAAGGAAGACTCTGAGTCCGGTTCTCGCCGGTTCTCGTTCGCTTCGTGCTCGCCCGTGCCGACGTGTTTGTTTCCGCGCTGAGCGATCGCCGGCCGGTGTACTGGACGACTGACGATCACCTGCTGGGCAAGGTTGGCTGAAGGACTCGCATGATCGCCGAGCACTCGGGCACGCACCGCATGGACCCCGAGCAGCTCGCCGCGCTGCGCCGCGCGAGAACCTCGCATACTACCTTCGGCCCGTGCCAACCGCGAGCAATTGGGGCCAGGAGTTCGAGGGCATCGCAGCACTCGAGCAGCTCCCGGACGACATCGCAACCCTTGCGGCCTCGGCACCCCCTCACATCGTGCAGGCTGCGAACGACCCTTGGACATCAGACGGTAGCTGTGGGCACAGACTGAGCGCCTCCATCTGATTCGCGGCACACGACGCCATCGTGAAACTTGGGCTCGTCGAGTTCACGCACGGGGACGGCTCCCGATCGAAGGCCACGAATTCACGAGCGGCCCGGCCACACACGATGAACAAGCTGGGGACACGGGGCGCGAGCTCCCCCTCGCCTAACGGACTGAGCCGAAGTGGCATCGCAAGCGATACTTCATCGCTGCGCTCGAGTGGGTTGGCAGTTTGTGGTTGCGAGCGCATGAGCTGCCCTGAGCTTGCCACGCTCGGCATCCATAGCTAGCGTTCCCCAGGGATCCATGACCGACAAAGTCCAAGTCGACCACATCCGGGGCGCGCCCGCGACCGCGCTGATGGTGCTCGAGCCCAAAGCCTTCCACGCCGAGAAGGTGCCGAGAGAGGACTGGCTCCTCGACTTCAGCAAGGCCCGTGACATCTGCGAGCGGCTCTCGGACGCAGAGGCGAGGACCGAGGCCAGCTCCGCCCTCATGCGGATGATGACCTCTTCCGTCTTCTTAGTCGTCCGTGCCAAGTCCTTCGAGGACCTGCTCGACAAGTACCTCGCCGAGCTCGACGACCCGGTCGTCGTCCACTTTGGCTGTGGGCTGAGCGACCGCTGCGAGCGCTACAAGTCCAGAATCGACGCCGGCCTGCCCTTCTACGACGTCGACTTCCCGGACATGATCGCCCTGCGCCACGAGTTCTACGAGGAGAGGACGAACTACGCGATGATTGGCTCGGACCTCTCGCAGCACGCCTGGATCGAGCAGCTCGAGCCAGACCATCGAGCGCGGCCCTTCATCTTCGTCGCCGAGGGGCTCACCCCCTACCTGAGCGAGGCGCAGCTGCAGGACCTGTTCTCGACCCTCAAAGCCCAGTTCCCGGGCTGCATCTTCATCTTCGACACCTACAGCAAGCTCAAGATCAAAAGTTCGCAGAAGGTCGTCGCCAAGTATGGCGTCGAGATGCAATTCACCAACGAAGACCCGGCCGAGATCCAAGCTTGGGGTCGAGACGGCGAGTACGTCTTCCTCGAAGAGGACAATCTGTTGTTGCGCGACGATTTCCTCAATAATAAGTACCTGCCCCGCATCTCCAAGTTCTTGATGCGCATGTTCGCCAGGCGCTTCAGCTGGCACAAGGGGATCACCCGCAGCGCGGTCGTCCTGGTCTTTCGCCTGGGTACGCGCGCCCCCTGATCGGGAACTCACTCGCAGTAGCGGCCGCCGCCGAGCTCACAGCCGCGCGCGAAGAAGTCCTTGGCCTTGGGCTTGCTCTTGCTGACGCCGAGGCCCTGCTCGAACCTCGGTCGTAGGCCCCTGGCCCCGACTTGCGGCTCGGCCTGTGCGACGACTGCGCCGACGCGGCCGCCGTGTCTTGCAACTGACTTGCAGCTCCATCTTGCAATTCGATTGCAAAACGAGCTAAGTCAGTCTCGATGCTCGACTGGCTGATCATCGGCGCTGGAGTCCACGGTGTTCACCTCGCGCTCGCCCTGCTCAGCCGTGCGGGCGTCGAGCGAGATCGGATCCGGCTGCTGGACCCGCATCCCAACCCGCTGGCGCGCTGGCGGCAGTGCTCGGCGACGGTCGGCATGCGGTTCATGCGGTCGCCCTCGGTCCATCACCTCGACGGGCCTCCGTTCTCCCTGAGCAACTTCGCACGCGAGCGCGGCTACAACCAAAAGCGCGAGTTTCGGCCGCCCTACAACCGACCGTCGCGGCGGCTCTTCGATGAGCATTGCGATGCGCTGCTCGCCAGCCAGCGGATCGCCGAGCTGTGCATTCGTGGACGCGCGGTCGCTCTGACCGAGCGCGGCGATCGGCTCGAGGTCGAGGTCGAGGTCGAGACCGAGACCGAGACCGAGACCATCACCGCGAGCCGAGTCGTGCTCGCGCTCGGCTCCGATCGGCTCGCGCGGCCAGCCTGGGCCGAAGCCCTCGCCCGTGACGGGCTCCGCCTCGCGCACGTGTTCGACGACGACTTCGACGCGTCGACGCTCGCGGACGCGGACCAGCTCGTGGTCGTAGGCGGCGGGATCTCGGCGGTTCAGTTCGCGCTCGCGCAGAGCCGCAATCGAACCAGTCCGGTCACGCTGCTGACCCGCAAGCCCCTGCGCGAGGCCCAGTTCGACAGTGATCCCGGCTGGCTCGGGCCGCTGCACCTCGACGGCTTTCGGCGCGAGCCCGACATGAGCCGGCGGCGGGCGATGATCGACGCGGCGCGCAACCGCGGGACCGTTCCACGTGACGTCCTGCGCGAGTTTCGCCGGGCCGAGCGTCGCGGTCGGGTCGAGGTCCACGAGGCCCAGATCATCGATGCCCGTGTCGCGCGCCACGGCGGCGTCGAGTTGTGGCCCCAAGCCGGCCCGATCCGATCGGCCGATCGAGTGGTGCTCGCGACTGGCTTCGCGCGGGCCCGCCCCGGCGCCTGGCTCGACCAGAGCATCGCCGAGCTCGGGCTCCCCTGCGCGGAGTGTGGTTATCCGATCGTCGATCGCGCGCTGCGCTGGCACCCACGGATCCATGTCAGCGGAGGCCTCGCCGAGCTCGAACTCGGGCCCGCAGCGCGCAACGTTTCGGGCGCACGAATGGCCAGCGAACGTCTGCTCGAGCACCTGTGCGAGCGCAGGTCGGTTCCGCGGGGCCAGGTTGTTCGGCTGGGAACCGTTTGAGTTCGTTCGTCCGCCCGCGGCCAACATGCAATTCACTTGCATGTGTACCGCGGACGAAGTAGCGTCACGCCGTGGTCAATAGCTCGTCCCCCCCGGAGCCCTCTGGACTCGATCTCAGCCTCATCAACCACGCGTCATCGTGGGATCGCGTGGCCTCGGACTATGCGGGCTTCATCGCCGAGCATGCCGGCCGCTACGCCGCCGACGCGCTTCGACTGGCCAAGATTAGCGAGCACGACGAGGTGCTCGACGTCGCGACCGGCCCCGGCACGCTCGCGCTGCAAGCCGCACGGATCACTCGGGTCCACGCGCTCGATTTTTCTGCGCAGATGCTCGAGGCGCTGCGTCAGCAGGCAGATGAGCAACAGCTCGCGAATCTCAGCTTGCAACAGGGCGACGGTCAGGCGCTGCCCTACGCAGATGCCAGCTTCGACCTCGGGTTCTCGATGTTTGGTCTGTTCCTGTTCCCCGATCGAGGACGCGGCTTCGCCGAGCTCGCCCGGGTCCTACGGCCGGGAGCGCGCGCGGTGGTTGCGAGTTGGCAGCCCCAAGACCGCATCGTCGCGTTCACCATCGTCAACTCCGAGTTGGGCAAGGAGATCGCCAGCCCCAGCTCGGGCGGACTGGCGCTCGCGGATCCAGACGTGTTCGAAGCCGAGATGCGTGAGGCCGGGTTCGAGGTCGAGATTCACCCGGTCGTTCATGTGCTCGAGACGCCCTCGCTCGACGCGCTGTGGGAGGGAATTAAGCGATCCCACGTTGCGCTCGCGATTGCCGCGGACCAGCTCGAGCCGGGCCGGTTTGACGACCTGTGTGCACGAATTCGAGTTCGGCTGGAGCGCGAACTCGGCAGCGGTCGGCAAGAAGTAGAGATGCCCGCGTGGCTCGCCCTCGGGCGGCGCCGCTGACATGCACAACCGGCCACGCACTGGACGTGTGTCGCCGGCGTGAGCACATCTCCACGCACTCGCGCTCAGAGCGACCGGCGCTCATCAAAGCCCGGTGGCCCACGTCGCTAGCAGCCCGGGGTGCAATGCCTCGTGTCGCCTCGCGCCGGAATTTTCGCCGAGGGCGCGAAGCCAAAACGCCGCTGTACCGGGCGTACTGCAAGTTTTGGCGACAAAGCCCTCGGCAAAAGTTCCGGCGCGAGGCGACACGATGCATTGCACCCCGGGCTGCTAGGCCCCGGCTTGTCGGTCGTGATATGGGGCCGGCGCATGATCGACCACTACACCCTCCTCGTCCGCGACTACGCCAGGTCCAAGGCGTTCTACACCACGGTGCTCGAGCCGATCGGCTATGGCCTCGTGGTGGAGTTGACGCGAGAGACGGTCAAGTCCCTCGGCGTACCGGTTACCTGCGGGTTTGGCACGAACAAGCCGGATCTCTGGATCGCTCCGAGCGAGGGAGAGATCGCGCCGACGCACATTGCGTTCCTCGCAGCGAGTCGCGCCGAAGTGGACGCCTTCCATCGGACGGCCCTCGCGGCAGGAGGGCGCGACAATGGGCCTCCCGGTGTGCGAGCCTATTATCACCCCAACTACTATGGCGCGTTCATCCTCGACCCCGACGGCTACAACATCGAAGCCGTCTGCCACTCCGGAGAGTGAGCGCTCGAGGGTAGCCCTCCCTGCCACGATGGGGCACGAAGGCGCACGATGTGGTCTTTCGTGCCCTAGCAGCCCGGGCTGCTAGAGGGGTTCTGTAGAGAGCCGGGGCAGAGGTACCCCAAGCGCGTTCAGGAGCGCGACAGACAACGTCAAGATCGTGCTTCCGCGCAGACCGAGGGCGCCCAGCCCCGCGCTCGAGTCTCGCTGGGCCGAGTGGTCATGGTCATGACCGTGGTCATGGTCATGACCGTGAGCCCCCTCGGCCTCGTGCTGGATCGGCCGATTGCGGACACAAAGGAGACTGCTCGAAATTCGCCGACAGGTGCCGATGTACCGGGAGTCGTGCTCGTCGGTCCATTCGCAGTCGTCGCCGAGCGTGTGCTTGGCGCAAGCGTCCCAGGCCGCACGGCTGGAGTGACCATCATGAGCGAATGACGGCACGGGGAGCACGCTGAGCGCGACGGCGAGCCCGGCGGCGAGCCCGGTGGCGATCCGGCGACGACCCTTCACGCGCAGTCCTCCGCGCAGTTGGCTGCGGTCTCAGCACCATCGCAAAGCCCATCGCCGCAACAGGGGGCTCCCTCAGGGACATCTGCACAGTCGAGGATGTCCATCCCACCACCACCACCTCCTCCACCACCCTCACCATCATCGACGACCTCGCCGTGGAAGCAGCCGATGAACATGTTCTCGCCCGGGCTCGCCGCGTGGTAGTGGTAGCCGCGGCTCTCGTCGCTGTGACCCCGGCATTCGTCGAGATCATCGGGCTCGACCCCGTATTCATCGGACATCGCATAGATCCCGTAGCCGTCGCTGACATAGCCGATGAGCGGAGCGTGATCTTCAGCCGGGACCTCGGCATGACACCCCGTCGCCGCGTGGTAGTGGTAGCCGGCGACAGGGTTCACGTGGCCGCCACAGTCGTCGAACGCGGCGATCGTGTGGGCGGCGAGGATCGCATCGACCGGCGCCGGGGGATCGAGGGTCACGCCGTTGAGGGCAACCCCGACGCTGTTTACGCCGTCGATCTCCCCGGGTGTTTCGCGGGCGACCGGGACTTGGGGGATCAAGACAGTGTCCGAGACTCCCCCGCCGTAGTAGTCGAGCGAACATTCGACACAATGGTTATTGTACTCTTCCTCGACGTCGGGCTTGGCCGCGGCCTCACAAGAATCCTGACTATCGGTCACGTAGACCTCGCCGGTGTCGGGATCGTAGAGCTGCCACACATCGTCCATGTAGTACTCGGCCAAGCCAACGATGAATGCACCGTCGACGTCGAAGACCTCGCCCGAATCGAGCCAGATGCCGACAGCCTCCGGACCATCATCGATGGTCCGCGGGCAGAAGGGTCCAACGTCGTGGTTCGCCGGGGCGCCCGCGATCGGGATGCTGTAGCAGGTGGTCGTCTCGCCGTTGCTCAGCGTGCACTGAACCTCCGTGATCGCGCCGTCGAGGCCCCCCTCGAGGAAGTTCTCGGGGTCGAGACCCTCGAGCTGCTCGCCACCGGTCTCGCCAGTCTCACTCTCGGCCGCGCTGTCGTCGGCAGGGGTGCCATTGCAGGCGCTGAGCAGCGCGAGAGACATGACGAGGGTGAAAAGCTGGCCGCGCGGCGCATGGAGGTCGCGTCGAACGCCAGGACTCGGAAAAGGCGTAGAGGTCATATCCGGCTTCTCATATGCAGAATATGTGCCTCCCCGATGCGCCCCCGCCTCTCCGCTTTCTTTCTCCTGTATCTTCGTCCGGTCGCGCCAGGCGCCACGAATGCGCCAAGCACGCCATACGTGACAGTCAGGGCCGGCTCAGGGGTCTTCCGCGGCAAAGCGTGGAAGACCCCTGAGCCGGGCCGAAGTGCTCATGCCTAAACTGCACCCCTGCAAATGGAGCATGCGTTATCCGCAGCCCCGGGCCGTGGCACCCTCGGTCCGTCCTCGCTCGCGCCCGCAGAGCCCCAGACCTCGTGACCGCCCCCTCGCCCCCTCATGGTCCACGAGTTGCATACCTGGGGGTCTTCACTGTCACCCAAGCAGCTCCCACCAATGCCCGATCGATCCAGCCCTCTCCTCCTCCTCGTCTCGTCGCTCCTCCTGCTCTCCAGCGCTTGCGGGGACAGCTCCGGTGCCGAGGCCGACACGACCACCGGGTCCGAGACCGGGTCCGAGACCGAGACCGAGACCGAGACCGGCAGCGCGGACGGCAACCCGTCGCTCCCCGAGTTCTTCGACCAAGACCTGTTCACGGTCAGCCCGACCGTCGTCGACTGCGAGCTCGACAACGGCTCGAACACCCAGTGCTACCAGATCTCATTTTCCAATTACCAGGACTCCTCCGGGCCCTTTTGCCCGGAGACCATCGATGACATCGGCGGCGTCGGCGTCTATGACGGGCCGACCAACCCCGGCTTTCAGGTGCTCAAGGACACGCTCTGGAACGCGATGGAGGCGGACGGCTATGACATCGTCGACGATGAAGGCAACATCGCGATGAACGGCATGCCAGGCGACTCGTCTTGCCTGAACATGGCGACCATGGACCTGACCTTGACCTTTCTGATCCCGGTCGATCCCGAGCTGCTCGACACGCCCAACGAGATCGAGATCGTCGAGCTCTATGGCGTCTCGCTCATCGATGGAATGCCTCTCACCGGCCACCCGCCGTCCGTCGTCGACGGACCGCCGATCCCCGGCGCGGCCGGTGGAAACATCCCCTCCCTCGACCCCTGCGGCGGGCACGGGGATCCGGCCGGCTACTGGCACTGGCACCTCACCGCCGAGAACTCTCAGTCGGTCCTCGACGCCTTCGACATCACCGAAGTGAGCTGCACGGACATCCCTCAGAAGACCGAGGGCTTGGTCGGATTCGCCAAAGATGGCTACCCGATCTACTCGCCGCTCGTCGACGGCACGGTCCCGGACGACCTCGACGCCTGCAACGGCAAATTCGGCGTCACCGAGGACTTTCCCGACGGGATCTATCACTACTACGCGGTCCACGAGGAGGCACCCAACCTCCCGACCTGCATCATGGGCGCATCGGCGCTGATGACCTTGAGCATCGAATGAGGCCGTTGTCATGGATCGATTTCTCAGCGTACTGGCCATGTTCGGCGCCCTGGGCCTGAGCTCGGAGGCTGCCGCCCACGCCCCGAACATCGCCTCCTTCGAGCTCATCGAGGGGCCCGAGGCGAGCCACCTCGACGTCCACATGTCGACGGATGGCATGCATCACGTCATGCAAGCGCGGCTCCCCGACGCGTCGTTCCAAGACATGACCCTCGAGGACTACGAGGACCACGTGCTCACCGCCTTGCGCGAGGGCATCGAGCTTCGCTACGACGATCAGCCGGTCGCGCTCGGTGAAGCCACGGTCTCGCTCGCCGCCCACCAAAGCGACGTGAGCTTCGCTATCCCCGGCCCCCCCGCAGGGGCGGCCCGTCTGTACGCGCACATCGATGTGATGCGTGAACAGCCTAACCAGCACAACGTGCTTCGCCTGGTCACCCAGACCTCTCACGACCACATCGTGCTCGCGGAAAAAAACCAGTTTCGCGGTAGCCTGGCGCTGGCTTCGGCGCGGCCGAACACCGCCGCCAGCGCCAGCATGAGCGGGCGGCTGGCCGAAGCGGTCCATTCGCTGTTCCGCACGTCCGAGCGCTCGAGGTCACCGAAGCACCAAGCAGGCGTCGCGCATGTGGCCCTGGCCTGCTTCAGCGAGCTTCATCACCCCTGAGAGGCTCCCCGCGAGGCCGCCGACGCCGACGCCGACGCCAGGCGACTCCAAACTGATCGCCGCGCTCGGGCGTACTGCAAGTTTTGGCGACAAAGCCATCGGCGAAAAGGCCAAGCGAGGCGGCGCGAGGCATTGCACCCCGGGCTGCTAGCCCGGCGGATTCACGACCAGGTTGAGCCCCGCGCCCGTCATGTCCGAGTAGGTGTAGGGGTTGATGAGGCCCGAGACCGTGAGCTCGACCTGGTAGGTGTCGGGGTTGACCTTGAACGCGACGTTGGCCGACATGTCGACGACCCACACGAACCCGTCACGATCGATGCTGATGCCCCACGGGCTCCCGCACCCGGGCAGCGGGATGTTGCCGTTGACGGTCTGCATGGCCTCGGTGTCGATCTGGACCAGGCGGCAGGGGCTGCTGCCCGCGCCCCACGCGTAGCCGTCGCGGTCGACCATGATGCCGTTGACCCGCCCACCGCCGACGTCGTTGAAGGTTGTCCACGAGTCCGCGCCGAAGTCGTAGTGAAACACCGAGCCCTGGTAGCCGCCGACCCAGATGTTGCCGTGCTTGTCGAGGCCCATGCCGTACTTGGTCTGGGGCACGTCGGCGATCTCGGTGACCTCGAGGGTGTCGGCGTCGATCCGGATCGCGTTGCCGTAGTTCAAGCCCGTGACGATGAAGTCGCCGTTGGCGTTGACCGCCCCGCCGTAGGGGCCCATCGCGCTGATCCCAACCCAGGTTGGGCCCTCGACGGTGTCGAGGATCTGCCCGGTCGCGCCGTCGATCCGCAAGAAGATGCCCTTTTCGGTCACGTTGTTCTTGTAGCCGACCCACAGCCGCGGGTTGTCGTCGAAGGCGCAGGGGTCGTCGCCACCTTCGAACTTGCCGCCCTCCCAGGCCGTCGGCCGCGGGCCGTGGTTGTAGTCGAGCGAGGGGATCGGCAGGTTCCACAGCACGCACTCGTCCTCGCCCCAGGCGCGGATGTCGTCGGGCCCGGTCGAGGTGTCGATCATGCCGTTGTTGTTGGCGTCGACGCAGCGCTCCTCGAGCGCGGCGACCTTGGTCACGCTGCCGGGCGTGCGGTTCGAGACCGCGACGTCGCCGAGCAAGTTGACCGAGGTCCGCGAGGGGTTGCCGTCGCCCTCGTTGGGCGTGGTCCAGTAGCGGCCCTCCTCGACGCCGTCGACGGTGTTGATCTTCGAGACCGTGCCCTGGGTCGAATTGGCGATCCAGATGTAGGAGAAGGCCGAGTCGCCGCCCATGCCCTCGCCGCCACAGTTGCCGCCGTCGCCGTCGGGCAGGCTGTTGACATCGAACTTGACCCCATCGCCATCGCCGTCGCCCGGGTCGCCATCGCCATCACCGGGGTCCCCGTCGCCGTCTCCGTCGCCCGAGTCACCGTCTCCGTCGCCCACGCCCTCCCCCGTCTCGACGCCGCTGAGGCTCACGCCCGACTCCACCCCGGTACTGCTGCGGCCGCTGCCGTCACCGCCACACGACGCGGCCAGGGGGAGGGCGAGACACAGGCAAGCGAGGTCCAGTCGAGGCCAGAACATGGCCGCAGTATAGGGGTCAAGCGCCCAGCTTCGGCAAGGCCAGACTTCGCGCGCGCAGCTTCATGGCGATGTTCGGACGGCGGACGGGCGCGGTCCCCGCAAGGAGCTGCAGCGCCTGCTGATGGGTCTTGCCCTCGAGCGTTGCGAGCATCGACAGCGCCCGCCGGGCGTCGACGCGCGCCCGTCGGTTGCGATGCTCGGCCAGGGCCAGGAGCAGGCGCTCGGCGTGGCGGACGTGCTCGACCGACAGCGTCGACTCCTGATCGCGGGCGATCAGCACACCCCACTCGAGCATCTTGCGGGCCGAGACCATCAGCTCCGGCCGCGTCAGCGCGAGCCGGACGACTCGCGTGGAGTGACGCTCGACCAGCGCGAACCACCGGGCGAGGCCCGGCATCTCACGGTAGACGCCATCTCGAAACGCGCGCATGTCCGCGAGTCCGCTCGGGAGCTCGGCGGCCGCGAGCTCGCGCGTGGCCAGGTCGCCGAGCGCGTTGGCTGGGCACAGCGCGGCCGAGGTGATGTGCCCGCAGATCTCCCAGTCGCCCTCGTCTCGCCAGCGATGCGAGAAGCTCCTGGTCGTCCCGGGCTCGAGCTCGTCGTGATCGAAGATGAAGACCTTGGTCCCGATCGTGTCGTCGGGGTTGAGCCAGCTCCACAGCTCCTCGAAGATGTCTCGCTGGTTGATGACCGCCTCGCGGACCTTGGCCTCGATCGCGCCGCCGAGCCCGTCGAGCTCGGCCTCGCTCTGGTCCTCGCTGGTCAGGCTGCGCGTGTCGATCACGGCCTGGAGGGCGTCGCGGACCGCCGCGTTGAGGGCCTGATGTCCGGCCTCGGCGCCCTCGTCGGTCACGTTGTCCTCCTCCATCAAGATGACCACGGCCCCGACGACCCCGCCGAGATCGACCGCCGCGTTCGCCCGGCGAACGGGGGTGGCGATTGGCTTGAGGAGGGTCTCCCACTCGCCGAGCGCGGCCGGGATCGTGACCTCGTCGCCCACGCCGACCTCGGCGTCACCGAGGTTGCCGTGGCTGCCCGGGGTGTCGTGCGTGACCGCCGTTCCCGACAGCGTCAGAGACTCGGTCAATTGCACCGTCTCCCCATCGAGCTTGAAGAACACGACCCACAAATAGGGCTCCGCGCTCCCCCAGCCGTCTCCTTCTTCATGGCAGTAAATGCGTTCGAGCTCCAGATTGATCTTGATGACGTTTCGGGCCATGACACTCTCAAACATGCGCGTAGCAATTGCGCGATTCGCATACTTGGACTATCAGCCGCCGATACCCTGTCAAAGCCAGCGCGCCACGATCGGCTTCGATCCTGCGACGCGGCCGGTTCTCGGGCCATGTACCGGCCAGCGCATCCTTTTCCTGACCCGGGGCATCGCCGACATCGAGCGGATGGCGGGGGTCGCGTCTGCTCTTGGCACACGGACGCACGAGCGCGTCGCGTATTGTCGCTTGGTGTACGGACAAGCGCTCGGCTACGCAATTTTGGCGGGCGCCCGCACCCCCGAAGGTGCAGCACACATCGTCATCCCAGGTGGGCGCGTCCGGCCCGGTTTGGGCGCAGAAACGAGACAGCGCGGTCCCGGTCCTGGCGGAGATCGGCTTGTTGTCGGCGTCCTGTTGTCGGCGTCCAGATGGACGTCAGCGCACAAGTCTGGTGCGAGGGGATCGAGCAGGAGAGTGGAGAGGAGAATGCTCGCGGTTGTCCTCCGCGAATCGTATCGTCGCGTTTCTCCGTCGCGAGTTCTGCTATCAACTCGACGCCCTCGCCGATCTCACCGAGGACCAACTCGAGGCGCTCGCTCAGTTCCTGGTTTCGCTCCGGGTCCAAGAGTCCCCCGACGAGGACTGAAGCGCGGCCTCTCGCCCGCGCGTCAACCCCGCGACCTGATCTCGACTCGTGTCCGGGCCCAGAACGGCGGACGCCACCTCGCGCTCGAGTCCGGGCAGCTCGCGGACATCATCCCGAGTCGCGAACCCGCGATCCCCTGC
This sequence comes from Enhygromyxa salina, assembly GCF_002994615.1. Lineage (GTDB taxonomy): Bacteria > Myxococcota_A > Polyangia > Nannocystales > Nannocystaceae > Plesiocystis > Plesiocystis salina_A. The sequence goes on along the minus strand of NZ_PVNK01000068.1, from coordinate 8,432 downwards.
GCGACACGTGCGCGGGGCAAACATGGGACAATCCCGCGGTGTCCCTTCGACTTGCGCCCCTTGCATTGCTCCCGCTGCTGACCCTCGCGTGCACAGGGCCCGGCGGCGCCCAGACCGAGACCTCAAACAACACCGCCGCGACCGAGACGGGGGGCGAGACCGACTGCGGGGTCGGGCTCGTCAGGGGCGAGGATGGCGAGTGCCATTGCGGCACCGAAGAGGGCGAGATCTGTGGCGCCGACGCCTACTGCGACGAGCCGAGCGGGACCTGCGTCGAGCCCTCCTGCGGCGCCGCAGATCCCTGGTCGCCGGGCACCCAGGCCTTCGCAGAGGTGACGGAGGAGTGGAACCTGACGGGCGTCGAGGGCGTGCGCTTGAGCGTCACCGACCTCGACGGCGACGGCTGGCCCGACCTCTTCGTGCGCCGCGGCGGGACCCGCAGCGACGACTTTGGGGCCGGCACCCGCCACACCTGGCTGCTGCGCAACATGGAGGGCCTCGGGTTCGAGGACGTGACCGAGAGCTCCGGCGTGCTCACGCCGCGCCAGGACCTCGGGCCCGGGATCGGTCGGCCCGCCGAGATCGTCGCGTCAGCCGACGTCGACAACGACGGCGACCTCGACATCTTCACCGGGATCACGACCTCCGATCCGATCGCTAGCCTCGGCGAGACCAGCGAGCTGATGCTCAACGCGGGCGACGGCACCTACGTGCTCGCCAACGTCGACAGCGAGCTGCGCCACGCGAGCAGCGAGGACATCGTCGCCGGGGCGTCCTTCGTCGACGTCAACCGCGACGGCTGGATCGACATCTGGGTGACCGAGCACGGGATCCAAGACGAGCTCTACTACGGCACGGGCGACGGTAATTTCGTCCAGGCCACGGCCGGCTCGGGCCTCAGCACCTACGGCTCCAACTCCCTCGAAGAGCTCAACGCGGGCGCGGTCCACAGCCGGGCCTGGAGCGCGCTGGCCTGCGACCTCAACGGCGACGGCTGGACCGAGCTGCTCGCCGGATCCTACGGCCGCTCGACCAACCACCTGTGGCAGGGCCGCTTCGACGACGAGGGCGGCTTCGTGGCCTTTGACAACCGCAACGTCGAGTCCGGCTACGCCCGCGACGACAACTACGAGTGGCAGAGCAACCAGTTCGCGCGCTGCTACTGCCAGTCCAACCCGATGGCCGAGGGCTGCGCGGACGTGCCCTCACCCGCGATCGCCTGCGACACGCCGAACTGGAACCACAACTCCGACCGCGAGCCCTACCGCCTCGGCGGCAACAGCGGCGCGACCGCCTGCGCCGACCTCGACAACGACGGCGACATGGACCTCTATACGGGCGAGATCCGCCACTGGTGGGCCGGGCTCGGCTCGGACATGAGCGAGGCGCTGATCAACACCGGGGCCGCCGACGTGACCTTCGAGCGACCGGGGCGCGAGGCGATGGGGATCGTCGTCGACCACGTGACGGGCAACTCCTGGGACGAGGGCCACATGAGCCTGACGACCCTCGACTTCGACAACGACGGCTGGCGCGACGTCTACGTCGGCGGCTCGGACTACGCGGGCAACCGCGGGCTCTTGTTTCACCAGCGCGATGTGCTTCAATTCGAGGCGGTCTCGACCGCCGACGCCTTCGAGCACAACCGCTCGCACGGGGTCGTGACCGCCGACTTCGACCGCGACGGCGACCTCGACCTGATCGTCGGACACTCGCGGGCGCGCTGCGACGCGAACGCGCCCAACGACTGCTACGCGACCCCGCAAGTGCGCATGTTCGAGAACGTGTACGGCGACGGCGGCAACTGGATCCAGCTCGATCTCGAGGGCGTGACGGCCAACCGCGCGGCGATCGGTGCTCGGGTGCGCGTGACCGCGGGCGACGTCACCCAGACGCAGGAGATCGGCGGCGGCTACGGCCACTACGGGGCCCAGGACGACCTCGTGCTCCACTTTGGGCTCGGGGCCGCGTGCGCGGCCGAGGTCGAGATCCGCTGGCCCGACGGCGAGCTCACGACCCAGCAGCTCTCGCTCCCGGGCGGGCATCGCTATCAGGTGACCCAGGGCGAGCGCGCGACCCTGGCGGATCAGTAGGTACGCAGATGTTTCGGCGGGCTCGTTGAGCCCCGACGCCGCGTTCGCGTCACCATCCAATACGGCGATCGAAGCGCTGAAGCTCAGGTCGCGCCGTGCACTATCCCCGCGCCAGGCCATCGCCCGGCGTGAGTAACTCTTGATGTCATGAGAGATGTCTCCGGTAATTACCGCCTGATCAACAAGCTTGGCCGCGGCGGTATGGGGCAAGTCTGGGGCGGCGTCCGCCTCGGCCGCGAGGACATGATCATGCCCTGCGCGATCAAGGTCTTGCATCCAGCCCTCGCCGAGACCGAGGACAACCGGCAGCGCTTCTTCAATGAGGCCCGGATCGCCGCCCAGCTCGACCACGGGCGGATCGTCAAGGTCACGGACACCAGCGAGGTCCATGGCTCCCCGTGCCTCGTGATGGAGTGGGTCGACGGCGTCAACCTCCGGGAATTCGTCGACAAGATCGGCGTCCAGCTCGAGCTCGACGTCTGCCTCCACGTCGTCGGCGAGGTCCTCGCCGCCCTCGAGTACGCCCACGAACGCACGGTCGCAGGCAAGGACGCGGGCGTCATCCACTACGACGTGACACCGAGCAACATCATGATTTCGTCGAGCGGCGAGGTCAAGCTGACCGATTTCGGCATCGCCCGCTTCGCCGCGACCGTCGAGGGCACCATGTCGCGCTCGATCGGCACCCCCCGCTACATGTCGCCGGAGCAGCTCAGCGGTCGCGCCAAGCGGGAGACCGACATCTACAGCCTCGGCGTCGTGCTCCATGAGCTGCTCACCGGGGCCCGATTCCTCGATGGGTGCAATCGCGTGCGGCTCCAGACCCTGGTCTTGGACGGACACGTGCCCGAGCTGAACCGGGCTGGGACGCCCGCCTGGGTCGATCAGCTCCGCCGCCAGATGCTGGCCAACCAACCTGACGATCGACCGCGCGCCGCTGATGCCCGCGCGCTGATCTTGCAAAAGACCACGCGCTACCACCTCGCCGGGCAGCAGCTGCGCGAGCTCTACCAGCGCTTCGTCGGCGAACGACGCTCGGGCTTGACCGAGCTGGTCAACACCAAGGAGCTGTCGCGCGCGCGCGGGAACAAACGCAAATATCGCGGCTGGACGCCGCCACCGCTCGTGTTCGAGCGCACCTCACCTCGCCCGCCGCCAAGTCAGGAACCAACGGAGGCGGCGCCCGGGACCTCCGGTGGCGAGCAGGTCCCGGCCGCCGCCGCGACCGAGATGCCCGCCCAGTCTGGACCCGCTCGGCCCCGCCCGCTCGGGCTCATCTATGGATTTGGCGCCGCCGTGTTGCTCCTGTTCGGGATCACGATCGGCCTGTTCGTCACCCCGAGGTCGTCGCGCTACGAGACGGCGTCACCAGCGAGCGCGCTCGTCGACCAACGCGCGGCCGCGGCGATCGTCGCCGAGTTCGATCCGCCCGACCTCGACGGACCAGGGTCAAAGCCGCCGACCTCGACGGCGCGGCCGGAGCCCGACCCCGCGGCCAGGCCCCCAATCGAGCCCGAGCCCGCCGTAACGTCCGAGTCCGAGTCCGAGCCCGAGTCCGAGCCCGAGCCAAAGCCAAAACCAAAGCCACGGAAGGTCGAGGTCACCTTCGTGATCTCGGGCGTGGCCTCGGCCGAGATTGAGGTTGGGTCGCGCCCGCTCCGCTACAACCACGTTGCGATCACGAAGCTGCATCCACGAAAATACAAAGTCCGCTGGCGCGAATCCAAGCGCCACCCCTGGCTCGAGCCCGGCAGCCTGACCATCGAGGAATTGCCCAAGGGTAGCTACTACGAGGTCCGCCTCGGCCCGACCAGCATCGCGACCAAGAAGCGCGCGGGAGGCTCGGCCCGATGACCCAAGGAGTGCCCGCGCTCCCGGAGGTCGGCGAGCGCGCCGGGGGCGGTCGCTTCGACCTGCTCGCCAAGCTCGGCGAAGGCGGGATGAGCGGGGTCTTTCGCGCCCGGGATCATCTCCTCGGCGTCGAGGTTGCGCTCAAGCTGCTCGTCCCACGCTACCTCGGCCGGCCCGAGCGAGAGCAGCGACTCATCGACGAGGGCGCGTACCTCCGCCGCCTCCACGGTCACCCCAACATCGTCGAGATCAGCGACTCCGGGAGGATGCGCGATCACAATTGGCCGTGGCTCACGACCGAGCTGCTCCACGGTGAGGTCCTCGACTGGCTGCTCGTGCGCAACAAGCTCGAGGCGGCCCGGGTCATCGACATCGCCCGGCAGGTCGCGACCGCGCTCGCGGCTTGCCACCAAAGCGGCATCGTTCATCGAGATCTCACGCCGAGCAACCTCTTCATGCTCGCCGACGGAACGGTCAAGTTGTTCGACTTCAGCCACGCGGGTGACCTCGGCGCGCCGCAGCTGGGCGCCGGGGCGCCGGGGCGCCTGACGGGCATACACGAGACCCCCGGAACCATCGGCTACATGGGCCCCGAGCAGGCCGCGAGGGCCCCGGCCGAAACAGCGATGGATGTATTTGGCTTTGGCACGCTGTTGTTCGAGCTCATCACGCGCCGCAACCCCTTTCGGCAATTTTCCGATCGCGACGAGTTCATCCGGGCGCAGCGCGAGGCCGGCATTGAGGTGCCCCGGATCCACGCTTGGGCCTACGAGGTGCCCGAGGCCCTCGCGGCGCTCGTCCATGACTGCACGCTCCGCGACGCGGGTGAGCGTCCGTCGATCACCGAGGTGATCGCACGGCTCGCAGCGATCGGCCCTCGCCGGGGACCGGCAGCGTCCGCGAGCACGGCGGCGAGCTCCCGCCCGCCGTCGAGGCGAACGCCGGCCCCCCGGATTCGACGGGGCCTGCTCGCGCTTGCGGTGGGCCTGCTGGTCGCCGTCGGCGGCGGATGGATGATGCTCGCCGGCGAGGCAGGCTCCACTGTGGACCACATGCCGTGGCCCGCCGAGGCCGACACCCCGTCACAGCCGTGGGCGCCCGCGCCCCGATTCGCGCCCGCTCCCGCGCCCGAGGTCCAGCTCAGCTCGGCGCCGGTCCAGGCTTCGACGCGGGCTTCGACTTGCGAGCGCGCTCGGGATCGAGCTCGCGCTGCCTTCGATCGACGGCGGTGGCGCCAGGTCCTCGCGCACACCGAGCGCGGCGCGTGCTGGGCGTCAAAGCGAGAGCGCGCGCGGCTGCGGACCGCCGCGCTGTTCAACCTCGGTCGCTGGGGAGAGTGCGCCAGGCTCGGCGCGACCTCGGACGATCCCAAGGTTCGGTCGATCGCCGACGCCTGCGAAGCGATTACGAAGCTCGACCGTCCGGAGCCCAAATGAACAAGCAGATACAAACCCTGATTGCGAGCGGCGCTTGCGTGTGCGTCGCGCTCATGTTCCCGCGACCAGGCCTCGCCGCGGCGCCGACCGCCGAGCCCCAAGCCCGGACCGTGAAGCTCGAGATCGACGTCGAGGAGCTCGGCGACAAGGGCATTGGGCTCGACCAGACCATCCGCGAGCAGCTTGGGCCCCGGATCGCGCAGGCTGAATTCGAGATCGTCGAAGGTGGCGACGCCGCGGTGACCCTCGAGCTTCGCTTTCGTGAGCTGCCCTCGGGCGAGTACGACTATGGAATCCACTTCGAGTTCATCGACGGCGACCGGCGTGAAGCCGCGATCGAGTGGGTCGACTGTCACATGTGCGTCGACGCTCGGCTGCTGCCTGTGCTCAACGAGCACACGCCGGCTCTGCTCGCGGCGCTCGTCGCCGAGGTCGCGCAATTCGAGGCTGTCGAGCCTGTCGAGGTGCTTCGGCCCGAGCGCGGCGCAGACGAAACGCTCGGCGCCGGAGACCGCGGCGAGCCCCGCGAGCCCCGGAGGATCACGGGCCTGGGCGTCTCGGGCTCGATCATCGCCGGGCTGGGGGTTGGCGCGCTGATCGGCGCCGGGATCGAGCTCGGTCGCGGCGTGATCGTCGAGCCGAGCGCGCGCGAGCTCCGTGAGACGACGGACCATTTGTCCCCGGGCTACGCGCTGCTTGGCGTCGGGGGCTCGGCCCTGGTCGCGGGGGTCACGATGCTGGCCGTCGACCTCGGCCGACAAGCGAAAAAACGCAGGCAGGGGCGGGTTCAGGAGGCCGGCGTCTACCCCGTGTTCAGCCGCGCTGGCGTGGGTCTCGGCGTCACGGGGAAATTTTAGTCCAAGTCTCGAGAGCGTTCGTCATGTTCAAGCAATCCATGTTGGTCTTGTGTGTTGGCTTCTCGCTCGGGTTCGTGGCCTCGGCGTGCGTGACCTCCGAGCCGAACCCCGAGCACTGCCGCTACGACCAGGGCGATCGAAGCTGCGCGCAGCGCTATGGGGAAGCCCGAGGGTTCTGCACGTCGGCGGCCTGCGACGCCTCATCGGAGGAATTTTACGGCTGCGTGGCCGAGCAGCCCGCCGCCGATTGCCACTATCCGTGTGGAGGTAACGAGGACGCGACGATCGGCGATTGGTGTCTGACGGCCGGCGACGGCGACGGTGACACGCCCGAGGGTGAGGGTGAGGGTGACAAAGACGGCGACACGGGCGACGGCGACGCGGCCTGCGTGGGTCCGGCCGATTGCACCGACGATGCGGCTCCTTTTTGCGACCCGAACACCGGCGCATGCGTGGGCTGCGATGGCACCGACGACCCGGACGGCGCATGCGCGGAGTTCGACCCCCAGCTGCCGGTCTGCCTCGCGGACGCGTGCGTGGCGTGCACCGAAGCCAAGGCGCAGCTGTGCGTGGGGCTGACCCCGGTCTGCGATCCGCAAAGCCACGCTTGCGTGGGGTGCAGCGCTCACGATCAATGCCCGGACAGCGCGTGCCACCTGGCGGTCGGGAGCTGCTTCGACCCCGCTGCGGTGGTTCACGTCGACGGTGACTTCGACTGCGGCGACGGTGAGGGCAGCGCGGCGAAGCCCTACTGCGATCTGAGCGACGCGCTCGACGAGGTCGGCGACGAGGCCCTGATCATCTTGCATGAGCGAGCCGGCTTAGACCCCTACGAGGAATCCAACGAGGTCGACTCGACGATTGCGATCTTCGCCGCGGAGGGTGAGCGCCCGATCCTCGAAGGGACCGGGGACCCGGGCGTCGTGCCGATCGCCGTGACCGATTCGGGCGTCTTGTACTTGCGCGGCGTCGAGATCGCGGGGACCCAAAACGACGGCCGCGGCCTCGACATCGACGGCGGCCAGGCGTGGGTCGAGCAGTGCAGGATCGTCAACAACAACGGCGGCGGGGTCCGCGTGGACGACGGCGGGACCCTGAGCATCGCGAATAGCTTCGTGGGCGGCGCGACCTTCAACGAGGTTGCGATCGAGGTCGTCGAGGGCGCGGCGTCGGTCGTCTACACCACGCTCGCGGCGGGGTCCGGCGACTCGCGCGCCTTCGTGTGCACCGAGGGCAGCGACTCGACGATCCGCAACAGCATCGTGGTCTCGCTCGTCGAGCAAGCAGAGATCGACTGCCCCAACCTCGACCTCGTCGACACCCTGACCGAGGCCAGCTCGGGCGTCGACTTCGATGGCAGTTGGTTCGTCGACTTCCAGGAGGGCGACTTCCACCTCGACCCCGACAGCTACCCGAGCGAGATCTCGACCGCGGCGACCTGGCGAAGCGGCGACCCATGCACGGACATCGACGGGGCCACGCGCCCGACCGCCGACCCCACGCCGGACTTCGCCGGCGCCGACCGACTGCCCTGAGACCACCTGACTGCCTTGAGACCACCTGACTGCCTTGAGACCACCTGGCCGGAGATACCCCAATGCCTTTGAAGATCGACCCTGAGCTCGTCTTGGCCGCCGCGCTGATCGGCGCGCTGGGCTTCTCATCGCCCGCGTGGGGCCAGGATCCGCCGGTCAGCGCCCACGTCGAGCTCGTCGCCGACTCGCTGCCGACGGACACGCGGGCCGCGGTCGAGGTCGAGCTCGACGGGCAGCTCGCGGCGGCGGTCGATGAGCTCAGGCTCATCGTCGTCGAGTCCGAGTCGGCCGAGCTCTTTGTCCGGGTCGAGATCGGTCAGCCCAACCCGAAGGCTCCGGTTTATGTGGTCCACTCGGTCGCGCTCTACGATGGTGATGTGCTCGAGCGGGGGGATGCGCGTACTTGTCTGCGCTGTACGGCCGCGGAGCTCGTTGGCGCGGGGCTGGCGATCCTGCCGAAGGCTGCCGCTCGCGCCCTTGTGGCGCGGGATGAGGTTGATGGTGGAGAGGCGTCGGTTCGGCAGTCGGGTGCGGGGCGAGGTCCGCGGGCGATGCCGCCGGGGCCGGCTGGGTACGTTGGGTTTGCGCTTGGGTCGCTGGGTTTGGTCGGGGCTGTGGCGGGGGGGGTGCTGCTGGATCGGGATGACTTGAGGGTTGGGG
>NZ_PVNK01000067.1 GCF_002994615.1 Enhygromyxa salina | reverse complement strand
GCCGAGGGCTTTGTCGCCAAAACTTGCAGTACGCCCGGTACAGCGGCGTTTTGGCTTCGCGCCCTCGGCAAAAATTCCGGCGCGAGGCGACACGATGCATTGCACCCCGGGCTGCTAGGCCTGAATCGAGCGCTGCGCGCTCGACTCAGGCCTTCTCGTCTTCAAGGGGCCTTTTTAAAAAGCTCCTCGCTGCGGCGGCGAAGGCCCCTCGGCTGCTAGACTCCACGCCCATGGCAAGGGTGACCGGCATCGGTGGCGTGTTCTTCAAGGCCAAAGACCCCAAGGCCCTCGCGGCCTGGTACGTCGAGCACCTCGGCGTGAAGCTCGAGGACTGGGGCGGCGTGGTCTTCGACTGGGAGGCGGACCGGAGCGCACAGTCGGCGAAGGGCGCGACCGTCTGGCACCTCGCCGAGGCCGACAGCGACTGGTTCGCCCCAAGCACCTCGCAGCTGATGATCAACTACCGCGTCGACGACCTCGACGGCATGCTCGCCCAACTCGCATCGGCCAACATCAAGCCGGTCAAGGGCCCCGACGACGAGTTCAACGGCCGCTTCGCCTGGGTCATGGACCCCGAGGGCAACAAGGTCGAGCTGTGGGAGCCCCGGGATCCGGCGTAACGCGAGCTAGCACCCCGGGCTGCTAG
>NZ_PVNK01000066.1 GCF_002994615.1 Enhygromyxa salina | reverse complement strand
TGAAGTTGGGGGGCCTGTTCGCCAACCGACCCCGCCCGGGCCCACTTCGCCTTCCGATCCACACGCCAAAATGAGCGGCGCGACGTTCACGCCACCCCCGACCCCGCATCGGATGTCCTATGCGCGAGCGACGCGACGTTCACGCCACCCCCGACCCCGCATCGGATGTCCTATGCGCAGGAGCTGGACTTTGCGACCGACGGGCTGTGGAAGGTGTTCGCCGAGCGCCTCGAGCAGTGGCGGGTGTTCGAGCGCCGCGCGTTTCGCCGCCTGGCCGAGGCCCAGGCCGAGACCCGGATCGCGGCCGAGGCCAGCGGCGTGGTCGTGGACAAGCGCGAGTTCGACTACATCACCCGGGTCGAGCGGGCCGAGCGGGCCGGCTACCTGCGCAATTATTTGTTCGGCGGCCTGGGCACCGAGTTCACGCGCATGCCCTACCTGGTCCAGGCCGAGTTCATCGCCACGATCTGGACGGTCATCGACAAGGAGGGCCTCGAGGACGAGTACGCGGGCCTCGTCGGGCCCGAGCTGCTCGACGCCCTGCGCGACATCCACCGGCGCTACCTGGTCATGCTCAAGGCCCGCCACGATCGCGGGGCCTCGTCGGGCTTCAACCTCAACGCCCGCCGCGCGCGGCTGCAGCGACGCTTGATGCTCTACATCGCCGCGGCCGTGGTCATGGCCGACGAAGACGACGAGGCCAGCGTCGCCCGGACCCGGGCCGCGCTCGCGCCGGTCGACATGCTCCGCGAGCTCGACGCCCAACAAGCCGGCAGCATCGCCCACGAGGGCGACGAGGAGGTCGAGACCGATCGCTTCCTGGCCGAGCTCGACGCGATCGATGGCCTGCTCGGCGCCAGCGGCGCCGGGGCGGAGGCCGAGCACGTCGCTGAGCGGGCCAACGCGGGTGGGCGTGCCGGAGCGGTGGTCACCACCCACGGCGTCGGTGGTGGCGCCCTCATCGTGATGTCTTCCTACAACAAGACCCCGGTGTTCACGCACTTCGACGGACGCCGGATGAAGAAGGTGGGAAGTGCACGCGAGTCTGTACCCGGCCATCGGCCCCTCGGGTCAGGTGGTGTTCGTCGGTAAGGACGCGGTCTACGGTCTCGAAGGTCTGGACACCCTCACCGCCGCGCCAGAACCCAAGAAGAAGGCGACGGCCGCCAAGGGCAAGCCGAAGAAGCCGCCGGCCCCGACGCTGGAGCTGCTGGGTCTCGGGGATGTTCCGACCACGGACGAGGCGGGTGGAATCGACCGAGAAGCACGCAAGGGCTTGGTGAACCCAGCGCTGCTCTCGCGCTCGGAAGATGGAAGCGTCGTGGTTGCCGTGGAGCGTGCCGAGCGAGGTGTGCAGCCGCCGAGGTGCCTCAAGGTGCGGGTGGGGGACGGGGAGCTGTCGGACCTCACCCCAAGCGTCGCCGCATACGACCCAAGCTGGCTGCCGCGGTACCTCGGTGTCGCTGCGGATGGGTCCGGCGTGATGATGACGACGCTCACGATGCTCATGCTGGCGACGGCATGGGAGACGGCGGACCTGGAACTGGACTTCGAGGACTGCCGCGAGATCGATCTGGCTCCTGCAGAGGGTGTTCGCGGTCGACATCATGACCTGCCCGCGTTGCCGCGGTGCGATGCGCTTGGTGAAGATAGCCAACAAGCCCGACGACATCGCGCGGGTACTCGCCAACTTGGGTCTCGGTCCCCGCCCGCCGCCGCGGCCGAGGCCAGCGCTAGGAGCCCGTGGTGCAATGCATCGTGTCGCCTCGCGCCGGAATTTTCGTCGAGGGCGCGGAGCCAAAACGCCGCTGTACCGGGCGTACTGCAAGTTTTGGCGACAAAGCCCTCGGCGAAAAGGCCAAGCGAGGCGGCGCGAGGCATTGCACCACGGGCTCCTAGCTGGCCAGCTCGAACTCGAACTCGAACTCGTGGCGTGAACGACGCGACCCTGACCAGGCCGTGATGGTCGAGCCGTGTCTCGGACTCGCGGCTCAGGGCAGGCCCGGCGCGAGACCGCGCCGAACGGGGTGAAGGTGGGGGCCTGTTCGTCACCCGACCCGGCGCGAACCCACTTCGCCTGCCGATCCACACGCCGAAAACGAGCGGCCCGACGTTCACGCCACCCCCGGCACTATCTCACGGGACTGTCCCCACCTGGGGTCGAGTGCAACTTGTACCCGCGAACCTTCACCAAAGTACAGTTACGTGACGCTGGAACCCGTGCCAAGGTGCGAAGATGCGGAGGGCACGATGAGCTTTGCAACGATATCCAAACGGCCGAAGCCTGTAGCGATGACGGGTAGCCAAGCTAAACGCCCGTTCGCGCGCTCGTGGACGCCGCCGTCGAGCGCCGTGCCCCAGCGCCTGACAGTCGGGCCGGCCAATCACCCCTTGGAAACCGAGGCGGACCGCGTGGCCGATCAGGCGATGCGCGTCTCGGTGCCGCGCGGGGGCACGGCGGCCAGGGTGCACGAGAACGAGATGGTGAGCGTCCAGGCAGGCGAGAGTGTCAGCACGGACAACCAGGACTCGAGCCTCGTCACGCCTACGGTCGTCAACCGTATCGACGCCGCGCGTCGGCGCGGCGGAATCCAACTCGAAGCTTCCTTGCGTCGCGTCTTTGAGCCGCGCTTCAATGCCGACTTCGGCAATGTTCGGGTTCACACCAATTCCCAGTCGGCCGAGACATCCCGCGCGATGAACGCCCGCGCGTTCACGGTTGGAAGCGACCTCTTCTTTGGCCGGGGCGAATACCAACCAAACTCGGCCTCCGGCCGACACCTGATCGCGCACGAGCTCACACACTCGCTGCAAAATGCACGCATAGGTCACAACGCGGCTTCGACCGGCGTCATTCGGCGTTTTCAGTCCCCGAGCACCGAGCGGGATCCCGCCCGCGATCGTGACCGCATCATCGGCTGGATCGCGTCCATTGTCGTCACGCTAGCGAGCCGTCAGAAGCCGGAGATGGACTCCCGCGCGATCGCCGAGCAGGTCCTAGCCCAAGCCTTAGCCAGCGGCAAGCTCGGGTTCGACGGTGAGCACATGACGATCGCCCAGATCGCCGAGCGGCTCACCCAGGGAGGTGACATAGCTGTCGGTCGCTACCTGCTGACCATCATCATTTCTCAGGCCGGCCTTCAGATGTCACTTGACGAGGCGGACGCCGTGCTGACGGCGGCCCGCGAAGCGGCGCCCTTGCTCGAAGCGGCCGAGGAGCTTGCTCCACTCCTTGGTGGCGGTCTTCCTGCCACGCTCGAGGAACTCGACGTCGAGTCCGAAGATCCGATTGAGATCCCAGGCACCCAAGCCGAGGAGGACGCGCAGCCTTGCGATGGGGAGCAGCCGTGCCGGGGCGAACAGTTGTCGGAGGCCGACTCCACGGAGGAGCCCGAAACACCAAGCATGTCGCCGGCGAGCATGGCTGCCGCGGAGAACAGCAAGAACAGTAAGATGCTCGAGGGAGGCATCGCCGTGCTCCAACCCGCTACCACGACAGGCAGCAGCACCTATGTCGCTGCGGGCGCGGTCAAGCTCGGAAAAAAGAGCGACGCCAAACTGAAGAACAAGCTCGCCGAGGAAGCACGCTTTGGTCTGTTCGCCTGCTTTCCGGAAGTCGATCCGGTCACGGCGGCGGTGCTCATCGACACCAACAAGATCGTCCTCGACGTCCCCTCGGCCGACAAGATGCGGGCCCACGGCGTCACCGAGGTCACGGTTGCGATGGACATTCCGAACCTCGAGAACCAGCTCTCATCGCATTCGCGATGCTCGGACCGAAAGGGCCTAATCGAGCTGAGTAACGCCAAGGCCCTCGGTCAGCTCTAGGTCGCCATGGATCTGGTCAACGTGGCTGCCACGGCTGCTTCCCTCGGCGGGAGCGTTGCTAGCAACACCCTGGCAAATCGACTCGAACGCAAGGCCATAGAACGCGCCGAGAGGAAGGCCGTGCGACGAAAGGCCAGCCAGGCCGAGAAAGCTCTCAAGGGCAAGGGCAAGGGCAAGGCCGGGAAGAACAACAAGCCCAAGGCCGAGAAAGAAGGGAGGGGCAAAGGGAAGAAGGAAAAGTCGGGCGGCGGGAGGTGGACCTGCTTCGCACGCAGCTTCGTGCTGCAGATCCAGAAGGAGTCGCCCGATCACGTGTGCCCGCTGGCCAACAAGCGCATAGATGGGCCGTCGATGAGTGCGGGGGCTCAAGGCGCCGCACTCATCGCTGCCAAGACTGCTTTTAATACTCTGATGGTGCGCGGGTGCAAACCGAAGCACGTCAAGTGCCACTGTACAAAACGATGAGTAAACCCACCTCATTCACCAAGCGTCTCGACCTCTTGGTCACCCACTTCGACGGCTACAGTGCTGCAGATGTCGTCAAATCCGTGGAGAGGTTGAAAACGGCAGGTGTCGTCAGCGAGGAAACCCTCATGGAACTACTGATGCAACCAACCGTACCCGTATCGCTCCGACTCGATGCTTGCTGGCTTCTGCCGCGCATCGGGCTCGAAGGAGCAGAGTGCACGCTCATTACTTTGCTGAGTGACGAAGAACCTCGTGTACGTGCCGAAGCTGCGATGAGTCTCGGTCTGCTTTCAAACGACACGGTCGTGGATTCCCTCCTCAGTCGTCTGAAAACCGATCCCGAGTTGCAGGTACGCTTGGCAGTGGTTCATTCGTTGGGCACTCTCAGCCACACGAAATCCGCGCATTGTTTGCAGGCATTGATAAGCAATCCCGAAGAGGACGCCACCGTACGCGCAGACGCTACCGAAGCGCTCGCTCACGTCGATGCAGATGGGGTGATCGACGCATTGTTGTCGGCGCTGCAGGATCCATCACCGACGGTACGTTTCTCCGCTGCCTACGCCCTGGGCGAGCAGGGAGACCCCGTGGCGCTGCCCGCCCTACGAGTTATTGCGGACACGGACGTCGCGAGCACCGAATTCGGCGATGTGGCAGCCCGTGCCGCCGAGGCTATCGAAGACATCAACAACCGGCAATTGCTCGATGACGTGGATTGACTGCCCCGTAGAACCCCAAGGGACCCATCTCCACCGCCGAGGCCAGCGCTTTCATTCGCGCCGGCGGTTAGGGCACATCAGCGGGGGGCAGCGGGGGTCGGTGGGGTCCGAGGAGGAGCACGATGCCCTCGAGTGGTTGAGAGTGTGTTGCTGTGCAGGTCTGGGGCGGGGACAGAGTACGCCCGGTACAGCTGCGTTTCGGCGCCTCGCCCTCGACGAAAATTCCGGCGCGAGGCGACACGATGCATTGCACCACGGGCTCCTCGTCGATCCGCAGAACATCAATCTGTGTAACGATCGCAAGCTCATCGGAAAGACCCATTCGGATCAGGGCTTGATCGAGGCGATGGGTATCTCTTATTACCACCCCATGCCCAACCCGATCTGGGGACACTTGCCCTGTACGCTGCAAGTTGGCGACACCTGCGCCCCCGACGACTGTTCCTTCCCATGGCCGCCGCCGCTGCCCAAGCCGACATCCGAACAAGTCGCCGAAGTCGCTCGCTGGACTCACGAGGCCATCGCTCGCGTGCTCGCGCGACATGGTCGCTCGCTCGACGGCTTCGACGATGTCGTCGACGTGCTCGCCGACGAGCAGCCCGCGTTGGCGTCGTGCTACGGCGCTTCGGTTGGTGATCGGCAGCTCCTCGGAGCGTCGCCGGGCGAGCAGACGCGCAAGCTCGTCGATCCGGTGTGCGAGCTCGACTCGCCCGACGAGGCGCTCGCCGACTGCGGCGGAGTCAACATCCACGTCGGGCCGGTGATCGACGGCCGGGACCGCAAGCGCCTCGAGCGATTGTGCAGGTACATGGCGCGGCCGCCCGTTTGCCAAGAGCGCTTGGCCGTCACCGAGTCGGGCCAGGTCGTGGTCCGCTTCGAGAATGCCTGGCGCAATGGTGCGCACGCTGTCGTGCTCGACCCGCTCGACTTCGTTGCGCGATTGGTCGCACTGATCCCGGCGCCGCACTTCAACATGGTCCGGTATCACGGCGTGCTCGCAGCTCGAGCCGCGTCTCGCAGCGATGTCGTCCCGGGTGTTGCACCCGAGCAACCCGAGCCGACCCAGCTCCGGCTCGCGTATGACGGCGAGGCGACGCCGGTCGAGGTCGAGGTCGAGGTCGAGCTCAAACCTGCGTCGAGGCACCCCTGGGCATGGTTGCTCGCGCGGGTGTTCGCGGTCGACGTCATGACCTGCTCGCGCTGCGGCGGGCGCATGCGCCTGGTCGAAATCGCCGACTAGCGAGACGGCATCGCGCGGGTGCTCGCCAACGTCGGCCTCGGCCCTCGGCCGCGACCGCGTCCGCGGCCGGCTGTGCCTGGCCAGCTCGAACTCGCTCTCGCCGCTTGACCGGCAGCCACCTCGACCCCAGGCGCGGGTCGTGATTGGGGGCTCGTGCGCCGAACTTGCGAAGCGAGCTGTTGAGGGCGACATCGTGCTCGTCGCGACGCTGGTGTGCCCCGCTCGACGCCGCGCAACTCCTCTGTCGGTCGAGCTCTTCAAGGTGTTCGAAGCGCTGAGAGCTCGTCGCGCTTCCCCGAACCTTGCTTCATCTGGCCTAACCGCCGACGACGTGCTGCGAGTTCAGCTGACAGCGCTCCCAAGCCAGTTTTTGGCTCACGGTGGCGTGCTTCGAGTGCGCTACGGTGACGGGAGCTGGGCGCTGACCGGACCCGCGGACTTCGCCGCCACCGGACCCCTCGCCCCGCTCCCCGTTCCATCCAGCGACGAGCGCGAGCTGCTCGTCGAGCTCGTCGACGGAGGCGGTGAAGGCGAACTCGCGCTGGAGCAGCCACATCCACGGGTGCCTCGGCGGGGGTCGGGCCGGCGCGGACGGCAGCAGCTCACCCTCGAGCGGGAGTTGCAGCTGGCTGATGACCGGCAACGAATGAGGGGTTGCCTCAGGGGTCGGCTGGAGTCTCGTCCACAAACGCCGGAAGGCACCAAAGCTGGGCCGAGGCGTAGCCCGCGACGGCCAGCAACTGACCGTCGCGGGCGAGTTCGAGCCCGTGGACGAAGTCACCGATAGCGAACTCCCGCGACCACGCGCCGTCAAAGGCGTCGCTCAGCCACACGGGCGCCGGACCGGGCGCCATGGTGTGATCGAGGATACCGTCAACGCCGGTGAGGACGTAACGTCCGTCATGACTGAAGTCGAGGATCGCCGCGAGCCCGACGGGGGACGACAATGGGGCTACGACCGCTCCGGTCGAGGTGTCCCACAGCATCCCGCCGCCGTCGTCATAGAGAACCGCGACGCGGTGCCCGTCGGGGCTGAGGGCAACGGCTGCGCTTCGGGACTTCGTGCCTTCGTCGCGCAAGTGACCCAGCTTCGCGCCGGTCTGCGTGTCCCAGGTCGAGACTTCCCCGCGATAGCCGGTGCTCGCCACGATCCGGCCGTCGGTCGATATCGCAACGGGACCGACTGCGTCGCTCAGCTCGAGGGGCTCGTGCTCGGGACCGAGCCAGACGGCCGCGGGCTCACCGTCTCGCACGACGGCGAGGCGGTCGCGGGCCACGGCGATCTGCAGGCTGCCGCGTTCGGAGCCGAAGGGAGACAGGAGCGCGTCGCCGTCGACCTCGACCACGAGCACGGGAGGCTGCGGAACTTTGGCGTACAATGCGCGGTCCACGACGAGCCACTCACGCCCGTCGAGCTCGAGGTAGACTAGGTGGTGCTGGTAACGCCAGAGGCTCACGCGGCGAGCGACGCTGCCGTCGTCGAGGTTCCAGACGATCAAGATCTCAGCTCCGACGGCCGCGAGCCGGCGGCCGCTCGGCGAGAAAGCCAGCAGACGAATCGGGCCGTCGAGCTCGCCGCCGAGGGTCTGACGGCGCACGCCCGTGCTCAGCTCCCAGATCGCGACCTCATCCGCGTCCGTCGCCGCGACGAGCTCGCCGTCGTTCGACAGGGCGATGTCCCAGGTCTTGTGCGGGCTCGGGAACAGCTCGACTGGCTCGCGCGAGCACTGAAATCCGAACTCGGGGGCCGCCTGGACCTGTGCGGGCGCGGATGCTTGGGGCTCGATCTCGACGGGCGTCGCTACCTCGCGCGCCGTCGGGCTCGGACAGGCTGCGAACAGGAGCAGGGCCGCGAGGAGCCCCATTAGGCGCAGACGGCCGCGAGCCAGGCAGCCCGTAGCGAGCGGCTCGGGGCCAGGGCCGCGCGTCCGCAAAGGGAGGGCGCTCGCTTGCATACGGTGTGATGCCATGGGCCCGAAACCCTAGCAAATAGCGGTGAGCAGAGTCGACTCTCAGCCCTATCGTCACGCGCGGGATCCGGGGCCTCGTCGGCCTGTACCGCGAGGGCATGGCCGTGATGCTCACCGGCCACACCGACCGCGTCGGCGCGTCGAGCTACAGCCTGAGCCTGTCGCGCGACCGCGCCCGCGCGATCGCCCACTACCTGCGCGACGAGATCGACGACTGGCTGGCCTGGTACAGCCCCCAGCCGGTCTCGGCGGTCTGGGGCACGCGCGAAGATCAGCACATGCTCTCGGCGGTGACCGACGACGTCAGCGGCGAGCCGTTTTACACCGGCCCCGTGCACGGGGTCCTCGACGCGGGCACGCGCGACGCGGTCATCGAGTTCCAGACCGCGCGCGGCCTGAGCGTCGACGGCGTGCCGGGCCCGCAGACCCGCGGAGCGCTGATCGCCGACTACATGCAGCTCGACGGGACCACCCTGCCCGAGTCCGCCGCGGTCGAGCTGCTCGGGTGCGGCGAGCACCACAACGAGGTCCCGACGGCCGACGGCGTCGACGAGGAGGCCAACCGCCGGGCCGAGATCTTCATATTCGATCCCGGCTCCGTCGACCCGCCGGCGCCCGGCCAGTGCCCCGGCGCCGGCTGCCCCTACGAGACGTGGAAGGAGCGGATGACCAAGACCTACAACTTCGGCAACGAGGACGTGTTCGCCGACTGGGACGTGCTCGCGTTCGAGCTCGTCGTCGACACCGGCGACGACCAGCACGAGGTCGACACGCTGATGGAGTCGAGCTAGCGGCGCCGACCTGTCACCACTTCAGCGGCGGCGTGCGCCGGCCGAGGCACTGCTGGATCTTCATCAAGGTCGGGTGATCGGGATCGCCGACCGGCTTGGTGAACGTCTCCGTGATCGTCTTGCCGTCGACGGTCTTGGTCTCGACCTCGTGGACCGCAAACTGCAGGTCGAGATTGGGCTCGAAGGCCAGGACGATGGACGAGCCGCCGTAGGCGAAGTGGCCCATGCGATCGCCCTTGGTCAGCGTCGCGCCCTCGTCGACGAGGTTGACGATGCTGCCGACGCCCCAAAAGCCGATCGCGATCATCGCAACCAGACCGAGGTTCTCGGTCCGAAACACCCACACGTAGCGCTTGTGCTTGCCGAGGCTCTGGTACCAGCCGACCCGGTCGCTGTCCGGCGCCAGCGCCGGCGCGTAGGGGTCGTTTGGATCGTAGTCGTCGAAGTCGTAGTTGTAGGAGCCCTCGTAGACGCCCTGGTGGATCACCGTCCCGGACACCGGCGCGCGGAAGTGGTGGTAGTCGGTGAACCACAGCAGGATGTCGAGCAGCGGGCCGCCGAGGAAGCTCGCGCCGTAGCCGGGCACGGCCCGCTCGATCTCGAAGGTGTCCTGGGACTTGCCCGGCAGCGGGTGTGGCTCGCCCTCGAGCTCGCCGCGGGTCAGGTAGAACACGCCCCCGTCGCAGGGCGACACGACCACGTTCGGGTCGCCGTCGCTCGACTCGGCGACGCAGGGGCACATCGGCCGCTCGCCCGGCTTCAGCTGGCGAAGGAAGAACTGGTTGAACGACTCGAACCCGCCCGGAGGGACGACGTACTCGTGGATGTCGAAGGGGTGCGCGGGCGTGCCCTGGTAGTTCCTCCAGGCCTCGATCGTCCCCGTCGACTCCGTGCTGCTCAGCCACTCGCCGCGGATGTCGAGGAAGCGGACGAACCACTGCTTGAAGCGCTTGTCGGCGTTGTTGAGCTTCAGGCCCGCCTCGGTGTTAGCGAGGTAGTCCCACTGCTCGATGTACAGCCCGGGGTTGATCGGGGCCGGGGCGTAGTGGAGCCACGCGGAGAAGAACGCCGACATGGGTTTGTCGTTGTCGCGGTAGCGCAGCCAGAACACCCGCCGCTGCGGATCGGGGTTCAGGAGCGGGTTGCAGACCTCGGACAGGGACGCCTGCATCAGCGCGCCCGTCGCCGACATGCCGCCCTCGGGGCGGACGAGCATGGCGTCGAGCTCCGCGAGCAGGGCATCGACGCGGGCCTTGTCTCGTTTCGTCCACTCGGTAGCTGGGGGGATTCCATCGTTCATGTCGGGTGTCCTCGGTGGGCTTGGGGGAGGGGTCGTGGGAGGGGTTGGCGGCGAGCTCGAGAGCGAGTCCAGAGTGTGCGCGGGCCGGTCGACCGCTGGCAAGGCAGGCGAGCGCGAGGCGGCGCGATCGCGGCGAGGCGAACCGCCCAGCGTGGGAGCGGCGGCGCTGTTTCCGGTTGGGTTCGAGGCGCGGCGGCGGATAAGACATCCATGGCGCGGCCGCCCGTTTGCCAAGAGCGCTTGGCCGTCACCGAGTCGGGCCAGGTCGTGGTCCGCTTCGAGAATGCCTGGCGCAATAGTGCGCACGCTGTCGTGCTCGACCCGCTCGACTTCGTTGCGCGATTGGTCGCACTGATCCCGGCGCCGCACTTCAACATGGTCCGGTATCACGGCGTGCTCGCAGCTCGAGCCGCGTCTCGCAGCGATGTCGTCCCGGGTGTTGCACCCGAGCAACCCGAGCCGACCCAGCTCCGGCTCGCGTATGACGGCGAGGCGACGCCGGTCGAGGTCGAGGTCGAGGTCGAGCTCAAACCTGCGTCGAGGCACCCCTGGGCATGGTTGCTCGCGCGGGTGTTCGCGGTCGACGTCATGACCTGCTCGCGCTGCGGCGGGCGCATGCGCCTGGTCGAAATCGCCGACTAGCGAGACGGCATCGCGCGGGTGCTCGCCAACGTCGGCCTCGGCCCTCGGCCGCGACCGCGTCCGCGGCCGGCTGTGCCTGGCCAGCTCGAACTCGCTCTCGCCGCTTGACCGGCAGCCACCTCGACCCCAGGCGCGGGTCGTGATTGGGGGCTCGTGCGCCGAACTTGCGAATCGAGCTGTTGAGGGCGACATCGTGCTCGTCGCGACGCTGGTGTGCCCCGCTCGACGCCGCGCAACTCCTCTGTCGGTCGAGCTCTTCAAGGTGTTCGAAGCGCTGAGAGCTCGTCGCGCTTCCCCGAACCTTGCTTCATCTGGCCTAACCGCCTCGCCCCGGATCCTGCATTGATGGGTGCTGGGACTTCCTCAGTGGCGCCCAGGAAGCGCAAGAGCGGCGGGCTCGCGCCGGAAGCCCGTCCCCCCTGGTCGGCCTCGTCGGCTAGTAATCCGAGCCGACGAGGCCAGCACACCTCCCAGGACTCGCTGGAGCGCGAGGCGGACGCGATGGCGGACAGGGTCATGCGGGCCCCGAAGCCCGCCTTTGGTGGGGCGCAAAGCGACGAAGGCGGACCGAATGTCCGAGCGGTCGGAGGGCCGACAAAGCGCACCCCCTTCGATGCAGAAATTTCGGCGGCACGCCAGGCCGGAGGCGTACCGCTGAGCCCCGGTCTTCGTACATTCATGGAGCCACGCTTTGGTGTGGGCTTTGGTGAGATCAGGGTTCACGCGGACGCGAAGGCAGCTTCGCTCACCCGAAAACTCCACGCGCGAGCGTTCACTACGGCGAATGACGTATTCTTCGCCGCAGGGGAATTTCAGCCGCGAAAGCCGGAGTCTCGCTGGCTCCTCGCTCATGAGCTGTCGCATACGCTTCAACAAAAGCAGGGAACCCTGCAAATCCAGCGTTCACCGCCAGAGGGCTGTCGAGTGCCGGATATGTGGTGGTCCTACATACCCACGCTGCCGCCGAAGTTTTTCGAGAGCTTAAAGGAAGTCGATGGCCCCACGAAGATCACCCCCGAGGACGTCGACGCGCTGACGCGAGAGGAGCTCCGCTCGCTTCGCAGCGCGCTCCAGAACTATGTGGAGCATCGCAAGTGCGCGAGGCAGGCGGAGGCGATGTACTACTACCACGAAAAATTGCTCACCGACGTCGTGGTGCCGCGTGTCGAGCGCACCGACAACCTCGAGGCCGCGCCTGATCGTCTCGATGACGGGATTTTTCACGTCGTCGAGAAGCTCGCTCTTGGTAAGGTCGAGAGGGCGATCTTGATGCAATGCGCTCCCTATATTCACCGACGGATGAAGGAGATCGTCGCGGGGGCACCGCTGGCGCCGGCGAGCGACTCGGAGATCGAACAGGTGGGGTACTTTGGTTCGGCCGCGGTCGAGTCCGTTGACGGTATGACCATGGCGGAGGTCAAGTCAAAGCAAAAGGCGGGAATCCTCCGCGCTGAGTTTCGCCGCAACCATATGACCAACGCCGCAGTTCAGATCATACGTGGTATTCCAAACACCGCTAATGTTCATGTGGACTGGAAGCATCCCGGACTCGAGCGCGGGGGGAGCCCCGGCGACATGATGAGCATCCTGCGAACGATCAAGGACGAGATGCGCGTGGGGTTGGCCGTGGTGAAGCGGATCCGCAACCTGCTCGGGACGAGTGCCGCTGAGGGTGTCGAGAAACCCGCGATGCAACTAAACGACTACATCAGCTCCCTACAGCAGACCGATGGGACGCTCTATACCGTGGACTACGAGCGCGGGAGTGAGAGCGCCAACGTCGACTATGCGCGAAGCGTCGAGCTTGCCACGTTGCGAGAGATTTGGCCCGCCAGGGGCAGCGCCGCGTCCGAGGAATAGCGCCGCAGGGGGCGGCCGTGGTATGCTGGGCGTCCCCACGGTTTGGCATGCCTCGACGATCATCCCTCGGCGCCGTCGCGCTGCTGATACTCCTCGCGTCGGCGAGCTGTCGAGGCCGCGGCGAGCCGGCGGCGCTCACCACCGGCGTCGAAGGTCGGGTCCATGGCGTAGCGACGACCGCCCGCGTGTGCCTGGTCCCCACGACCCACGCAGGGGAGTTCGTCGCGACCGGCGCGCGCCTGCGCTGCGTGAGCGTGAATCCCTGGGCTTCGAGCTATCGAATCGCGGACGTGGACCCGGGAGTCTATTGGGTGTCGGCGTCGGCGCGGGGGGTCGTGCCGACCTACGCCTGGTTCGGGGCGCCGACACGGCAGACGCGACGGGTGGTGCTCGCGCGAGGTCAGCGGGTCAGTGGCGTGGATCTGTACTTCGACGGGCCGGGGGTGCGGGTGGCGGGCGTCGTCACCGACGGGGCCGGGGTTGCGGTCGCGGGGGCGAGCGTGCAGTCGCTAGCGAGCTTCACCAAGACCGACGCCGGCGGCGAGTTCGAGCTGTGGTTGGATCGCGGGGCCACGGAGCTTCGGGTTCGGGCCCGGGGATACGCGAGCGCGACCCGAGCGGTCTCGGTCCCGGGCCCCGCCGTCGAGCTCGCGCTCGAGCCCGAGGCCGTGCTGCGCGGGCGAGTGGTTTTAGAGCAGTCCGGGGCCCCGGTGGCCGACGCTGCGGTCTCGCTCACCTGGGGCGCTCGAGACCAGCCCGCGGCCGAGACCGGGGGCGACGGACGCTTCGAGATCCGCGGGCTCGGTTCGGGTCGCCATCAGCTCTTCGCTATCACCTCCGAGGGTTTCGGCGCGTCGCCGGAGCCGATCACTTTGGCCCCAGGCTCGATCACGGAGCCCGTCGTCATCCGCGTTTCGCGTGCCCACACCGTCACGGGCCGGATCCTGACGGAGGACGGCGCGGCGTGTGCAGATGGGCGGCTCACGGTCCGCTCCCTCTCGCACGGCCAGTCGCTGACCGTGGCGGCGGCGACAAACGGCACGCTGTCCGTCCGCGGGCTCCCGACGGGGCGGTACGGCTTCACGGCTCGGTGCCCCGGCTATCGGATCGAGGCGTCGCTGGCCCACTCGATCGAGCGCTCCTTGGACCTGGAGTGGAGCGTCACCCGCGGCCTCGCGATCGTCGGCCGCCTCGTAGACGCCGCCGGGGCGCCGGTGGCCCACGCGCGGCTGTCCGCGACCTCCCTCGGCCGCCAGCACGAGCTCGACGCGGTTTGGACCGGGCCGGGCGGCGAGTTTGCTATCACGGGCCTGTATCCGGCCCGTGACTACCGGGTCGAGGCCATCGGCTCGCCTCTGGTCCCGGTCGAGGTGAGCGTGGCCGACGAGGACGTCGACGTCGGCACGCTGCGGCTCGCGCGGTAGTGATCGACCCCGAGGGCGCCGGCTCAGGCCAGCGTCGCGCTGGCGCGGAAGTTGCCGAGCATGCGATGCCGAGCTCGGCGTTCGCTTCGACGCCGGGCGAAGCGAACGTGCGGCCTCGATTCAG
Source organism: Enhygromyxa salina (assembly GCF_002994615.1). GTDB lineage: Bacteria > Myxococcota_A > Polyangia > Nannocystales > Nannocystaceae > Plesiocystis > Plesiocystis salina_A. The sequence continues at coordinate 11,929 of NZ_PVNK01000066.1, read as the reverse complement.
TCGAGGACGCGCAGTTCGGCGCCGTGACGTTCATCCACCGCGCCGACTCCTCGCTCCGCCTCAACGTGCATTTCCATTGCCTCGTCCTCGATGGCGTCTACGTCCATGACGGCGAGGGGCAGCTTCACTTTCACGCGCTGCCCAGGCCGACACCCGAACAAGTCGCCGAAGTCGCTCGCTGGACTCACGAGGTCATCGCTCGCGTGCTCGCGCGACATGGTCGCTCGCTCGACGGCTTCGACGATGTCGTCGACGAGCTCGCCGACGAGCAGCCCGCTGCTGTCTTCCAAATGGGCGCCAACGGCCAAGGTGTCGCCGGTGCCCGACAGCGCCACGCTCAACCCGAACTGGTCGGACGCGCCAGTGTTGGAGGCCTTGACGTAGGCCTGCTGGGTCCAGACGCCGCCGTTGCGAGCGAACACGTAGACCGCCCCAGCGGCGGAAGCTGCGTTCGAGGCTTGGCTCCCCCCGATGCCCGTCGCGCTGCTGTCGAGGCACCCCTGGGCGTGGTTGCTGCAGCGGGTGTTCGCCGCCGACGTCATGACCTGCCCCCGCTGTCGGGGCGCGATGCGACTGGCCTCGAAGTTGACCATCGCCTCCGGCGCGTCGATCTCGACCACCTGACGAACCGGCTTTCAGGCGGTGACTGACGTTGGCCGGGACGCGGCACGCTACGGCGAGCACGCTACGGCGAGCGCGAGGCTCCAGGCTACGCGATGCTCGAGGGGTGTCTTCATGGGCCGCCCACCATGGTGCGCGAAGCCAAGGTCCCGGACGGGGGATCAGTCGTGCCCGTGCGGTGCGGCCAACAACGCCCACCCCGCCGGGTCAGCTCGAACTCGATTTCGCCGCGCCCGACTGACACTCGGCCAAGAAACGCTCGTGCTGACTGGGTGGAACGGGCTGACCATCCGCCTGCATCTGCCGGTCGACGTCCGCCTCGCTCGCCCCGGCTTCGATGCGACGGTCCCGCTCTTCCGCGTGCTGTCGACGCAGATGGTCGTCGACCTGGTCGGGGGGCACACCGTCTTCGAGCGCCTGCGCCCTCGCGTCTTGCCATGTCTGCACCTTGTCCTTTGCGCTCTTGTTGCGCTTCTGGACCTGCGCATAGGTGCCGAAGTCATCGGGCAGATAGCCCGCCTTGGCCAGCAGCTGCACGCAACGCGCCGAGAAGAACAGGCTCGCGCCGCCCTTCACGAAGTTGATGGGGGTGTGGGGTGCGGGAGTGGTCACGAGGCTTGACTGCCCGAGGACGCGGCAGGACGATTCGTGGGTGCGACGATACTACACGTGGGCCCCGACCGGCGCAGATCCCGGCGCCAAGTCGCAGTTCAACTACTCGATGGACGACCGTGTGCCGGATGGTGCGGCGCGCGCGTTCCCGACCGAGGCCGAGCTGGTCGAGAATCTACTCACTTTGGCTACGGAGCCCGGGGCGATCGATGGCGCCGAGTGGATCGAGCTCGAGGGGGATCCAAGCACGTTGGTCGTGCCCCCCGCGGCGCATCATGTGACCGGCGTCTTCTTGGGCAGCTTCCGCGTCGGCGCTCGACGGCCGCTCAAGGGGGAGCTCGAGCGAATCGCGGCGGCAGGGGCCGCCGGCAGCGAGGAGGCACGGGACGTGCTCTTCATGCGCGCCATGACCGAGGGCGAGGAGCTACCCGAGTGACAGTCAGCGCCACTCTGCCGCTACCCCCGCTGTTCCCGAAGAAGGCAGTCGACCCGACCTCCGGGGCGACGGTGGCGCGAACCACCCTCGGGCTCGTGGCCTACCTGCGAGACCCGGTTCATTGGGCGAACGGAGGGGCCGCCGACCTGTTGAGAGCCTACTGCGGGTACGTAGCGCCGAGCGAGCTGCAGTGGTTGACAACGTCGATGATGCATCGATGGGTGGCGCTCGACGGCTTGAACATCGAGGGGCTGGCCGCCCCGCTCGTCGCCTCCTTCTCGGGGCGGCAGCTGCGGCCGCTCTTCCGGTTCGACCTCGTCGACGATCGCGCGGCGCCGCTCCGGGGGTTCCGGTACCAGGAGAACGAGCCGGAGCGGGACGCCCCGTCGACGTCCTGGCTCCAGCTGTGGATGCACCCTCGCCAGGACCCCGATGCCTTGCTTGGGCTCATGCTGGAACTCGTCCAACAGCACCCCGTGCTCTACGCCAGCGCCGGGTATGTGCTCAGCTGGAACAGCGACCGCGCGGCCGCAGCGTTCGAACACGGCTTCAGACAGGCGTCGCGGTACCTCGGCCTCGACCTCCCACACCCCGAATCGACGAGTCGGAACATCGCCACGGGAGGCGCGTTGCCGTCGGCCAACTGGCTGAACTACATCGACGGCGAGCTGGCCGAGGCGCTCGGTCTGAACTTCCCCGCTCCCAGCGGCGGCGTGGCCGTGCTGCCGCTGCGCCGCGGCACTCTGCTCCGCGCTGGCGAGCGCCCTCGCCTGATCGACGTCAATCAGATGGAGCACTCGCCCGAGTACTCCGCGGTGGCGGCCCAGCTCGACGCCGCGCGCCGCGGGAGTCCATCCCTCCCCGGCGTCTTCGACGAGGCTCCGGACTCCACACGGGGATGGCTCGACCGCTTCACACGCCCGGAATACTGGCCCCGCTGAAACGTAGCGGCCTCAACCGCGCGAGCGTGTGAACGGTGCCTGGCGAGACCCCGTACTCGCGAGCGAGCGCAGCCTGGGTGGTTCGCCCGGTGGCATACCGGCGCCGGATGGCGGCCACCTGCTTCTCCGTGAGGACGCGCGGCCCACGCCTCGGACCAGGCGCCGCTCGGGGCCCTCCAGCCTCCGGCATTAGCTCGTGGCGGAGGAGGCGGGACATCGTGGGCGGGGTCACCCCCAGAGAGGCCGCCAGCTCACGCTGCGACACGCCACCGCCACGCGTGGAAAAATGGCGTGCATGCAGTTTTGCTTGCTCCGCTCGACCTCATCGCGCGGCTGTGTGCCCTGATCCCGCCACCGCGTTTTCATATGATCCGCTATCACGGCGTGCTCGCTGCCCACGCCAAGGTGCGGCCCGACATCGTGCCGGGCCCCGTGGCGGTGGCCACCGAGCCGACGCAGATACGCTTTTCGTTCGACGGCGAGGCGACCGAGCTCGAGGTGCTCGCCAAGCAACCCGCTCGACACCCTTGGGCGTGGCTGCTTCAGAGGGTGTTTGCGGTCGACATCATGACCTGCCCGCGCTGCCGCGGTGCGATGCGCTTGGTCAAGATCGCCAACAAGCCGGACGACATCGCGCAGGTGCTCGCCGAGTTGGGCCTCGGTCCCCGTCCGCCGCCGCGGCCGAGGCCAGCCCCAGCTGGCCAGCTCGAACTCGACTTCGCGGCGTGACCGACCCGACCCTGACCAGGCCGTGATGGTCGAGCCGTGGCTTGGTGTCAGGGACCAAGGCAGGTTCGGCGCGAGACCGCGCCGAACGGGGTGAAGTTGGGGGGCCTGTTCGCCAACCGACCCCGCCCGGGCCCACTTCGCCTTCCGATCCACACGCCAAAATGAGCGGCGCGACGTTCACGCCACCCCCGACCCCGCATCGGATGTCCTATGCGCCTGACCGCCGGCACGCTCGACGATCCGATCGGGGTGGGGATCAAGACCCACATCTTCTGTGGCTCGCGCGCAGATTGGGATGTCGACACGGAGGGGGTGCGGCACTTCGACAAACGCAGCTCGTAGCGCGGCGATGGACAGGCCCGCGCTGAGGAACTAGCTTCCTCCGATGATCAAGCCACGCTCGCTTCGCCTGCTCCCGATAGTGTCCGCTCTTGGCCTCGTGTTCGCGTGCGGTGGCAACACCGACGACGGCGCCACCACGAGCTCAGGGGAGACGATTGGTGACGGCGACGGCGATCCAAGCGGAGACGGCGACGGCGATCCGGGGGACGGAGACGGCGATCCGGGAGATGGAGACGGCGATCCAACTGGAGATGGAGACGGCGATCCAACTGGCGACGGAGACGGAGATGGAGACGGCGATCCTCCGGTCGACGCCTGCAGCTTCGACGCCCAGGTCCTCGAGTGGTCTGTGCCCGCGCCGATCGGAGGCGCGGACCTCCACGAGTTCACGGCCCAGGGCCTCACCTGCAACAACAACGAAGACTACCGCTATTCAACCTTCGATCTGAGCGGCGACGGAGCGCCGGATCTGGTGGTCACGGATCTGTGTGACGCGGCCGGGGTCGGCTCGACGGGCTGGGAGATCTACGAGAATACCGGGACAGGCTTCGACCCGATGCCGATGGACTGGTCGCTCCCGATGACGATCGGTGGCGAGGATGTTCACGAGTTCACGACTCAGGGGCTCACCTGCAACAACAATGAGGACTATCGCTACTCGACCTTCGATCTGAGCGGCGACGGGGCACCGGATCTGGTGGTCACGGATCTGTGCGACGCCGAAACCGTCGGCTCGACCCACTGGGATCTGTATACGAACACGGGCGTGGGCTTCGCCGACGCCCCGATCGAGTGGTCGCTCCCGGCCCCGATCGGCGGCGCGGACCTCCACGAGTTCATGGCCGAGGGGCTCACCTGCAACAACAACGAGGACTATCGCTACTCGACCCTCGACTTGACGGGCGACGGGGCGCCGGATCTGGTGGTCACGGACCTGTGCGACGCCGGGGAGGTCGGGACAGACCGCTGGGATGTCTACGAGAACACGGGCGCGGGCTTCGACGACGTGGCGATCGAGTGGTCGCTCCCCACCCCGATCGGTGGCATGGACATCCACGAGCTCTTGGCCCAGGGCCTCACCTGCAACAACAACGAGGACTATCGCTACTCGACCTTCGACCTGACGGGCGACGGGGCGCCGGACCTCGTGGTCACAGACCTCTGCGACGCGGGCGGGGTCGGAACAGATCGCTGGGATGTCTATGAAAACACCGGCACGGGCTTCGCCGCCGTGGCGATCGAGTGGTCGCTCCCGGCCCCGATCGGCGGCGACGACCTCCACGAGTTCACGGCCCAGGGTCTCACTTGCAACAACAACGAGGACTACCGATTCTCGACGCTCGACGTGACGGGGGATGGCGCCCCGGACCTCGTGGTCACGGATCTGTGCGACGCGGACGGCGTCGGCTCGGGGCGCTGGGATGTCTACAAGAACATGGGGACGGGCTTCGCCGAGGCGCCGATCGAGTGGTCGCTCCCGGCCCCGATCGGCGGCGACGACCTCCACGAGTTCACGGCCCAGGGTCTCACCTGCAACAACAACGAGGACTATCGTTTTTCGACCTTTGACCTGAGCGGCGATCGGGCGCCGGACCTCGTCGTCACCGACTTGTGCGACGCGGAGGAGGTCGGCTCCGTGCGCTGGGAGCTCTATGTCGCAACCTGCGACATGCCATGAACACCGCTCTTTAGCCCCGAACCTGCGCGTCGCGCATAGGACATCCGATGCGGGGTCGGGGGTGGCGTGAACGTCGCGCCGCTCATTTTGGCGTGTGGATCGGAAGGCGAAGTGGGCCCGGGCGGGGTCGGTTGGCGAACAGGCCCCCCAACTTCACCCCGTTCGGCGCGGTCTCGCGCCGAACCTGCCTTGGTCCCTGACACCAAGCCACGGCTCGACCATCACGGCCTGGTCAGGGTCGGGTCGGTCACGCCGCGAAGTCGAGTTCGAGCTGGCCAGCTGGGGCTGGCCTCGGCCGCGGCGGCGGACGGGGACCGAGACCCAAGTTGGCGAGCACCTGCGCGATGTCGTCCGGCTTGTTGGCGATCTTGACCAAGCGCATCGCACCGCGGCAGCGCGGGCAGGTCATGATGTCGACCGCAAACACCCTCTGAAGCAGCCACGCCCAAGGGTGTCGAGCGGGTTGCTTGGCGAGCACCTCGAGCTCGGTCGCCTCGCCGTCGAACGACAAGCGTATCTGCGTCGGCTCGGTGGCCACCGCCACGGGGCCCGGCACGATGTCGGGCCGCACCTTGGCGTGGGCAGCGAGCACGCCGTGATAGCGGATCATATGAAAACGCGGTGGCGGGATCAGGGCACACAGCCGCGCGATGAGGTCGAGCGGAGCAAGCAAAACTGCATGCACGCCATTTTTCCACGCGTGCCGAAAATTGTAACGACATCGGCCGTCGGGGGTGGTCTCGAGGCGATCCTGGGCGAGGGGCGGACGCGCGACATACCGACACAAACGCTCGAGGCGTTGGCGGTCGCGGCGAGGCACGGCCGCGCCCGCGTGCACGTTGACGCCCCCAACTTCGGCGAGCGCCTCGTTGGGTTTGGCGACCTCCCGCACGCGATGCACGAGCTTGCGGGTCCGCTGCCCCGGTGCATCTCCCAACAGCTGCCGGTCGGCGACCGAGGCCCCGTAACATGAGGCCAGGGCCGGCTGCTCTTGCGCGAGCAGATCGGGCGCGTCGTCGCAAGCGAGCTCGTCGAATGAGCGGCCGTGACGTTCGAGCACACCGCTGAGTCGCGCGTGGGTCCACCTCGCAACCTCGGTGACCTCTTCGTGGGTGGGGGCGCCGAGCGAGTGGAAGCGCAGCTCGCCCTCGTCGTCCCTCACGTACACGCCGTCGAGCACGAGGCAATGAAAGTGCACGTTCAGCCGCAGCGAGGAGTCGGCGCGCTGGATGAAGGGCTGACCTGGACCGACGACGAGGGGCATTTCTCGCTCCCGTTCGAGATCGAGACGCTCTGCCCCAACCAGGACGCGACACTGGTCGTGAGCTCCTTTCATGAGCCGGCGCCGTTTCCGATCTCGGTGTTCTGGCGCAGCGCAGGGGCGACGAATTGGCCGAGTTTCTCGAGCCTGCTCCTGGGCCTGACCGACGACGCCAGCGATTACACCGTCCCGTACGAGATCCTCGCGGTGTTCAAGCCCGGGGTCGAGGGCCAGCTCCCTGGTCGGCTCGTGGTCGACACCCTGGTCGGCGAGCAACGAGCGCAGCAGTCGAACTCGCGCGACCTCGACGTGGCAATTCATCTCGCCCATGCAATGCGGGATTCACTCGACTACTGGGGGCAGTAGATCGATCCCTACGATCTGCTATGACTCGCCGGAGACGGTTGGAGGTACCAATTACAGCAATTACGCTTACACCCTAACTCCGGATGGGCGAATCTCACTGTCGGCCATGAGTCTGGGCTTGAATGCCGGCCCCGCGGTCAACTTCTACGGCCGGCGCCGGCTTCTCGGTCCGCGGTAGCGTTGGCCTCGCCTACGAGTTCTGAGGCGCTCCGCCCGAGGCGCAGGGCGCGAGCGGGGGCGGGCCCTGTTCTTCGGGCGCCGGCCCGTCGGTCTCGTCGTGGGTCGGATCGCCGCTGTTGAGCGCCGCAACCCGTGCGCGAGCGGATCCCTGGGTCTTGTGCAATGGCTCCGTCATGTTGCGCAGCGCGTCCACCCCACTGCTCGCGGCGTTGCTCGCTGCGTGCCCTGCGAACCAAGCCAGCAAGACCGAGGCTGGCAAGACCGAGGCTGGCAAGCCGGCGGAGGCGGTCAAGCCATCCGCGGACGGCCTCGCGGGTGAGACGCCGACGACCAAGGCCCACATGCAGGACCACTTCAGCAAGGCCGCCGAGATCAAGGCCGCGTTGATCGCTGGCGATCTCGAGCAGGCCCGCGAACCGGCGGGGTGGATGGCCGAGCATCAAGCGGATGTCGAGCATCCCGACGCCTGGAAGCCCCACGTCACGAACATGCGCGAGGCCGCCCGAGTCATCGGTGGTGCCGAGGATCTCACCACCGCCACGCAGGCCTTTGTCACCCTCGCCCAGGTCTGCGCTGCATGTCACACGGCGATCGGCGGGCCGAAGGTGGACGTCGGTGAGCCGCCGGCAGCGGGCGCGTCAGGCAGCGCGGCGCACATGGCTCGGCATCAATGGGCCCTCGACGCGATGTATCAGGGCCTGATCGGGCCCTCCAAAGCAGCATGGGTGATCGGCGCCGAGGCGTTGGCCGAGGCGCCGCTAGCTCCCACTGAGCTCGCCCCCGGACAGTCGATCCCGGTCCAGATCACCGAGCTCGCTGCCCGAGTTCATGCGCTCGGCAACGAGGCCCGCGACGTCCCCGACGTAGCGATGATTCCCGGGCGGATCTATGGTGAGCTGCTGACCACCTGCGAGACCTGCCACGCTGCGCTGCGCCGCAATTGAAGGTCGGTCAAGACGCCCTTGCCTCGCGCAGCGTGGCGACCAAGTCGGCGATCTGTCCCAGTGACTATCTGTGGGCATTTGTCGCGCTCCTTTCATGCGCCAGAGATTGCGGGCAGGCCAGCCACCAATGCACTGGCCGAGCCAGCCATGACCGCGCCTTTTTTCGCGCCCTCTTTTACGGCCGTCTCGCCGAACGTGAGCTCATGCCTTTGGTGAGTGAATTCGCTTCGAGGGACCCCCGGGGCCCGCCGGGCTGCCCGCCGTCCCACACACGTCCCAGCCGCGACGCTGAGAAACCCGGATCGGACTTCGGACATTTTGAGGACTAGTCCCCTGGATCTTGAAGGAGGGCCTTCACAGGCCCTCCCCCTGGCCGGTGGGCCGGCAGAGCCGGCCAAGTCCCCTGGACTTAGTGAAGTTTCCTAGAGCCCGGCTTTGAGCGCTTCGGAGCAAGCCGAGGCCTTGATCATCGCCCCGCTCTGCCTGTCCCACTCGGCCTTGTTGGCTTCGATCAGCTTGTCCTTCGCGCCGTCGCCAAGGGCCACCCACCAGGTGTCGAGCGAGGCGAGCTTGTCGGCGTTGGTCGCCTTGAACTCGGTGAGGCTGACCTCGAGTGACTCGCAGTCGGGGGCGTTGAGCATGAGCTCGGCGCGGGCGGTCTCGAGCGCCATCTTCTCTTTCATCTTGGCCTCGTCGTCGGCCGAAGGGCCGCACGCGGTGAGGGTGAGCGTGGTCAGGAGCAGGGCGAGGGACAAGGAGACGCGGTTGGTCATTGGAGCCTCATACACGAATGCGAGATCTGGCGATAGTCACGCGCTCGATGTGGGGCGTCGTGCGGTGGCCGGCGGCCGGGAACAGCACCTCGCCAAGCGACACGCCATAGTTGGGCAAGAACACCACGCACAGATCACCTGAAACCGGGCGATCACGTGGAGCACGTTGAGCAGCTGCCGCTTGTACTCGTGGATCCGCCTGATGTGGACGTCGAACAAGCTGTGGGGGTCGATCGGCAGGCCCAGCTCGCGGCGGACCAGCTCGGCCAGGCGCTGCTTGTTGTGGAGCTTGGCGTCGAGGACCTGGCTGCGCGATTCGAGGTGATCGAGGTCTTCGCCAAACCCGGCAGCGAGGCCGCCGCGTTTTCGGGACTGGGTCTCTACATCAAGGTGCACTCGACCGGCGCACGCACGCCGGTGATCGAGTGGCTCGAGATTGTCGCCGGATCTGGCGCACCTGCGGAGGTCGCCGCGGCCAACGAGATCCTCCAACTCGTTGCCAACTGGTGCGTGTTGCGGGAACCTCTCTCCATGACCGCGTACTGGACGATCACAGAACTCGATGAGGCTCCGGAGAAAGCTCGCTCCCCCGAACCTTCGGGGACGTGCGTTCGAGCCGGGCGACTGTCTCGTGTACCGGACCCCCCAAGATGCAAGCTGCGGCCTTCTCCGGGGTTGGCCTCTACGTGAAGGTCCACTCCGTCGTGGCTCGCACCCCGCTGCTCACTTGGCTCGAGGCCCTCGCGAAATCCAGCGTCGAGGCCGAAGCGGGGGCTGCATCCAAGCAGCTCGAACTGTACCGCCGGATTCGAGAGGCGTTCGCCAAGGCAGCAGAGAAATAGTCGGCCTACGGCGCAGAAAGCGGGCGCACGTAGCCCTCCGCGTCCCGGCGACGCACGCGCTGGCCGAGCTGGCCAACGGACTCTCGCCGCCGCATCACGAAGTCATCCCAGCTGAGCAGCGGAGGCGGAGCCACGCCACGAGCACCGCCAGCGCGAAGTACAAAGCAGGATCGCCGCGATCGGTCATGTCCTCTCGATATCCGGAAGGCTCACTCTTGAAAAGACCCTCTGCCGCGAGAACCCGAGACCCCATACCTTGGCCTCGTAACCACAACCCAGGAGGAAGCCATGTCCCGTATCACCATCCCCGCAACGATCGAAGCCGCCCCGGTGGCATCCCAGACCGCGCTCCGTCAGGTCGAGAAGCAGCTCGGATCTGCCCCGAACCTGTTCCGTCTGGCCGCGCAGAGCCCGGCCGCGCTCGAGGGCTACCTCGGCATCTTCGGCGCGCTCGGCAAGGGCCAGCTCCCCGCGCCGACCCGCGAACGCATCGCGCTCGCCATCGCCGAGTACAACGGCTGCGACTACTGCCTGGCGGCTCACACCTATCTCGGCACCAAGCTCGCCAAGCTCTCGCCCGAGGAGATCGCCGCCAACCGCGAAGGCCGCTCCACCGATGCCAAGGCCGATGCTGCCGTCCGCTTCGCCGTCGCGGTGGCGACGGCTCGCGGCCATGTCTCGGATGCCGATCTCGCCGCCGTGCATGCCGCCGGCTACGACGACGCCCAGGTCATCGAGATCGTGCAGCATGTCGCGCTCAACGTCTGGACCAACTACCTCAATTCGGTGGCCGAGACCGAGATCGACTTCCCTGCGGTGACGATCGCCAAGGCGGGCTGATCGCCCCAATCGCGGTGGCCCGCCCGGGCCACCGCCCTTTCCCGTTTACCAAGGAGCACGCCCCCGATGTCCGACTCGACGTCTCGCCCCCCGCTTCCCCCGTTCACCGAAAAGACCGCGATCCAGAAGGTCCGCCTCGCCGAGGATGCCTGGAACAGCCGCGACCCAGAGCGGGTCTCGCTCGCCTACACGCCCGACAGCCGCTGGCGCAACCGCGCAGACTTTCTCCGCGGCCGCGCGGAGATCGTCGCCTTCCTGACCGCCAAGTGGCAGCGCGAACGAGAGTACCGCCTGATCAAGGAGCTCTGGGGCTTCCGGGTCAACCGCATCGCCGTGCGCTTCGCGTATGAGTGGCGGGGCGCGGACGGCCAGTGGGTCCGCTCCCTTGGCAACGAGAATTGGGAATTCGACGAGAACGGGCTGATGGCCGTGCGCTTCGCCAGCATCAACGACCTCGCGATCACGCGAGACCAGCGGCTGTTTCACTGGCCGTCGGGTCGCCGGCCCGACGATCACCCCTCGCTCTCCGACCTGGGGCTCTGAGCCATGCGCGAGACCTCTGCGCCGTCGCCTTCTTGGTGAAAGCGCAACTACGACGAGCTCTACACCGATCCGCCTGGGACCTTCACCCTGACCGACAACGGCGACGGCGCTTAGGGCATCGGATAGGGGTGGTGGGCTCGGCGCGCCTGACCCGCTCGTCAGTTGCCTTCGTCGGGTACGCGCGGACTCCGACTGCGCCACGATAGCTACGGCAACCTCGACGGCGACGAGCTGCGCAACGATGCCGCCACGCTCGTCGCGGTCGCGGCCGCCGACGAAGGGGCTGGCGCGAACAATTCGGATTTCTGTGATCGACACGGGTCACTCGCGGCACTAGTGGACATGGCCTCCTTCTTGCCGAGCTCGCCCCGTCGTCGGTTGCGCCCCAGCCAGTGGAACATCGTCCGCGCCAGCTCGGCGATCGGAGCCGTGCTCGCGCTCGGAGCTTGCGCAGACGATACCGTCAGCGTCGACGACGACGGTCGCGACACGAGCACCACCACCGAGACAGTCGACACCAACGACGAGGACGACTGGAACGGCGACTACGGCGACTACGGCGACTGCGCATAGGACATCCGATGCGGGGTCGGGGGTGGCGTGAACGTCGCGCCGCTCATTTTGGCGTGTGGATCGGAAGGCGAAGTGGGCCCGGGCCGGGTCGGTTGGCGAACAGGCCCCCCAACTTCACCCTGTTCGGCGCGGTCTTGCGCCGAACCTGCCTTGGTCCCTGACACCAAGCCACGGCTCGACCATCACGGCCTGGTCAGGGTCGGGTCGGTCACGCCGCGAAGTCGAGTTCGAGCTGGCCAGCTGGGGCT
>NZ_PVNK01000065.1 GCF_002994615.1 Enhygromyxa salina | reverse complement strand
GTCCCTACGGCCAGCCCCAGCAAGGCACCTACGGCCAACCTGGCGCGTCCCAGAGCCAGCCCTACGCCGGTCCTGCGCCGGCCTCGGGTCCCCGTGCCTGTCCCAAGTGCGGGACCGAGAACCCTCCCCAGTTCAAGTTCTGTGGCGGCTGCGGCAACGCCCTCGAGCCCGCCGCGCCCCCGCCGAGCCCGCCGCCCGCACCCGCAGGCCCGCCTCCGTCCGAGGCCAGCACCTCGGTCGGACCTGCGCCGAGCGCCCCAGCGAGCCCCGCGCCCGCGAGCCCGGAACCCGAGGTCGCGGTCGCGGCCAAGACCATGTTCATGGACGCGAGCCAGCGGCCCGCCATGGCCGGGGGTATCCCGACCGTTCGGCTCGTGCTCCTGCGCGAGGACGGCACCGAAGGCGGTGTGTTGGTGATCGAGGGCGGCCCCGAGACGATCGGTCGCTCGCACGGGCCCCCCTTCGACTCCGACGCCTACCTCGATCCCGAGCACGCCTCCCTGAGCGCCTCCCACGAGGGCCTGCTGATCGACGCCGCGAACTCACTCAACGGCGTGTATCTCAAGCTCGAAGGCCGCGCGGAGCTCCAGCACCTCGACTTCTTCCGTGTCGGCCAGGAGCTGCTGCTCTACGAGGATCTGCCAGAGCCGACGCCGACCCCCGACGGGACCGAGCGCATGGGCAGCCCCAACCCTGGCTACTGGGGGCGGGTCAGCATCATGGTCGGCCCCGATCGCGTCGCGGCCGCGTACCCGATCAAGGACGAAGGCGTGGGCATCGGCCGTGAGACCGGCGAGATCACCTTCCCCGACGACGGCTACGTCTCGGGCAGCCACTGCCGCGTCATCGGCGATGACGACGGGGTGTTTCTCGAGGATCTCGGCAGCTCGAACGGCACCTACATGCGCGTCCGGCCGGACCAGCTGATTCGGCCCGGCACCCTGATCTTGATCGGGCAGCAGCTGTTCCGGGTCGAGCTCGGCTGACCGGGCTGCGAGCAGCAGCGGGCACTCGCAGCGGCGCTCGCCGGTTCGGAGCGGTGGGGCAGAGCCCCACCGCTCGAGGAGGCTACGGGCTCACGTCGACGTCTGGCGCGCGGACGACGAGGGCCTCGTTCAGCTCCATTCGCGCTCCGTCCGCGAACGACAGCTCGACGTCGACCGTGCCCGCGCGTGGCAGCGGCGGCACGCGAACGCGGAGCAGGTGTGGACTCTCGACGACCGCGCCGTGGGCCGGGACCCCGTCGATGAGCACGATCACGGCGCCGTGGCCCCCGAAGTCCCCGAGCAATTTCAACTCGACCCCGCCCGAGCGCGGGACGCTGCCCCCCACGACCTCGAGCTCGGGCGGGCCGCAGCTCGAGACCGCGAGCAGCACGAGCGCGGCTGACCAGGGCCAGGGTCGGGTCGGCACGCGCGGAGCATAGCAACCCCCGCGGCGAACCAAACGAAGACGGGCACCGCAAACGCGGCGCCCGTCTTGTTGTCGTTCTCGGGGCTCGGGCCTACATCAGCTCGAGCCGCTTGAGCTCGCGCCGAATCTTGCCGAGCGCCTGCTCCTGGAGCTGGCGGATGCGCTCGCGCGAGAGCGAGTACTGACCACCGATCTCCTTGAGCGTGAGCTCCTCCTCATCGATGAGGCCGAAGCGCTTGCGGATGATGTCGGCCTCGATCGGCCGGAGCTTGGACACGAGGCGCTTGACCTGATCGTTGAGCGCGTCAGCCTCGAGCCCCTCGCCGGGGGTCTCGGCGTTCTCGTCTTCGAGGAAGTCGCCGACGCGGCGACCGTCGTCGTCCGAGACCGGCTTGTCGATCGAGATCGGGTTATCGACGAGCATCGTCCCCATCTTCTCGATCTTCGCGAGCGCGAGCCCGGTGTGCTTGGCGAGCTCCTCGCGGGTCGGCTCGCGGCCGTGCTTGGCCTCGAGCTCGCGCCGGGCCTTGTTGACCTTGTGGTACGCGTCGATCATGTGGACCGGGAGCCGCACCTGACGGCCCTTGTCCGCGATCGCGCGGCTGATCGCGTGACGGATCCACCAGCTCCCGTAGGTCGAGAACCGAAAGCCCTTGCGATAGTCGAAGCGATCGACCGCCTTCATCAGGCCGATGTTGCCCTCCTGGATGAGATCCTGAAGCGGCATGCGGCCGTGGTTGAAGCGGCGGGCGATCGACACGACGAGGCGCAGGTTGGCCTTCACGAACGCGTTCTTGGCCGAGCGCAGTCGCCGACTGGCAGCGCGGATGTCGGCGGCGTAGGCCGCGAAGGGGCGGCTGCCCTCGCGCGGGGGCTTGACGAGGACCTCGAGCCCGTGGCGCGTGCCCGACTCGATCGCGTTGATGTCGTCGGCGATCTGATCGGCGGCGATGTTGTCGGTGTCGAGATCGAGCATGCGCTCGGTCAGCGCGACGATGGCCGCGTCGAAGGCGTCCTTGTGCGCGCGAGTCTCACGGTCACGCAGGTTGCGAGACGCCTTGCGCATCGCCCGGACCTCCTTGGTCGGGACCTCCTCGTCGTCGATCTTGCCCTCGATGTAGTCGACGATGCCGTCGACGAAGGGCGGGTAGCTCAAGATCGCCTCCCAGTAGGCCTTGCGAAGCTCGAAGATCCGGGTTGCCGCCTCGAGCTCCTCCTTGGCGCTCATGACCTCGAGATCGGACATCTCTCGGAAATAGACGCTGAGGAAGTTGGCCGAGTCAGAATCGCTCTTCGACCGACCTGCGCTCCGTCCGGAGCCCTTTGGCCAGGTCTTGTTGCGCGACGAGCGTGCGAGCTGTGGGGGTGCTCCGCGAGTGACCTTGCGACGTGCCATGTTACTTCCTCATTCCTGGCGCAACGTGCGCCCTCTGGGGCCGGGTTGGGGGGGAACTCGATTCGAGTCCGTTCGGAGAACGCGTGCGGTCGGCTCGAAACCGGAGCTCTGGCGGTTTATGCCCCAGGAGTAGGGACGCCTTCGACCAAGGTGCGGCTGAATTCGTTCGGTTCAGGAGACGCTCGAGTACAGCGAAGTGTTCGTCAGGCTGGACCAACGCGAACAGGGGTGCTTCACTGACAGCACACCGAGTGTCTGGTTTCGTTGGCGACGCAGGAGGTAGCCCAATGTAGGTGCCCGCTCTGCCAGCAGGATCGAGTTCACACACCACGGCATTGGGTTTCTGCCAGTGTCGTGCCAGCGCACGGCGGGATGCGCGAATCGATGGCGGCAAATCGCGCCGGTCTACGCATCTCGGCCCAATGGCCACCCGTGTTTCCCTACCTAGGTCACTCTACGGGGTATTCGTGGCTGGGCCTCCAGCGGCGGGTCTGACGGATGTGCACGAGAACGCCTCATCCTTGACGCAGATCCCCACCAGGGCGTTACCAAACCCCCGCCAGATGGGGGGGCAAATCGACACAGAAAGTGGTGCCTCCACGACACAGTTGTCATTCGAAAGCGCCTCCGGCTACTACTCCAGCCACCGAAAACGCCGCTGGCGCAGGTCGAAAGCGGCGCGTCACCCCGGGTGTCGCCCGCGAAGCTCGGGCCCCCTCACTTCCGCTCGGCGACGATCCAGATATCGGGCGAAGCGCTGCCGTAGAACCGGCCCCGCGTGTCACGGCTGCCCGACACCTCGATCACACGCATGCCGATCTGCGACATCGCCTTGCCGAGATCTTGCACGGTGTAGGCGCGCATGAACATGTAGTGCTCGTACTGGCGACCGTCGTCGAAGATGATCGTTCGATGGATGCGCAGCCGGTTGGCGAAGAAGTTCATCTCGGCCTCGTCGATGACCATGCACCGCTTGCCCTGCCACCAGCTGCGTGAGGGCAGGTGCGGAACGACGAAGTCGCGGTTGAACACGTGCAGCAGCAGGCGTCCGCCGACCCCGAGGCGGTCGTACATCTCCTGCAGGCACAGCCGGTTCTGGTCCTCCTCGAAGTAGCCGAACGACGATCCGACGCACAGCACCGCGTCGAACTGGCGATCTCGCGGCAGGCGACGCATGTCGCCGTGCATGAAGTCGACGCTGCCTTGCTCGAGCTCCGTGGCTTCGGCTTCCTTGTTCTGGGCCGCGGCCAGCAGCAGCGCGAGCGAGTTGTCGAGCCCGGTCACGGCCAGCCCGAGCTTGGCGAGCTCGATCGCGTGTCGGCCATCGCCGCAGGCGACGTCGAGGACGCTGGCGCCCGCGTCGAGGCCGAGCTGGGCGTGGATGAACGCGGCGTCGCGCGCCCCGGTCTCCTCCCAAGTCGGCGGCAACAAAGACAGGTAGTGCTCGCCAAAGACATCGTCGTACCAGGCCTTGCGCCGCTTTGGCTGGGGGTCAGGCGGCGGCGAGGGCGGCGCGGCTTCTTCACTCAGCGAGCGTTGATCGACCTCGACGAGATCCGCGGTGTCGAGGCTCTCGATCGCGTCGACCTCGACCTCCTCGACCTCCTCGACCTCCTCGACCTCCTCGACTCGAGCCTCTGTGGCCTCGGCTTGGGCCTCTGTGACCTCGGGAGGCTCGGGAGCTTCGGGCGCCACGACCGGCTCGGCCGCGGTCTCGGCGGGGCGAGCGAGGGTGGGAATGACGAAGCCGGACGACTCGGGAGGGTCGCTGGCGTCATCCTCGAGCACCTCTTCCTCGTCGGCGACCAACTCGAGCTCGGAGGAGTCAACGCGCTCGACGAACTCCGGGTTGCCAGGCGCGCGCTCGTCGGGGATGAGCACCTGCTCATCAGGCCCGTCGTCGGCAACTCCGACGATCTGGGGCATGACCAACCCAGCAGGTTCGCTCGCTGGGTGTGTGACCTCGGGTGCAGCTTCCTGCCTGCTGAGCGTGGGGATGACAAAGCTCGAGCCAGCTGGAGGCTCCGGCGCGGGCGGGCTCGCCTGCGGTGGCTGAACTTCCGCGACGGGCGGGCTGACCGCCGCCGCCCCGCTCGATGCCAGCACGGGCGGGATCACGGCCGCCGGGCTCGCCTCCGGGGGCGGTGCTGAGGGCGGGCTGACGGCTGTCGACGCGGGGGGCACCACGGGAGGGCCCACCTCCGGCGCACGCCCGAGAGGCGGGGCCGTAGCCGACTGAGCGCTGAGCGAGAGGGTCGGGATGTGAAACCCCTCAGCTGCGGGGGGCTCGGCGGGCCCAGGTTGCGACGGGGTCGGCGCGCTGTCAGCGGGTGGGGCTTCGAGATGACCGGGATCGGCCGGCTCCGCTTCGGCCGGATCTTCGGCCGGATCTTCGGTGGATTCCTCGGCCACGAACGAGCCGCTCTCGTAGGACGGCTGGTCATGGTGGTCTTCAAACGCCGCGCTGTGCGGCGGTGGAGGCAGACCGGCGTCCGAATCTTGCCCGATCGCGGCGGAGTCGCTCGGGGGTTCGGCCGCTGCGGCCGGCACCGCGGGCGCGGTCGCGTCGGCCGCTCCGGTCGCGGTTGAAAACAGCGCGAGAACGCGCTCATCGAAGGCATCGATCGCCCCGGAGCCGGACACGGCGACGGGATCGACGAGCCACTCATCGTCGCCAACTTTCCAGCTCACGAGGCCTCCTGGCGACGCAGCAAGGGCTTACCAAACTCGACCCGCGAGTCACAGCCGAGCCCGTCGGCGAGCGCGAAGCCGGGCTCGGTCAGCAGCACGACGGTGCTGCCGAGGTGGAAGATGCCAAGCTCGTCCCCCTTGGCCAAAAAGGGCGGCGGCTCGAGGTCCAACGAGCGCTCGTGGTCGGGGTGGGCCTCGACGGGGCGGTAGGTGCAGCTCATGTGACCGACGCCAAAGGCCGCGACCATGACGACGACGACGGTCCCGAAGTCGCTGTCGATGACGTGGACCTGGCGCTCGTTGAGGGCGAACAGGCGGGGCTCGCGGGCCACGGCGGCGTCGTTGACCGGCAGCAGGCGGCCGGGGATCAGCACGACCCGCGACGCGACCCCCGAGATCGGAGCGTGGACCCGGTGGTAGTCTCGCGGGTGCAAGTAGATGACGGCCTGGAGCCCACCGACAAAACGGTCGGCGAGCTCGGCGTCGCCGATCAGCTCGCCGACCGCGTAGGCGTGGCCCTTGGCGACCACGACCCCCTGCGCTTCGACCTCGGCGACCTCGCGCAGGCGTCCGTCGCAGGGCGAGACCAGAATGTCCGGGCTCTTGTCGACGGTCCGAGCGCCGTCACGCAGCGAGCGGGTGAAGAACGCGTCGAAGCTGGGGAACCCACGCTCGAGCTGGGCCTGATCGACGTCGTCGAGTTCGACGCCGAACCACCGAGCGTAGGCCGAGACCGCCGCCCGGCTGACCCCAGCCGGGAGCGGCAGGCGAGAGGCCACCCCCATGGCCTGGCACGCGGCCATCGCCGACTTCGGCGGTGCCCGCTCGATGAGGGCAGCTGCGATACGGCCTCGCAGTGAGAGGTCCTGGCTGCGCATCCGTGGCCAAGCGTATCCGAGCGTCGGCTCGTACCGCAAGCACCCTCCCTAGCAGTCGAAGTACAGCGAAAACTCATGCGGATGCGGGCGTGACCGCACCTCGCTGACCTCGTTGAGCCGTTTCCATGAGATCCACGCATCGAGCAGATCGCGCGAGAACACGTCGCCGGCGAGGAGGAATTCGTGGTCGGTCTCGAGGGCATCGAGCGCCCCTTCGAGCGACGCCGGCACTGAGGGCACGTTGGCGAGCTCCTCGGGTGTCAGGCTGTAGATGTCCTTGTCGAGGGGCTCGCCCGGGTCCATCCGCTTCTGGATGCCGTCGAGGCCGGCCATCATCAGGGCCGAGAACGCGAGGTAGGGGTTACACGAGGGGTCGGGCGTGCGGAACTCGATGCGGATCGCCTTCGGCGAGCTGCTGTAGGTGGGGATCCGGATCGCGGCCGAGCGGTTGCGCGAGCTGTAGGCCAGGTTGACCGGGGCCTCGAAGCCCGGGACCAGGCGCTTGTAGCTGTTGGTGCTCGGGTTGGTGAAGGCACACAGCGCCGGGGCGTGGTTGAGGATCCCGGCGACGAAGTGGAGCGCGAGCTCCGACAGGCCGGCGTACTGCTCGCCCGCGAACAGCGGCTGGCCGTCCTTCCACAGCGACAGGTGCGTGTGCATGCCGTTGCCGTTGTCGCCAAACAGGGGCTTGGGCATGAAGGTCGCGCTCTTGCCGGCTCGGCGGGCGACGTTCTTGATCACGTACTTGAACCACGTGAGCTTGTCGGCCTGACTCAGGAGCGAGTCGTAGCGGATGTCGATCTCGGCCTGGCCCCCGGTCGCGACCTCCATGTGCTGGCGCTCGACCACGATACCGAGCTCTTCGAGGGTCAGGACCATCTCGGTCCGCAGGTCGTGGTGGGCGTCCGCGGGCGGGACCGGCACGTAGCCGCCCTTGGCCCTGATCTTGTACCCGAGGTTGGGAAACTCCTCGCGCGCCGTGTTCCAGTGGCCGAGGTCGGAGTCGAGGGAGTAGAAGCTGCGCTGCTTCGTGCTCTCGTAGCGCACGTCATCAAAGGTGAAGAACTCGGCCTCGGGCCCGACGAAGCAGGTGTCGGCGATGCCGGTCGAGCGCAGGTACTCCTCGGCGCGCGCGGCCAACGAGCGAGGGCAGCGCTCGTAGTCGCCCCGCGTGATCGTGTCGGCCGCGGTCCCGAGCAGGACCAGGGTCGGGACCTCCATGAAGGGGTCGATCTTGGCCGAGGCCGCGTCGGGGATCACGAGCATGTCCGACGCGTTGATGGTCTTCCACCCCCGGACCGACGAGCCGTCGAAGCCAAAGCCGTCCTCGAAGGCCTCTTCGCTCAGCTCGTGAGCCGGAACGGTGAAGTGCTGCCACGAGCCGAGCATGTCGATGAAGCGCAGATCCACCATGCGGATCTCTTGCTCGCGGATGAAGTCGATGACGTCCTTGGGCGTTTGTTCGCTCATATCTGTTCCTTGCGGTGTGCGGGAGATCAGAGGGCCGACTCGCCCCGCTCGTCGGTCCGAATGCGGACCGCGTCGAGGACCGGGGTCACGAAGATCTTGCCGTCGCCGATCCGCTCGGAGGCCGCGACCTCGCGGATCGCTTCGATGACCTCCTCGGTCCGGGCGCTCGGGATCACGACCTCGAGCTTGATCTTGGGCACGAAGTCGATCACGTAGGCCGAGCCTCGATAAAATTCGGTCTTGCCGCCCGTGCGCCCGAAGCCCTTGACCTCGGTCACGGTCATGCCACCGACGTCGAGCTCGGTCAGGCGCTCCTTGACGTCGTCGAGCTTGAAGGGGCGGATCATCGCCTCGATCTTCACGAGGCCGGTCTCGAGCTCATCGACGGACATCAGCGCGGCTCCGGTTTGGGTTCGGGTTTGGGTTTGGGTTCGGGTTCGGTCGCGGGCCGCGACTCGGCGTGGGGCGGCTCGACCGGGTAGGGCTCGAGCGTTGAGACGGCGTCGGCGATCTTGCGAATTCCGAGCTCGGCCATCAGCCCGCGCAGCTCGTCGGTCACGCGCAGGGCCGCGCCAGGCTCCGAGAAGTTGATCGTCCCGAGCTGAACGCAGTGGGCCCCCGCCATCAAGAACTCGAGCGCGTCCTCGCCAGAGATGATCCCGCCCATCCCGCAGATCGGGAACCCGGGCAGGGCCTGCGCGACCTGGTGAACCATGCGCAGGGCGACCGGCTTGATCGCCGGCCCCGACAGCCCACCGTAGGTCGTGGCGATGCGCGAGCGTCGGGCGCGGACGTCGACCGCCATGCCGGTGATGGTGTTGATCAGCGAGACGCCCGCGGCGCCGGCCTGTTTGACCGCGTCGGCCATCGCGACCACGTCGGACACGTTGGGGGTCAGCTTGACGACGATCGGAATCTCGCTGACCTCGACGCAGGCCTTGGTCAAGCGGTGCGCGACCTCGGGCACGGTCCCGAACTCGATGCCGCCCTTCTTGATGTTGGGGCACGAGATGTTCATCTCGAGCACGTCGATGCCGCCGTCACCGTGGGCCCGACGGCTGCCCTCGCTGAGGGTTCGGGCGCACTCGACGTAGGTCTCGAAGTCGGTCCCGAAAAAGTTGACCCACACGCTGACGCCGAGCTCGGCCAGGAAGGGCAGCTTCTCGGCCAGGAAGGCCGCGCAGCCGACGTTCTCGAGCCCGATCGAGTTGAGCATGCCCGACGCCGTCTCGTAGATCCGGGGCAGCGGGTTACCGTGGCGCGGCAGCGGCGAGATGCCCTTGGTCGAGAGCCCGCCGAGCTGACGCAGATCCATGAACGCGTCGAATTGCTGGCCGTAGGCGAAGCAACCGGACGCCGCGAGGATCGGGCTGCGCAGCGCGACCGGGCCAAAGCCCGCGGCGAGCTCGACCTCGTCGATCGAGATCGGGGTCGAGCGTGGGCCCGCGCCGCTCACCAGCGCACCTCCCGAGCCTCGAACACGGGCCCGTCGGTGCAGCAGTACTTGTAGGGCTTGGGCCCGTAGACCGGGACCGCGCAGCCGAGACAGACCCCAAACCCGCAGGCCATCATCTCTTCGAGGCACAGGTAGGTCGGGACCTCGTGGGCCAGACCGAGCTCGCGGACCGCACGGAGCATCGGCGTCGGACCGCAGGCGAGCAGCTCGACGGCCTCGCCCGCGGCCGCGGCCCGCTCGAGCCGCGCGCGCACGGGCGCGGTCACCCTGCCCTGCTCGCCGCGGCTGCCGTCTTCGGTCGCGAGCACCGTCGGCACGCCCCAGCGCTCGAGATCCTCGGTCAGGACCAGGTCCTCGGCCCCTCGCCCGCCGTAGAACATCTCGACTGAAGCGCTGGTTGCCGCGGCCGCAGCGAGGCGGGCCTGGAGGTGAAGGGGCGGAAGCCCGACACCGCCCGCGACCAGGATCTGCGTGGGGCCCGCGGGCCTGGGTTGGGGAAATCCATGGCCGAGCGGACCGGTGACCGTCATCGGGTCGCCGGGGGTCATGTCGCGCATCAACGCCGTGCCGCGGCCAAACACCTTGAACAGGACCGAGAAGCGCCGGCTGTCGATGGGCTCCAACACGGAGAACGCGCGCCCGTTGAGAAGATCGCGGCCCCAGTCGCCCCGGAGCATCACGAACTGTCCGGGGGCGGCGTCAGCGACGGGGTTCGCGCCATCGGACGCGAGCTCGAGGACGAAGTAGCCCCCGGTCAATGGGCGCTTAACCGCGACTTCGACCTGGAACTGGGCCGTGGCCACGCGTGAGTCATATGCGATGCGAAAGCCGCCGTCCACCCCCGCGAGCGATCTGCGCAGGGCCCAGATTTGGCGGTAAACTTAGTTCTACGGCGATTCCTGGCCGAACACGAGATCCATGAGCAGCGCGTCGTCGGGTGGGTCTCGATAGTAGGCGGGGCGACGGCCGACGACCTCGAAGCCCTGCGATCGATACAGCGAGCAGGCCGCGACGTTGCCCGCAGCCACCTCCAGCTCGATCCCGCTGCACCCCGCCTGGCGGGCGTGAACCATGATCGCGCGGAGGAGATCTCTCCCGACTCCCCTGCCGCGCGCGCGCGGGTCGACACCGATCCGGCGCAGCTCGCAGCGCCCCGCGATCACGCGCGCGCAAGCCAGGCCGGTCGGCGCGGGCGCGCCGGCCAGGAACAGCCCGGCGCCGTGGTCGAGCTCGGCCCGCCACGCGTCGGCGGCCCAGGGCCGCGAGAAGCAGGCCGCGTCGAGTTCGAGCAGATCGGGCAGATCGGCGAGCGCCGCGAGCCTGATGAAAGTCACGGATCCCCCCTGCCCTCGTCATCGCTGCCCTCGCCAGGACCCGCCGGTGCCTCGGGCGCGCCCGCTTGGGAGCGGTCCCGCGCGAGGCGGGCGAGCTCATCCCCCAGCCCACCGCGCCGATCGACCGCGCTCAGCCCCAGCCCGGAGCTCGACGAGGTCAAGAGCACATCGCGAGGGTCGACACCCAGCGACGCGGCGAAGCGGCGGGGCAACAACCCGCGCTCGGACGCCCCGAGCTTGTCGCACTTGGTCGCGCAGACCAGGCACGGGAGCTCGATCGCGGCGCAAAACTCGAGCAGCTCGAAGTCCACGTCGAGGGGACCGCGGCGAGCGTCGATGAGCACCAGCAAGCCACGCAGCGCCTCGCGCTCGCGCAGGTAGCCCTCGATCATCGGCCCAAACGCGTCTCGGACCTCCCGGCGGGCCTTGGCGAAGCCGTAGCCCGGAAGGTCGACCAGGCGCAGGCCCAGCTCCGCGGCGCCGGGGCCCCGCATCCGAAGGCGAAAAAAATTCAACAGCCGCGTGCGCCCTGGGGTCCGGCTGACCCGCGCGAGGCCGGTCCGTCGGGCGAAGGTGTTGAGCAAGCTCGACTTGCCCACGTTGCTGCGCCCGGCGACCGCGATCTCGGGCACGGTCGCGGCGGGGCAGTGGTCGAGGCTGGGCGCGCTGAGCTCGAACTCGGCCGCGACGACCTGCCACCTCGGGGAACGTAGCGCCTTGTTTGGCTTGGCCACCGGACGCAGTCTGGCACAGCTTTGCGAGCGGGCTTCGCGGGCGGCGCAGCGGGCCTCGGCGAGGTCCTCAGGCGGTGATACCCTGGCCGCGATGGAGGTCTACGGACTCACCGGCGGCATCGGTAGCGGCAAGTCCACCGTCGCGGCGATGCTCGAGGAGTACGGCATCCCGGTCGTGTCCGCGGACGAGCTCTCGCGCATGGTCGTGGCGCCCGGCAGCCCAGGGCTCGCCGACGTCGTCGAGGTCTTCGGGCCCGAGGTGCTCGACGAGCACGGCGAGCTCGACCGCAAGAAGATGGGCCGGATCGTGTTCACCACGACCGAGAAGCGCCGGCAGCTCGAGGCGATCCTCCACCCGCGGATCCGCGAGCGCTACGAGCAGGTCCTCGACGCGCTCGAGAAGGCCGGGCACCCGGTCATGGTCTACGAGGTCCCGCTGCTGTTCGAGAAGAAGCTCGACCAGCAAGATGAGATGAAGGCGGTGATCTTGGTGACGGCCACGGCCGACACCCGCATCGCTCGGGTCAAGGACCGCGACTCGCTGACCACCGACGAGGTCCTCGCGCGCATGCGCGCGCAGATCCCCGAGCACGAGAAGCGAGAGCGCGCCGACTACATCATTCACAACGACGGCGACGTCGACGACCTGCGCCGCGAGGTCGAGTATCTCGTGTCCCGCTTCTTGCGCATCCCGCCGCGGGCCGACCTCCGCGAGGCCTCGATCGACGAGGTCATCGAGGAGATCGAGCCGGAGCTCGAGCTCGACGAGTCCGAGATCGACACGCTCTCGCCCGAGGAGGTCATCGAGGAGCCCACCGCTCCCCTCGAAACCGAGCCGGCCGCCGCCCCTGGCCAGGCGCCGCGGGGGTGGGTTGAAGCGGCGCAGGCCCAGCCCCCCGCACAGGCTCGTCCTCCGGTTCAGGGTCCGCCCTCCATGCAAGCCCAACCTGGGGCTCCGACTCCGGTTCAAACCCAGCCGACCACCCGCCTCCGCGCGAAGCCGGCCATCGAGACCCCGGAGCTCGAGGTCGAGCTCCAACCCGCGGCCGCGCGAGGATCGGCCAGGCCCAAGTCATCGACGAGCGGAGCCTCCTGGATCCCCGCCGGACCCACGCCAGCCCCGGGCCCAGCCCTGGACCCAGCCCCGGTCCCCGTCGCGCAGGCGCAGCCCTCGGCCCCTGTTCCCCCCGCCGTCTCATCGGCTCCACACGCTGCGCCGCCAGCTGCCCCCAGCCCGCCCAAGGCGACGGCGCCCGAGCCGGGCGGCCAGCCGGGCGCGGGCAAGCGGGGCCCACGGCAGCGGATGGGCACGATGCCGCAGCTCTCGGCGCCCGAGATCACGCAGGCGCTCGGCAAGGAGCTCAGCGAGCGCCAAGGTGGTGAGGAGTCGAGCACGTGAACGAGCCCTCCGGCGCGCTGTCGGACATGCTCGTCGTCGACTGCTCGCGAATGCTCCCCGGCGCGGTCCTGGCCCGCAACCTGCTCGATCTCGGCGCGCGCCTGATCAAGGTCGAGGATCCCCGGGTCGGAGACCTCATGCGCTACGCGCCGCCCCTCGTCGACGGGGTCGGCGTGGGCTTTTGCGTGTACTACCGCGGCGCCGAGTCCCTGCGTCTCAACCTCCGAACGCCCGAGGGCATCGCGCGGCTGCGCAAGCTGCTGAGCCACGCGGACGTGTTGCTCGACAGCTTCCGCCCCGGGACCCTCGAGCGCTGGGGCCTCGACTTTGGCAAGCTCCAGCGCGAGTGCCCGCGCCTGGTCAGCTGCTCGCTGCCGGGCTTCGCCGACGACGACCGCCGCGTCGCCCACGATCTCAACGCCGCGGGCTTGACCGGGCTGCTCGGCCAACTGCCAGGCTCGCGCCTGACCCACGGCAGCGGCGACGACATCCCCCGGGTGCTGGTCGCCGACGTCAACACCGGCCTGCTCGCGACCTCCTCGGTCCTCGCCGCGCTGCTGAAACGGGCCAAGACCGGCCGCGGCGCGAGGATCCACCAGCCGCTGCTCTCGGCCCCGCTGCCCCTGGTGACCTGGCCCTGGGCCGACCGGGCGGCGGGCGGCGACGGGGCGCTGGCGACGACCCTGGCCGGGCGGGTGCCCTGCTATCGCTGCTATCGCTGCGCCGACGGCAAGCTGCTGAGCGTCGGCTGCCTCGAGCCCAAGTTCTGGCAGGGCTTTTGCCGGGCGATCGCCAAGCCGGAGCTGATCTCGGCCGGGCTCGACCTCGGTGAGCGGGGCCGCGCCGCCGCCGACGCCGTCGCCGAACACCTCGCAGCCCAGCCCCGCGCTGAGTGGCTGGCGATGCTGGCGGACAAAGATCTCCCGATCGCGGCCGTCCACGACCTCGACGCCGCGCGGAGCGAGCCGATCCTGGCCTCGGCGGGGCTGCTCGAGCACACCCCGATGCCCGGCGGCGGCCAGCTCACCGTCCCGGGCCCTGCCCTGCCCTCGGTCGGCCGCACCCCCGAGCGACCGGCCCCCAAGTTCGGCGAGCACGACGACGCGATCGCCCGCGAGTTCGGCCTCGAGCCCGGGCAGACCCCGAGCAGCTAGCAGCCCGGGCTGCTAGCAGGCTGGGCCCCGCTCAGCGGCGCGGGGCCCAGCTCAGCGGGGCCGGGCCCCGCCTCAGCGCGCGACGATGTCGGCGCCGGCCAGGCCAGCGTGGTCGTCGCGCGCCTCGCCCACGAGAGACGCCTGCTCGTCGAAGTCGTCGGCGGTCAGCTCGACGTTGGCGATCTCAGTCTGGGTCTGGTTCCCCCCGAAGACCCCTTCGTAGCCGCCGTAGTAGGCGTTGCCCTCGAACACGGTCGGGGTCGGCTCCTCGTAGCCTCCGAAACGGAACCCGCGATGGGCGCTCGTCACGGAATTGCGATACATGTAGGTGTTGGCCGCGTCGGGCGAGTTCGAGGCCTCGTTGATCGATATCGCCGCGTCGACGTTCTGATCGCCCTCGTAGACGACGCGGTTCCAGCACACCTCCTGGTTCGCGGCCGACTCCAGCGTGATCTGGTTGGAGACAGCGATCGCAGCGGTCGCGGCCTTACCAACGAAGAGGTTGTCGCGGACCGTCACGTCGTTGGTGTCGTCCTTGGCGTGGAGAAACATGGCGCCGTTGCTGGACGGGAGGTCGACATCGATCGCGCGGTTGCCCTCGAGCAAGACGTGGCGAGAGTCGAAGGTCACAACGAGCTGGGAGGCGACATCGGCCCTCAGCTCGGAGTCCAGCACGGCGAGGTTCTCGTGGTAGGGCCCGCCCGACATGAAGGCGATGCAGGCGGTGTTGTCGTTGCCGACCGTGCCGATCGTGCTCTGGTCGAAGGAGCACTCCCAGAAGGTCACCCGCTCCGAGCGGTGGATCACGTTGAACAGCCGGTTGTTGGCGAGGTCGCTGCGCGATCCCACGAAGTCGATCCCGGCCACCAGGTAGTCATCAAACTCCGCGCCGTTGCCGGTCCGAAAGTGGCCCTGCGACAGATCGAAGGTGACGTCCTCCCCCGGCATGCCCACGAGCGCGATCGGCTTGGTCGTGCCGTCGAGGATCGGGCTGGTGTTCGGCTCGGCGGCGTAGATGTCGTAGTCACCGGCCCGAAACACCGCGATCCGACCCGCGTAGGTGTCATCTTCGTCGTCCCCTCGCCACAACCCGGAAAAGAAGGTTCGCAGGGGCGCGTCGAAGCTCCCGGCGGCGTCATCGTCACCGGCCTCGGCATCGACGAACACGAACGCGCTCGGGTCGGTGCTCAGCGTCCAGCTCAGCTCCGTCGAAGCCCCGGCCTGGTCGGTCACGCGCACCCGCACGGTGTGCTCGCCCGCCTCCGGCGAGGGCCACTCGAGGACGCCGTAGCCCGGGGTCCGCTCGTGGATGATCCAGCCGTGCTCTTCGTCCAGGGTCCGGTTGAGCTCGCTCGCGACGAAGCTCGCCCCGGGAGGCCCCTCGACCAGCTCGTAGAAAAATGGCCACTCGCCCCCCTGGATCCCCACGCGCACGCGGTAGGGCAGCTCGGGGTGGGCGTGCCGGTGGTAGGCGTCGGCCGAGGTCTCGTCGTCGGGGCGGGGGTAGAGCGGGTACATCTCGAGCTTGCTGCCCACGCGGTTGGCCGCGGGGATCAACCAGTCACCGGGGAGCGGGTCACCGTCGCCGTCCCCGTCCCCACTCCCCTCACCGTCGCCGTCGCCGTCCCCGCTCCCATCGCCATCGCCGTCGCCATCGCCATCGCCATCGCCGACATCGTCGTCGGTGCCGGTTGAGACGGAGGAGTCCTCGCCAGACGGCGTTTCCCCCCCACAACCCAAGCCAAGGACCAAGGGCACAATGAATACGCGCAAAACACAAAATTTCGGCATCGCGCGTACTGTATACCGACTCGGGCCAGCCCCATCACCCCATGCCACCCCGCGCGTCCAACGTGCAGGCCGGCCGTGGGGGCCATGACTAATCGGTTTTGAAGTCCTCGGGCTCGAAGCGATCGAGGACCTTGAGCACGCCCATCAGCACGTGCTGCACGTTGTCGACGCGGATCTCGTTGCGCAGCACCGTCGTGCGCAGGCCACCCTTGGTCCGCTGGCGATCGGTGACGTAGTACATGTCGATGTCGTCGACGTACTGGATCTGCATGACGCTGCGGATCGCCCGGGACAGGGCCTTGCGGTAGCGATCCTCGCGCTTGCGGTCGCCGACCGCCTTGGCCATCGCGTAGGCGTCGATGATGCCCTCGATGTAGACCCCCGTCGCCGAGGCGTGGGGGGAGCCGTAGTCCTTCTTGCGCGAGTAGAAGCGCCCCTTCTCGTCGTCGAAGGCCGACTCCTCCCAGACCTCCATGTTCTCGATCAGCCAGTCGTTCATCTCGAACACGAAGTCGACGAGCTCTTGCTCTGTGATCTCGACGGGCGTCGCGGGGGTGGTCCCGACGGGCCAGCCCTCGGGGGTCAGCTGCGGACCGGACTCGGCCTCGCCAGCCGCCGAGTCGCCCTCCGCGGCCGGCGTCTCGCCCTCACCTTCGGGGCCCGCGTCCGCGGGCGGAGGATCGCGCAGGGCCTCCCACAGAATGTAGTCGGCCTGGGTGTGCCAGGGCGTGAACGAGGGTCGGCGGCGGTCGGGATCGCTGGGGTCGAGGTGCCACGCCGCGTAGTAGCGGAAGCTGGCCACAAAGCGACGCAGCAGCTCGGGGTCGCGGCTCTCGCGGTACAGCTGCGCCCACAACAGCAGGGTCTCGCCGGGATAAAAATTCTGCACGTTGCCGTTGCGCCCCGCCCGACCCCGCGGCTTGTAGAAACAGGCGAAGGAGCCATCCTCGGCCCACAGCGAGCTGATCGTGCGGCGCAGACCGTGCTCCTGGGTCTGCCAGCGTGCGCGGGCGGGATGGGTGACGATCGCCATCGCGGCGAGGGACACCGCCCCGAGCTTGACCTTGCCCCGGTACTCGATGAGCCCGAACTCGCCCTCTTGTTTGTAGAAGTGCTCGAGGTTGTAGTCGATGTTCTTGGCGATCCGATCCCACAGCTCGGGGTCGTCGCGCTTCTCGGCGATCTTGATCAGGGCGTTGGTCGCCATCCACTGCCGGATCATGTTGTTGTCCTTGGGCTTCTCGGCGCTGATCGAGGGCAGCCACAGGTAGGTCATGCGTCCGTCATCGTGGAGGTGCTCGAACATCCACGCGATCAACAGGTCGACGGTGGCCTGGGTGTTGGCCTGGGTGACCTCGCGCGGCTCGACGTAGACGTTGCCGCGCAGCAGCTTGACGCCCTCGCCCGAGGGCAGGCGGACGATGAACTGCTGGGACTCGAACACCCGGGCCTTGCCGCCGCCCGACACGAACTCCTCGTGCTTGACCCCGGCCTGCTCGAGGAAGCGCTTGACCACGGGACCAAAGCGCTCGCCCGCGGCCAGCATCTTGGTCGGCGGGGTGCGCTCGAAGTGATCGCCAAAGCTCAGCTCGATGCCGCGGATCCCGGTCCGCTTGCCCGACGCGTACCTGAACAGCTCCTTCTTGACCGGCTTGGCCACGGTCTGAAACGAGTGCGCGAGGTTGAGCTCGACCATGTCGGGGCTCGCGCCTTGGGGCGCGGCTGCCTTGGCCTTGGTCAGGGCCTCGGACACGCTCGTTGCGAGGTTGCCGTCGGGGCCCCAGGCCTCCGACAGGAGCTTGCCGTGGTCGCGCAGGGCCACGTAGGCGGCGCCTCGGCCCTCGCGCAGGCTCGCCGGGGCTTCGCCGCCCGCGCCAGCGTAGACCGACGCGACCCACGCGCCGAGCTCGTCGGCTTGCTTGGTGCTCAGCTCCGGCAGCTCGACGCCGTCTTGCAGCGGCTGGTCCTTCGCGGGCGGCTTGGTCTTGCATCCCGGCCCGGCGACCAGGCAGATCACCGCGAGCAGACCAACCAGACCCGGCCACCAAGGCCACCACGCGCCTCGCCTTCGTCCCGTCCCTTGCATGACACGACGGTGTCCCGGGCCCCGGCGGACTGTCAAGCCGACGCCAGGCTCGAGACCGGAGACTAAGACAAGTTGGTCTTGGTCACGACGCCACGGAACATGTTGAGCGTGCGCTCGAGGCTGCCGCTGACCTCGCTGAGCGAGCGCAGATCGTTGCCCTGCATCTCGGTCTTGGCCCGCTCGAGCACGGCCTCGGCCTTGGCGATCGCGTCGCGCCCGAAGCTCGTGCCGCTCATGATGCCCTCGACCTGGGGGAACAGCTCGCGGACCTCGGTCACGAGGCCCTCGACCTTCTGGCGCTCGCGCTCGAATTCCTCGCTCGCGCGGACCTCGACCATGTAGCCCTGGCTCTGCTCGACGAGGCGCTGGAGCTCGTCCTCGGTCAGCCCCGAGGTTGCGGTCACGGTGATCGACTGCTCGCGGCCGGTGTCGAGATCTTGGGCGGCGACGGACACGATGCCGTCGGCCGAGATCGAGAAGGTGACCTTGACCTCGACCTGACCGCGCGAGGCCTTGCGCAAGCCCGAGAGGATGAACTCGCCGAGCAGCTCGTTTTGAGTGGCGTCGTCGCTCTCGCCCTGCAAGACCAGGATCTTGACCGAGGTCTGGTTGTCGCGAACGGTGGTGAAGATGTGCCCGGCGCTGGTCGGGACCGTGGTGTTTTGGGTGATCAGGCGGTGGAACGCGCCGCCGTGGACCATGATCCCGAGGCTGTGGGGGGTCACGTCGAGCAGGAGCAGGTCCTGCGAGTCGTCGATCAACGCCGCGGCCTGGATCGCGGCGCCGAGGCCCACGACCTCGTCGGGGTGGACGCCCTTGCACGGCTCGAGCTCGAAGAACTCGGCGACGCCGCGCTGGACGAGGGGCATGCGGGTCATGCCGCCGACGAGGATCACGTCGTCGATCTCGCCGCGGTCGACGCTGGCCTCGGACAGGGTCCGCTCGCAGATCGCCACGGTCCGATCGACGAGATCGCGGGTCAGATCCTCGAGCTGATCGCGGGTCAGGTTCTCTTGGAGGTGGTGGGTCTCGCCGCTCGCGGTCGTGTACAGGAAGGGCAGATCGATCAGGGTCTCGCGTACGGTCGAGAGCTCGCAGCGGGCCTTCTCGGCCGCGTCGCGCAGGCGTTGGAGCGACATCCGATCGTCGCGGATGTCGACCCCGCTGCGCTCCTGAAACACCTGGATCAGCCAGTTCATCACGCGGATGTCGAAGTCCTCGCCGCCGAGGAAGGTGTCGCCCGCGGTCGACACGACCTGGAACACGCCGTTGCCGATGTCGAGGATCGACACGTCGAAGGTCCCGCCGCCGAGGTCGTAGATCGCGACGCGACGCTCGAAGTCCTTGCCGAAGCCGTAGGCGAGCGCGGCGGCCGTGGGCTCGTTGATGATCCGGATGACGTCGAGGCCGGCGATCCGGCCCGCGTCCTTGGTCGCCTGACGCTGGTTGTCGTTGAAGTAGGCCGGGACCGTGATCACCGCCTTGTCGACGCCGCCGCCGAGGTACTGCTCGGCGACCATCTTGAGCTCCTGGAGGATGAAGGCGCTGATCTCCGGGATGCTGTAGATCTGATCGCGCAAGACGATGCGGACGTCGTCGTGGGGGCCCTCGACGATCGAGTAGGGCGACGACTGCTGGACCGCGCGGACGGCCGGCGAGTCCCACTTGCGCCCGATCAGGCGCTTGGCCGCGTAGACCGTGTTGACCGAGTTGGTCACCGCCTGGCGCTTGGCGATGTGCCCGACGAGCCGCTTGCCGCTCTCGGAGATCGCGACCATCGAGGGCGTGGTCTTGTAGCCGCCCTTGTTGGGGATGACGGTTGGGACGCCGTCCTCGACGATCGCCACGACCGAGTTCGAGGTCCCGAGATCGATACCTACGACGTTCTCCATGCGGATTCGTAGTGCGCGGTGCTGTGGGCCGGAGCCCCGTATGCGCAGTCGACCCAGGCTAGGTTAGTTTGATCGAATTGAGAAGGGTCCGGGTCTGGTTGCTCGGCGAGAGCTCGTGGGCCCGCTCGGCCTGCTCCCGCGCCGACGCGTGCTGGCCCGCGGCCAAAAACGCCCGCGCGCAAGCCTGGTGCACGGTAGCTACGGTGCGCTCGTCGAGTTGCGAACCGCGCGCCTTCGCCTGCTGCAGCGACTCGAGGGCCGCCATCGCCAACTCCCGCCCGCGCTGCGCATTGACCTCGGCCATCGCCCCTGCCGCCTCGGCGAGGTTGCGAAGCGAGGGATCGGCATCGGCCGCGAGCGCCAGGCAGCGCGCGGCCTCGTGCACACGACCGGCCTTGCGAGCCTCTCGGCCCTGCTCGTAGCTGCTGTCTGCTCGCTGTCGACGGGCGATGCCGAGGCTCTCCCGCCACATCTGTTCGTACTCGGGCTTGCTCGGATCTTGCTCGAACGCGAGCCTGAACAGCGTTGCAGCTGCACCGTGGCGACCGACCTCCTGCTCGCGGGCGGCCTGGTCGGCGTGCTTCTTGGCCTGCTTGCGCCGCTGCGCGAGGGCCCGATCTCGGATTCGGTTTTGGCGCTGCTGATCGCGCTTGGCTCGGACATCTTGCGCCTTCTGCGCCGCCTCGGCGGCCTCGGCCTCGGCGCGAACACGCGCGCGCTCGGCCGCCGCCTCAGCCCTCGCCTTCGCCTCGGCCTGCTCTCGCTCGCGGCGGTCTCGCGCGGCGCGAAGCTGCGCGTCGTGAGCCTCGACCAGCGGCTTGCGCTGCTCGTCATCGAGCAAAAATTCATAGGACGCCCGCGCGCGGCGGAACAGATCGTCGAGCACCGAGCGGAAGGTGCCGACGTTCTTGCCGTAGAAGGAGTCGGGGTGAAACTCCCGGCTGACCGCGTGGTAGGCCCGGCGGATCATCTTGGGGTCGTCGACAGGGTCGATCCCGAGCAGCTCGAAGTGGCCAACGTGGCGCAACCGGTCCCGCAGCGCCAACAGCCGACGCTGGCGCTCGAGGTCGACGGCCGCGTCGTGGCGCAGACGAGGGTCGCTCTCGGCGACGGGCTCGACCTCGTCGAGGATCGAGCGGATCTCCGGCGCGGGAGCGCCAAGATCCCGGTCGTCGCAGGGGGTCGGCAATGACACCTCCTCGTCTTGCGGCCCAGCTGGCCCAGACCCAGCTGGCCCAGACCCAGCTGGCCCAGACTCGGAGCCATCGTCGGCCGTCTTGGCGTCCGACGCGGCCGTGGCCAGCCGCATCTGGGCCTCGAGCAGCTCGCGGCGACGGGCCTGGGCGCGATCGCGCAAGGCGTGTCCGGACACGCGAGGGGTCGGGATCCGCGGGCGCTTCTTGACCGTGACACCCGGTGCCCCCGGTGCCCCCGGTGCCCCCGGTGGTGCC
>NZ_PVNK01000064.1 GCF_002994615.1 Enhygromyxa salina | reverse complement strand
GCCGTCGCCGGTTGTGTCGCCGTCGCCGGTTGTTGTGCCGCCGTCAGAGTCACCAGCATCATCGACGGGAGAACTGCCGGTTTCACAAGCGACTAGAATGAGAAGCGCACCCAGTGTCAGGATGGGGAAGTTCTTTGCGGTCACACCTGGGAGGTGCCATGGGCCGGAGATTTGATCACGCTCGCGCGAGAAACCGTTGGCGAAGCACCAGTACTCGGCGGCACCCACGAGCCGACCGAGCGAAGGCGTGATCCTCAGCGAGCTGGACCTCGCCAATTCCCTCCACAACCCGAGCACGGGTGGGATCACCTCGACTCTCGGACCGTGGGACGAGGGACCATGGGGCGAGCCGGTCCCGGCCGTCGTGGCTCGCGCTCAGGCGAGGGTGATGTCGAACACCGCCGACACGCCCTCGCCGTCGCGCTCGAGGCACACGGTCCGGGCAGGCTCGGCCCACGGGTCGTCGTCGAGCTGGGGGTCGTCCGCAAAGTAGATCTGCGAGGTCAAGACCGGGGCGCCGTCGCGCCAGACTTTGAAGTGGATGTGTGACGGACGCAGGGTGTCGCCGTTGAGGTAGCGCCCCGGGACGAGGGTGGTGAACGCGTAGATGCCCTCGACGCCGGTCCGGACCCAGCCGCGGTAGTTCATGGTCGGGCTGTTGTCGTAGGCGCCCGAGGGATCGGCGTGCCAGACCTCGACGATCGTGTCGAGCAGCGGCGTGCAGCTGGCGTCGGTGACCACGCCCGAGAGCGCGAGCGCGACGCCCTCATCACCGACGGTGTCGAGCTCGCTGCGCTCGGGTGAGGCGGGCAGGTAGTAGGGGCCCTCGATGTCCTGCGCGGTGACCGTGCAGGTGCCGTCGGGCGGCGGGGGCTCGCAGGTGCCCGCGAGGATCGCGTCGACCGAGGTCATGGGATCGCTGTCGCGCGCGCAGGCCGTGAGCGCCGTCGAGGCTGCGCCGAGGGTCAGGCCCATGAACCCGCGGCGGGTGATGACGTCCCCGGGCATCCAGGATCCAGCTTAACCCAGCCCCGAGCTCCTCGCCCAGGGTTACTCCTCGGGCTTCATCCCGCGCGTTCGCGCAGGGTTCAGTCGCGCGCAGCTGTGAGAGACTCCGCGCGTGGGAGCACCACAGACGCCACCGGCGCGCTGGCAGCTCACGGTCGCGGTGGTCGTGCTGTGCGTGATCTGGGGCAGCACCTGGTTTGTCATCAAAGACGGCCTCGAGCGTCTGCCACCGTTCTTGTCTGCGGGCGCGCGCTTCGTCGTCGCGGGCGTGATCATGGCCGGCGCGAGCGTGGTCTTGGGCGAGCGTGAGGGCGGTGAGGATCCGCCAGCGTGGCTGTGGGTCGTGGTCGGGACCAGCAACTTCGCGCTCTCGTATGGCGTGATCTACGTGGTCCAGCAGCAGCTGCCCTCGGGGCTCGTCAGCGTGCTCTGGGCCGTCTATCCGCTGATGATGGCTGTCTGCGGCCACGTCTTTTTGCCCGGAGAGCGGCTGCGCCCGATCCACTGGCTCGGCTTCTTGTTTGGCTTCTCGGGCATGTTGCTGCTGTTTCAGGGCGACCTCGCGAGCTTTGGCGGACAGGGGCGTCAGCTCGCGCTCTTGCTCCTGATCAGCCCGGCCGCGAGCGCCGTGGGGACCACGCTGCTCAAGCGCCATGGCGCGCAAATGAGCTCGCTTCGGATCAACCGCAACGCCATGCTGCTCGGTGGCGCGCAATTGTTGGGCATCTCCACGCTATGTGCGGAGCCGCTCACTCAGGGGTGGAGCCCCGCGGCGATCGCGGGAATGCTCTACCTCGCGGTCTTCGGCACTGTCGTCACCTTGGGGCTTTACTACTGGGTCTTGCGCTACGTGCCCGCTAGCCGCCTGAGTTTGATTGCTTTCGTCACCCCGACCATCGCGCTGGCGATCGGGTGGGCGGTGGCCGATGAGCCGATCTACTGGACCACGATCGTGGGCGCGGCTTCGATCATCGCGGGAATTGCGATCGCGACTCGCGCGGCGCGACCTTCGAGCGAGGGCGCGCTGCCAACTTCCATGAAATGAGACCGGCGCCGGTGTTACTGTCGCGCGTACGAAGTCCCCCCCCCACGGAGCATCCCCATGCCGAACGATCAAGAAATCCATTCTATCCGTAAGCACGTCAAGGTCCTCGTCGCGCGTGAGGCGATCAAAGAGCTCAAGACCCAGTACGCGCGCCGCTCCGACGCCGTGTTCAACACCCCCAGCCACGAGAGCGCCGTCGCGCTCGCGGACCTCTTCACCGACGACGGGGTGCTCAATTTGGGTCCGTTCGGCAGCTTCTCGGGTCGCGCGGAGCTGATCAACGCGTTCGAGAACGTCCTGCCCCAGGGCACCAAGTGGAGCACCCACTACATCGTCAACCCAACCATCCGCGTCAACGGGCAGACCGCCGAGGCGAGCTGGTACTACCTGATCCAGTCGCTGCCGGCCGGTGAGGACGCGAGCCTGATCCAGTTCTTCGGGGGCTACGATGACCAGTACGTCAAGACCAACGACGGCTGGAAGATCAAGCAGACAGACACCAGCTTCTTCACCCCGCCTAGCTGATCCACGAGGCGACGCGTCAGGCGTTCCGCTCGATGGGATTGGCTCTCACTGGCTACCGCGACGTCCGGCTTCTACGCGCGAGCACCAACGCCCGAGTCTACGAAGCTGTCCGTCAATCCGATGACCGCAGTGTCATCGCCAAGGTCTTCGACCTCGATCACGAGGACATCGAGGCTCACGTCGAGCACGAGTTCGCGCTCATCGAGCGCCTCGAGGTCGAGGGGGTCGTGCGCGCCCTCGGCCTCGTGCGGCTCGGCGAGCAGCTGGTGTTGCTGCTCGAGCGCGCTCCGGGGGTCAACCTCGCGACCTACACGGGCGGTCGGGCCCTCGACCTCGAGCGCTTCGCCAACATCGCCGTGCAGCTCGCCGACATCCTCGGCCGTGTGCACGCGCGGCGCATCATCCATCGCGACATCAAGCCGGCGAACATCCTGGTCGACCCCGCGAGCGGCGTCGTCCACCTCGCTGACTTCGGGATCTCGGTCTTGCTCGAGCGCGAGCGCGAGCGCGTCTACGACCCCGACGTCATCGAGGGCACGCTGCCTTACATCTCGCCCGAGCAGAGCGGACGGACCAAGCGCCCAGTCGACTTTCGCAGCGACCTCTACTCGCTCGGCGTGACCTTCTACGAGCTGCTCACGGGTCGGCGGCCCTTCGTCCACAGCGAGCCGCTCGAGCTCATTCACGCTCACCTCGCGCGGACCCCCGAGCCGCCCCAGCGCCACCGCCCGGAGCTGCCGCCGGGCTTTTCGCGGGTGGTCATGAAGCTCCTGGCCAAGGCGCCCGAGCACCGCTACCAGAGCGCCGAGGGCCTGGCCGCCGACCTGCGCGAGCTCCGAGATCGACTCGCGCGGGGCGACGACGGGGCCAGCGTCGTGCTCGGACTCGACGACTTCTCCCGCGAGCTCGCGCTCCCCCATCAGCTCTACGGCCGCGAACGCGAGCGCGCGTTGCTCGTCGACACGCTCGGCCGGGTCGCCCGAGGTGACGACGCCCGAATGGTCCTGCTGTCGGGGCCGGCGGGGATCGGAAAGTCGGCCCTGCTCGCCGACTTCGAGGGGGAGCTCGCCAGGGTCGGCAGCTACGTGGCCCACGGACGGTTCGAGTCGACGCGCGCGCGCCCGTACTCGGGGCTCGTCGACGCCTTCGCGGGGCTCGTCGAGCAGCTCCTGACCGAGAGCGAGACCCGACTCGAGCGCTGGCGGGCGCGGCTCGAGCTTGCGCTCGGTGGTATCGCCCGGGTGATGGTCGAGCTGACCCCGGCCCTCGGCGCCGTGCTCGGCCCCCAGCCCGAGCTCCCGCCCCTCGATCCCAGGGCCGCGCGCAACCGCCTCCGGCTCGCGGTGACTCGCTTCTTGTCGGCGTTCTGCGAGCGGGAGCGGCCGCTGATCCTCGTCCTCGAAGATCTGCAGTGGGCCGACGAGAGCAGCGTCGAGCTCATCGAGGCGATCCTCCAAGGCGGGGAGGGGGGCGCACACGGGACCGTGCTCGTGGTCGCGAGCGCGCGCGAGATCGACGACGAGGACCATCCGGTGGCGCGACTGTGCGCTCGCCTCGACGGCGCCCGGATCACCGTCGAGCGGCTCGGCCCGCTCCCGCAGGCCGCCGTCGTCGCGCTGCTCGCCGACGCCCTCGGGCGGCCCCCCTCAGCGTTGGCCGCGCTTGTCCGCCTCGTCGAGCGCAAGACCGGCAACAACCCGCGCTTCATTCGTCTGCTCCTCACCCACCTCGCAGCCCGCGAGCTGCTCACGCCGAGCGAGCGCGGCTGGCAGTGGGAGCTCGCGGCGCTCGAGCGTGAGCGGATCCCCGACGACGTCCTCGGCGTCATGGAGCTCAAGCTCGCGGCCCTGCCACCGACGCTCGCGCGGATCATTCAGAGCGCCGCGTGCATCGGCGATCGCTTCGAGCTCACGACCCTCGAGCTCGTGTGTGAGGAGCCGCTGCCGACGCTCGTCGCCGCGCTCTATCAACTCGTCGAGCTCGGGCTCCTCGATCGGCTCGGGAACGAGCACCGCTTCGCGCACCACGACGTGCGCGCCCGCGCCCGCGCTCAGGCCGGGGCCGAGCGAGCGCGGACGCTGCGCTGGCAGATCGGTCGCCAGCTGTTGCGCGCGGGCACGGCCGAGACGCCCGCCAAGCGCTTCGAGCTCGTCGAGCACCTCGACGCTGGCCTCGATGAAGATCGGGCCCGCGAGCTCGACGACGACAGCCGCGTCGAGCTCGCGCAGCTCTACGCCGACGCCGGCCGTGAGGCGCTCGGCAGCGCCGCCCACGACCCGGCCCTGCGCTACCTCCGTCGCGGGATCGAGCTCGTCGACGGCCTCCGCGAGCAGGTCGAGAAGGTCGGGCAGACGGCGGCGAGCTACACCCTGCTCGTCGAGCTCCACCACAGCTTCGCGCAGGTCCTCGCCTTGAGCGGGCGGCCCGAGGCTGAGCACGCGTTCCGCCAGCTCCTCGCGTGGCCCCTGTCCGACAGCGATCGCGGCCACGTCGCGGCCAGCTTGATCCGCCATCTCCACCTCACGGGGCGCAGCGCCGACGCGGTCGCCCACGGCCTCGAGCTGATGGCGCGGTGGGGCTGCGCGGTCGCGACGGCGCCATCGAGCGCCCGCGCGCAGCTGAGCCTGTTTCGAGCCCGGCAGCGCTTGCGCAGGATCGAGCCCGCCGAGCTCCAGGCCCTGCCGATCTGCACCGACGAGCGAGCGGCCGCGCTCATGGACGTGCTCGACTCGACCAAGAACGCGACCTACATCCTCGACCCTCAGCTCTACCTGCTCCTGATCGCGACCCACGTGCGCTGGGTCTTGCGCCACGGCCTCCACGAGAGCGCGCCCCTCGCCCTCGCGCAGCTCGGGCTGTCGGTCGGCGGCTTTCACAAGACCGACGAGGCCATCCGCTTGTCCGAGCTCGCGCGGGCCCTGTCGGCGCGCTTCACTGAAGGGCCCGCGCAGGTCCGGGCTGCCTGCGCCTCGCACCTGTTCGTGTCCCACCTCGGTCAGCCCTTCGCCGAGCCGATCGAGCGCATGGCCGAGCTCTACCCGCGCGCGCTCGAGGCCGGTGACCTGCTGTGGGCCGGCTACGCCGGGGCCCTGAGCTTGTCGATGCACCTGGAGGTCGGCACCCACCTCACGGTCCTGCGCAAGCTCTGCACCAAGCGTGAGCGTGAATTCGACGCGCGGACCTCGAAGGAGTCCCTCGTCATCATGGCCTCAGTCACGGGCTTCGCAGCCGTGGTCGGTGGAGTGGAGGACAGCGGCGAGGTCGCCAGCTCCCACGCGTGGGCGGCGATGGACCCCGAGCTGATCGAGCGCCACGGCGGCAGCCGCTACTCGATCTACGTGGCCGCGGCCAACCTCGCGCTCGTCCGGGTCCTGCTCGGTGACCCCCGCGAGGCGCTGCGCCTGTGCCTGGGCCTGCTCGGCGACATGGAGAAGGTGCTGTTCGCGTCCTGGGTGATCCCGCGCGTGGCCCTGACCTTGCTGGTCGCCGCCGCCCGGGTCGAGGCGCACGGCGACGAGCGGCCGCCACGTCTGGCCGCCGCCAAGCGACGCGCGCGTCGGATCATCGCCCGTTGGGCCCGAGGGTCACACGACAACTACGGGCACTACCTCGAGCTCGCCGCGGGGCTCCGGGCGCTCGAGCGGCGTCAGCCGAGGGCCGCGGCCAGCGTCCACTTCGAGCGGGCGCGCAGCCAGGCGGCCGAGGGCGGCTGTCGCTGGGTCGAGGGCCTGGCCGCCGAGGCCCTCGCCGATCTCGCCGAGCGCGAGGGCCTGCCAGGTTTCGCCGAGGGCGCCCGTCACCAGGCCATGAACGCCTACGAAGCCTGGGGCGCCAAGGCCAAGCTCGAGCAGATGTGCGCCCGCGAGGCCCCAGCCCACGCGCCGACGAGCTCGGGGGCCCAAAGGTCGACCGCAGGAGCCTCGCTGAGTCGGACCACGATGACGCGCCAGACCATGTCCGCGACGAGCACCCGGGGCGGCTCCGGCAAGACCCTCGACTTCGACGGTGTCCTGCGCAGCGTCGCCGCGATCGCGTCGGAGCTGCGCCTCGACGAGGTCATCGCCAACGTGCTCGAGGCCAGCTTGACCAACGCGGGCGCCGATCATGGCGCGCTGGTCCTCGAGCGCGACGGGGTCCTTGGCATCGTCGCCCAGGCCACCATCGAAGACGGGCCGACCGTCCTCGACACGCCGCTGGCCTTGCGCGAGGCCGCCGGGCGCGCGCCGACCTCGGTCATCCACTACGTCTTGCGGACGGAGAAGGCCCTGGTCGTCGACGACGCGGGGGCCGACGGCCGGTTCAGCGACGATCCATACGTCGTCGGCGAAGGCGTGCTGTCGCTGCTGGGCATGCCGATCCGGCTGGGGGAGCTGACCCTCGGCGTGCTCGTGCTCGAGAACCGGCTCAGCCGCGAGTGCTTCTCCTCCGAGCGCTTCGAGGCCCTGCAGCTGATCGCGGGTCAGGCCGCGCGTGCCCTCGACCGCGCCCGGATCCACGGGGCCCTGCGTGAGAGTGAGGCCCGCTGGCGCTCGCTCGTCGACGGCGCGCCCGATCTGATCGCGCTGGTCGACGCCAACGGCGAGGTCGAATTCGTCAACCGCAACGCTCAGCTCGAGGGCCCCGACCACGCCCGCGTGCTGCGGCGCTTCGACCGGGCCAGCGGCCAGACTGGCTGGCGCGACGCCCTCGAAGACGTGCTCCGGACCGGCTCGCTGCGCGAGCTCGAGCTCGAGCTCCCCGGTGAAGACCCGAGCGCGCGTCCGAGCTGGTACGTCGCCCGGCTCGCGCCGATCGCCGACGAGACTGAGGCCCCGCGCAAGGCCATCGTCATTGCGACCGACATCAGCGCCCGCAAGCGCGCCGAGGCCGATGCCCGGCGGCTCGAGGCCCAGCTCCGTCAGCAGCAGCGGCTCGAGTCGCTCGGAACGCTCGCCAGCGGCGTCGCCCACGAGATCAACAACCCGATCCAGGGCATCATGAACTACGCCGAGCTGATCGGGACCAACTCCAACGACCTCGAGCTCATCGCGGACTTCTCGGCCGAGATCCACGTCGAGTGCGAGCGGGTCGCGACGATCGTCCGGAATTTGCTCGCGTTCTCACGCCAGGAGCCCGAGCAGCAGCAGCCGATCGAGGACGTTGACATGGCCAAGCTGATCGAGGCCACGCTCTCGCTCCTGCGCGCGGTCATGCGCAAGGACCAGATCGACGTCCGCGTCGACATCGCGGCCGGGCTGCCCCGCGTCCGCTGCCGGCCCCAGTCGATCCAACAGATCATCATGAACTTGGTGACCAACGCGCGCGACGCGATCAACGGCGCGGCGATCCGGGCCGACGAGCGCCGCGTGATCGAGATCCGCGCCGAGCTGCTCGCGACCGATGACGGGCGCCGGAGGCTGCGGGTCACGGTCGAAGACTGGGGCCCAGGCATCCCGGCCCCCGTGCTCTCGCGCATCTTCGACCCCTTCTTCACGACCAAGGGCCGCGATCAGGGGACCGGGCTCGGCCTCGCGGTTTCACACGGTATCGCGCAGGAGCACGACGGGGAGCTCTCGGTCGACAGCCGACCCGGCCAGGGGACGCGCTTCTTCCTCGACCTGCCGTTGCCCGGAGACGCCGCCGCATCGACGCGCCGCTGGACTGGGTCGGCGGCGTCGGAGCTGGATGCCTAGCACCCCGGGGTGCTAGCAGCCGGGCTGCTAGCAAGAACCTTGTATGACC
Organism: Enhygromyxa salina; assembly: GCF_002994615.1. Classification (GTDB taxonomy): domain Bacteria; phylum Myxococcota_A; class Polyangia; order Nannocystales; family Nannocystaceae; genus Plesiocystis; species Plesiocystis salina_A. Next base: position 66,618 of record NZ_PVNK01000064.1, on the reverse strand, counting down.
CCCGCGGTCGTCAGCGACTCGGGGTCAAAATCACTGCGACGCTCGTTCGGGCCCGAGGTGGGCCCACGGCTCCGGGTTGCGCGAGCGAAACACCGCGCTAGGCGGCAGCTTTCGCAGCCGCTTGCCGAGCCCCGCGATCAGCACGACCAGGCCGATCAGCAGCAAGGGCGAGGTCGCTAACAATCCCATCTCCGGCTCACCCTCGCTCGCGAGGTAGCCGGCCCCAGCCAGACCGACGACCAGGAACAACGCGCCGCTGCCGATCCAGGGCTTGGCCTTGGCGTAGAAGCTCTTGACCGCGAGTTCGTCTCGCTTCCCGCACGCGGGGCAGGGCGAGAGCGCGATCAGCTCATCGCCGGCCTGCTCCATGTTGCCGTGGGCGGTGCCCATCGCGAGGTCGCGGGTGTCATCATAATCCTGAAGGATCCCAACCTGGGCGCTCGCGCCGACCTTCATGTGGATGGCGCCTTGATCCTCGTGGCCGCAGTACTCACAGGTGAAGGGCGAGTAGACCCAGCCGCGGCGAATCGTATGCACGATGGTAGGCATGACTGCGTGATGATACCGGATTTGGCAGCCCGTGGAGCGCCGCCTCGCGCCGCTTCGCTTGGTCTCTTCGCCGAAGCTCCGCGGGCTCCTTGTCGCCAAGCCTCGCAGTGGCCCCCCGCAGCGGGGTCTTGGCGTCGCGCCCTCAACGAAGAGTCCGGCGCGAGGCGGGCGTTGTGATCCCCGGGGTCAACGATGACTTCGCAGGAGCGGCCCCGGGCTGCTAGCGAGCTGCGGGCCGCGACCCTGACCGGTGGACGCTCGGCCACGCGAGGGCCGAGGTGGCCCGGATCCCGGCCACCCTCACCCCGGCCCGAATCCCGGCCACGTTCGAGCCCCCATTTGGGGTCTCAAAGCGTTGCCGCGCTCACCTTTGAATGGCATTGGAGCAACATGCCCGGCCCCATCCATCAAGGCCTGTTGTTTCTCCTCAAACGAAACCCCGAACTCGTATTTCAGCTCGCCCATGACTTCGACACCCGAATTCCTCCACAACACCGTAAGTTCGAATTTGCATCCAATGAGATTCCCAGCCCCGCAAAAGACGGAAACATCCTCCATGCCGACTGGCTCGTCGCCGCGGTGTGCGAGAAACAGCCCGCCGTCCGCCGCGTCGCGGGTCTCGCCGTCGAGGTTCAAACCACGGACGACGTGCTCAAACTCTACAGCTGGCTCAGCTACGCCGCTGGCGTCCGCAACGTGTTCAGGTGCCGTGGCTGGACGATCGTCTTCGCGCCCGACGCCGACGTCCGTCGGCGCGCCCAGAACATGTTCGCAGCCGAAACCCGCGCATCACCGTGGTTCGTGGAGCCCCACATGCTCCCGCCAATTCACAGCGTGAAGCAGGCGGCCAAAAACATCGACCGGGCGGTGCTCACTGCTGTCTTTCATGCGCGATCCGAAGTCGGGGTGGCCTGTGTTCGGGCCACCCTCGAAGCCATGAAGAAGGTGGCGCACGAGTACCGAAGGGTCTACGGTGACCTCATGCGCGCGATGATGACCGAGGAGCAACTCGAACAGATCCCCGAGCGCCTGTTCGAGATCGACGACGACGCTCCGCTCGGCCCGATGGAGCTGACCGGGGCCTACTACGTCCGCGGGCACCGCGAAGGCCGCGAAGAGGGCCGCGAAGAGGGCCGCGAAGAGGGCATCGAGCAGGGCCGGACTGCGGAGGCACGCGCGCTGATCTTGCGTGTGCTCGACCGCCGGGGCGTGAAGCTCGAAGAGGACCAACGGCGCCGAATCGAGGCCAGCAGCGACTTGTCAGTCCTCGAAGTGTGGCTCGACCGCGCGCTGACGGCGACGGGCGCGGCCCAGCTGTTCGAGTGACCCACGGCCAGGCCCGTCTCGTGTTGGCCCGACCGATGTCGGCGCCGAGCTCGATGGTCAAACGTAGGGCTCTCCGGGCGCCGCCACCTGGGTTGGCCCGACCACACCCAATTGGTACGCTGGCGGCGCCATGGACCTCGACGACGAGACCCGCACCAAGCTCGAGGCGGCCGCGTTCCGTCGCCTCGTCGCGCACCTGCAAGCGCGCACGGACGTGCAGAACATCGACATCATGAACCTCGCAGGCTTTTGCCGAAACTGCCTGTCGAAGTGGTACCGCGCCGCGGCCGAGGAGGCCGGCATCGAGCTCGAGCTCGACGAGGTCCGCGAGGAGGTCTACGGCATGCCCTACGCCGAGTGGAAGGCCAAGTATCAGGTCGGCCCCAAGCGCGCCCACGGCGAGCCCCCCGCGGGCGAGGGCCGCTGACGCGATGCCGACCTGGGCCGAGACCCTCACGGTCGCAACCTCGGGGCGCGAGACCTACGACATCACCAGTCGGGTTCAGCGCGCGGTCGCCAAGTCGGGCATTCGCGTCGGTCTGTGCAACGTGTTCATCCACCACACCTCGGCCTCGCTGATCGTGTGTGAGAACGCCGACCCCGAGGTCCGGCGCGACCTCGAGCGCTTCATCGCCAGGCTCGTGCCCGACGGCGACCCCCTGTTTGCGCACATCGACGAGGGCGAAGACGACATGCCCGCGCACGTGCGCAGCGTCCTGACTCAGACCGCGATCACCATGCCCGTCGCCCGTGGCAAGCTCCCGCTCGGGACCTGGCAGGGCATCTACCTGTGGGAACATCGCCTCGCCGCCCACGGCCGCCGGGTGACGATCACCGTCCAGGGCGAGACCCGCGACCCCGACTCATGACCACGCCAGCACGCAGCCCTGGACCGGGCAAGTCACCGCTGGCGAGCAAGCGCCTGCGCCGGACGATGGGCAAGACCATCGCGGACTACGAGCTGCTCGCGCCCGGCGACCACCTCATGGTCGCGGTCTCCGGCGGCAAGGACAGCTACACGCTGCTCGACTTGCTCGCCCAGCTCCGGGCCCGGGCGCCGATCGATTTTCGCCTGACCGCGGTTCACCTCGACCAGGTCCAGCCCGGCTACGACGGATCCCAGCTGCGCCGCTGGCTCGAGGACTTCGGCGCCCCCTTCGAGATCCTGCGCGAGGACACCTACTCGACCGTGGTCAGCGTGACGACGCCGGGCAAGGCCTACTGCGCGGCCTGCTCGCGCCTGCGCCGGGGCGTGCTCTACACCAACGCCGCCCGCCTCGGCTGCAACAAGATCGCCCTCGGCCACCACCGCGACGACGCCCTCGAGACCCTGCTGCTCAACCTGTTCTACACGGGCAAGCTCCAGGCGATGCCGGCCAAGTACACGACTGACGACGGTCGCTTCGAGGTCATCCGCCCGCTCATCGAGTGCGCCGAGTCCGACATCGTCGAGCACGCGGCCTGGGCCAACTACCCGATCTTGCCCTGCAACCTGTGCGGATCCCAAGATGGCCTCCGGCGCCAAAAGATGCGCGCGCTCATCACCGAGCTCGAGTCCGACAACCCCCACGTTCGCAACGTCATGCTCAACGCCATGCGCAACGTACACCCGAGCCACCTGCTCGATCGTGAGCTTGCCGACCAGGCTCCGGGGAGCCCGCGCCCGAGCGAGCTCATCCGCCTGCGGATCGACTAGCGCGGCCCAGTCCGCCCAGAGGCCCAGCGCGCAAACCCCTGCGCACCGGCTTCCCGCTGCGCACTGGACCGCGCCGCACAACCGGGGTACGAGAGCCGCTCTCGACGGGCTCTGTCGCACTTTCACCCAAGAGCGTGAGCACGGCAGAATCCGGGGCGCACGCACGCCGCCGAGGTCCCCCCATGACCGCGAGCTACTTCGACGTCGACGGAACACTCGTCAGCAGCAACTTGCTGCACACGGCCGTCTGGTACATGGCCAACGACATCAACCCGCTGCGCTCTGCCAGGCAGATCGGTCGGTTGCTGGTCCGCGCGCCCAAGCTGCTGGTCGCGGAGCTCCGCGATCGCCGGACCTTCAACGAGCTGCTGTTCGAGGCCTTCCGCGGCACGAGCGAGGACCGCCTCCAGGTCCTCGCCGACGAGGCCTACGAGTGGTGCATGAAGCAGAACATCTACTCGGGCGCCCGCGACATCGTCTCGCGGGCCAAGGACCTCGGCCATGAGGTCGTGCTGGTCTCGGGCGCCCTCGACTTCTTGCTCGAGCGCCTCGCCGCCGACCTCGGCGCCGACCACTACGTCGGCAACCGGCTCGAGATCCACGACGGCTTCGCGACCGGCAAGCTCCTGCGCCCGGTCGTGGCCGGGCCCAACAAGTCCCGGCTGATCGCCAACCACGCCCGCGACCACGGCCACGAGCTCGCCGAGTGCTTCGGCTACTCCGACTCCTACTCCGACGTGCCGATGCTCTCGGTCGTCGGTCGGCCCGCGGTGATCAACCCCGATCCCAAGCTGCTGCGCCTCGCTCGCGCCTACCAGTGGCCCATCATCGAGCTGACATGACCAGTCCCAACATCGTCTACCTCGACAAGCACAGCGCCCCGCGCGTGCAATTCAGCGGTGACAACCTGATCGAGGTCGACCTCCCCGTCGGCACCCGCTGCATCTACCCCAAGCCGCCGCTCGAGCCGATCAAGGATCTCGACGCGGCGATCCGCTACGCGCTGACTCACCCCTACGGCTGCGAGCCGCTCTACGCCAAGCTCCGCCCGGGCATGAAGGTGGTCATCGCGCTCGACGACATCTCGCTGCCGCTGCCGCCGATGCGCACGCCCGACGTCCGCGAGCGCGTGCTGACGATCGTGCTCGAGATGCTCGCCGACCACGGCGTCGAGGACATCGAGATGATCATCGCGCTCGCCTACCACCGCCGGCTCAGCGACGCTGAGGTCGAGCGCATGGTCGGCAAGCGGATCTTCGATCGCTTCTGGCCCGACAAGCTCTACCACCACGACGCCGAGGACAGCGCGGCGATGACCGAGCTCGGGACCACGCCCGAGGGCGACGTCGTCGAGCTCAACGCGGCCGCGGTCGAGGCCGACCTGGTCATCTACTGCAACCTCAACCTCGTGCCGATGGACGGCGGGCACAAGTCCGTGGGCGTGGGCCTGTGCGGCGGCAAGACCCTGGCCGCGCACCACAACCCCTACGTCACGCGCGAGACCGGCAGCTACATGGAGCCGGAGAAGTCCCACATGCAGGGGATCTTCGACCGCATCGGGCGCCTGGTCAACGAGAAGGTCGAGATCTTCCACATCGAGACCACGCTCAACAACCGGATGTTCGACCGCAACCTCGACTTCCTCGGCAAGAACCCCGACGAGTACACGACCCGCGAGAAGCTGGCCCTGCGCGCGGTGTTGTTCGCGCTCGACAAGGTCCCGGCCGGGCTCCGCGAGGAGATCTTCACCCGCTACCCCGCGCCCTACGGGGTCACCGGGGTGTTCGCGGGCGCGACCGAGCCAACCCACAAGCGCACGATCGCCAAGTGCTACGAGCAGTACTGCGTCGAGGTTGACGGCCAGGCCGACATCCAGGTCACGGGCATCCCCTACATCTCGCCCTACAACATCCACGCCTTCTTGAACCCGCTCTTGGTTCAGGTCCTGGCTCAGGGCTACTTCCACAACCTCCACCGCAACAAGCCGCTGCTCAAGCAGGGCGGCACGCTGATCATCACCCACCCGTGCAGCGATCGCTTCGATCACGATCAGCACGCCAGCTACGTCGAGTTCTTCCACAAGCTCCTGCCCCAGACCCGCGACGCGGTCCAGCTCCACAAGCGCTTCGAGCGCGAGTTCTCGCGCAACCCGGCCTACATCCGGATGTATCGGACCGGCATCGCCTACCACCCCAACCACCCGTTCTTCATGTGGTACTGGGGCGAGCGCGGGCGCCAGTGGCAGGGGCGCTGCATCGTCGTTGGCGCCGATAACGAGTACGTGCCCGAGATCCTCGGCTACGAGACGGCGCCCAACATGACCGAGGCGATCCGGATGGCCAAGGAGTCCGCGCCCCGGAATCCGCAGATCACCAGCATCAACTTCGCGCCGATCATGATGACGGACGTGCGCTAGGGCGATCATGAGCGAGCCGCAAGCGACAACTCTCCCAGACCCTGGCGCGACGCTGGATCCCTTGGACGTCGGCGCGACGCTCCAGGGCAAGAACCTCATCGTCATCGGCACGACCGGGTTCCTCGGCAAGGTCTGGCTGGCGATGCTGCTCCATCGCTACCCCGAGGTCGGGACGATCTACACGGTCGTCCGCTCGCGCAAGACCATCACCTCCGAGGAGCGCTGGTGGGCGGAGATCGTGCCCTCGCCGGTCTTCGACTCCCTCCGCGAGCAGCACCCGGACTTCGAGGCCTGGATCAAGTCCAAGGTCGTGGCGATCGACGGCGACGTGACCCGCGACCTGCTCGGCGTCGACCCCGAGCTGGTCCGCGAGCTCGGCGCGGCCAAGGGCAGCGCCAAGGAGATCGCGGCGATCGTCAACGTCGCGGGCGTCGTCGACTTCAACCCGCCCCTCGACGAGGCCCTCAACGTCAACGCCTACGGCGCGCGCCACCTGATCGCGCTGTCGCGGGCCCTCGGCGACGCGCCGATCATGCACACCAGCACCTGCTTCGTGGTCGGCTGCCGTGACGGCGTGACCATGGAGCGCAACACCCTCGAGTTCCCGTTCCCGCGCGCCGACGAGCTCGACGTCTCGCACTGGTCGGCCGAGCGCGAGATCGACGAGTGCAGCGACCTCGTCGCGTCGACCCGGCGCCGGGCCGAGGACGCGCCGCGCCAGTCCCACCTCCTCGACGAGGCCAAGCGCAACCTCCGGGACCGCCACGAGCCCCTGCGCGGGGCGGCCCTCGACGACGAGCTCGAGCGGGTCAAGCGTCGCTTCGTCCGCGAGCGCCTGATCGCGGCCGGGGCCGAGCGCGCGACCTTCTGGGGCTGGCCCAACATCTACACCTACACCAAGAGCATCGGTGAGCAGGTGCTGCTGTCCTCGGGCCTGCCGCTGACGATCGTCCGCCCCTCGATCGTCGAGTCGGCGGTCGAGTTCCCCAAGGTCGGCTGGTGCGAGGGCATCTCGACCTCGACGCCGATCATGTACCTGACCTACCAGGGTCAGCAGCACATCCCCGCCGGCGAGAAGTGCTACTACGACGCGATCCCCGTCGACATGTGCTCGGCCGCGATGATCGCCGCGCTCGCGGCCTTGATCGCCGAGCGCCACGAGGTCTGCTACCAGCTGTGCACCTCTGACGCGAACCCGCTCAAGACTCGCCGCGCGGGCGAGCTGATCGGCCTGGCCAAGCGCCGTTACTACACCCAGCGGACCAAGGGCAACGCGCTCGTCAACATGGTCCAGGCCCACGCCGAGCCGGCCATCGTCCCGCTCGAGCACTACGAGCGCTGGTCGTCGCCGCAGGTGCGCAAGCGCAGCGAGCAGGTCGCAGGCTTCCTCGAGCGCTTCCGCGACACCCCGAGCGAGCGCTTCACCGAGCCCGTGCGCAAGCAGGTCGCGAGCCTGGCCAAGAACACCGCCAACATCGAGATGGTGTTCGACGCGTTCACGCCCTTCATCACGGCCAACGAGTATCGCTTCTCGGCCAAGAACACCCGCGGCCTGATGAAGAGCCTGACCGAGGCCGACCAGGCCAAGCTGCGGTGGAACCCCGAGGACATCGACTGGCGCCACTACTGGCTCGAGATCCACCACAAGGGCGTCGAGGAATTCTCGATCCCGCTGCTCGAGGACAAGCTCCGCAAGGAGACCAAGGCCCTGCGCCGCCACGACAACCTCGTGGCCATGCTCGAGGATCTGAGCGATCGTCACGAGCACGCCCTCGCGTTTCAGCGCATGGCCGGCGATCCGCCCCAGCTCTCGCGCATCACCTACCGCGACCTCGAGCGCCGCTCGGCGGCCGTGGCCCAGCGGCTGTGGGCCGCGGGCGTGCGCAAGGGTGATCGGGTCGCGCTCGGCGGCCGCAACCACCCGGCCTGGAGCATCGTGTACTTCGGGATCCTGCGCTGCGGTGCGGCGGCGGTCCCGGTCGACAAGGACTTCGAAGCCGGCCCGCTCAGCGTCGTGCTGCGCAAGTCCAAGGCCAAGATCGCGGTGTTCGATGAGCACGTCGTCGAGCTCGACGCCGACGGGGGCGAGCTGTGTCCGCGCTGGGATCTGCAAGCGACCGCCGCGCCCACGCACCCCGACGACGAGCCCGAGCCCGTCGCGCCGAGCGTCGAGATCGGCGACGACGACCTAGCGAGCGTGCTCTACACCTCGGGTACGACCGGCGATCCCAAGGGCGTGATGCTCACGCACGAGAATTTCACGGCCCTGATCGCCGCGCTCGCGCCCCTGTTCCCGCTCGGCCACCAGGACCGGGTGCTCTCGGTCCTGCCCCTGCACCACACCTTTGAGTTTACCTGCGGCATGCTCCTGCCCCTGTCGCGGGGCGCCCGGGTCATCTACCTCGACGAGATCAACGGCGACCGCATGATCGAGGGCCTCGAGCTCGGCCAGGTCACGGCGATCATCGGCGTGCCCGCGCTGTGGGAGCTGATCGAGCGCCGGGTCCTCAACGAGGTCCGCGATCGCGGCCGCCTGAGCGAGAAGCTGTTCGACTTCGCCCTCGACCTCAACCGCAACGTCGGCAAGACCCTCGGGGTCGATCTCGGCCGCGTGCTGTTTGGCCCGGTCCATCAGCAGCTCGGCGGCAATCTGAAGTACCTCGTGTCCGGAGCCGCGGCCCTGCCCCGCGACGTCCACCGGACCTTCCAGGGCCTCGGCCTCCACCTCGCCGAGGGCTACGGCCTGACCGAGGCCGCGCCGGTCTTGACCCTGTCCAAGGCCTCGCCGCGGAGCAAGGGCGGGACCGTGGGCAAGGCGATCCCCGGCGTCGAGATCAAGATCGACAAGCCCAACGACGAGGGCGTCGGCGAGATCCTCGCGCGCGGCCCCAACGTCATGGTCGGCTACGAGGGCGACGACGAGGAGACCAAGAAGACCCTGACCGAGGGCTGGCTGCGGACCGGTGACCTCGGCAAGCTCGACCGCAAGGACCGGCTCAAGATCGTCGGTCGGTCCAAAGAGGTGATCCTCTCGGCCTCGGGCGAGAACGTGTACCCCGACGACGTCGAGGTCATGCTCGGGCTGCCGAAATTCATCAAGGAGCTGTCGATCGTCGGGATCCCCGATCGCGAGAAAGAGGGCGCCGAGCGCGTCGCCGTGCTCGCGGTCCCCGACTACGCCAACCGCTCGCTCGACGAAGACAGCGAAGACACGGCCAGGGTCGACCGCGGCCAGCGCCGCCGCGAGGCCGAGTTCGAGCTGCGCAAGGACATCGGCGAGCTGCCCCGGCACATGCGCCCGACGGTCATCCACTTCACCGACGTCGACCTCCCGCGCACGGCCACGCGCAAGGTCAAGCGCAAGGAGGTCCGCACGATCCTCGAGACCCTGCGCGAGGCGTCCGAGGCCGTCGCCGCGGCCAAGGCCTCGGCCTCGGCCAACGACGGGGTCGGCTTCGTCCGCAGCGCGATCGCGTCGATCGCGAGGCGGCCCGTCGACGAGCTCCTGCCCAGCCACGACCTCCAAAATGACCTCGCGTTCGACTCGCTGATGGTCGTCGAGCTGACCTCGATCCTCGAGGCCGCCGCGCCCAAGCTCAGCAACGTCAACCTCTCGGATCTGCGCACGATCGCCGAGCTCGAAGACGCCGTGCGGACCGCCAACGGCGCCAAGCCCGAGCCGTCCGCGACCCGCCAGATCGAGAAGGACGACGAAGACCTCTACGTCCCCGACTTCATCCGTGATCCGGCCAAGGCCGCGCTGACCGTCGGTCAGCTGTCGTTCTACGACCGCTTCATGAAGGTCAAGATCAGCGGCAAGGCCAACATCCCGCACAACCGCCACACCCTGATCGTCGCCAACCACGCCTCGCACCTCGACATGGGCCTGGCCAAGTACGCGCTCGGCGGCTACGGCTCGAAGATCGTCGCGCTCGCGGCCGAGGACTACTTCTTCAAGAACAAGTGGATGCGGGCCTACTTCGAGAACTTCACCAACATGGGCGCGCTCGATCGGCGCTCGGGCCTGCGCAAGGCGATCGAGCAGGCGGGTGAGCACATCAGCCGCGGGCGCACGGTGTTGATCTTCCCCGAGGGCACCCGCAGCACCGACGGCGTCATGAAGGAGTTCATGCCGCTGATCGGCCACCTGGTCCTCAACTACAACGTCGACGTGCTGCCGCTGTGGCTCGGCGGCACCCACAAGGCCCTGCCCAAGGGCGCCTCCGTCCCGCGCAAGCGCAGCGTCGAGGTTCGGATCGGGCCGCCGCTCACGATCGAGCAGCTCGAGACCCGCGTGGCCGGGATGAAGCGCTCCGACGCCTACCGCGAGGTCGCCCACCTGGCCCACCGGGCCGTCGCCGCCCTGCGCGACGGCTGGCAGCTCGACCTCGAGCGCGAGGCCCTCGACGCCGCGGCCGCGGCCGAGGCCGGCAGCGGGGACGCCAAGCCCAAGCAAGCGCCCAGCCAGGCCAAGGGCAAGTCGGCGATGACGCAGCTCTTCGAGGGCCTCGAGGGCCGCTTCGTCCCCGGCGCGGTCGACAAGCCGACGAGCTTTTACTTCTCGCTCGGCGGCGTCGCCGACGGCAAGTGGACCCTGGCCCTGAGCCCCGAGGCCGCGAGCTTCCGGCCCGGGCGGCCCGAGGGCGGCAGCGCCGACTGTGTGCTCAAGACCTCGGTCGAGATCTTCGAGAAGATCGTGCGCCACAGCTACACGCCCTCGGTCGCCGAGTTCATGGCCGGCAAGGTCAAGAGCAACGACATCGCCCTGCTCCAGGTCTTTCAAAAGGCGTTCGATCTATGACCGAATCATCGGGGAGCAAGTCACCCGAGACTGAGTTCCAGCGCGTGTTGGTGACCGGCGCGACCGGCTTCCTCGGCGCCCACGTCGTCGCTTCGCTGCGCGAGCAAGGTCGCGAGGTCGTCGCCCTGGTCCGTGACCCGGGCACCGCGGCCGCCAAGCGCGTCGCGGCGCTCGGGGCCGAGCTCGCAACCGGCGACATCCTCGACGAGGCCAGCGTCGAGGCGGCCGCGCGCACGGGCGGCGGCTGCACGGCCGTGTTGCACTGCGCGGGCAAGGTCTCGCGCGACGGCGCCGAGGCGGTCTTGATGACCAAGGTCAACGTCGACGGCGTCGCCAAGGTGCTCGAGGCCTGCGAGCGGGCGGGCATCCGCAGGGCCGTGGTCGCGAGCACCAGCGGCACGATCGGCGTGAGCACCGACCCCGACGCCGTCGCCGACGAGACGACCCCGGCGCCGCTCGAGCTGATCAACAAGTGGCCCTACTACCGGACCAAGTACTACGGCGAGCAGGTCGCCCTCGACCACGACAAGCCCGGCTTCGAGGTCGTGATCGTCAACCCGGCGCTGCTGCTCGGGCCCGGCGACTACCAGGGCAGCTCGACCGAGGACGTCCGCCGCGCGCTCGAGCAGCGCACGCCGCTGGTGCCGGCCGGGGGCTACACCTTCGTCGACGCCCGAGACGCCGCCCACGGCATGACCCTGGCCCTCGACAAGGGCCGGGCCGGTCAGCGCTACTTGCTGGTCTCGTGCAACTGCCCGATCCGGACCTTCTACTCGCGCATCGCTCGGGTCGCGGGTCTCGACGGCACGGTCTTCTCGCTGCCCGATCACGCCGTGGTCGAGCGCGCGACTCGGTGGCTGGTCCGCCGCGCCCACGAGGTCCTCGGCGAGGACGACGCGCTGCCCGACGAGGTCAGCATCGAGATGGCCCAGCACTATTGGTATGTCGAGTCGACCCTCGCCGAGCACGAGCTCGGCTGGCGAGCGCGCGACCCCATGATCACCCTGGCCGACACGGTCGCGGACCTGCGCGCGCGCGGGGTCGTGATGATGCGAGCCCCGGACTGAAGCGATGACCGCCGCCGCCGCCTCGCCTTCGCCGCCCGAGTCTGGGCCCAAACCTGGGCCCATCGAGGCCCTCGGCAAGACCACGGCGATCATCAACCCGATGGCCAGCAGCGGCGCGGCCAAGAAGCGCTGGGAGCAGGTCCGCGAGGTCCTCGAGATCCAGTTCCCCGGCCTCGACGCCCGCTACACCGAGGAGCCCGGCCACGCCAGCGAGCTGTGCCGCGAGGCGCTCGAGGGCGGGGCCGACACGATCCTCTCGGTCGGCGGCGACGGGACGACCAACGAGGTCTTGGCGGGCTTCGTCGATCAAAACGGCAACAACCGCTTCCCCCGCGCGACCCTCGCGATCCTGGCCGCGGGCACCGGGGGCGACTTTCAGCGGATGTTCGGGCGGGGCCGGATCCAGCGCCAGGTCGAGCGCCTCGTCGCCGCCCAGCCCCGGCTCATCGACTACGGCCTCGCGCGCTACACCGACGTGGACGGCCGGCTCCGGACCCGCCCCTTTCTCAACGTCGCAAGCGTCGGGGTCAGCGGCGAGGTCGTGCGCCGCGTCAACCAATCCAACGCCCAGCTCGGCGCGACCTTCAAGTACCTGGTCGGCACGCTCAAGGGTGTACGCATCTGGCGCAACGTCCAGGTCATGATCCAGCACGACGACGAGATCGACACCGTGCCGGTCGACGGCGAGCCGCCGGGCCGCCGCGTGGATCTGACCCTCGGGATCGTCGGCAACGGGCAGTACTTCGGCGCCGGAATGTGGGTCTGCCCCGACGCCAAGATCGACGACGGCCAATTCGACTGCATCGAGGTCACCGGCATGTCGCGGACCAAGCTCACGGCGACGCTGGCCAAGGTCTTTCGCGGCAAGCACCTGCGGACCAAGGGCATCGCCCACCATCACGCGACGCGGGTCGCGTTCACGCCGATCTCGGACGACGCTGACGTGCCGATCGAGATCGACGGCGAACAGGTCGGCCGTCTGCCCGCGCGCTTCGAGCTCAAGGCCGGGGCGCTGAGGGTCCGGATCGGCTGAGCACCATCACCTGAGACTCTCCCATCGATCGGAGCACTCGCCATGTCCGACGCCATCTCCCATAAACGCGACGACCGGATCCGCTGGGGCGTCTGGAAGGTCCTGTGGACGATCGCCGCGGCCACGATCGCGCCGACGATCCGCGTCAACATCATCCGCACTGTCAAGTTCCCACGCCGCGGCCCGGTGCTGCTGGTCAGCAACCACCCGTGCCCCTGGGACGTGATGATGGTGCCGTGGTCGAACAACCGTCAGACCCACATCCTCGGCACCGACCAGCTGCTGCGCGTGCCCTACTTCGGCTGGATGATGCCCTACTTCAGCATGATCCCGTTCAAGAAGGGCATGAAAGATCCGGGCGCGCTGGCCGAGGTCGAGCGCCGCATTCGGCGGGGCGATCCGGTCCTGGTCTTTCCCGAGGGCGACCGGACCTGGACCGGGCGGACCAACCCCGTCAAGCCCGGCATCGGGCGCATGGCCAAGCGCCTCGGCGTGCCCGTTGGCTTCGTGCGCGTCACGACCGGGCACATGCAGTGGCCGCGCTGGGCCAAGTACCCGCGCTCGATGCCGATCAACATCGAGTACGTCGCCCTCGTCAATTACCCCGACAACGTCACCGCCGAGCAGATCACCGCCGACGTCCAGCGCTACATCTCGGTCGATCCCTACGAGGTCGAGGTCCCGCCGCGTTCGTTTGGCACCCGGCTCGCGCATGGTCTGCCCGAGTTCATGTGGGCGTGCCCGCACTGCTTTCATCAAGACGGCCTCGCGCTCGTGCCCGAGGACGACGACAGCGTCCACTGCCACGCCTGCGCGGCTCGCTGGCGCGTCGACCTGGGCTGCTGGCTGCGCGGCGAGGGCGGGCCCGCGCAGGACATGCACATCGACGCTGCCTACCGCCGGATCACCGAGCACTTCGGCGAGCTCCCGGTCCTCGATAGCGAGCGCTACGCGGCCGACGGCGTCGCGCTCGAGGGCGAGGCCGAGCTTCACCGCATCCATCCGGGCCAGGTCGAGCCCGAGCCGCTCGGCCTCGGCCACCTCGAGCTCCTCGGCGACCGCCTCCTGTTCACCGACCACCGCGGTCACGACCCCCTCGTGCTCCCCTTCGAGCCGATCAAGGCCGTGCTCATGCAGGTCGGCAACAAGCTTCAGATCCGGAGCCCCGACGACAACTTCCAGATCTCGCCGACGATCCACTCGGTCAACATGTGGAAGTACTTCCTCGATCGGCACCTGCGCGCCTACCGAGAAGCTCAGCGCAGCCGAAACTGAACCACGAGATCGCCCCAGGGGCTCTCGACGCAGCCGACCCACCAGCCGTCGGCGCCCGGGCTCGCCGGGAGCTCGACGTCGGCGCTGACGACCCCGACCAGCGCCGCGTCCCCGGTTCCGGTCGGCTCGTAGAGCGGCGTCGCCCGGGGCACGGTGATCGCGTCGCGCCCGACCCCCGCGCAGCTCGACACGGGCGCGGCCGCGTCCTGGACCACGGCGTAGCGGGTCGTGCTCTCGATGATGTCGCGCGAGCTGACCCAGCCGCTCACGTGGACCCCGCGGCAGCGCAAGGTGATCGGCTGGCGCCCGCGCTTGGCCGGACCGTCGAGGCTGACCCGCTGGGCCGCGCTCATCCGCTCGCCGTGGCTCGGGGTCTCGGGATCGAGGCGCAGGACTGGCGTTCGCGCGTCCTGCTCGGCGAAGATCTCGGCCCCCGGCGCGAGTCGTCGCGCGATATTGCCCGCGCCCGCGTCGCCTGGGAGGTCGCCGGGGACGTCGCTCGGTGGACCGGCCGGGCCCGGCTCGTACAGGGGGCCGAAGTCCTCGGTGTCGAGGGCCAGCTCGAGGCCAAAGCCGCACGCCGGGTCCGACCAGCTCACGCGCAGATCGTCGCCCTCGCGGCCGAGCGGCGTCAGCCCGACCCCCGCGGACACCGTTAGCCACGGCGTCGGGCGAAGCTCGCGGGTCAGGCCGGTCACGAGATCACCGGCCGAGAGCACCGCGACGATCTGGACCGCCGACCAGCGCTCGCGCAGCTTTGGATCGCCGACCAGGGCGTCGAGGGGCAAGAGCACCCGGGGACCCTCGGGATCGATGACGACCGCGTCCAGCGGGCGCTCGAGCGCGCCTCCGCGGAGGTCTGCGCTCGGGCGATCGGGGAGCTCGGGCCCCTTGGCCAGCCACCGCGCCGGACCCAGGCGCCAGATCCTGGCTCGCGCGACGTGGAAATCGCCGGGGTCTTCGGCCAGCAAGCTGGCGAGGAGCGCCTCGTCATCTGCGCTGAGCACAGGTGCAGGGGAGGGTCGCAGGCTGGTCGCAGGTGCCGCAGAGGGCTCGGGGTCGCGACAAGCGAGCAGCGAGAGCGCGGCTCCCAACCAGGCGAACCAGCTCAGATGCGCGCGCTCCGGCATGGTGAGCTCGCTCTAGCATGGTGACCGGCAACTGCCTCGAATGTCGCGCATCTCGACGCGTGAACAACGTCCGCGCGAGGCTGGGGCCGCGCTGCAGGCCCCGAGGGTGCCCAAGCTGTGCCCGCGCCCACGTCCGCGAGCTCGAATTACGCCAATCTAGCCAGTCTATCGGGGGTTCTGTGACTCTTGGCAGGTCGTTTTTTCTTGACGCAATCGTGGCCAAGCGCGATTCTCCATTGGTGATGCGCCGGTTTGCTTTCGTCCTTACACCTTGCTTGGTCCTCGGTCTGCTCGCGTGCGCCCCTGATCCACAAGAGCCCAACGCGTTCATGACTCAGGGCTACTCGACCCAACAGACCGGCGCAGACACGGACACCTCGGGCGACTCGGCCGAGTCGGGCGACTCGGCCGACACGGAGGTGCCCCAAGACCTGCCCAGCGGCGACGGCGACGGCGACGGCGACACGGACCCCGGCGACACCGGGACCGGCGACGGCGACGGCGACACGGGCCCGGGCGACGGCGACACGACCGGCAACCCGATCTGCGGCAACGGGCTCATCGACGACGGCGAGCAATGCGACGGCGGGAACCTCGGCGGCTTCACCTGCATGGACCTCGGCTACTCCGGCGGGACACTGGGCTGTGATCCGATCACCTGCACCTACGACGCCGCGGCCTGCGTGACCGACATGGACGGCGGCGGCGGCACCACCGGCTGAGTGACCCCGGTCTCCCGAATCCGCGAGACGACCGCGTCCGGGGGCCAAGGTCCCGTTTGAGCGACGAGCGACACAGGCGACGAGCGAGGCTCCTCGCCGGGCTGCCATGGCTGGCGCTCGTGCTGCTGTGTAGCTGCGTGTTCACGTGTACGGCGCCGGGGCGCATCAGCTACCCCGACGACGAGATCGTGTTCCAGACGACCCAGAGCCTGGTCGAGGATCACGATCTCACGATCGCCGGGATCCCCAAGCGGACCGGTGAGCGCGCCGACCGACAAAGCGGCACCTTCGGCTGGGCGCCGGGCCGCGACGGCCAGCGCTACGGCTTCTTCGGTCACGGCCTGTCGATCGTCGCAATGCCCCTTTACGCGCTCGCCAACGCGAGCGTCGACGAGGTCCCCAAGCTGTGGCGCTACGCCGTGCGCTCGGACCTGTTCACCTTCCACCGCCGGACCCACGAGGCCGACTGGCAGCGCCTGGTCGTGAGCCTGACCAACTGCTTGATCACGCCGCTCGCGGCCCTCGTGTTCGGGCTGTGGCTCCGGGTCCTCGGTCACGGACCGCGCGCGTCGCTGCTGACGGCCCTGATCTACGCGCTCGGGACCACCGCCTGGGCCTACGCCGGGACCCTGCTCAGCGAGCCCCTCAGCGCGCTCGTGCTGCTTGGATCGGCGCTCGAGATCAGCCGCTGGCGCGAGAGCTCCAAAGCTCGACACCTGTGGATCGCGGCGTTGCTGGCGGGGATCAGCGTCCATGTTCACGTGCTCAACTTCATCGCGCTCCCCTGCCTGCTCGGCTACGCCCTGGCGGGGTCCGGGTCGGGTTCGGGCTCGGGTTCAGGTTCGGGCTCGGGGCCCGAGCTCGCAGCCCACGATCACCGTCGGACCTGGCTGATCGCCCTGAGCCTCGGCGCCGCCGGCCTCCTGCTGCTCGGCTACTCGCAGTGGTGGCGCTTCGGCTCGCCCTTCGAGACCGGGCGCTTCGATCACTACGGCCACTGGGTCTGGCCCTTCGAGGGTCTGGCCACGATGTTGATCGCCCCGGGTCGCAGCTTGCTGTGGTACTCGCCGCCGCTGATCGTGGCCGGGCTGGCGTGGCCGGCCCTGCGCCGCCGCGACGCCGCGACGGCCTCCTTCGTGCTCGCCCTCGCGCTGACCCGGCTGGTGTTTGTCGCGTGCCGCAGCGACTGGCACGGCGGCTGGGCGATCGGTCCACGCTACCTCGTGCCGACGGTGCCCTTCTTGCTCGTGCCGCTCGCCGGCTGGCTCGAGCGCTGGTCGAGCCACGCCTGGCCCAAGCGCGCGGCGGCGCTGACCGTGCTCGGCGGGAGCGTGCCCCTCCAGGCCTGGCTGGCCAGCCACTCGGTGTTTCAGCTCTACTGGCAGCTCAATCAGGACTACGGCCGCGACCGCTACATGTCCGTGTCGGACTGGCGGCTCGAGGCGACCCCGGTGTTCAGCTTTTGGGCGCTGCAGCAGCCCGCGCTCGAGTTTTGGCGCGCGGGCAAGGCTCGCGCGGCCTGGACCGCGGCGCAGTTCGACACCCTCGGCTTCGGCGCCTGGCGGCTGAGCAAGGCGACCGAGGCCGACGGGCTGTGGCAGATCGCGCTCGGGCTCGGCGGCGTGGCGGTGCTCGCGGCCCTCGGCCTGGGCGGATGGTTACTCGGGCTGGCGAGGCGGCCTCGACGGACATGAGCCGCGGCGCTACGCTTGGGCCGTGCTCGAGCTCCCGCAGTGGTTCCACGAGCTGGCGACGATGACGACCCTGGTCGCGGCCGCCGTGTGGCTCATGGTTCGCTGGCTGCGTATCGGCAAGCCCGCGCAGGTCGGGTGCGCGCGCTGTGATCACAATCAAGCGAACTCGCTGGCGCCCGCGCGCGCCGCTGACCCAGACCGCGGCCTGCGCTCCCCGCGACTGCGTGTGATCCGTTGACCAAGGCCACCACGCGCCGGGCCAGCTTGCGCGTGGAGCTGATCGCGATGCTGGCGATCGTGCTGGTCATGGCCGTGGCCTCGCTCTCGTTCACGGCCGAGTGGCTGGGCCAGCGTCGCCACGACCAACAGGAGGTCGAGCGGCTCCAGACCCACGCGCGCGGGCTCGCGGTGCTCGCGTCGCGCTCGTTTCGCGGCGGCGACTTCCAGCCCGAGGCGCTCGACGAGCTCCTGCATGACTCCGCCGCCCAGCTCGGCGTGTCCTACGAGGTCCACCGCGTCCGCGGCGACGGCGAGCTCGAGGTCCTCGCCAGCGTCGGCGTCCACGCGGGCTTCGAGGCCTTGCCGACGCCCGCGACCGAGCTCGGCTCGCGCGTGGACGACGAGCTCCTCGACCGCTACCAGCTGCTGCTCATCGACGAGCCGATCCCGACCCGCGACAGCCAGCGCGTCAACTTGCGGATGATCGCCGAGCACTCGCCCTGGGCCTCGCGCCACGACTGGCGCGAGACGCTGATCGTCGCCGGGGGCGTGGGCCTGCTGCTGCTCGTGCTCGGCGGCCTCCTGCTCGAGCTCCAGGTGCTCCGGCCGATGCGCGCGCTCGAGCTCGCGGTCGCGCGCGTGGCCAAGGGTGAGCTCGACGTCGAGGCCCCGACCGACGGCCCCGCCGAGCTCGCCGAGCTCGCGCTCGCGTTCAACAACATGATCACCGCGCTGCGCGAGCACCAGTCGACGCTCGCGAGCCAGGGCGAGCGCCTCCAGCGATCCGAGCGCCTGGCCGCGATCGGTCGCCTCGCCGCCGGGGTCGCCCACGAGGTCGGCAACCCGCTCGCGGCGATCGTCGGCTACACCGAGCTGCTGCTCGACGAGCCCGCGCTCGCCGACGACGACCGCGATCTGCTCGAGCGGGTCCAGGCGCAGACCCAGCGGATTCAGGCCATCGTCGGCCAGCTCCTCGACTACTCGAAGCCGGCCAAGAAGCAGACCGTCGCGTTCTCGGCCGTCGCCCGGGCCCAGGAGGTCGTGTCGCTGCTGCGCGCCGACCCTCGCTGCGGCGGCGTCGCGCTCGAGGTCGCCGGCGATCCCGAGCTCGAGGCCCTCGCCGACCCGGGGCTGGTCGAGCAGATCCTGATCAACCTGGTGCTCAACGGCGCGCGCGCGGCCGCCGAGGGCGAGGCCGACGAGCCGCGGGTGCGGATCCGGGTCCGGGAGCTCGGGACCGAGCTGGCGATCGACGTGCGCGACAACGGCAAGGGTGTGCCCGACGACGTCCGCCCGCGCCTGTTCGAGCCCTTCTTCACCACTCGCGGCCCCGGGCAGGGCACGGGGCTCGGGCTCGCCGTCTCGCAGGGCCTGGCCGAGAGCATGGACGGGTCGCTCGAGCACCTCGACAGCGCCGACCCTGGCGCGGTGTTTCGGCTCCGGGTCCCCGCTCAGGGGCCGACGAGGTAGGCGCGGTTGAGGTCGTAGTCACCCCAGCCGGCCTCGATCGTGCTCGGATCGAGGCTGCCGGGCGCGCCCACGAACACAGGCGCCTGGTTCTCGGCCCAGCTGTCCCATATGAACGCGCCGTCAGCCCGGTAGACCTTGCCGTTGTCGAAGCCTTGCCAGGAGGTCCACCATTCGGCCTGACCCAAGAGCTCGGCATTGGCGAGGACCACCGCCCAGTTGCGCCTCGAGCTGCTCTGCGGCGGTCCGGGGAGCGGCTCGTCCATCATCTCGATGCTCTGGTCGTAGGTCGAGGACCCATCTTCGAACACCTCATAGACGTACGCAGTCGGCAGCGAGGTGAAGACCAGGACGGCGCTGCTGGAGCCGTTGAGCGGCGGCGTGTAGTGGACCGAGTCGAGGGGGAGGTCCGCGATCACTGCCCAGCGGTCGGCGATCGGCTCCGGCGGCTGCCAGGCCCCACCGACGCGTCGGTAGAAGAACCCGTCTGCGCCCCAGACCAGGAGCTGATCCCAGATCTCGAGGTAGTTCGTGGCCATGGGCTCGACGCTGCACGGCGGCGCGTTGGGTCCCGTCCACACGGCGTCGAGCGGCTGCGTGTCCCAGCTGTTGTTGTCGAGGTGGTGGACGTAGAGATTGCGATCGCAGACGTCGCCGTCGCCGGAGTCACCGTCGCCGTCGCCGTCGCCGGAGTCGCCGTCACCGTCGCCGGAGTCACCGTCGCCGTCGCCGGAGTCACCGTCGCCGGAGTCACCGTCGCCGGAGTCGCCGTCACCGTCGCCGTCGCCGTCGCCGACCGTGTCGCCGTCACCATCGCCGGAGTCGCCATCGCCGGAGGTCTCGGCGTCCTCGTTGTCGAGGGTCGAGAAGGTGTCGGTGCTGAGGGTCTCCTCGCCGGTCGAACACCCGACGAGGCACAAGGCGAGAACAGTGGCACGGCGATGCATGCCGGGAATCTACCTCACCTCGGATCGACCTCGGGCCATGGCGAACGCTCAGCTGTCGGTGTTGGCAGCCTCGGCGGCCTCGTCGGCTCGGCGCGCGTGCTCCATCAGCAGGTAGGTCATCGGGGTCGGATCGCCGGCGGGCGCGGGCATGTCGTGCTCGTCGGCCTGGGCGAACTCGAAGCTGCCGTTGGGCCAGTCGAGCAGCTCGAACACGCGGTCGTGCGCGTGCGCATAGTTGCCGAGGTTCTCGACCCCCGACAGCGCCCCGTTGACGATCTCGAGCACGGCCTGGTCTTGGCCGTTGTCGAGCAGCAGGCGGCCGCTGCGTTTCTCGGACTCGAGGAAGGACATCAAGCTGCCGAGCTTGACGTGGACGAGGTCGCCGCGCAGACCCTGGGCCTGGCTGGCGGCCGCGGCCGCGGCCGCGCTCGGGCGGTTCTGGTGGCGG
Organism: Enhygromyxa salina; assembly: GCF_002994615.1. Classification (GTDB taxonomy): domain Bacteria; phylum Myxococcota_A; class Polyangia; order Nannocystales; family Nannocystaceae; genus Plesiocystis; species Plesiocystis salina_A. The sequence continues at coordinate 45,828 of NZ_PVNK01000064.1, read as the reverse complement.
GCGAGCACGCCCTGAAGGCGAGCGAGGACCTCCTCCGGTCCGGTGTCCTTGGACAGGAAGTCCTCGACGCCCATGCGGTAGGCCTGGAGGCGCGAGAGGTCGTCGGTCAGACGGGTGAAGAACACGAAGGGGATGTGGCTGAGCCGCTGGCGGGCCCGGGTCATGCGGAGGAAGGTCCAGCCGTCCATGACCGGCATCTCGACGTCGGACAGGATGATGTCGGGCGGCCGCTTGAGCGCGGCGGCGATCGCAACCAGGCCGTTCTCGGCCACGCGGACTCGCAGCCCGCGGTCGCGCAGCGCGTCGCCAAGCTCGATCCGGACGCCGACCGAGTCGTCGACCAGCAAGAGGTTGATCGGGCCGGTGGCCTCGGGCTCGGCTGCCTGCGCAGGCTCGGTCGAGATCGCCCCGCTCACGCAGCTCTCGAGCGCCTGGGTCTGCTCGGCCGAGAAGCCGACGAGCTGGACCTGGATCTCGTCGGTGTTGGCCTTGGACCCGAGCGTCGCGTAGGTCCCAGACGTTTGCTCCCGAGTCGTGCCCTTGATGTAGAGGACCTTCTCGTTGGGCAGCACGAGCTTGATGCGCACGTCCTGACCTGGACCTAGGCCCGTCTCACCAGGCAGCATCAGCACCCCCTTGCGGAGGTGGTCGCCGTACTCGACGAGAAAATCGTCGTAGGACTCGAACCCGATCTTGAAGATCGGTGGCTTGGCGCTCGGGGGCCCGGGCATTGGAACCGGTGGATCTTAGTGTGAAGCACACCGCGATCCAACCAATTGGTACGCCGCGTTGCTGACGATCTCGGCAATTCGCGCATCTCGGCGCCGCTCGGCGCGGGCGCCGGCGAGGCCGCGCAGGACCGGCCTGACAACCGGAATTGGACCAAAGGAGACGAGAAGGGCTTGGCGAGCGCCCGAACTGCTACATTTTGGTCCACGTGACCGAGCCCAGCCCACGGCAGGTGGCCTCGAGCCGTCCGGTCGACCCGATCCGCCCGCTCCGCCCGATCATGGTCGCGCTCGGCTGGGTCGTGCTCAGCTTGCTGTCGGTCGCCGTCACCGTGGTCGCGCTGGTCACCGCGTTCTCGCTCGCACACAGCGCCAACGAGGGCACGCACCCGGCGTGGCTGTGGCTGCTGGCGATCGCGCTGACCTTTGGCCTGCCCTTCGTGATCGCGGCCTGGAAGCACCACGACCGGCCCAAGCGCATCAAGGCCGTGATGGCCTGGCTGCCCGGGGTCTGGAACGCGAGCGCGATGATGATCGCGGTCTTGCTCGTCCCGGATCTGGTCGGAACCGCGCTTCGCAGCTGCGAGTGGGTTGTCCAGGGTCGCCTCGGTGACACGCACCCGGCGACGCGGGCGCTGAGCGCGTTCGGGCATGAGGCCGCCGACACGATCGACCCCGGCGGCGGAGAGTTTCCCGTGCCCGAGATCGAGAACACTCGGGTGGCCCTCGACGGCGACATCGTGGTGCCGTTCACGGAGCAGGGCGCGGCGATCTTCTTGTCGGTCGAGCTCGAGGGCGCGGACGGCCAGACCAAGCAGCTCGACTACCTGTTCGACACGGGTGCGTCGTACACGACGATCACGTCCGCGACCGCGCGCGAGCTCGGGATCGAGGTGCCCGACGACGCCCCGAGCCTCGAGTTCAACACCGCGAGCGGCCTGCGCGAGTCTCGGATGGTCCACCTCCCGGCCCTGAGCCTCGGCGGCACCCGGGTACCCGGCTTGCTGGTCTCGGTCTGCGACTCGTGCGCCACCGATCGGACCGGGGGCCTGCTCGGGCTCAACGTGATGCGCGAGTTCCTGGTCCAGATGGACTACCAGGGCAACCGCATGCGCCTGCTGCCGCGCATCCACGAGGGCCGGCCCAACCGCGCCTACGACATCGGGCCGATGCTGAGCATGCAGGTCGAGGGGCGGCCGGAGATCTGGCTCGGGCGCATCCGCTGGGTCGTGACCATGACCAACAACGGCAGCGTGGCGATCGAGGACGCCATGCCGCGGGTCGACTTCAAGGACGGGCCGCGGCTCTACGGCGAGCGGGTCGCGCGGATCGAGCCGGGGGAGACCGGGCGCTCGCTGCTGATCGGCCAGGTCGTGGAGGACGGCGAAGACACGGGCCCGGTCGAATTCACCCTGATGCTGGTCGAAGCGCACTGGTAGCAAGGCAGCGCGAACATGCTCATCTCTTGTCAACTCGCCCCGGCCTGGATCGCCGCTCGAGTCCTGACCCTCGCCTCGGCCCTCGGCCCGCCGGACCTCGGCGGCACCCCGGTCCCCGACGACGAGGGCGAGATCAACTGGCTGCTCGACGCGCCGTGGGCCAAGGTCGCGCTGCTGATCACCCTCGCGGTCGGGGTCATGATCCTGACCAACTCCTTGATGCGCAAGAAGAAGGGCGCCCGCGGTCTGCGGCGCAAGCCCGACTTCGACCTGCGCGTGGCCAAGCTCGAGGAGCTGCCGATCACGACGATCGCCGCGGCCAGGGCCGGCGAGGTCCACCTCGCCGGGGACCTGCGCGTCGGCGAGGGCGCGCTCGGTACCGGGGCGCACGCCTGCGTCTACCAAAACCGCGCCCGGTCTTCGCGGGCCACGGCGATCGCCGCCGAGCTGATCTTGCTCGAGGACGAGAGCGGCCTCGTCGGTCTCGAGCAGCTCGAAGACGCCCGGGTCATCGCGCCCAAGGAGGAGCGCGGCGCCCACGACACCATCGCGCTCTACGCTGGCGACCGCGTGGAGGTCGTCGGCGAGCTGATGATCTTCGACCAGCCCCAGACGGTGGCCGGGCAGCCTCTACGGGGCATGCTCGGGTCTCTCGGCCAGATCCAGGTCCGGGTGCTCGAGCGGCCCGAGCACGAAGACACCCGCCTGGCTCGACACCGGGCCCCAACCCGACGACTCTCCAACCCCGAGGCTTTCCCCTCGACCGACGACTTCGAATCCCAACCTGACGACACCGGGACACCATGAACACGCGCTCCTCTCACTCGACATGCCTCGGGCTCCTCGCCCTCGGCGCCCTGGTCCTGACCCCCGCCTGCAAAAAAGAACAAGAGACCACCAACCCCGACGAGGTCGAGACCGCCGCCGAGGGTGGTGACGAGACCCCCGAGGAGACCCCCGAGGTCGACGCGCTGCCCGAGCAGGAGCCCGACCCCGAGGAGATCGCCGCGCTCTACCAGCGCTACCTTCAGGGGGACTACGAGGCTGTCCGCCAGGAGGCCGACGCCCTGCGCGAGGGTCTGACCGCCGACACCCAGATCCGCGCCCGCGCGCTGGCCTCGTCGCTCGCCGCCCTGGCCGCGGCCGAGAGCGTGCCCGAAGACGGCAAGGCCACGTCAGAGCAGGCCGTGGCCGACGGCGAGCGCCTCGACGACGCCGAGGTCCGTCAGCTCGCGCTCATCGCCCACGCGACCTACCTCGTGCGCGTTCACGAGGCCGCCGCTGGCCAGGCCGAGCTCGAGAGCGCCCTCGAATTGGGCGGACCCTACGCCAGCCTCAATCAATTGATGCTGGCCGAGGCTCACCTGAACCAGGCCTTTGGTGTGGGTGAAGAAGACTCCCAGCTCAAGCACCCCGAGCGCCTCGACGACGCCAAGCTGGCCTACGAGGCCGCGATCGACGGCAGCACCCCCATCCTCGCGGGCCACGCCCACGAGGGCCTCGCCGCGATCGCAAAGTATCAGCGCGAGACCGAGCTGATCTGCGAGCACGCGCAAAAGGCCGAAGACGTTTACGCGGCCGAGGGCGCGACGGATTACATTCGCGAGGTCCCGTCGCTGCTCGCGAATGACGCGCGCTGCAAGGACTTCAAGAAGGCCGAGTAGCCTTCGCTTCGCGATGAAGAACAGCTCCGCCCCCATTTGGGGCGGAGCTGTTCGAGTTAAACGGGATTTGTGCGGTCCTACGCGTGGTCGGTCACGCGACGTCCGCCGAGCACGCGGCGCCGGGGTTTGCGGCGCAGGTCAAAGGAGTACCCATCTCCACGGAGCATGACGACAGCTCCGGCAATGAGCATGAGCGAACTGGCAACTGCAGCGATATTTCCGATGTTCGACATGAGTCGTTCCTGGTGTTGGCCCCAGGTAGTAGCGAATCCCACACCAACTCCCATCGCCCTACATAATTGAGCAAATTCAATCACTTGGGAGAGAGTCGCCAAACCCTCCTTGGTGGGGAGAATTCCCCGATGGCCACGAATGAAACCACCCCACCGGCCATAGCGCTATCCGTGCGCCTCGATGCCGCCGCGGTTGCGCGGGGGGAGCGGCCCCGGGTCAGCGTGAGCTGTTGAAGGTGTCGACCGCGAGCTTGCCGTTGCTCGCGAATTGCTTCTCTGCGGCCCGCGCCTCGGCCAGGCCCGAGGTCCGCAGCACCCACATGCGCTCGACCCCGGTGACCTGCTCGTTCTCGCGGGCGTGGATGTCGATGATGTTGTTGCCGGGCTGGAGCGGGACCTCGGCGGAGAACTCGAGCCGGCCCGTGGTCGGATCTTGCGAGGCCTCGTAGTAGACCTTCTCGGCGCTGCCGAACAGGTTGCGCGAGGGGTTGTAGACGGTGATGTAGACGTCGCGGACCTGCTCGCCGTCGACGGCGGTGCCGCTGACCGTGATCGTCTCGGCCGCGGTCTGACCGGCGATCCCGCTGCTCAGCTCGATCCGCGGGGGCGAGACCGCGTAGACGGCGGCGGCCTTGCCGGGCTTGCGCGGGGCGCTGCCGTCGAGCTCGACCTCGCTGTCTTTGACGTAGCCGAGCTGCCCCTTGCCGAGCTCGACTTGATGCCAGCCGTCCTTGGTCGAGCCGGTACAGGTGAAGCGCGCGCCGTCGCTGGCCTCGGCCACGACCGGCGCGCCGTCGCGGGGGCTGGCGTAGATCGTGGCCGAGCCCTTGGTCAGCGCGCCCTGCTTGGTGTCGTTGAACGCGAGCGGCGCGCTGATCGGGAACACGATCTCCTCGGTCACGTACTCGCCGATCTTGTTGTCGCTGACCGTGAGCTGGAGGTCGACCTCGCGGGTGGCCTTTTGGACCTCGAAGTCGAGGTCGACGTAGTCGGACTTGCCGACCGCGAGCGCGCCGATCTTGGCCCGGCCGTCGTGGAGGAAGACCGCGTCGCCCGAGCCATTGCGCATCTGCACGCGGGCGTCTTGGGCGTCGCCGGGGCCGGAGTTTTGGACCCACACGCGCAGGTGCACCCGCTCGCCGACCTGAAGCAGGCCGTCGCCGTTGCCGCTGATCTCCTTGTCGAGGCTCGGGTCGTCGAGGATCTGGTAGCCGTAGGCGAAGCCCGGGCGCGGGATGCCCTCGGCGGCGACGTCGATCCAGGTGCGCGCGTTTGGGGCCAGGGCCGCGCCGTGCTCCGAGAGCACGTCGAAGTCGATGCGATCGACGCGCGAGAGCTCGTGGGCCGAGACCGAGAGCTTGAGCGTGGCCTTCTTGGTTTCGCCCGGCTCGATCTTGCCGAACAGCAGCTCGCGCTCGTCGAAGTAGTTGTAGTCGCTGTCGGAGATCGCGCGGACCCGGTAGGCGGGGGCGTCGCCCGTGTTGGTCAGCTCGACCGTGAGCACGCCGTGCTCGCCGCCGCGGATCGTGTGGCCGGGCTTGTCGGTGGTCAGGCTGATCTCGAGGGTCGCCTGGGTTCCGGCCGCGGGCGCCTGGCCCTCGGACCAGTCGATGCCCTTGGTCGCGAGGCTCTTGGTGATCCGCGCGTCCTCGATCTGGGCCTGGGCGTCCATGAACTGGGGCAGCTTGGCTAGGATGTCGCTGCGCCGGGAGCTCGGCGCCCAGATCACGAGGTCCCGGGCCATGCGCAGCTCCGGGTCCTGAAGCAGAAGGTCGACGCGCTTGTCGGTGTTCTCCTCGAGCTCGACGCGGGTCGGCGCGTCGTTGCCGTCGGCGACCGAGCCCTGCTGGAGGAAGTACAGGGGCCCGGCGGTGATCGACTGGGCCGTGGCCTTGTTGCTCTCGAGGTGCGAGGACAGCGACTCCTCGCGGACCAGATCGAAGCGCTTGCGCCCGTAGTAGGCCAGGTACTCCTCGCCGACGAAGACCGGCACGGTCTCGAGGTCGGGGCTCACGCCGACCGACTGGATCGAGACGTCACCGGGGGTCAGGTACTGGGCGATCGTCAGCTTGAGCGCGAGCTCGGTGTCGGCCACGCGGCGGTCGTGCAGGACCTGGACCGAGCCCTTGCCGAAGGTCCGACGCCCGACGATCACGGCCCGGTCGAGGTTGCGCAGGGCGCCCGCGACGATCTCGGTTGCCGAGGCCGAGCCCTGATCGACGAGGACGACCAGGGGCACGTCGGCGACCTGGTAGCGGCCGTCGGCCTTGCTCTCGTCGCGCGGGGATGACTCGCCGACCGTGGCGACGATCGTGCCCGCGTCGAGGAACGCGTCGGCGACCTCGACCGCGGCGGTCAGGAGCCCGCCGGGGTTGTCGCGCATGTCGAGCACGATCCCGCTGACGCCGGCCTTCTCGAATTTGACGAGCTGGTCGCGGAGCTCCTTGCCCGTGGTCTGGGCGAAGTTGCGCGAGATCTGGACGAGGCCGATCTTGACCGGGTTACCCTGCTCGTCGACGCCCGGGAGGATCTCGCCGACGACGCTGTCGAGCTTGATGATCGCGCGCTCGATCGGGACGCGCTTGGGCTTCTCGAGCCCCTCGCGGCGGACGTAGACGATGATCTCGCTCCCGGCCGGACCGCGCATCAGGCCGACGGCCTCGTTGAGGGTCATCGTGACCGTGGACTCGTCGTCGATCTGGACGATGCGGTCGCCGGCCTTGAGCCCGGCCTTGCCCGCGGGGTTGCCCGGCAGCACCCGGATCACGGTGATCTCGCCCTCGCGGATGCCGACCTCGATGCCGAGGCCGCCGAAGTGGCCCGAGGTGTTGGTCCGCATGTCCTCGAAGGCCGCCGGGCGCAGGAGGTTGGTGTGCGGATCGAGGGTCGAGAGCACGCCCTCGACGATCGCGTACTCGGCCTCGCGCTGCTCGTCTTCGGACAGCGCGGTGTGATCGTTGATGAACGAGTACACCTCGCGGACCTGGGGCCCGACGGCCCACAGCGCGTCGGCGTCGGCCGAGAACTCGTGCTCGGTCGTGCCGACCCGGACCTTGACCTTGCCCTCGGCGGCCGGCTGGACCAGGACCTCGGGGATCGCGGCCTCGAGCGCCTCGAGCCCGGCCATGGCCATGGCTGAGGGATCCACGCGCTTGGACTCGACGTAATATTTGCTGACGTTCCACAGCGTCCAGTCGAGCACGCGCAGATCCGTGGGATCTTCGTCGGTCGTGAGCCGGGCGTGTTCGCGCAGATCCCCCCGTCCGGCCAGCGCGTCGGTGTCGCCGACCGCGGTCAGGCCGAGGGCGAGGGCCAGCGATCCAAACACGATCGCAGAGTTGGACCAGCTGCGTCGGACACGAGGGCGAGTACGCTTCGGCACCGCACCAGTCTAGGCCACCCATCGGCTCGGTTCCACGCGTAGATCCCGAGAGGTGTTGATCTGGGCCGAGTTTGGCGAGTTTGGCGGGGTTGGCGATCGCGGCGACCGAAACTGCGCGCGGTCAGATGCGGGGTCGGGCGGACTAGCTTCGTCCCCCGATGCACTCTGGCGTAGACTCCGCCCCGATGGGCAAGCGAAAGGCCAAGGCGGCAGACGCAAACCCGGAGACCTTGCCGGCCAAGCGCGGGCAGACGGCCCCGGCCGTCGTCGATCGACGGATCGTCGACAGCGAGATCATCGAGGGCGGCGAGGAGGCCGGCGACGAGGGCGAGGGCAAGGTCGAGGGCAAGGTCGAGGGCGACGAGGCCCTCGACGACGTCACCCCCGCGACCGACGAGGAGCTCGACGCGATCGAGGCCTCGCTGCGCGGCAAGCTCCCGCGGGCGGCGCCGGAGGGCACCCGGGCCCTGGCCCTGCGCGATCCGATGGCGGCCTACATGGCCGAGGTCCGGCGCTACCCGCTGCTGACCCGCGAAGAAGAGCACGAGCTCGCGGTCCAGTGGGTCGAGCACGGGAATCAGGACGCGGCCAAGCGCCTCGTGACCTCCAACTTGCGCCTCGTCGTCAAGATCGCCAACGAGTATCGGCGCGGCTACCAGAACCTGCTCGACCTCGTGCAAGAGGGCAACGTCGGCCTGATGAAGGCCGTACAGAAGTTCGACCCCCACCGCGGCGTCAAGCTCTCGACCTACTCCGGCTGGTGGATCCGCGCCTACGTGCTCAAGCACATCCTCAACAACTGGCGCCTGGTCAAGATCGGCACGACCCAAAACCAGCGCAAGCTGTTCTTCAACCTCCGCAAGCAGCGCGACGCGCTGATCCGGGCGGGCGTCGATCCCACGGCCGAGAACATCGCCAAGGAGCTCGACGTCTCGACCGCCGAGGTCGTCGAGATGCAAAAGCGCATGTCGGCCCCCGACGCCTCGCTCAACGCGCCGCTGCGCTCCGACGACGAGGGCGGCGGGCGCACGCGCATGGATCTACTCGAGGACGACGGCGGCGGGCCCGAGGACGCCGTCTCGGGCGACCAGTTCAAGCGCCTGCTCCACGACAAGCTCCGGGCCTTCGGCTCGACCCTCAGCGGGCGCGAGGCCGAGATCTTCACGGATCGACTGGTGTCCGACGAGCCCGTGACCCTGCAGCAGCTCGGCGAGCGCTGGGGCGTCAGCCGCGAGCGCGCGCGGCAGGTCGAGAAGCGCATGGTCCTGCGCCTGCGTGGGTTCTTGCAGGAGGAGCTCGGCGACGCCGTGCAGATCGCCCTGGGACAAGAGTAGGGTGGGGCTGTGTCCTTCAAGACCCCCGCAGGCACCCATGACCTCGCCACGCACGGCTCGGTGGCCCCCTGGGAGGGGGCTGTGTTTCTCATGACCCCCGGGCGGGTTTGACTTGGTGGTTGGCAAGCTGGTGTTGGTCGGGACGCCGCTGGGCAACCGCGAGGACCTGTCGGACCGGGCGCGGCGGACGCTGCTCGAGGCCGACCTGTTGCTGTGCGAGGACACCCGCTCGCCGCAGCGACTGTTGCCCGAGCGCGAGCTGCCCGAGCGCGTGAGCTGTTTTGTCGGCAACGAGCACGCGCGTGTCGGCCTGTTGCTCGAGCGGCTCGGGGCCGGGCAGACCGTCGCCTTCGTGAGCGAGGCCGGGCTGCCCGTGTGGAGCGATCCGGGCCGCTTGCTGGTCGCGGCCGCGGTCGAGGCCGGGTTCGAGATCGACGTGATCCCCGGGCCGACGGCGGGGACCTGCGCGCTCGCGGCCTCGGGCTTCGTCGCCGAGGGCGCCCGCTTTTTGGGTTTCATCGCGCGCGCGGGCAAGCGGCGCGACGCGGCGCTCGAGCAGCTCGTCGGCGAGGCCGGGGCCGTCGTGATCTACGAGGCCGGCAACCGCACGCCCGCGCTGCTGCGGGATCTGAGCAAGCGCGTCGGGGAGCGGCGGGTGCTCGTCGCCCGCGAGCTGAGCAAGCTCCACCAGGAATTCCTGCGCGGGACCGCGTCGGAGCTGGCCGAGCGCGTGACCGAGCCGCTGCGCGGCGAGGTCACCGTGGTCATCGAGGGCCGCGCCGACGAGTCCAACGAAGACGACCCGTCCGAGCAGGCGGCCCGAGCCGTGCTCGACGTGATGCTGGATCCCGCCCTCAAGCCCCGCGCCCGCGCCAAGGCCCTCGCCGCCCTGACCGGCCTCGACGCCCGCGAGCTCTACAGTCGCCTGAGGCCGTGAGCCCCAGGCCGTGGGGGCAACCGGACTCGGAGTCTGCAATTTGATCCTTTCGAGGCTCCGGGCAACCGGACTCAGGGGCAACCGGGCAACCGGACTCGGAGTCTGCAATTTGATCCTTTGATCAACCGGCGGGGGCAACCGGACTCGGAGTCTGCAATTTGATCCTTTGATCAGCCAGCCGCGGGCGATCGGGGGGCAACCGGACTCGGAGTCTGCAGGGGGGCAACCGGACTCGGAGTCTGCAATTTGATCCTTTGATCAGCGAACGGACTTGCTGACAACCGGGGGCAACCGGACTCGGAGTCTGCAATTTGATCCTTTGATCAGCGAACGGACTGGAACCGGGGGCGGGCAACCGGACTCGGAGTCTGCAATTTGATCCTTTGATCAGTGACTGCGGGCGGGCAACCGGACAACGGGGGCAACCGGACTCGGAGTCCGGTGGGCCCCGGTGGGCCAACCAAAATCCTGCAACACCGTCACCCGGGGGCCGACACCCTCGCGTGGCTATCTCCTCCGCCCGCAAACAAGCCAGCTCCGACCGCCGGGCCGCGAACCGGGCCCGAGGCCAGGCACGGCCCCACCCGCGGGTCCGCGCGCGGCCGATTCTCCCGTCGACCAGCTACAAGGTCACGAGGCGGTGCCTCGAGCGTCGCATGTTCCTCGCCCCCGGCCGCGCTCCCGACGAGATCGTCAACTTCATCGGCTACTGCCTCGCGTACACCGCCGCCAAGTTCGGCGTTCAGATCCACGCGGCCGTGATGATGTCGGACCACTACCACATCGACCTCACCGACCCGCGCGGCGATCTCGTCCCCTGGAAGCAGCTGTTCAACAGCTTGATCGCCCGTGGCATCAACGCCCAACGCGGGCGCTTCGACTCCGTCTGGAGTGGCGACGGACCCTGCGACACCTGCCGCCCGAACGATGACGAGACGTTCAAGGATCTCGTGTACACCATCGCTAATCCGGTCGATGCGGGCCTCGTGAAGTGGGCGCGGCTCTGGCCGGGATTCACCACCGCGGACTGGCGTTTTGGCGAGACGCGGACCTTCAAGCGGCCCGAGGGGCTGTTCGACCCTGACGGCAACATGCCCGAAGAGGCGGCGCTGACCCTGGTCCGACCGCCGATCTTCAGCGAGCTCGACGACGACGCGCTGTACGACAAGCTCGCTGCAGCGGTGCGCGACGTTGAGCTCGAGATTCAGGCCGACTTTCGTGCCCAAAGCCGACGGTTCATGGGGCCGCGCAAGCTCGCGCGACAACACTGGAACCGGGTGGCGATGAGCTTTGAGGAGCGCTTCACTGTCGCGCCCAAGGTTGCGGCGTCGTCCGTTTGGCGACGCTTGGCGCAGCTGCAGCGGGACCGCGACTGGGAGCGCAAATACGCGGAGGCGCGAGCGGCGTGGCGGATGGGGAAGCCTGCTGTGTTTCCGGCGGGGACCTACTGGCTGCGTCGATTCGCTGGGGTCAGTGTGGCCCAACATCCGCCCTCGTGAACCTGCGACATGGGGAAAGGCGGGGTGGCTCGAGGCGATCCCGCGGGATGGTAATTGTGTCGTGGCCACGGGTGGGTGGTGGGGTGTGCGCGTGACCGGAGAATTGGCCTTCTCAGGCCGAAGATGGGCGTGAATTTTCGAATTGTCCGTGCTCGCGAGGCGACTCGGGCCTCGGGCGGACGACGTTGCTGGAAAGACTCCCCGCCCGGTTTTCCGGAAAGACTCCCCGCCCGGTTTTCCCCCCGCCCGGTTTTCCGTGCTCGCGAGGCGACTCGGGCCTCGGGCGGACGACGTTGCTGGAAAGACTCCCCGCCCGGTTTTCCCGCTTCCCGCCCGGTTTTCCGACGAGGGAGTTGCCCGGTTTTCCCGGGCGCAGCCACCCAACGGCCCGACCAACCGCTCAAGGCCGTCGAGGCCCCACAGACGACGGCGAGGGAGTTGGCGAAGCCAACCAACGGCCCGACCAGGGGGAGGGGGCCCCGCGTTAGCGGGGGAGGGACCGGCTACGGTCCCTCCCAAAAACTAAAACGTCACGATGAAGTTGAAGTACGCGTTGACGTTGAACACGTCGTCGACCGCGTAGCGCCGACCGATGTTGTCCACGACATCGCGCCGGACTGGATTCACGTCGGCGCTGTCGGGCTCGACGAGATCCGGGTCACCGCTCACCGCACCGTCACCGCGGCTGGCCGTGGTCACGAAGTGGCGGGTGTCGGTCGACATGTCGACGCCGAAGTTGAGCCGCGCGACCTTGCTCATGTGGAAGTTGAGCCCGGCGTTGAGGCCGAAGGTGCTGTAGTCGTCGATCGTGGTGATGCCGTTGAAGGCGGCGCAGTCCTGCCCGCCCGCGGCGACGTAGCCGCCGTTGGCCTCGGGATCGAGGGGGTTGGCGGCGGCGTGGGCCAGCGAGTCTGCGGGGTTGCAGCCCTGGCCGTTGCCCGGGCTGTAGTCACCGACGAGCGCCGGGCTGTCGGACAGCAGCTCCCACACTTCCGAGTAGGCGCGGCCGTTGTAGTGAAGGACCGCCGAGCCCGTGAGCACGATCGAGAATTTTTTGTTCTGGGTCTTGTTCTCCCACGGGATGATCTCGGCGCCGAAGTAGGCCCCGGTCTCGGACTGTGGGTTGACATCGCCCTGGGTCGAGCCCCAGTTGTCGAACTGGGTCGAGCCCGCGCGCAGCGACTGGCGCCAGTGAGCGCCGAAGAAAGGCTCGAGCCAGCGGTAGCGACGGCTGAGCGCGGTCCACACGCCGAGCTCGTGTATGCCGCGGCCGACGCGGTGGTTGCCGGCGGGATCGTCGGTCTGGATCGACCGGCTGAAGGTCATCGGCTTGCCGATCGCAAAGCGACCCTCGAGGCCGAGGAGCCAGTTGGGCAGGTGCGACTTGCGCGCCTGGCTGAGGAGCCCGATCTTCATGCCGACGTGGAGCTGATCGAGGCCGCGCCGCGTGGGCGAGCGGAAGATCATGTCGGTCTCGGGGTCGGTGAACTGGCTGTAGGGGCTCGTGTCTTCGAACGCGTCGAAGCCGTCGCGGGGCACGATGCCGTCGCGGATGCTGGTCGAGTTGGTCTTGTTGACGCAGGTCGCGGAGCCCGGATTGTAGTTGGTCGTCGAGGGGTTCTGGGGGAACACGCAGTCCCCGCCCTCTTCCTGGTCGAACTCGTAGTTACGGTTGTCCGACACGACGACCGGCAACGACACGTAGACCGACAGATCGTGCCACAGGCCGATCTCGATCGTGGGCGTGACCGTGTGCCGGAACTGCCGGTACACGAGGTCGCGGGCGAGGTTGTTCTTCCCGCCGGCCCCCCACTCGCGGAGGATCGCCGCTTTTTTGAAGTCGAAGTCGTAAGAGACGCCGAAGTGAAGGTCGAAGGCGTTGCCGTTGAAGTCCTGATCAAAGGACGAGGCGACGCGCGTGACCTCGGCGGCGTTGGCGACCTGACTCAGACCCATCACCAGGCCGAAGACAGGCAAGAAACCGAAGAGCTTCCGCATGGGGTTCCGGGAAGAGAGAGGCACGCTCACGGCGGAGGCCGAAGCCACGGCACGCTACCAGCGCACGCGGCCGAGCGTCAAGATTCCTGGGTAGCTTCGCACACTTAGGGCCCAACCAGCACGGGTTTCTCGGACCTTTGAGTCCAAGAGAGGGTCTGCGGCGGCACCGCGTGGCTCTGAGGGTGCACAGCTGAGCACCCATACCGGGCCAAAGAAGGCGCTCGCGCGCCCAAACGCGGCGAACGCACCTGTGACGACGGGGGGCCACGGAGCTCGGCGCCGGGAGATCTCAAGCTGCGCGCTCGACCGTGAGCAGCTCGCACACCCCCTCGGCGAGGCGCTCGACGCTCTCGACCTCGGACGCGCCGAGGCAGCGACGGTTGCCGACGACGAAGATCCCCTCGCCGCGTCCTTTGCGAAGCATGAGGCCGTGCTCCTCGACGAGCTCGTCGAGCTCCTTCGGCCGGCTCGCCAGCCGTGGCAGCCGGAGCCTCGCGCTCGCGCGCAGGCCGGTGCCGACGTTGCTCGGGCAGCTGGTCAGGAAGCCGAGGCGGTCATCGTGGTGAAAGCCGAGCAGCTCCTCGAGTGCCGCGGCGAGCTTGCGGACCCTCGCCAGACACGCGGGCAGGTCGCCGCTCGGGCTCGTGCTGATGATGCGCAGGTGATCTTCTTCGTTGACCCACACGACCAGGCGGCGGTCGACGCTGCACCACAGGCCGCGGCCCTCGGGCCAGTCCCGGGTGATGCCCGCGGCCACGAGGTAGCGATCGTCGTCGTCGAACACGAGGTCTTGGGCGTCGAGGGTCCGTCGACGCAGGACCGGGAGCTCGGCGAGGGGGTGGTAGCGACCTTCGAAGCGGGGACCGAGGGCGTCGAGGGCCGCGGCGATGCGGCGCTCGGCCTCGAGCCGACCGCGGCGCCCGATCAGCGCGGGGAACTGAGCGCTGCGGAGGTTTCGCGTGACGCGGACCGTGGTCGAGAGGACCGCGAGGTCGTCGCGGAGGTGAGCTGCGACGCGCGCTCGCTCGCTGGACCCGCGGACCGGCGCGGCCGAGCTGCGCCCGTGGACGTGCTCGATGATCGGGTTGAGCAGGGGCGCGAAGACCTCGTAGGAGGCGGCGTCGCCAGCGTGCACGCCGATCGTGCAGTTCGGGTACGCGCGCCCGCAGCGGGTCAGATCGCTCAGGGTCCAGCCAGCCGGGGTCGCGCGCGTGGCCAGCCGACCCTCGAGCTCGGGGGTGAGATACTTCGACAGCAGCGAGTTGCCCATCGGATCCTCCGCCGGACCGCGGCCGCTCGCGGACGCGGGGCCGAGGAGCGGCCGCGGGCGCGAGAGCGGGTGCGGGTCGGACCCACGAGTGTGATCCAAGCGAGGCGCGTTGGGACCGGCTCGGGGGTTGGCGGCGGAGCCATTTGTCGAGGATTTTGTCGGCCGAAAGGCAGTCCTCTAGTTGGGTCGCGAGGGCCGGTGAGGGCGGCGCGAGCGTCAGGCGTCGGCCAGCAGGGACTCGCTGATCTGCCACAGCTTCTCGGCCGACTCGTCGCTGCAGGCGTAGTCGTTCACCCCGGCGTAGCGCGCGGTGGGGGAGCTCGGATCGGTGGGCTTGGCGACGTCGCAGTCTTCGCAGTACACGCCGGGCTTGCCCACGAGTCGCTCCGTCGTCGCGGCCCACAAGGTCGTGGAGCAGCCCTGCTCGGGCGTCTTGAACCCGGCCTTGGCGAGGGCGGCGGGCTCTCCGTTTTCGTCGATCCAGCCGAACGCGACCATCTCTTCTTTGGTCAGGTGGCGCTGGAGCGGGGTGAAGATCCCGCCGGGGTGGACGGCGAAGGCGAGCCCACCCTTGTCACGAAGGCGGCGCGACAAGGCGTTGGCGAACAGGGCGTTCGCGGTCTTCGCCTGCCCGTACGCTCGCCACTTTTCGTAGGGCTCGCGCTCGAACTGGATGTCGTCCCAGCGAACATCGCTGATCTTGTGACCGGTCGACGACAGCGCGATGACCCGGGCGCCCTCGGTCTTCTCGAGCAGGGGCAGCAGCGCCTGCGTCAGCGCGAAGTGGCCCATGTGGTTGACCCCGAACTGAGACTCCCAGCCCGGGCCGACCCGGGCCTCGGGGCAGGCCATGATGCCCGCGTTGTTGATCAACATGTCGAGGCGCTCGAGCTGGTCGAGCGCGGCCTGGGCGAAGCTGCGTACGGACGCGAGATCGGCGAGGTCGAGGGCCAGGGTTTTGACGTCGCCCTCGATGCCCGCGAGGCTCTTGGCCGCCTTGTCTGGCGATCGGACCGGAACGATCACCGACACGCCCTTGGCCGCGAGCGCGCGGGTCGTCTCCAGGCCGATGCCGCTGTACCCACCGGTGACGATCGCCGTCTTTCCTGTGAGCTCGAGATCCGCGATGACATCCGCGCCGTCGGTCTTGGCTCGGAACCCGGAGTTGGTGGGGACTTGGTCGGAGACAGCCATGATGCGCGGGACTATGGCACGTCGCGCGAGCGATCTGCCGGGCGAGCTCGACACCCGCGCGAGGGCGGTCCGCGGCGACCCGCGGGGCCGGTCGCGCTCGCGCGTGGCGAGTGAGCTGCGCCCAGTTACTCGACGATCACAGCCATGGCGAGGAGCGTCGGTCGTCCCGCGGGCGTCAAAAAATTGATAGGCTGTGCGAATGCGTACTCCGGGAACCTCGAGCGCGGGTCGGCGCGCCACCGTGCTGATGCTGGGTCTGTTGCTGTCGACCGCGGCGTGCAAGGACAAGCTCGAGGAGCTGCCCGAGGTCGATCCTCTCGACGATCCCTGGGTCGACGCGATCGATACCGGTGAGGGCGGCGCCGCGGCCGAGGTCGCGGCCGCTGTGGAGCCGGCCGCCGTGGATGACCCGAGCGTCGAGGCCGACCCGGCAGACGCGGTCGCCGTCGATGGCGAGACCGATGGCGAGACTGATGGCGAGCCCGCGGGCGAGCCCGCGGCCCCGAGCGATGACGCGGCGGCGACTGCCGAGGCCCCGAAGCTGGCCGCCGCGAACGCGCCATCGCCCCAGTCCGGGCAGGGCGGCAGCGGCGAGAAGGCGGTCGCCGCTTCTGCCGACGAGCCGGCCCCGGCGGATCCCGAGCCCGGCGCTGAAGA
Source organism: Enhygromyxa salina (assembly GCF_002994615.1). GTDB lineage: Bacteria > Myxococcota_A > Polyangia > Nannocystales > Nannocystaceae > Plesiocystis > Plesiocystis salina_A. Next base: position 29,493 of record NZ_PVNK01000064.1, on the reverse strand, counting down.
GGCTGGCTCCGAGGCTGGCTCCGAGGCTGGCTCCGAGGTCGAGCCGCCGCCCGAGCCGGCCCCCTTGGCCGAGCCGGAGCCGGAGCCGGAGCCCGCCAAGCCCGCGCCGCCGCCACCGATCACGATGGCCGACTTCTCGGGCACCTGGACCTACTCGGGCGGCAGCGCCCAGCGAGCGAAGCTCGCCGAGGCGATCGAGGCCGCCGCCATGGAGGTCGCGGGGATCATCCGCGGCATCGCGCGCAAGCGTCTGGCCAAGACCCAGCTCATCGAGGACCCCGTCAAGATCTCGGTCTCGGGTGACAAGCTCGACATGACCTGGAAGATGACCGGGAACTCGATGAGCGTGGTCATCGACGGGCCGACGACGACGATGAAGTACAGCGGCGACAAGTACAAGGTTCGCGTCCGCCAAAAGAAGGGCAAGATGATCCACGTGTTCCAGGCCCCGGACGCGACCAAGACGATCGTCTATGTGCTGTCTTCGGACCGCAAGAAGCTGACCGTGCACCACAAGCTGGTCGCGGATCAGCTCGAGACCCCGATGACCTACAAGGTCAGCTACACCCGCAAGTAGCCGCGGCTCCAAGAAAAGTATCGCGCTGCGAGCAGGCGCACGTGGCGCTGATGGGGGACTTCTCTTGAAGGCGAGCTGTGATCTCGCTCCGCACGCGAGCCCAGCGCCAGTGCTACGGTCCCCGGCTCGGCGCGGTGGCGCCCTCACACCATGGCTCTGCACTCCATCCTGATCGCGGTCCTGTCGGCTTCGGCGCTGGTCCAGGCCCTGCTCTACATCCTCTACATCTCGCGGGCGAGCGACGGCTACAAGATCTACCCGCTCAAGGCCAAGAACTACGGCCGGATCGTGCGCCTCGTCGTGCCCAACACGCTGCTCTCGGGCGCGCTGGTCGTCGGGCTGAGCTACCTGGCCTCGCCGTGGTTGTTTCACGCCGAGGAGACCACCGCGCTCGAGCTCGTCGCCGACGTGGTCGTGACCCTCGGCGCCTACGACCTGCTCTACTATTGCCTCCACCGGTTCTTGTTTCACGAGTGGCAGCTGCTGCGCTCGGTCCACGTGCTCCATCACACCGTCAAGTACCCGACGGCGATCGAGAGCCTCTACGTCCATCCGGTCGAGAACAGCCTCGGCGTGATCTTGTTGATGGTCTGCCTCGCGCTGGTCGGGCCGGTCTCGCTCCCGGCCTTCGCGGTGATCTTGCTGGTCTACTCGTGGCTCAACATCGTGATCCACTCGGGCCTCGACTTTCGCAGCCGCTGGCTGCGGCCGGTCGCGTACATGGTCCGCAAGCACGCCCGTCACCACCGCAGCATGCGCGGGGGCAACTACGCGTCGATCACCCCGCTGCCTGACATCCTGTTCGGGACCGCCGAGTAGAACGGCCACATGTTCATCGTCGCGATCACCCGCTGGGGCCCGGGCTTCGCCGCGCAGCTGCCCGAGCTGGCCAAGATCCTCGACCTGTTCCCCTACGACCTGCGCATGCGCCTGAGCGGGCCGCTGCCGGTCGTCGTCGCGCGGATGCCCGAGCGCGAGGCCGCGTCGAGCCTGATGGCCAAGCTGCGCGAGTGGGGCCACGGCGCGGTCGGCTGCAGCGCGAGCACGGTCCCCGGCGCCGACGCCATGCACCAGCCGCGCGAGTTCGAGTTCGACGGCGAGGTCCTGCGCACGCAGGGGGTCGGGCGCGAGCGCGCCGAGCTCCGGGCCGGCGAGGTCTACGCCCTGTTCCACGCCATGGTCCTCGCCGACCACCAGACCACCGAGCAAAAAACCGTCAAGAAGCTCAGCGTCTCCCAGACTCTGCTCGCGGGCGGCGTACCCATGACCGCCAAGAAGAGCTCGACGGTACGCGCGACCGAGTCGGAGTCCGAGGAGCGCATCTACCTGATCCGTCATGGCTGGGCTGACCCGATGGTCTTTTGCCAGCACCACCTGCGCTACACCGGACTCGGCGAGGCGATGGGCCACTCGAGCCACGAGAGTTTTGCGGCCCTGTGTGCGCGGCTACGGAGCTTTTGCCCGGGCGCCTACTACGACGATCGGCTGCGGACCTCGCGGCGCAAGAGCTCCACGAGCACCAGCGGCGGCGAGGCCGGCAGCAAGTCGCGCACGGTCACGACTTCGAACGCATCGGGCGTCGATCTCGCTGTCCACCTGCTCCTCGTCGCGCACGCGCGCGGGCAGCTGTGATCCGCTTTGGGCCCTGTGTGTGCGTGGTAGCGTCTCGCCGTGCCTACTGACACACCCGACCTCTTTTCACGCGTGTTCGAGAACAATCGCCGCTGGGCGAGGCAGCGCAGCGAGAGCGACCCCGAGTACTTCAAGCGGCTCGCGAGCGGGCAAAAGCCCGAGGTCCTCTACATTGGCTGCGCCGACAGCCGGGTTCCGGCCAACGAGATCATGGGGCTCGACCCCGGTGACGTCTTCGTTCACCGCAACATCGCCAACCTGGTCGTCAACACCGACTCCAACGCGCAGTCGGTGATCCAGTACGCGGTCGATGTCCTCAAGGTCCGCCACGTCGTCGTCTGCGGTCACTACGGCTGCGGTGGGATCCAGGCCGCGATGCGCTCCGAAGACCTCGGCCAGCTCAACGGCTGGCTGCGCGAGGTCCGTGACGTGTTTCGGATCCACCACGACGAGCTCATGGCGATCCCCGACGAGCGGGAGCGCTACCGCCGGCTCGTCCAGCTCAACGTCGAAGAGCAGTGCGTGAACGTGATCAAGACCTCGTGGGTCCAGCGTAACTACCGCGAGCACGGCTTCCCGACCGTCCACGGGTGGTGCTTCGGGCTCGAGGACGGGCTGCTCGAGGATCTCAAGGTGCCCTTCGTGGACATCCTCGAGGGCATCCGCGAGATCTACCACCTCGACTGATCCGCGTCGGCGCCGGCCGCTGGCGCGAGGGCTTGCTACTCGCCGGGCTGCGACGCCCGAACGCTGGCCGCGCGGGCGAAGTCGCGGCCAACCATCACGCGCTCGAGCTCGATCTCGCGTCGAACCCCGCGTTGATCGATCCGACTGATCCGACTGAGCCGACTGAGCGGGGTGACCGCGTCGAGCTCGAGCCCATCCACGGCCAGCGGCGCCGTGACGACCATCGTCTGCTCATCACTGAGCATCGAGACCTCGGCGTACTCCATGCCGACCAGCTCCCCGTCGCGCCAGTACTCGAGGGCCTGCGAGCTGCTGCGCGCGCTCGGGGCCACGGCGTCGTAGACCCACCAGTCCTCGGTCCCGTCGGCGAAGAGCATCCCGACCAGGATCTGCGAGGTCTCGGGCCCGGGCGCCGGGGGAGCGCCGTAGTCCCACGAGGTCAGCGTCGAGATCCGCGAGTAGGTCTTGTTCCACGTCCAGTCCGAGACCCACGAATTGCCGCAGTAGCTCATGTAGTCGTGGGCCGCGCCCGGTGTGTACATGTGAAAGTCGCGGATCCCGAACCCGTGCACGCCGATCTTCCCGTCCATGTAGGGATACGAGGGATCGTCGCCGGCCGAGTTGCCGCCGGGGCAAAACACGTGGCTGAGGCCCTGGTTGTGGCCGAGCTCGTGGACCCAGGTCCGCGCGCTGCCGGTCGGTGGGAAGGTCTGGGGCTCCTCGCCCGTCTCCTCGTCGCCGGGATCGTAGTGCTTGAAATACACGGTCGCGGCCACGCGGCGGTCGCTGTCGTTCATGCTCGAGTCGGCGATGTTGGCGATGCCCGCGACCATGTTGACCCCCGAGCTGCCGACGTCGACGAGCGCGTGATAGTAGACGTTGGCCGGGGCCCCGTCGTCGATCTTGAGCGCGCGGGTTGGCCCGAGCAGCGCGCCGAGGTTGGTCAGCTGGTTGTCCCAGACCAGCGGCTGCTCGCGGATCTGGATGTCGATGGTCTGGACCGGGTTTTGTTGGAGCAGCGCGTCGTGGAAGAGCTGGACGTCTTCCTCGGTGATGTCGGGGTAGCGCGGCGGGTCGACCCACTGATAGTCGACGGGCACGATCATGACTTTGAACTCGAGCGGCGTGTTTTCGAAGCCGATCGGCGCGGGCTCGGCAGGGACGGTCGTCAGGCCCTCGCTCAGGCTCGACACGTCGATCGAGTCGTCGGACTCGCGCAGCTCGAGCCAAAAGCGCGAGCCCGGCCGGGCCTCGCTCGCGAGCAGGCTGAAGTAGAAGTTGCTCGCGATGTCGCGGGCGTCCGAGTCGCCGGTCACGAACAGCTTGCGCTCGCGGATGATCTCTTCGCCCCCGTCGGCCGGGTAGACGTGCAAGAAGCCGGTCAGATCCCGGGCGATCCACGCGCTCGGATCGTCGATCACGTGCTGGAAGCGGATCAGGGTGTCGCGGTCGCGGATCAGGTAGGCGTTGCGCTCGTCCGGCTCGATCCAGGTGCCGCCCTCGGTCAGCTGGATGGCGGTGCCCTGGTTGGCCTCGACGGCGACGATCGAGATGCCCCTCGCGGGTCCGCCGAGCTCGGGCTCCGGTACGGGCTCGCCCGTGTCGACGCTGCCGCCGGTCTCTCCGGGGCCCGTGTCGGCGTCGCCGGCCTCGGCGCTGATGGTGTCGTCGGAGCAGGCCGACGCGCACAGCGTCAGCGCGAGCGAGGCCGCGCCCGCCAGCGGGATCACAAAGCGCGTGGAGCAGGTCACGGTCCAGAGTCTACGCTCTTTCCCTCCTTGGGTCTCGGCGGCGATCTTGACCGACGTCGAAGACAACTTCGAAGCGGCGGCCCGCGGCTTCGGCGGCGCCAGCGCGCGCGGATCGTCAGGCCTCGACACCCTGCCCGCACGGGACGACCCGACGAACGCGGTAGCGGCTGTTCGAGGTCTCGATGAACATGAGGTCGATCGACACCGGTTCGATACTGCGGATCATCGATGTGACCAGGCGGCGGCGGCCGCCGAGCACCAAGACGAGGGGCACGCCCACACGCAGTTCGCACAGGAGATTGCCACTCGTAGCGGCGCTCATGGTCCATCCGACGCCCGCGCGAGTGAGTGCGTGTTACGCATGCGCACGACTCGATCTCTCCCCTGCGAACGAGACCGAGGGAATTGACGTTGTTGGTCATTCGGCCCGGCCGAAGCAAGGCACGTGCCTTGGGATCGAGGCGCTGTGGATTCGCTGAGGCCAGGGACTGCGTCGAGACCGGTCAGATCGGCGCACCTCAGCTGGCTCGGATCGCGTCAGGCCCGAGTCTGACCGACCCCGCGTCACCTCCGATCGACTCGTGTGGCTGGTTTTGCGTCACTCCCGTCGTCAGACCGGGCTGTGCTTCCTTCGGAACGTGGCACGGCGCTTGCTCAGGTGGGCGACGGTCACTGACCGGAAAGGTGTAATCAGAAAAATGGCAGAAACCGTCCACGTGTGGCTCAAGGCCAACGGCATCGAAGTTGCTGGCGAGAGTACACAAACCAGCATGGGTCGAGAGGACACGATCGAGTGTCTGTACTTCGCAGACTCGGTTCGCACCGCGCGGGAGAAGGGCTCCGGCGTCGCGACGGGTCGTCGGACCTACGAACCGATCGTGCTGCGCAAGCGCATCGACAAGTCCTCGCCCCTGCTGGCCAAGGCGCTGTGCAACAACGAGAACATCGAGGCGGTGTTCAGGTTCTATCGACCGAGCCCCGATGGCGATGGCACGACGGAGCAGTTCTTCACCGTCGCGATCTCGGGCGCTCGGATCTCGCACATCAAGCGTGTGTCGCCCGACGCGATCGACCCCGCGAGCTCCGAAGAGCCGCCCACGGAGGAGGTCGCGATCGTGTTCCACACGATCACCTGGACCTACGAAGACGGGGGCGTCGAGCACACCGATAGCTGGCGCGAGAGCGCCTAACAAGAGCCGGGGGAGGGCCCGGCCCGGTCCCGACCGGGCCGTCCCTCCCCGCTCATTTGTGTGGTTTCCATGCAGATAGATCCACGAATCCACGACCTCGGCGAGGCGTTGACGGTCGACCGGCCGCTCCCACGCGTCGAATATGACTTCGTCTGCGAAGCGGTGCCCGACATGCCATGGCGAGTTCGACGCATCGAACTCAATGAGGGGCTGTCACGGCCCTACGAGCTGACCGTCGACCTCTTGGCTGACGCCGTCTCGCTCGACCCCGATGTCCTGATGGCGTCGAACTGCGAGCTCACCATCGACCGCGACGGCGTCATGCGCAGCGTGTGCGGTGTGATCTTGGCTATCGAACTGCGTGAGCATGTCGAGGGCCAGCGCTCGGTCCGTGTCGTTGTCGTTCCGGCGCTGCGCTTGCTCGAGCAGCGCGTTGACACCCGGCTGTGGCAGCAGATGTCGGCTCTGGCCATCGTCGAAGAGATCCTGAGCGCGCCATTCGTGGACTACGGCCGTGAACTCGAAACCTGTGGTCTACGCGAGCGCTACGAGTCACGAGAGTACGTGGTCCAGTACCAAGAGAGCGATCTCAGCTTTGTCTCGCGCTTGCTCGAAGACGAAGGCATCAGCTACCACTTCGACCACGATCGAGGGACCGGGCGCGAGGTCATGGTCCTCGAGGACAGCGCCGAGCGCTGGCCCGAGGTCGCGACCCTCGACGATGAACCGACCCTGGCGATCATCGCTACTGGAGAGCACGAGGCCGCGGTCGAGAGCATTCAGCGCCTGACTTGGGCAGGCTCGCTGCGCCCGACCACCGTCGTTCGGCGGACCTTTGACTGGCTCAGCCCGTCGACGCCAACGACCGCGCGAAGGGGTGAGCCCGGCGGTGGTCTGAGCGCGCGCGAGGTCTATCATCACGGTCGGATCGTCGAGACCGACCCGGAGCCGCGGGTGAATCGGGAACTCGCCCACGCGCGACGGGGTGACCGGTCAATGCGCGGTGTCGCCAATGTGACCGGTCTCGCGCCCGGTCGCCGGTTCAGGGTCGTCGCCGACGGTCGGCCCGAACTCGACCACGAGTTCCTCGTGATTCAACAGCACGCCCGGGGCGATTGTCCCGACGTCGAGCGCGGTGAGATCGGCGGCGCGCTCGCCGTCGAGGTCGTGAGGAAGTCTGCGTATGACGGCGTACTCAAGTCGTTGATCCTCGACGCCAGCCTGAAGATGCCCTATGGGCTCTTCAGCTACAGCGTCGCCGACGGCAAGGGCACCATCTTGTGGTGGGGTGAGTTCGACGGAGTCCCTTGCGCGATCGAGACAAAAGGGTTGCGGGGGGTGACGACGAACGCGTTGAAGGAGGCGTTCTACCAGCCCGAGGTTGACGAGATGCTCACAGACAACCCAAATTACGCGACCGCGGGGGAGGCCACGGCGACATGATCCTGCTCAATGAATCCCCGCTCGAGGCCTACATGCTGCGGACGATCTTGTCCGAAGACCTCATGGTCGCGACGATCGTCGCGAAGGCGACCTACGCGATGACCGACGCCGGTCGTCTCGAGCTGCGCGGGCGTCAGCGACCGGTGGCGCTCAAACCGTCGAGCATCGATGGCGTGGAATTTCCGCCTGACGCGGGCTACGGCAAGCTCGGCGTCGATCTTCTCGCGCTCGCAACGGCGTTCGCACCCGGGGCAGGCCAACGTCAGCGCTGATGGCGGGGATGTCGATCGACGACGACTACTTTGGTCTGGCGGTGATCGGAGATCGACAGTGGCAAAAGCGCTGGCCGGGCTGGACCGCCAGCGATCCTGCCCCCTTCGTGGAGATGCCGATCACGTGGGCGCGAGCGTTTGGTGGCCACGCCGTGGTCAACGGCAGTGAGGTGCCGTGCGTCGACAACCAGCTCGGGAGGGGCTACGTGCTCGACCCTCGCGCGGCGGAGGGGGTCGCGCTGCCCAACATCGAGAATCCCGGCGAGCTGATCCAGGCGATTGAGGATCGGCCCCGACCGGTGTCCTTTTGTCCCCTGCCGCTCGGGACCAGCTACACTGCGGACGCGCTCGCGGAGGTCGGCGTCGACGGCCGGGGCTTGACCCGGGAGATCTACAACGTCGCGGTCCCGGCGCACAGGCTGACTTGCTACCCGCCGGGGGCGACCTTGCGGCTTCACAACCTGACGCCCGAGCGCGAGGCGGGCCGGGAGTATTCGCTGCCTGGGACTGGGGTGGTCGCGCAGGTATCGCTCGGCGCGGCAGACCACACCTTCGTCGGCGAGATCGACACGATCTTGGTGCTCCCGACCCAGCGCGAGCTCGTGCTCACCCACCGAGTTGTGTTTCGCTACGACTACGCCCGCGAGGTCCCGAGGGTCGTTCGCCTCCGTTGCTCCGAACTCGAGTGCGGCGCCGCTCGCCTGGAGGCGATCGCGTGAGCACCGAAGCCTCGCAAAAGACGATGCTGTTCGACGGCCCCGGTCGCGAGCAGCGCCTCGCGGTTTTCATCAAGCTGACCCACGTGCTGCCGAGCCACGGTCCGATGCGGCGCGCCGAAGGTGATCTGCCGTTGACCCTCGACACGGTGTCCGAGGGGCCCAACGAGCAGTTCGGCGTCGGCTGCACGGTCCAGGAGACCGATCTATGGGAGCTCAAGCCATGGACCGACGTCGTTGTTCGCGGTCACGTGCGGTCGCCAGCTGGTCGCCCGATCCAGACGATGAACGCGGGCGTCGTCGTCGGGCGGCGGCAAAAGTGGATCCGTGTGCTCGGAGACCGACGGGTCCTGCATCGCGGCGGTCGCTTGCAGTTCAGCGAGCCCGAGCCCTTCACCGCGCTCGAGCTGAGCTGGCGCCGAGCGTACGGCGGCATCGATCTGAGCCTCCCACACGCGCCCGTCGAGGACATGCTCGATCTCTTCCGCTTGTTCTCGCCCGAGCAACATCCGGGGGCCTATCCTCGCAATCCCGCCGGGCGCGGCTGGGTGCTCAACAACATCCCGAGCATGGTCGACGGCATGGCGCTGCCCAATTTCGAGTCGCCGTCGCACCTGCTGAGCCCGTCGCGATTGATCATCGGTGATCGGCGGCGGTGGGCCCAGGCGCCGATCCCGGCTGGGTTCGGGTGGTGGCGACAAGGATGGTTTCCTCGCTCGACCTTGCTGGGCCTGGCGCACCCGGAGTTCGCAGGCGCCGCGCACGAGCTCCCCGAGGTTCGCGGGGGCTGGGTGGACGCCGAGCAGGTCGAGTCGCCGCGGCCCGATCCTCGGTTTCAAAGCGGCGCCTCACCGGGCTTGCGCTTCGCCGAGCTCGGCGAGGACGCGCGGATCGAGCTCCACGGTTTCTCGGACCAGGGCTCGATCGCCACGTGCCTGCCCGCGCTGAGGCCCGAGGTCCTCGTCGCGTTCGAAGGTCGGCGCCTCGAGCATCGCCTCCACTTGGCGACTGTCGAGCTGCTGCCCGACGAGGGCCTCGCCAATCTGGTCTGGGTGGGCCACGCTCGCCCACCTGTGCGCTTGCCGATCGCGATGCCTCGACCGGGTCAGCGAGACTACGACCTGCTCGCTGGCGTCGACGTGTTGGTCGAGGGGCGGCGCGTGCCCACCGAGACAGTCAGCTTGGCCCAGCCGTCGGACGGCTCATCGGTCGCTGGCGTCGTGTAGGCCCAGGGCCTTGAGCTTGGCTCGCAGGCGCCCGCGCGTGATCCCCAAGCGCCGCGCGCTCGCGCTGATCGTCTGGCACTCGGACAGGACCGTCGGCAGGTAGATGCTGTCGACGAGGGTGTGGAGGTCTTCGTACTCGTGACTCTTGGCGTCATCGAGGGCCTTGGCCAACTTGTAGCCCCATCCGTCGGGGCGTCCGAGGAGCAGGTCCTCCGAGCGAATCACCCGATCACGACAGACGAACGCTGCGCGCCGAATTGCGTGCTTCAACTCGCGCACGTTGCCGGGCCAGTCGTAGGTGACCATCAGCGTCTTGGCGTCGTCGGCCAGCGTGATGCGCTCGCCGTGCTTCTCGGCCAGCGCGGCCAAGAAGCCCTTTGCGAGCGCGACCATGTCCATCCCGCGCTCGCGCAGGGGCGGCAAGCGCAGCGACGCATGTACGACCCGGTGGAAGAGATCCTCACGAAAGCGCCCGGCGCGGACATCGGCGCTCAGATCCCGGTTGGTCGCCGCGACCACCCGGATATCGACGGTGCGGAGCTTGCCTGCGTCTCCGAGCCTCGCGACCTGTCGACGATCGAGCGCGCGGAGAAACTTCAGCTGCAGGTCCGCCGAGAGCTCACCGATCTCATCGATGAAGAGCGTGCCACCGTCGGCCTGCTCGAACAGACCCGGCTGATCGTGGTCGGCCCCCGTGAACGCGCCCCGGCGGAAGCCGAAGATGGCTGCGTCGGCCAGGGTCGAGGGCAGCGTGCTGCAGTCGAGGACGACAAAGGGCTGGTCGCGTCGGCCCGAGAGGTCGTGGAGCGTGCGCGCGGTGAGCTCCTTGCCCGTGCCGGTCTCGCCCTGGACGAGGACATCGAGGGGGGCCGGGGCCAGCTTGGCGATCATGGCGAACAACTCGCGCATCGCCACGCTCTCGCCGAACAGCAGCCCGCACTCGGTGTCGGCGGCGATCTCGACGTCGACCTCGCCGACCTCGAGCAGCTCGACGCCGCACTCCCCGGCCCAGAACTTGTCGCCGGGCACGAGCACGAGACGGCGCACGCGTCGGCTCGCGTACCAGGTCCCGTTCTTCGAGCCCAAGTCCTCGAGCTCGACGCCGCCGTCGACGACCCGCAAGGAGAAGTGGACCTTGCTCACCGACTGATCGCTGATGACCACGTTGGCGGCGCGGCTGCGGCCGAAGGTGATCGTCGAGCCGTTGGCGAGGGGGAACTCGGCGCTCTCTTGGTCGAACAGGCGGACCCGCAGCTGGCCGGGCCGCCGGGCGGTCTTGGTCTTGTTGGAGCCTGTCGTCGGCTCGGTCAGGTCGGCCTTGGGTGGCTTCGCGCTCATGGTGGATGTCTCGAATGAATCCGCGCTCAGAAGCGGCCGTGGATCGTCAGCCCGGGGCCGTCGTGAGCGCGCAGGCCGATCCCCGTGAGCTCCGCGCGAGCCTTGGTCCGGCGCTCGCGCAGGACGCTGAGATCGAGCGCCAACAACACCTTGCCGATCACCAGCGCGCCGAGGCCGACGCCGACGAGCGCCGCGCCAGGGGGGCGGTAGTCGATGGAGTCGACGCTCGGGCCTCCCAGGGCGTCTGTCGAGATCTTTCCACGCGAGAGCAGCACCGCGCCAGCGATCGTCGCCCCGAGCCCGAGCGCGCCAGCACCAATGCCCACGTAGGCCACCGGGCCCAGCGCGGGCGCGGGCTCTTCGAGCACGCCTGCATCGCACGCTTCATCGGCCGGCGGGGCGGGAAGAGGAGGGCGGGCCGCCTCCGCGCGAGCGTCCCGGGCGTGCGCGACGGCGCCCGGCAAGATCGAGAGGCTCTCCATGGCGACGTCCTTCGCCGTACAGCGCAGGCAGACGTCCTCGGTGGCGCTGCTGATCGTGGCGCCCTCGAATTCGACCGACGAGGTGATGAGGAAGACCGAGCTTTGACCTTCGGGTTGAGACACTGCGATTCGCATCGAGAGATCGGGGCGGTCGCTACCTTCGAAGACGAACCCGTGCTGTTGCCCGAGGGTCTCTGCTTCGGCTTGGATGAGGTCGGCGACCTGCGAGTCCAGCTCGTCGGGGACCTTGTCGGTGTCGACCTCGAGGGTGATCGTGAGCGGCGCCCCGATCGATTGCGTGCTTTCGGCCGGAGGATCCTGGGCGTGGGCGACCGCGGGCATCCACGGCAGCCCGGCCGTGATTCCGATCGCGGCGACGATGTTGCGTGGTGTCATTGCGCTGCTCCTCTGACCGCTTTGCCGCGGGTGAGGTTGGACCACGCGATGATCCTCGCCGTGCGCAGCAGCGGACGTGGTTCGGTGATCGTAGATGCCGCCAACAGGTACGCATCGGGGTCCTCGGCTTGGGTACAATGGTCTTTGCCGGCCACCGCGGGCCGCTCGGCGACGCAGCCTGCGACGGCGCTCCCGCAGCCGTCGCAAAAGGGGGTGGTGGGGTCGAGGGCGAGGCAGGTGGCGTCGCCTTGCTCGTTGGCGCAGTGACCGGGGGGCGGGGTCTCGGACACGCAGGCGGGCGCGGCTCCGGCGATGAACGCGATGACCAGGGCCGCAGCTTGCAAGGTTAGTGTGGTGTGGGAGCGGTTCATGGTGTCACGGCTCGGCTGGGTAGTGCCTTCGGGCCCTGAATCCATCACGGAACTCGGTCGGCGCCTGCGAAGTCGGAGCTGTTGTCGGTCATCGGTCGTGGGTCGCCGTCGATGTCGGTGCCTGGGTCGCCGAGCTGCCAGGTGGCGGCAGAGTCAATCCCTTCGGGGTGCGAGTCTGACAGGTGAAAGTCACCGGTGGCGTAGTCGACGAACCACTCGTTCGGGTTGAAGTTGACAGCGGTATTGTTGGGAAAGCTTTCGTTGTCTTCTATGACATTGTCTTCGATGGTGGCGTTGGTGCATTGTATTTCGGGATCGGCAGCGCTTGCGACAAGTATGCTGTTGCGAGCGGAGGTGTCGCTGCCGTCCGTGCAGCGTAATGCGGCTGGCATGCCAAAATCATTAGCTCCTGCAACGATTGTTGAGAATGCGGCGTCCATCGAGCCGTCGAGGATTTCAATGGAAACAGTGTTCGGGATGTTGCCCCCGACAAAGCTGTTCTCGAGCACGAGCGTGCCGCCGCCGTCGACGAGGATGCCGCCGCCGTCGTTGTTGACGATGTGCGAGCGGCGAATGGTGGCGGAGCCGCCGTTGATGCTCACGCCGAGGGTGGTGTTGGAGTTGATCCGGCACTCGTCGATCCAGGCTTGGCCGCTCAGGGAGATGCCCGCTGCGTCGCCGCCTGATATTTCGAGCCCCTTTGCGTATAGGGTTCCGGACCCTGCGACGCTGAACGCGTTGCCGCCGGAACCCTGAAGTTTCGGGGTTTCGCCGTCTGCTGCGAAGATGACTGTAGGGGTGGAGATCATGTTGGCCTCCGCATAAATTAGGGGAATCAAATTTCGTTCATGCAAAATGATCATTGCATCCCCGGTGGCCGCAAGGAGTGCTTCTCCGATTGTGCAAAATGGCATCGCTTCGCTGCCGTCGCCAACGTTGCATTCATTGTCACCATCCACATGAACCACGCTCGCCGGGTCGAAGCAGTTCCCGTCCGCGAGGTTGCACGCACTCTCGGGGCACTGCGCGTGGTCACTACACCCGACGCACACCCCCGCGTCGAGGTCACAGATCGGCGTCGTATCCACACACGCGTCGACCTTGCCCTCGGCACACTGCACGCAGACCCCGCCCTCGCACACGGGCGTGGCGGGGGCGAGACCCACACAGGAGGCGTCGCCATCGGGCGTCGCGTCACACGCCACGCATTCCCCACTGGCCATGTCACAAAAGGGCAGGTCTGGGTCGGTACAGTCGGCCGGTCCCATGCACGGGCCGTCGCCGTCGCCGTCGCCATCGCCATCGCCGTCGCCCATATCGCCGTCGCCGTCGCCATCGCCGTCCCCGGTCATGACGCAACTATCGTCGTCGAGGATGTTGTTGTCACCGCCGCACGCGTAGTAGCACGAATCGTCTGCGGGCTGCTCGGCGACGCAGCCTGCGACGGCGCTCCCGCAGCCGTCGCAAAAAGGCGTCGTGGGGTCGAGGGCGAGGCAGGTGGCGTCGCCTTGCTCGTTGGCGCAGTGACTGGCGGTCGGGGTCTCGGACACGCAGGCGGGCGCGGCTCCGGCGATGAACGCGATGACCAGGGCCGCAGCTTGCAGGGGCAGAGTGGTGTGGGAGCGGTTCATGGTGTCACGGCGCGGTTGGGTAGTGTCTTCGGCCCCTGAATCCGTCACGGAACTCGGTCGGCGCCTGCGAAGTCGGAGCTGTTGTCGGTCATCGGTCGTGGGTCGCCGTCGATGTCGGTGCCTGGGTCGCCGAGCTGCCAGGTGGCGGCAGAGTCAATCCCTTCGGGGTGCGAGTCTGACAGGTGAAAGTCACCGGTGGCGTAGTCGACGAACCACTCGTTCGGGTTGAAGTTGACAGCGGTATTGTTGGGAAAGCTTTCGTTGTCTTCTATGACATTGTCTTCGATGGTGGCGTTGGTGCATTGTATTTCGGGATCGGCAGCGCTTGCGACAAGTATGCTGTTGCGAGCGGAGATGTCGCTGCCGTCCGTGCAGCGTAATGCGGCTGGCATGCCAAAATCATTAGCTCCTGCAACGATTGTTGAGAATGCGGCGTCCATCGAGCCGTCGAGGATTTCAATGGAAACAGTGTTCGGGATGTTGCCCCCGACAAAGCTGTTCTCGAGCACGAGCGTGCCGCCGCCGTCGACGAGGATGCCGCCGCCGTCGTTGTTGACGATGTGCGAGCGGCGAATGGTGGCGGAGCCGCCGTTGATGCTCACGCCGAGGGTGGTGTTGGAGTTGATCCGGCACTCGTCGATCCAGGCTTGGCCGCCGTTGACGGCGACCCCCGATGTCGGTCCAGAAACCACCGCGATTCCTTGCATGAAGAGGTTGCCCGAGTCAGCGACCGTTAGCGCGGGTTTCCCATTTGATCCTCGAAGAATCGGGTTTTCCTCAGCCGCAGAAAATGTTGCTGTGGCGCCTTGGACAACGATGTCCTCTTGGTAGGAATTGTTGCCGTCAATCTCGTGGAGGATAACGACAGCTTCTAGCCCTAGAACCCCCAGCGCCTCGCCGACCGAACAAAATGGCATCGCTTCACTTCCATCACCCGTCCCGCATCCATAGTCACCATCCACATGAACCACGCTCGCCGGGTCGAAGCAGTTCCCGTCCGCGAGGTTGCACGCACTCTCGGGGCACTGCGCGTGGTCACTACACCCGACGCACGCCCCCGCGTCGAGGTCACAGATCGGCGTCGTATCCACACACGCGTCGACCTTGCCCTCGGCACACTGCACGCAGACCCCGCCCTCGCACACGGGCGTGGCGGGGTCGAGACCCACACAGGAGGCGTCGCCATCGGGCGTCGCGTCACACGCCACGCATTCCCCACTGGCCATGTCACAAAAGGGCAGGTCTGGGTCGGTACAGTCGGCCGGTCCCATGCACGGGCCGTCGCCGTCGCCGTCGCCATCGCCATCGCCGTCGCCCATATCGCCGTCGCCGTCGCCATCGCCGTCCCCGGTCATGACACAACTCTCGTCGTCGAGGATGTTGTTGTCACCGCCGCACGCGTAGTAGCACGAATCGTCTGCGGGCTGCTCGGCGACGCAGCCTGCGACGGCGCTCCCGCAACCGTCGCAAAAGGGCGTCGTGGGGTCGAGGGCGGCACAGGTGGCGTCGCCTTGCTCGTTGGCGCAGTGACTGGGGGGCGGGGTCTCGGACACGCAGGCGGGCGCGGCTCCGGCGATGAACGCGATGACCAGGGCCGCAGCTTGCAAGGTCAGAGTGGTGTGGGAGCGGTTCATGGTGTCACGGCTCGGCTGGGTAGTGTCTTCGGCCCCTGAATCCGTCACGGAACTCGGTCGGCGCCTGCGAAGTCGGAGCTGTTGTCGGTCATCGGTCGTGGGTCGCCGTCGATGTCGGTCGCGGGGTCACCGGTCTGCCAGGTCGCGGCGGACTCGATTTCTGCGGGGTGCGTGCCCGACAGGTGGAAGTCACCCCCTTCGAAATCGACGAACCACTCGGATAGATCATCGAACATCATACCTGAGCCATCTTCCGTGAAGTTGGCTACCTGCTGCAAGTTCGGACAATCGATCTCGGGTTGGTCACTGTAGGAGACGATCAGACTGTTTCGTACCACTGAGTTAGCACCGTCGACGCATGCGATGGAACGCGAGGTGTTGCCGAACCCTGCGCCGATTGTACTGTAGCCGATGGTTGCCTGACCATCTGCAATGTCCAGGACTCGCTGGTTTTGCGAGCCCCCGATAAAGCTGTTCTCGAGCACGAGCGTGCCGCCGCCGTCGACGAGGATGCCGCCGCCGTCGTTGTTGACGATGTGCGAGCGGCGAATGGTGGCGGAGCCGCCGTTGATGCTCACGCCGAGGGTGGTGTTGGAGTTGATCCGGCACTCGTCGATCCAGGCTTGGCCGCCGTTGACGGCGATGCCTGCGTTGGGGCCACCTGACACTTCAATTCCTCGTATGAATAGTTGTCCCGTGTTCGACACAGTGATGCCGGGGCTTCCGCCAAGACCCTTTGTTATTGGTGATTCTCCTGGTGCTGAGAATATCGCCGTGGATTTCGCTATGTTAGTCATCTCCGAGTACTCGAGATCGTTCAGTCGCTCGTGCAAGATGATGAACGCTTCAACACCCGAGGCTCCGAGCGCTTCCGCAACCGAGCAGTACGGCGCACCATCGCTGCCATCACCCGTCCCGCATCCATTGTCGCCATCCACATGAACCACGCTCGCCGGGTCGAAGCAGTTCCCGTCCGCGAGGTTGCACGCACTCTCGGGGCACTGCGCGTGGTCACTACACCCGACGCACCCCCCCGCGTCGAGGTCACAGATCGGCGTCGTATCTACACACGCGTCGACCTTGCCCTCGGCACACTGCACGCAGACCCCGCCCTCGCACACGGGCGTGGCGGGGTCGAGCTCCGCACAGGAGGCGTCGCCATCGGGCGTCGCGTCACACGTAACGCACTCCCCGCTGGCCATGTCACAAAAGGGCAGGTCTGGGTCGGTACAGTCGGCCGGTCCCATGCACGGGCCGTCGCCGTCGCCGTCGCCATCGCCATCGCCGTCGCCCATATCGCCGTCGCCGTCGCCGTCGCCGTCGCCGGTCATGACGCAACTATCGTCGTCGAGGATGTTGTTGTCACCGCCGCAGGCGTAATGGCACTCGGCCGTCGGCTCCTCGGCCACGCACCCGCCAAATCCATCGCTGCCAGGATCGCACGCGGGAGTCGTGCAGTAGGGCCGAGTGTCGCCATAGCGGCTCGCACAGACCGAGTCTCCGTCAGACCGAGCGCAATGCCCGGGATCCGGCTCGACAAAATCTCCGCAAGCGGCAATGCTCAAGCCGATAGTGAAACCGGCCACGACTGGGATGAGTGATTTATGCATGGCTGTACTCCTGCGTGCTTAGAAACTACCGGAGACGCCGAGGCTGAATCCAGTGGGAGAGACGAGTGGGAAGACGAGGGCTTGCGCCCGAGCCTGCTTGCGTTGTTTCGCTCGGCGCCCGAGATCGACACCGAGCATGACGAGGCCAGCGGTCGTGACCGCCGCGCCCACGCCCAAGAGCGCATAACCTCGTGGCGCGTGGTCGGCGCCGGTTCGCTCATAGTAGTCGCCAGCGGGCTGATCGTAGACCCGCCCGCGCGACATCTCGACGGCGCCCCAGATCACTGCGCCAATGCCCAGGACCGACACCGCCGTCCCGGCAAAGCCCAGCGGCCCGATCGGCTTGGGCGTGGTCACGACGCCTCCGTCGTCCTCACCACCCTCGTCGTCGCCAAGCTCATCCCCGCTGTCTCCGCTGTCGGAGGCCGGCTCCAAGCGCTGCCGCGCCTCGATCGCCGCGAGCAGATCCGGCTTCACGGAGTCGAGCTTCTGCAGCATCCGCGCCTCGGTGCAGAACACACAATCCGTCCATTCGACCGCAGCCTCCACCGTGTCACCGTCGACGAATTCGAAGTGGATCCCGTAATTGCGATCCCCCGCCTCCATCAAGCGCAGCCGAACCCTCAGCACCGTCGCGTCGTCGACGTCGTCGGTGAGCTCGAAGCCGCCATCTTCCACGAGCGCGCGCACCTGGTCGAAGATCACGGGGGCGACGCCGCGCTCGTCCTCGGGGAGCTCGTCGACGTGGACCTCGAGCGCGACCGGTGGGGTCGCCGTCTGCGAGGCGGGCGGTGGGGCCGAGTGCGCGGTGGGGAGGGGCCAGCCCAAGAGGGGCAGCGCGCTCAGAAACAGGGCGAGGATGGGTTTCGTCATGGTGAATTCTCGGGGGTTGCGAACATGCGACAACCGTCGACTTTGGCGCGGACCTCGAGATCCTTGGCTCCGGCCCCCGCCTCGACGCACTTGGACCACTCGCCGAGCTCGGAGAACGCGGACACGCGCAGCGCCGCGCGCTCGGCCTGTGAAGACCAGCAACTTCGGTTCGCCGACAGTGACACTGCGCGTCGCCACTTGCGGTCGGCGAGGGCCTTGCGAGCCTGCTCGGCGGCGCCGTCGCAGAGGTCGGGTTGGATCTCGGGTTCGGGTTCGGGGTTGGGTTTGGGTTCGGGTTTGGGCTTGGGCTTGGGCTTGGGCTTGGGCTTGGGTTGAAGCTCGGGCACGAACTCGGGCACGAGCTCGGGGACGACTTGGTCGGGGTCTTCGGGGCCTTCGGGCTCCGGCTGGGGCTCGACAAGGGCCCTTGGTGCGTCGCTCTCGGCCTGGGCATGCCGGTCGCGGGGCCAGGCGGCCGAGGCGATCGCCCCCGCGAAGAGCAGCAGGGCAGCGGCCGCGAGCCACCGTCGGCGCGGGGGCCCGCCGTCGAGCGGAGGAGCTGCTTCGGTCGGCTGCGTGGGCGGGCGCTCGGGTTCGGGCGACGCTGTGATCTCACTGGGAGCCGCCTCGCCCTGCGCTGGCGGAGGACCCCCTGTCTCGAGGGCGGCCCCCCGCTGCTCGGCAATATGTGCGACCGGAGGCACCCTCACGGTCGTGTCCGGGACCTCCTGCGGAGTCACGCGAGCGCCGTTCGTCGCTACCGCGACGCGCGGAGCGATCCGATCGAGCTGCGCGAGGAGCTGCTCCATCGTCGGCCGCTCGTCGCTCGCGCGCCGCGTACAGTCGTGAACTAGCTCGGCGAGCTCCTCGGGCGCGTCGTAGGCCCAGGCGTTCAGCCGCGGCGCCTCGAGCGTGCCCTCGCGCTGGGCCTTGATGTACGCGCCGCGGTCCTCGATGTTCGGGTAGGGACGCTGGCGGGTGACCAACTCGAACAGCAGCACGCCGAAGCCGAACACGTCCATGGTCGGATCCGGCGGGCTCTGGCGCACCTGTTCGGGTCCCATGTAGCCCAGCGTGCCCGGGACATCGTGGACGCCAGTGATGCGGCCGGGCGCGCCGACCTCGATCTTGGGCGCGCGCAGATCGGCGGCGTGGCCGAAGTCGAACAGTTTGATCGCCCCGTTTGAGTTGTCGAGCACGAACACGTTGGTTGGCGTCGCGTCGCGGTGCACGACGCCCGCGGCGTGGCACGCACTCAGGGCCTCGGCGACCTGCCGCGCGATCTCGATGATCCTCGGGATCTCGAGCTTGCCGCGGGTGAACACCCAGTCGAGGGTGTGGCCGGTGAGCACCTCGGTGGCCAACCAGGGCCAACCGCTGAGATCGTGGAGACGCCCGACGTCGACGTACTCGATGATGCGCGGGTGACCCCGGAGCCGACCCAGATACTCGGCCTCGTTGAGCAGCCGCTGCTCCCGCTCGGGGCGGCCGACGTAGCGAGGCAGGAGCAGCTTGAGCGCGACCTCGCGGCCCAAGCTGTGATCGTGGGCGTGATAGACCACGCTCATGCCACCTTCGCCGAGGCTCGAGAGCAGCTCGAAGCGGCCATCCCCGACGAGCTCGCCGACGCCAGGGGCCTCGCGGATGGCGGGCATCATTTGGCCGATCCCTTCTCGCCCTTGGTCGCGATCAGCTTGGTCTCGCTGAGCTTGACGTCGTAGAAGGCGCCCGGCTCGAGGCCGTCCTCGATGCGCAGGGTGCCCGGGGTCTTCCAGGCGGCCTGGTCGCTCTCGCGCCAGCGGACCGGATACTTGCCCGGCCGGAGCTTGGTCATCGCGAAGGAGCGGTAGGACAGCGCGCGCTTGCCGATCTCGAGCTGGGCGTTGGAGACCCCGGAGATCACGAAGGTGACCTCGACCGTTGGCTTGGGGCCGGCTTTAGGCTTTGGCTTTGGCTTTGGCTCGGGCTTGGGCGCGGGCACGACCTCGGGCTCGGGCGCGGGCACGACTTCGGGCTCGGGCTCGGGCTCGGGCGCGGGCGGGACTTCGGGCTCGGGCTCGGGCGCGGGCGCGACTTCGGGCTCGGGCTCCGGGACTTCGGCCGTGGGCTCGGCTCCGACCGGCGCCTCGGGTTCGGGCCCAGGCTCCGACGAGGGCGGCCTCGGTTGCGCTTCGAGCCCGGCGTCGTGACCCGCGGCCACGGTCGGCGACCGGAGCTCGGCGGTCGATTCGTCGGGCTCTCCGAACGCCTCGATCGCCAACCACACGAAGACGGTGCCCAGGAGCAGGGCGACGCCCATGGCCGCGACCGCGGTCCGTGCCGATTTCGGGCCCGCGCTCGGGCTCAGGTCGACCGCGGAGGGCACGGACACCAGCTCGGGGGCGACGGGCCGCTCGGGCATGGACTCCTCGAGCGGAGGCAGTCTGACGGTCGGATCACAGACAGGCGGCTCGTCGAACCACGGCGCCGCCGCGCCAGTGTTCGTACGGTCGGTCGTCACGTGATCGGGCAGCTCGTCGGCTGTCCCCGCGCCCGCTCGGCGAAAGATGGCAGGGGCGTCGGGCTGGGCGGGAGCGTCGGCCTGGGTGCCCACGTCGGGCTCGGCGGGTGTCGGCTGCGAGTCACCCTGGTTGAAGAGCGACGCCGAGAAGCCCAGGTTGTTCTTGTGGAGCTCGAGTATGTCGGTGAAGCCCGAGCGCGGCTTGCCGACGAAGCGCGTGTAGAGCACCTTGAGCTCGCGCGCGGCGACCTGGTAGCGCGACGCGTTCTGGACGATCATCCAGTGGGCGTCACCCGCGCTCGGGCGGTCCTCGGGCCGGGTCTGCAGCATCCGTCGCCGGAGCTGGTCGACCCAGACCGGGACGTCGCGCTGGGTGAGCTCGGGGATGTGGCCGCCGAGGACTCTGGCTTGAAATTCGTTGACCGAGCAACCCGCGAGGAAGCGCTCGCCCTCCAACAGCTCGTGCAGCACGACACCGAGGCTGTAGATGTCGGTCTCCATCCGAACGCGGCCGGTCATCTGTTCGGGCGACATGTACCTGGGAGTCCCGACGGAGCGCGACATCGTCGCCTCCGAGGTCTTGGCGAAGCGCGCGATCCCGAAGTCGGTCAGCTTCACCTCGCCGCTGGAGGAGATCAGGATGTTCCCGGGGGTCACGTCGTAGTGGACGACCCCGGCCTGCTCGCCCGCGACGGTTCTGCCGTGGGCGTACTCGAGCGCCGAGAGGATCTCGCCGACGATGTACAGCGAGATGTCGACGCCCAGGCGCCGACTCCCGGCTGACTCCGACCGCTCGAACAGATCGCGCAGGTTGACGCCGTCGACCCACTCCATGACCAGGCACGGCGAGCCCTGGACCTCGCTGGTGTCGATGACCTTGACGATGCGCCCGTGGTCGAGCTGCGCGGCGATCCGTGCCTCGCCGAAGAAGCGCTCGCGGTCCTCTGCGGTCATGGCCAGCGCGGGGTACAGGACCTTGATCGCGCAGGGCATTCTCAGCCCGTCCTCGCCATGCTTGATGGCGCTCCAGACCTGACCCATGCCCCCGGCGCCGAGTCGGGTCGTCAGAAGGTACTTGCGGGATTTGTCTCTCATTTGGCTTGGCTCGAAGGCTACCACGGGGCCCGACCCAAGATCGGCCCGAGCGAGCGCAGGAGTCCCAAGCACGCCACGTGCCAACCGACGATCCCACCACGACCCCACCACGACCCCACCATGAGCCGCCACGAGGCCCGCGTCCGGGGCCGATGACTCGATTCCGACCAGTCCCATTGGCGCGGGGGTGGTCGACGATCGACCAGGCTGCCTCACGTTGGGGTCGCGAGCAGGGCCAGGGGCTACGGACGGCTGCCGTCGACGCGATAGCGGGCCAGATCCACGTGGATGTGGTTGCGGTGGAGGTGGTCGAAGTAGGGCGTGACGACGACCGAGAACACCTCCTCGTCATAGAGCCGGTTGGCGAGGCTACGCAGGAAGAGGGTCTTGGGGTCACTGGGATTGTCGACCGTTGGCCTGAAGTCGTCGAGCACGGTCAGCGACTCACCGCTGGTGAAGGTGAAGGCCTTCAGATCGATGCCGTTGGCGAAGCTGTGCTCGCTCAAGAGGTCGAAGTTGACCATCTCGCGGCAGTTGTAGGTGCCCATGTGCTCGATGGTCTTGATCCGCGCGCCCATGATGCGCTCGGCCTCCTCTTGGGCGACGCGCTCGAAGTCGGCCATCGCCAGGGCCATCGTGCAGGTCAGCAGCGGGTTCTTGCTGTACGCGATCTTGCCGGGGCCCCGCTTGATACGCACGACCTGGTGGGCGCCGCAGGTGTAGACGCCGTCGCGCTTCTTGCCCACGCCGATCCGCGCGGGCTTGAACGACACGCCCGCGGCCTCGAGTTGCTCCTCGCAGTCGTCGAGGGGCTCGGGCGGGCCGAGCTGGTCGTCGTTGTCGGGGTCGAGGTCGGCGTGGCCCCAGGAGATCCGCGCAGGCTCGGGCTCGGGCTCGGGCGCGGGCTCGGGCTCGGGCGCGGGCTCGGGCGCGGTGTCGACCTTCGCGCTCGGGGTCTTTGGCTCGCTGACCCCGCTGTCGCGGGGGGCCGCCGTCGCGGAGCCATCGCAGCCGCTGGTCGAACTCGCCAGAGCGAGAGGCGCGAGCAGGACCATCCAAAGGCGCGGCGTAGCCATGTGTGGGCACCAACGTGCCACACACGGTGATGGTTCGCTCGCCTCGCCCCCCCGCGAAGGTTTCACGCCCGACCTCGCTGCCGCTGGGGGTCGAGATCCGCTAGGATCCCGGCCGTGGCCGACCTGATCGTCAACGGAAGCGCCCTCTCGATCGACGAGGCTGGCGTCGATCCCCACACGACCGTGCTCGACTTTCTGCGCGATCGCGGCCTCGTCGGGACCAAAGAGGGCTGCGCCGAGGGCGAGTGCGGAGCCTGTGCGGTCGCCCTGGTCCGCGAGGGCCCGGGGGGGCGGACCACCTACGTGCCCGTGAACAGCTGCTTGACCCTGCTCGGCTCGGTCCTCGGCGGCGAGCTGATCACCGTCGAGGGCGTGCGCCCGAGCGCCGAGGCGCTGCACCCGGTCCAGGCCGCGATGGTCGAGGCGGGCGGCTCGCAGTGTGGCTACTGCACGCCCGGCTTCGTCGTCAGCATGTTCGCCGAGTACTACCGCCACGAGCGCCCGGCCTGGGACCCGGAGGCGATCGCCGGCAACCTGTGTCGCTGCACGGGCTACCGGCCGATCCGCGACGCGATGCGCAGCCTCGGCGCGCCCGCGGGCGACGACCGCTTCCTCGCCCGACTTGAGCAACCTGCGCCGCGCCTCGGCGGGCTGACCCAGCTGCGCACGCGGACCGAGGGCCCGCGCCGACTGCTGCGGCCGGCGTCGCTCGCCGAGCTCCTCGACCAGCTCGCCGCCACGCCCGAGGCCAAGATCATCGCGGGGGGCACCGACGTGGTCGTCGAGGTCAACCAACGCCACGCGCGCTGGCCCGTGCTGATCTCGCTCGAGGCCGTGGCCGAGCTGCGCCGGGTCGAGCTCGGCGACGAGCAGGTCGAGATCGGCGCGTGCGTGAGCCTCTCGGACGTCGAGCATCGCCTCGATCACGCGCTCCCGCTGCTCGACGAGCTGTTCCCGCTGTTCTCGTCCCGGCTGATCCGCAACCGCGCGACGCTCGGGGGCAACCTCGTCAACGCCTCGCCGATCGGCGACTCGCCCCCGGCCTTGCTGGCCCTCGACGCCGAGCTCGAGCTCGTGTCGCGCGCGGGCTCGCGGGTCGTGGCGCTGGCCGAGTTCTTCACCGGCTATCGCAAGACCGTGCTCGCGCCCGGCGAGATCGTCGCGACGATCCGCGTGCCTCGCCGCGCGCCGACCCACGCCCACTTCTACAAGGTCAGCAAGCGCGTGCTCGACGACATCTCCACGGTCGCGGCCGCGTTCGCGCTCGAGCTCGATGACGGGGGCACGATCACCAAGGCTCGCCTCGCCTACGGCGGCGTCGCGGCGACCCCTGCCCGCGCGCGGGCGGCCGAGGACGCCCTGCTCGGCCGGCCGTGGACCCGCGAGACCGTGGCCGCCGTCGAGCCTTTGCTGGCCAGCGCGTTCACGCCGATGACCGACCACCGCGGCAGCGCCGACTACCGCCGGGCGATGACCGCCCGCCTGTTCGAGAAGTTCTTCCACGAGACCGCCGCCGGCCGACGCCTCGGGCCTCAGCCGCCGCCGGTTCAGCACCGCGTCCACAGCCAGGGAGTGAGGTCATCATGACCCAGGTAGGTAAAGCCATCCCCCATGAGAGCGCCGCCGGTCACGTCAGCGGCGAGGCCCTCTACACCGACGATCTGCTCGCGCGCTTCGCCGCGCCGCTGCACGCGTGGCCCGTGCTCTCGCCCCACGCTCACGCGCGCGTGGTCTCGATCGACGCGGGCGCGGCCGAGGCCTTGCCCGACGTCGTCAAGGTCCTGACCGCCAGCGACGTGCCGGGCGAGAACGAGGTCGGGCCCGCGCGCCACGACGAGCCCCTGTTCCCGGACGAGGTCCAGTTTCACAACCAGGCGGTCGCCTGGGTCCTGGCCGAGTCCGTCGAGGCCGCGCGGGCGGGCGCGGCGGCGGTCGCCGTCGACTACGAGCCGCTGCCCGCGATCGTGACCATGGATCAGGCCCTCGCGGCGCAGAGCTTCCTGACCGATCCCCTGACGATCAGCTCGGGCGAGCCCGCCGAGGCCCTGGCCGCGGCGCCGCACAGCTTCTCGGGCGAGCTGCGGCTCGGCGGCCAGGAGCACTTCTACCTCGAGACCCAGGCCACGATCGCGGCCTGGGACGAGGCCGGCGAGGTCTTCATCCACAGCTCGACCCAGCACCCGTCCGAGACCCAGGAGGTCGTCGCGCGGGTGCTCGGGGTCCCGCTGCGCATGGTCACCTGCCAGTCGCTGCGGATGGGCGGCGCGTTCGGAGGCAAGGAGACCCAGGCCAACCCCTACGCCGCGGTCGCGGCGGTCGGGGCCCACGCCACCGCTCGGCCGGTCCGCGTGCGCCTCGATCGTCAGCTCGACATGGCCCTGACCGGCAAGCGCCACCCCTTTTGGGCCCGCTATCGCGTCGGTCACGACGACGAGGGCCGGATCCTGGCCCTCGATCTCGAGCTCTACAGCGACGGCGGCTGGTCCCTCGATCTGTCCACGCCGATCATGTATCGGGCGCTGTTTCACTGCGACAACTGCTACCGGATCCCGAACTTGCGCGTGGTCGGCCGGGTCCTGCGGACCCACAAGACCTCGCAGACGGCCTTTCGTGGGTTCGGTGGGCCCCAGGGGATGGTCGTGATCGAGGACATCCTCGATCGCGTCGCGCGGGCCGTCGCGCGGCCGGGCCACGAGGTCCGCGCGCTCAATTTTTATCGCGAGGGCGACCGCACCCACTACGGCCAGCTCGTCCGCGACGCCGGGCGGATCGAGCGGATCTGGACCTCGCTGCGGGCCCGGGCCGACTTCGGCCGACGCCTCGCCGAGGTCGAGGCCCACAACCACGCCAACGAGCACGAAAAGCGCGGGCTCGCGATCACCCCGGTCCGCTTTGGCATCTCGTTCACGGCCAGCTTCTTCAACCAGGCGGGCGCGCTGGTCCTCGTCTATCGAGACGGCTCGATCCAGGTCAACCACGGCGGGACCGAGATGGGCCAGGGCCTCCACACCAAGATGCTGCAGATCGCCGCCGACGGCCTCGGCGTCCCGCTCGAGGCCGTGCGCCTGATGCCGACGCGGACCGACAAGGTGCCCAACACCTCGGCGACCGCCGCGTCGAGCGGCTCGGACCTCAACGGCGCCGCGGTCGAGCGCGCGTGCACGCAGATCCGCGAGCGCCTGGCCGGGGTCGCCGCCGCGGCCTTGGGCGTGGCGCCGGGCGACGTCGAGTTCAGCGAGGGCCGCGTGCGCCCCTTTTGGCAGGCCGAGGACCCCGAGGCCGGGCTGAGCTTCGCCGAGCTGGCCGGGCGCGCCTACATCCAGCGCGTGCCCCTGTTTGCGACCGGCTACTACCGCACGCCAAAGATCCACTTCGACGAGCAGACCGGCCGCGGCAAGCCCTTCCACTACTTCGCTTACGGCGCGGCGATCACCGAGGTCGAGGTCGACGGCTTCACCGGGCAATTCTCGATTCGCCGCGTCGACATCCTCCACGACGTCGGCGACTCGATCTCGCCCAAGGTCGACATCGGACAGATCGAGGGCGGCTTCATCCAGGGCCTCGGCTGGCTGACCTCCGAGGAGCTGGTCTGGGCCGACGACGGGCGCCTGGCCACGCGCGGGGCCTCGACCTACAAGCTGCCGACGCTCGGCGAGTGCCCCGAGCAATTCAACATCGAGCTGCTCCCGAGCGCGAGCGAGCCGAGCGTGGTCAAGGGCAGCAAGGCCGTCGGCGAGCCGCCCTTGATGCTCGCGATCTCGGCCCGCGAGGCCCTCCGAGCCGCCGTCGCGGCGTTCGCCGAGCCCGGCGTCGACGCGGTCGAGCTCGCCTGCCCGAGCACGCCCGAGGCCGTCTACTGGGCGATCGATCGCGCGCGCGCTCGCGCTGTCGGGCGCTCGGCCGCGGAGTAGGCCCGCGAAGTTTGCACACTGACCGAACGATCAAGCGCCCGAGCGCCCGAGCGCGCTCGACTCCAGGCGAGCTCGCGCTCGGACCACGACAGCCCCGCCACACAGCTGTGCCAGGGCTGACGCGACGCCGCGAAAAGTCGCCTGGAGTCGAGAGCACGCAGTTTTGGTCGCGGCGCCTGGCCTGACACCAACGTCAGCGTGGCGCCGTGCGAGGACCGAGATCATGTTCGAGACATGACCGCTCTTCGAACCTATCGTCCCCTCATCGCTCTGTTTGCTGTCGCAACTTTGGCCGCTGGCTGCGCCGACGACGAATCCCCCATCGATGGATCTGACGAATCCGCCGGAGATGAAGAGGCCGAAGGAGACACGGCCGAGGGCGGCGAAGGTGAAGGCGGGGAGGAGCTCAACGAGTGCATCGAGACCGTCAACGTGCTCGCCGATGCCAAAGCCGAGAGCCCCGAAGGCCATAGCCTCGCCGCCACGATCGACGTAATCGCTGGGCCTCACGGCATCGAATTCGCGGCTGCGGAAGCCGGGGAGGGCGTCTCGGTCGTGATCAACGAGCCCGAGGTCACGAAGGCCGAGCTCGACATCGTCTACGAAGATGGCGAGGTCCGGTACATTGAGTCGGTCGCGGCCGACGGCTCGGAGGCGACCTGCGTCTCGCGGCTCGAGGCCGATGTCGAGGTGCGGATCGCCTCGGAAGACAAGTTCTTCGACGCGGAGTTCGCTGCCGTGCTCGTGGCCTCGCTCGGCGAGGAGGAGCTCGAGACGCCGATGATCATCCACGCGGTCGAGGACCTCGCCGAGCTCGGCGACATGGAGCTCGTCGAGATCGATCCGGCCGATCCGATCGACATCAGCTACGAGTTGAGCCTCATGTTCGCCGCCGAGGGCCTCAGCGGAGCGCTCAGTGGACTGGCGACCTACGAGGATGAGGGGATCGACGGGGACACCGTCGTGTCCGCGCTCGGGTTCGACATGTTCTTGTTCAGCGTGTGATCGTTCATACGAGAGCCTCGACTGCGCCGGCGCCTGAGCGTCGGCGCAGTCGCGTGGTTTGGGTATGGCACCGCGCGCCGGGCTTGGCTCTCGCGCGGCGCTCTTGGGTCGAGCGCCGCCCGCGAGCTCGCTCCGCGCGGCAGGGTGTCCGGAATTCGAATCTGCGCATTTTGCGATAGCTATGCCTACACTTACGCGTCGGAAAAGTTTGCAGTCTCGCCTCGTCAAACTCACGCCCTGTGCCCGAGCAACCCCCCGTGGGGCCGTGTACCAGGCGGCGAAATTTTCGTAACTCTGCGCTCGCATGTCCGAGGTCATCGACAGTATCGAGATCGCACCTGGCACCTTTTGGGTCGGCAAGCGGGAGCCAGAGGCCATCTTCTTTGCGAACCCCTATCTGCGCATTTTTCGCTCGGACGACGGCGGCAAGCAAGTCAGCATGCTGATCGATCCCGGCTCCAGCTCCGACTTTGCGGTCGTCAGCGCCAAGCTGACCGCGCTGCTCGGCAGCCTCAAGCGGGTCTCGGCGATCTTCATCAACCATCAAGATCCCGACGTCGGGACCTCGGCCCCGGCGCTGATCAACCGCTTCGCGCCCAAGGCCACGATCTTGTGCTCGGAGGCGACCTGGCGACTGATCGTCCACCTCAACCTCCCGCGCGAGAACTACGTCGACGTCGACCGTTTCAAGCGAGGCATGCGCCTGGCAACCGGTGACGTCCTGATGCCGGTCCCGAGCCCCTTTTGCCATTTTCGAGGCGCCGTGATGCTCTACGATCCGAGCACCCGCGTATTGTTTAGCGGCGACTTGTTCGGCGGTCTGACCGACGCGAGCGCGAGCGGCATCTGGGCCGACGAGAGCGACTGGCGGGGGATGCGGGCCTTCCATCAGCTCTACATGCCCGCCAACCAGGCCGTGCGCGCGACCATCGAGCGGATCCGGGCCCTCGATCCCTTCCCCGAGATCATCGCCCCGCAGCACGGCCGGGTCATCCGCGGGCCGCTGCTGCAAGAATTCATGGAGCGGCTCGAGCAGCTGCCCGTCGGCCTCGACATCATCGACGAGGGCGATGACAGCCTCGACGCCTGGAACCACGTGCTCACCCGCGTGCTCGAGACCGCGCGCATGCTGCTCGGTCCCCACGCGGAGATCCGACTCGCCGACGCGCGCGAGCTCGAAGACAGCCTCGACTTCGGCAGCGGAACGCCCCGCGTCACGCACATCGGTCGCTGGACGATCGGCAAGGTGATCGAGCACCTGTCTCGGGGCGAGCCGGCCGAGATCGCCAACCCGATCAAGTTCGAGGCGATCGCGGCGTCCGAGGAGCTGGGGCTCCCGGCGCCGGACATCGGCATCGAGGCCGAGTCCGAGGAGGTCGACACCGGCCTGTTTTGACCGGTCGAGCTGAGCTGAGCTGAGCTGAGCTGAGCTGAGCTGAGCTCAGTCCTTGCGGCAGCAGACCAGGCGCACGGCCAGGAACACCGTGTGGACCGGCTCGAGCTTGGTGTTCACGCGCAGGTCGTAGTCGACGCCCACGCGGATCATCGGCGCGCGGCCAAAGGTCAGCCCAGCCCCAGCCACCCCGCCGATCCCCGCGGCGGTCGAGTGCAGCAAGTGGGCCCGCGGCAGCCCGCC
This sequence comes from Enhygromyxa salina, assembly GCF_002994615.1. GTDB lineage: Bacteria > Myxococcota_A > Polyangia > Nannocystales > Nannocystaceae > Plesiocystis > Plesiocystis salina_A. The sequence goes on along the minus strand of NZ_PVNK01000064.1, from coordinate 441 downwards.
GACCGCCCCGAGCCCGGTCCGGAGGTACACGGGCCCGAGCACGGCCGTCGCGGTCACGTCGGCACCGAAGCTCGGCTTCTTGCGCTCGTAGTAGGGCGTGATGTGGGAGACCACGCCGAACGAGAGCGCGAGATCACGGTGGCGGTGCTCGAGGGTTCCGCCGAACTCGAACTCGAAGCGAGTGTTGGGGTGAAAGCCCTGGTCGTGCAGCGTCATGCCCGGGGCGATGCCGAGGCTGACGTAGCCCGAGTCGAGCTCCATGGGCGTGCGCGGCTCGGGCTCGGGCTCGTAGGGCTCGTCGTAGAAGGGCTCGTAGTCGTCGGGGTCGTAGTCGCCCTCGTCGAGATCTTCGATGGTCGGTGCCGCCCTCGTGTCGGTCGCGAGGGGCTCCTCGGCGGGCGACGGCTCGGGCGGGGTCACCACGACGAGGGCCTCTTGGGT
>NZ_PVNK01000063.1 GCF_002994615.1 Enhygromyxa salina | reverse complement strand
GGCGGGGGAGGTGGCGGCGGGATGCACAGCAGCTGATCGAGCACCCACTTGCCGCGCTTGACCGGCGAGGTCGTCTCGGGGTGGGCGAGCACGCTCATCAGCCCCGGTGAGGTCAGGAGCCCGCGGCGCGGGAGATCGCCGAAGTCGACCTCGACCCAGCCCTCGCCGACCGGCGCGGCCCCGTAGATCGCCGCGAGGCGGTCGTCCATCATCGTGCTGGTCCCGTTGATCAGGTCGCTCATCGGCCGGGCTTCGCTGATGAACGAGCGGAAGAACTCCTGCATCTCGATCCGCATCGAGCTGCGGAGCTCGTCGTCGAAGTCGGGGAAGGTCCCGGTGTCCTTGAACACGTCGTCGAGCGCGCGGATGTACAGCCACTGCCCGGCGAAGTTGTCGACGAGGGCCTCGGACCGGGGGTCGGCGAGCATCCGGTCGACCTGCTGCTCGAGGACCTGCGGGTCCGAGAGCGTGCCGTCGGCGGCCAGCGCGAACAGCTCGGTGTCGGGCATCGAGCTCCACAGGAAGTAGCTCAGGCGCGAGGCGAGCTCGTACTCGGACAGCGGGTGGGGCTCTTCGCTGGTCGGGTCGGGATCGAGCTCGACCCGGAACAAGAAGTGCGGCGAGCTCAGGGCGGCCTCGAGGATCACGTGGACGGCGTCTTCGAAGCCCTGGCCCTCGTCCTGGACCAGGTCATAGAGGCCCATGAGCGCGTCGACCTCGGACTGGGTCAGCGGTCGCCGCCAGGCCCGGCTCACGAACTCGTCGATGATCTGGCGCAGGCACACGTCCTCGCCGTCGGCGAGGGGGTCGCAGGTGATGATCATGTCGCGCAGGGGGTTGGCGACCGGATCGGTCGGGCCCTCGATCTGGAGGTAGTCGACCAGGAGGTTGCGGTCCTCCATGAGGTTCACGTCGTTGTAGTCGTTGGTGAACCCGACCGCGATCTTGTGGATGCCGGCGTCGAGCTGGATCTCGACCTCGTGGACCTCGGCGAGCTCGGGGATGACCGCGGCGATGTCGGTCTCGTAGACGAGCACGTTGTCGACGGTCATGACCAGGTGGGTGAGATCGGCGCCGGCCTGCTGACCGTAGGCGCGGGTCGAGAACAGGTAGGTGCCCGCGCCGCTGGCCTCGAAGGTCGAGTAGACCTCGCCGTTCGACCACAGGTTCCAAAACCCTCCGCTGGCTCCGCCGGAGCTGGCGGAGACCTCCATGCCCTCGGCTTCCCAGTAGTTGAGCTCGGAGTTGGCGGCCACGCGCAGGGCGTCGGCGACCATGGTCTCGGCCGCGCGCGAGTAGAGCTCGAACTGCAGCGGGGACAGGCTCTGGATGTCCGAGATGTTGTCGAAGCCGTAGCTGTGGACGTCCGAGGGGAACTCGGCGGCCGGCGCCCAGTCGACCATCGAGAAGAACAGGTCCTGGACGGTGTTGTTGTACTCGGCGTTGTTGAGGCGGTGGACGGTCACGCGCCCGGGATCCTCGGTGAGCTCGTCACCGTCGCCGTCGCCCGGGTCACCGTCCCCGTCACCGCCGTCCGTGCCTGTCGCGTCGGCGCTTCCGCTCTCGGCCTGGGCATCGTCGCCCTTGCAGCCGCCGAGGCCGAAGCCGAGCCCGAGGCCAAGAAGCGAGAGCAGCGGCCAGTTTGTAAGGTGTCCACGGCGCATCACCTCTGAGTGTGCCGACAGTGGAGCTGCGGTCCAAGGGGGTGGTTTTGGTCCCTCGCGGGGTCTGTGGCCCCCGTTGATGTCGGAGCGCGGAAATCTGTGTCATGGGGCTGACAGCATCAACCCCAACTCGGGTGGATGGGTCGCTCAGTCTTCGGCGAACAGATCCGACGATCGCTCGACCTCGCGGCAGGCCCGGGCCCAGCGTTGGAGCGTGGGGATGTCGTCGCAGGCGCGAACGCGCTTCTCCTCATCGGGGTCGAGGGGGACGCCGCGGACTTCGAGGACCGCGACGATGACCTCGATCAAGGTCGCGCGGCGTCCGGCGTGCCGGGCTTCTTTGCGGGCTTCTTTGCGGGCTTCTTTGCGGCCTTCTTCGCGGCCTTCTTCGCGCCCTTGTTCGCGTCCCACTTCGACCCCGAGCAAGTAGGTCCCGCTGCGTTTTTCGATCTCCCAGATTTCATCTCGTTGGCTCATGTTCATCTCTCCGATGAGGATCTTCTTCTGTTCCTTCGATAAGGCGGCCAAGATGGTCCCCACGTAGGCCTCTCGCCTGTCCCTGGGCAGCCCGAGTGTAGCTCGAATACCCATCCTCGCAGCCTCTAGATCGCCCTGGCTTCCATGCAGGGCGGCAGCAAGCACCGCTGCCGTCGGCCGCCGCCGCGCTTGCTCGAGGTCGTCGATCCGCGGGACGGTGTTGACGTCGAGGACCAGCACATCGGTCAGGTGAGGCGGCCCGATTTGCCAGGCTGCGAGCGCCGCCGACATCTGCGGGGAGAACGATACGACCACGAGCCAGGTGCGCAGCTTGTGATCCTTGGCCACCGAGGCCTGGTAGTAGGGGAGCTGCCAGCGCTTGTTGGGGTCGAGCTCGCCCTGGGCCTCGATGCAGATCGCCACGCCGACGGCCGGTTGGCTGGGGTCTTTGTAGACGAGGACGAGATCCGGGAAGTTGGACTCGACCTGACCGGGGCGCTTGGGATGATCGCGCTCGACCTCAGCGCGGCGATCGATGGGTGTCCCGGATACGGGCCGCTCGATCCCGAGTAGATCGAAGGCGAGCCAGGGGTCGTGCCGGAACAGCTCGAGTGTGCCTTGATGGAGCTTGCCGGCCACGCTCGAGGCGTCGGCCCGCGAACCTGCGTGTTGCAGTGAATCCGATATTTTTTTGAGGCTCAGGGCTGCGAGTCGGGCGTTGGGCCAAACACGGCCATCCGGGTGATCCGCTCGATGAAGGCCCGCCGCTCGCTCCCGCGCCCGAGCTCGAGGGTCGTGACGGCGACCTTGTCGAGGCGGTGGACCGTGTCGGGCCCGCCGGGGCAGGGGACGAGGTACTCGCTCAGCGAGGAGATGCCGTAGTCGTGATCTCCGTCGTGGCCGAGGTAGAGCATGATGTGGCCGGGCATGTAGAGCAGGACGACGCCCTCGCGGGCCGCGGCCCGGATCGCCTCGCGCTTGGCCGGCTCGTCGAGCTCCGAGAGGTCGACGCTGCGGGTCCCGAGCTGGGCCTGGACGGCGGAGTTACGCGGGAGCCGGAGGCCAAACTGCGCGAAGAGATCGTGGAGGTAGCGCGAGCAGTCGCGCCGACCCTCGCGGCCGCCCCAGCCGTAGGGTTGCTCGAGCAGCGCGAAGGCCTGCTCGAACACGGCGCGGCGCGTGAAGGTGAGGGCGGCCGCGCTCGCGGGCGCGGTCCCGGGCAGCTCGCGCTCGTGGGGGCCGGCGAGGCCGGGGACGAGGATCGTGCGGCGCTCGTCGTCTTCGCCTAGGAGCGGGAAGTTGGACCCGGCCCGGAGCTCCTCGATGTCTTCGGTCAGCCACAGGCGTGGGGTGGTGTCGTCGATCCCGAGGCGCTCGCCCGCGGCCGCGGGATCGAGCGCCGGGCCGAGGGTCGGCGCGGTTGACTGATCAACCCAGCCGACCGAGTGACCGGCGTCGACGTAGGTCCACGCGCCGTCGGGCGTGCGCCGCAGCGTGCGAACGAGCTCGCCCGGGTGGAGGGAGGCGCAGCGGTTGCGATCGAAGTCGAGGTCGACGGGATCGCTGAACAGGCCCTCGGTCGTCGGCACGCACCACAGCGAGGTCTCGTCGACGACGAAGCGCAGCGCGGGGCCCTCGATCGGGGCCGCCGACTCGACCCGCGCGGCCGCGCGCTCGAGCGCGCCCGGTGCCGTCTCGACATACTTGCCCGCGCTCACGCGCCCGCGCAGCCACTCGAGCCGCTCGTCGAGTTCGCGCTCGATGAGCTCGGGATCGCCACCAGCCTCGCCGAGGGGGTCTCGCCAGCCGCCGGGGAGCTCGGCCACGCGCGCCGCGAGGTAGCTGCGCTCGTCGGCGTCGAGCAGGTCGAGGTCGGCGTCCGGGGTGTCGGCGAGCCAGAAATTGGGATCTTCGTGCTCGGGGCGGACGTCGGGGGCCCGAGCCTCGCGCAGCTGGGTGCTCGGGCACTCGCTGTGCTCGGCCGCCTGCGGCGTCTCGTCGGTCGAGGTGTGGGCGTTGTCGGTGGACTTGCCACACGCCGCGAGCCACAGCGCGGCCACGAGCACGACAGGCTGGTTTAGGAGGCGCACGGCGGTGGTCGACGTCCCAGCCATGTGCGCCATTCCGATCCTCTTGCTCGTCGTCACGGTCGCGGGGTCACGTCGACGGGCAGCTCGCCCTCGACCCAGCGCAGGTGGACGTGGTCGGTGTGGGCCGGCCAGTAGCCGCGGTTCTTGGCGTGGAGGAAGCGACGGCCCGGACGGCGCGCGCCAGCTTGGTCGTCGAAGGGCTCGAGGATCGTGGTGTCGTTGTGGACGAAGTACGCGACCTCGTCGATCAGGAACACGATCTGGGCCAGGACCTCGAGGCGCTGGCTGGTCGGGGTGTGGGACAGCTCGTCCTCGGGATCGAGGGCCTGCTCGCGCTCGCCCTTGCCCTTGGGCTTGCTGGTCCAACACGCGACGCCGCGCTTGACGTGGTTCCACCACACGCGCGGTCGGCCGTCGTCGTCGGCGTGGTCGGGATCGAGGAGGTAGACGTCGGCGTCCACGCCCTCTTGGTGGGTCCAGTGGTCCTTGATCTTGCCGCCGGTCACGTGGCTGAGATCACCGATCCCCAGGGGCACGCCCGTGCGCTGGCGGTACTGAGTTGCGATGTCGACGAGAGACTCGACGACGGTCTCGCGCGCCCACTGACGATGGAGCGACTCGCTGCCGTTGGACTTGAAGGGCAGGTACTCGCGCGTGGGGTCGAGGGCGTCGGTCAGGTTGATCCAGCGCTCGTCGCCGATCCAGGCCTCGTGGCGGCCGCGCTCGCCCTCGGGGGGCAAACCCGCGGCCGGGACCACGACGTGGAGGTAGGCGAGGTCCTTGCGCGATCGCGCGTCGCGGGTGACGACGAGGTCGTAGCGGGACAAGGGCGAGCTGCCGCAGCGTGGGCCGGGCTCGCGGCTGCCGAATTTGGCCAGCGCGGTCCACTGACGAACCTGCTCGAAGCGACCCTCGAGCACGAGCGCGCGGCCGTCTTCGTGGGCCGCGCGGAGGCCCGACGCGTCGGGTAGCGGCCCGCGGGCGCGACGGCGGGGATCGATCTTGATCTCGAGCTCGACCAGCGCCGCCTCGGCGGCGTCGAGCATCGCCTCGAGCTCGTCGGC
>NZ_PVNK01000062.1 GCF_002994615.1 Enhygromyxa salina | reverse complement strand
TGCACTTTGCCACGCACGGCCGCTGCGCGGCCGGTCGCTCCCTCGCTGCGCTCGCTCGCTCGGTGGGCTCTGATGAGCTTGGCCGAGAGATGCGTGGCCCCCCAAGGGGGGCTGCTATTTAGACCCCCCCGCGGGGCATCGTGCACTTTGCCACGCACGGCCGCTGCGCGGTCGGTCGCTCCCTCGCTGCGCTCGCTCGCTCGGTGGGCCCCCCGCGGGCATTCTGCACTTTGCCACGCACGGCCGCTGCGCGGGGCCCCAAGGGGGCCGGCGTGGATCCGGCCTGATTCTTCGGTCCGTGGCGTGGGTCGGCTACACTGACGCTCGAATGGCGGATGCCAACATCGTCCTGGGTATCGACCTGGGCACGACGAATTCGGCCTGCGCGGTCGTCCAGGACGGGCGAGCGTCGGTGGTTCGGCGTGGCGAGGACCGCATCGTGCCCTCGGTCATCGCGGCGCTGCCGAGCGGGCAGATGGCGGTCGGGGACTCGGCCAAGCTCCAGCGGGCGATCGATCCGAGCCAGGTGGTCTACAGCGCCAAGCGGCTGATCGGGCGGCGCTTCTCGTCGCCGGAGGTCCAGCGAATGATGCGCTCGATGCCCTACCGGATCGTCGAGGGCAACAACGAGTCGGTCATGATCGAGGTCGGCGGCCGACGCATGAGCGTGGTCGAGATCTCCTCGCTGATCCTCAAGTATCTGCGCAAGATGGCCGAGGAGGCGCTCGGGCGCCGGGTCAAGAAGACGGTCATCGCGGTCCCGGCCAACTTCACCGACTCGCAGCGCAGCGCGACCCGCATCGCCGCGCGCCTGGCCGGGCTCGACGTGATCCGGGTCATCAACGAGCCGACCGCGGCGGCGCTGGCCTACGGCTACATCGAGGACATGGACCGGCGGATCGCGGTCTACGACTTCGGCGGCGGGACCTTCGACGTCACGATCTTGCAGATCACCCGCAACGTGTTCGAGGTCCTCTCGACCTCGGGCGAGATGTTCCTCGGCGGCGACGACGTCGACGAGGTCATCCTCGAGCGCATGGCCGCGGTCTACATGCAGCAGCACGGCGTCGACCTGCGCAGCGACCCGCGGGCGATGGAGCAGCTGCGGGCGGTCGCCGAGCAGGTCAAGATCCAGCTGTCAGAGACCTCGGCGTCGTCGATCCGCGTGGCCGACGTGCCGCCGGGCAGCAACCGCGACCTCGACTTCGCCCTGTCCGAGGCCGACCTGCGCGCGGTTGCAGGGCCGATCGTCCGCCGCACGATCCCGGTCTGCGAAGACGCGATGCGGGTCGCGGGCATCAACGCCCAGCAGATCGACGAGATCGTGCTCGTCGGCGGCACGACCCGCCTGCCGCTGGTCCGCGAGGTCGTGCAAGAGATCTTTGGCAAGCCCCCGCAGACCTCGATCAACCCGATGAGCGTCGTCGCCGTCGGCGCGGCGATCCAGGGCGCGGCGCTGCTCGGCTCGCTGGTCCCGATGGCGTCCGGCGGCGTGTCGATCCCGACCATGGCTCAGAGCGCGGTCTTGCTCGACGTGACCCCCCGCAGCCTCGGGGTCGGCACGATCGGCGGCAACGTCGACTTCATCATCGAGCGCAACTCGGTCATCCCCGTCGAGCAGACCCGGATGTTCACGACCACGACGGACAACCAACGCTACGTCCGCATCCAGGTCTGCCAGGGCGAGAGCCCGAACTTCGACGGCAACACCAAGCTCGGCGAGATCCTGCTCACGGGCCTGCGCGAGGCCGAGCGCGGCTCCGTGACCGTGGCCGTGACCTTCGAGATCAACACCGACGGCCTGCTCGAGGTTCGGGCCCTCGACCAGGACACCGGTCAGGAGCAGGTCGCGACCATGCGCGTGCTCGGTGGCCTGCCCCAGAACGAGGTCGACGCGATCATGGCCCGCGCGCAGCAACTGCAGGGCCCGGGCGATGGCGCGGTCGCCGGGCGGCCATAGGCCTGCTAAGCTGGTGCCGCAATGTCGAAGTCGGGCATGGGAGAGTTGGTCTCGGACGTCGCCCGCCTGCACGAGCAGATCGGGCAGCTGAGCTACTACGACTTCCTCGCGGTCACGCCCCAGACCGACTACATCGGCATCCGCGACGCCTTCTACACCCGCGCGCAGCTCTATCACCCGGATCGCTTCGTGGCGATGGAGGGCGAGTCGGTCAAGAAGGCCGTCTACGCCGTCTACAAGCGCATGACCGAGGCCTACCAGGTCCTCAGCGATCCCGAGCTGCGCGCCGCCTACGACCGCGCCCTCGGCCAGGGCGAGTTTCGACTCGCGGCCGAGGCCCGCGCGCGCCGCCTCGACGCCGACGAGCGTCAGGTCTCGAACCCCTTCGCGCGCATCTACCTCCGCTCGGGCCGCCGCAAGTACGAGCAGGGCGACCTCAACGGGGCCTGGATCGACTGCGAGCTCGGGCTGTCCCTCGAAGAGACCCCGCCGCTGCGCAACCTCCACGTCGCCGTGGTCAAGGCGCTCGCCGGTCGATAGCTTGCTTCGAGCGCCGTGCTCGGGCCAAGCTGAGCCCGTGAATGACGTCCGGCGAGCCGAGGTCGAGCGAAGCACCCGCGAGACCCAGATCCGTGTCGCGCTCGCGCTGCCCGGCGACGCCCCGGCGCCGCCGAAGGTCGAGACCCCGGTGCCCTTCTTGTCCCACATGCTCGACGCCCTCGGCCGTCACGGCGCGATGGCGCTCGAGGTCGAGGCCAAGGGCGACGTCGAGATCGACGACCATCACACGGTCGAGGACGTCGGCCTGGTCCTCGGTCAGGCGCTGGATCAGGCGCTCGGGGATCGCAAGGGCATCTACCGCTACGGGCACTTCTCGCTCGTGATGGACGAGACCCTCGTCGACGTCGCCCTGGATCTCGGCGGCCGGCCCTACCTGGTCTACGACCTGCCCGCGATCACCGGCAAGTGGATCGGTCGCTTCGACTGTGAGCTCGTGCGCGAGTTCTACCAGGCCCTGGCCGTGCAGGCCCGGATGAACCTTCATGTTCACCTGCGCGCGGGCGGCAACGCCCACCATGTGGTCGAGGCCTCGTTCAAGGGGCTGGCCCGGGCGCTGCGGATGGCCTGTCAGCGCGATCCGGCCTCGGCCGGCTCGGTGCCGTCGACCAAAGGTGTGCTCTAGCCCTTTGCGGCTCGTGCTCGTCTTCAAGGGGCCTTTCAAAAGAGCCCCTCGCTGCGGCGGCGAAGCCCCCTCCGCTCACCCCAAACGCTCGCCTTGCGGCTCGTGCGAGCCCCAAATCATTCAGAGCTAGAACCGAAGGCCGACGCCGCCCGGCCCAACCTGTAGGTGCTCGTTGACCGCGGCCTCGAGCTTGGCCTGTTTGCGCGGGTTCTTGGCCGTGTTGATCAGCACCGCGACCCCGAGGGTCACGAGGGCCCCGCCGGCGAGGCCGAGGCCGACCCCATACCACTTGGTGTTGAACAGGAACTTGCAGTCGCCGTCGAGATCGATGTTTGCGCCCTGGCAGCTGGAGCCGAGGCCGTAGGGCCGATCGTGGAGGAAGGTCAGGGCGAGGCCGCCGCCGACCGCAGCGATGCCGATGCCGAGCGAGGCCCAGCCATAGGGGCGCTTGGGCAGGCGGTTGGGGACCTTCTCGAGCTCGTAGCTGAGGCTCTCGCGCGCGCCCTCGACGAAGGTTCGCTTCTCCTGGACCGCGATGTAGCCCTCTTTGCTGACGCGGATCACGTGATCGCCGGGGATCACCCGCTTGTCGACCGGGGTGACGCCGAAGGGCTCGCCGTCGAGGGTGACCTCGGCGTCCTCGGGGTCGGAGGTGATGTTGATCGCGGCCGGGCCGCTAGCGAGGGCGTCGAGCTTGGTCCGCAAGGTCGCGGCCTGGGTCTCGATCAGGCCGCCGACATCGACGACGCCGCAGATCTCGCAGCCTTCGCTGCTCGACACGATCTCGCTGCCCTCGTCGCCCTCGTAGAGCGCAACCTGGACGGTGTAGTCGCGATCGACGACCTCGACGGTCGCGCGGACGATGTGGGTCGCGCCGGTCTTCTGGGCGATCTTCTGCATGCAGCCGGGCTTGGAGCAGTCGCCGCCGCCGGCCGCGGCCGTCACCTCGTCGGGTGTGATGACCTCGAAGCTGCCCCGCTGCAGACCCTCGACGAGCTGCTTGGTCAGGGCCTCGCGGTCGGCGTCGGCGAGCTCGCCCTCGACGACCAGGGGCAAGATCGCGGTCCTGGCCGCGACGTCAGTCGAGCTCGGGTCGACCCTCGGCGCTGGGGCCTTTGCCTCAACCCCCGGCTCAGGCGGAGCGGCGAGCGTCAGGGGGACTTGGGCGAGGCCGATCGCAAAGGCTGTGACCGTGGCCAGAGTCGTCGCGACCATGGATCGTGGGCGACCCGCAGGGAAGGCCATGGGTGCAGGCTAACACAAGGCCGTCGTTCGCCGGGGCTGCGGGGAATGCGAGCGAGCGCTTACTTCTGAACCGAGCCGTCACCTTTGGCCCCGCCGAGGATGTACTTGTTCACGGCCGCCTCGTGCTCCTGGACAGACTTGGAGAACTTGTGGGTGCCGTCGTTGCGCGAGACGAAGTACAGGTAGCGGCTCTTCTCGGGCGCGAGCACGGCCTCGAGCGCGTCCCGACCCGGGTTCGAGATCGGACCCGGCGGCAGCCCCTCGTGGGTGTAGGTGTTGTATGGGTTGTCTTTGTCGCGCAGGTGGATTCGTCGAATCCGGCCCTCGAATTGCTGACAGGCCTCGGACCGCCGCTCGGGGACCGTGCAGCCATAGATGATCGTCGGGTCGGTCTGCAGCAGCTTGGGCTTGAAGGACTTGAACCGAAGGCGGTTGATGAACACGCTGGCGATGCGCGGCCGCTCGGCGCCCTGGCTGGTCTCCTTCTCGATCAGCGAGGCCATGATGACGATCTCGGGGTCGCCCCAGCCGAGGGTCTCGGCCAGGCTCCGGGCGCCCTCGCTGTGGCCGCGGCGGAGCTCGGCGTAGACCTGATGGTGGCGCTTGACCATGCGCTCGACGATCTGGGCGGCGCTCGCCGAGGTCGAGAATTTGTAGGTGTCCGGGAACAGGTAGCCCTCGGCGCTCGGGCCCTCGATGTCGAGGCGCGCGAGCAGCTCGGGGTCGCGCATCGCGGCGAGCAGCTGGGCCTCGCCGCCACCGAGCCCGGCCTCGGCCAAGATCTGGGCGATCTGAACGCTGTGCTTGCCCTCGGGGATGGTCACGCGGCGCTCTTGCACGGGCTGACGACGCTGGAGCTCGTCGAGGATCTGCGTCGGCGTCATGTCGCCGCGAAACTCGTGCTCGCCGGCCGTGACCTTGCTGGCCGCGCCGCGGTGGAGCACGAAGAGCTTGAACGCCCGGGCCTCGTCCGGAGCGATGACCTCGTGCTCCTCGAGCAGGGCGAGGACCTCGGAGAAGCTGGCGCCCGCGGGGACCGTGACGGTGATCGGATCGCTCGACCCCTGGCCGGGGCGCTCGGGGTAGCCGGTCAGACGCTTGTATCCGGCCCGGGCGCTGAGGACCGCGAGCAGCAGCAGGCTGACGATCACGGCCAGGGCCCAGCGGCTGGCCCGGCGAGACTTGCGAGGCTTGTACCAGGGCCGAGGTTTGCGGACCCCACGGCTCACGGCGCTCGACCCTCCCCGGCCTCCGGCCGATTCTCGGGCTGGGCGTCGAGCCAGCCCTGGAGGATGAACTGGGCCGCGACCGCGTCGATGGTTCGCTTGCGCTTGGCCCGGGACAGGTCGGCCTCGAGCAGGGTCCGCTCGGCCGCCGAGGTCGAGAAGCGCTCGTCCCAGGTCACGACGCCGAGCTCGGCGCCCGCGGCCTCGAGCGCGGCCTCGAGCGCGGTGATGAAGCGGCGCACGAGCCGGGCGCGGTGGCCCTCGCTGCCGTCGAGCTCGAGCGGCAGGCCGACGACGATGAGCTCGGCCTCGAGCTCGCGGGCGCGGGCACAGATCGCGGGGGCGTCGGCCTTGGTGCCCGCGCGGCGCAGGACCTCGCGGGCGTGGGCCATCGACCCGCCCGCGTCGCTCACGGCGATGCCGATGGTCTTGGACCCGACGTCGAGGGCGAGGGCACGCATGGTCTCGCCCGGGTTCAGGCCTTCTTGCGTCGCTTGCGCCGCCCGGACGACTTCTTGCCGTCCTTTTGGATCTTGGCCGCGGCGATCGCCTTCGCGGCGCTGGCCTCGATCGTGTCGTCGGCCGAGGGCGTCGGCGCCGCGGCGGCCTGGCGCTGCATCTCGGCGAGCGCGGTCGCGGCCGCGTTGCGCTCGGCGGTCCCGAGGGTCGAGGCCTTGAGCTTGGCGACGGCGGCCTTGGCCGCGGCGTCGAGCTTGTCGAGCTGGCCGCCCTTGCGGCGCGTGGCCGTCGACCGCTCGCGTCGCTGCGAGGCCTTGGTCAGGGTGCTCTCGTACTCGGCGCCCTCTTCGGCCCGGCGCTTGTCCTCTTCCGAGAGGCGCATCTGCAAGACCTGGTCGAGCACGGTCTGCGCGATGTTCTCCCACATCGCGCGGAACAGGGCGAAGCCCTCGATCTTGTAGGCGTTCTTGGGGTTCTTGTTGGCGTAGCCGAGCAGGCCGATCCCGGCCCGGAGCTGCTCGATGTTCTTGAGGTGGCCGATCCACTGCTCGTCGATCTCGCGCAGGTAGACCCGGCGGATCTGGTACAGGAACACGTAGAGGCCAAACTCCTGCTCGCGCGCGAGCAGCGAGGCCTCGACCTGCTCCCAGCAGGTGTCGACGAGCTGATCGATGTCGTCGCGGACGTCGGACAGATCGACCTCGACGTAGAAGCGCTCGAGCAGCTGCTTCTCGAGGGCCTCGAGCTCCCACTCGTCGGGGTGGACGTCCTCGGGGCAGGCCTCGATCACGGTCTGCTCGATGTGCTCGTAGCAAAGATCGTGGATCCGCTCGCGCTGCTGGATCAGCGAGGCGGCGACGACCTCGAGCGCGCGCTCGATGATCTTGTCGCGGTCGAGGCGGACGTCGTCGAGGGTGACGAGCGAGCCGTAGTGGCGGTAGATGTCGTGGGTCAGCTCGTGGGGGACGATGCCCTCGGGCGGGAAGGGCTCGGGGACCTCGTGGTCGAGCCCGGCCTTGATCAGCTGCTCGCGGCAGTGGCGATCGATGATCGCCACGGTCCGCTCGCGCATCGTCTCGGCCAGCGAGGGGATCGTGTGCGGGCCCGAGGTGTCCGGCGGCGGCGGGAGCTTGCGCTTTTGCTCCTTGCGGGCCTCGTCGTCGAGGATCTCCGGCTGGTAGCGACCCTCGAGGATCTGGCGGCGCAGGGCGTAGATCGCCTTGCGCTGCTCGTTCATCACGTTGTCGTACTCGAACAGGTTCTTGCGCGTGTCGAAGTGCATGGCTTCGACCTTGGTCTGGGCGTTCTCGATCGCCTTGTTGACCATCGGCGCCTCGATCGGGACGTCCTCCTCCATGCCGAGGCGCTCCATCAGGCCGGTGATGCGATCGGCCCCGAAGATCCGCATGAGGTCGTCCTCGAGCGAGAGGAAGAAGCGCGAGGCGCCGGGGTCACCCTGGCGACCGGCGCGGCCGCGCAGCTGGTTGTCGATCCGGCGGCTCTCGTGGCGCTCGGTCCCGAGGATGAACAGCCCGCCGAGCTCGAGGACCTCGCGCTTCTCTTCCTCGCACTGAACCTTGAGCCCCTCGTGGAGCTTGGCGAAGGCCTCGGGCTCCTTGTCGGGGTCGTAGTGGGCCCGGGCCATGAGCTCGGGGTTGCCGCCGAGGATGATGTCGGTCCCGCGCCCGGCCATGTTGGTCGCGACGGTGATCGCGTGCTTCCGCCCGGCCTGGGCCACGATGTAGGCCTCGCGCTCGTGGTTCTTGGCGTTGAGGACCGAGTGCGGGATCCCGGCCCGGTCGAGGAGCTGGTGGATGACCTGGGACTTCTCGACGCTGGTCGTGCCGACCAACACGGGCTGGCCGCGCTCGTGGCACTCGCGGATCTGCTTGACCGCGGCCATGAACTTGCCGCGCTCGCTCTTGTAGACGAGGTCGTCCATGTCGTCGCGGATGATCACGCGGTTGGTCGGGACGACGATGACGTCGAGGTTGTAGATCTTGTGGAACTCCTGGGCCTCGGTGTCGGCCGTCCCCGTCATGCCCGCGAGCTTGTCGTACATGCGGAAGTAGTTCTGGTAGGTGATCGTGGCCAGGGTCTGGGACTCGGGCTGGATCGGGACGTTCTCCTTGGCCTCGATCGCCTGGTGGAGCCCGTCGCTCCAGCGCCGGCCCTCCATCTTCCGGCCGGTGAACTCGTCGACGATCACGACCTCGCCGCGCTCGACGAGGTAGTTGACGTCGCGCTTGTAGAGCACGTGGGCGCGCAGGCCCTGGTCGACGTGGTGCTTGAGCTCGACGTTTTCCTTGGCGTAGAGGTTCTTGCAGCCGAGGACCTTCTCGATCCGGTCGACGCCCGCGTCGGTCAGCTGGACGCTGCTGGCCTTCTCATCGACGACGTAGTCGAGGTCCTTGCGCAGCTGCGGGACGGCGCGGTCGACGGTCTTGTAGAGCTCGGCCGGCTTGGCGCTCTCGCCCGAGATGATCAGCGGGGTCCGGGCCTCGTCGATCAGGATCGAGTCGACCTCGTCGACGATCGCGTAGTTCAGCTCGCGCTGAACGTACTTCTCGATCGTCTCCTTCATGTTGTCGCGGAGGTAGTCGAACCCGAACTCGTTGTTGGTCCCGTAGGTGATGTCGCAGCGGTAGGCTTTTTGGCGCTCGTGGTGGAACAGGCCGTGGACGATCGCGCCGACCGAGAGCCCGAGGAAGTTGTAGAGCTGGCCCATCCACTCGGCGTCGCGCGACGCGAGGTAGTCGTTGACGGTGATCAGGTGGGCGCCGCGCCCGGACAGGGCGTTGAGGTACAGCGCCGCGGTCGCCGTCAGGGTCTTGCCCTCACCGGTCCGCATCTCGAGCACCATCCCGCGGTGCATCGCGATCGCGCCGATCATCTGGACGTCGTAGTGGCGCATGCCGAGCGTGCGGACGCCGGCCTCGCGCACGACGGCGTAGGCCTCGGGCAGCAGATCGTCGAGGGGCTCGCCGTTGTAGATTCGCTGCTTGAAGTCGGCGGTCTTGGCCCGGAGCTCGTCGTCGGTCAGCGGCTGGACGGTCTTCTCCAGCGCGCCGATCTTGTCGACGAGCGGCTGGATCTTCTTGATCTGCCGCTGGTGCTTGGTGCCGAACACCTTCTTGAGGACGCGTTGGAACATGTGTGATGGCGAGGGTAAGTGGGGGTGCGCGCGCTGTCTACGCGAGCGCTCCGGGGCCGTGTTCGCGTATGCTGGGCAGCGCAGCCGACCGTGAATCAGACCAACGCTACCCCGCCAGGGCGGGGATCTGACCGGGCGCGGCCCGAGGCCGGCGAGGCCGGGTGGGTCCACGTGGTCGCGCCCTCGGGGCCCGTGAACCCCGAGCGCGTTCGGCGTGGGCTCGCGCACGTCGGTCGGCGCTACGGCGCCCCGACCCTGGCCGCCAACCTCGAGCGCCGCGCGGGCTACTTCGCCGGTGACGACCGCGAGCGCCTCGAGGCCCTCGACCTCGCGCTGCGCGACGACCGAGCCCGCGTGGTCTGGGCGGCGCGCGGCGGCTACGGGGCCACGCGCTTGCTCGCGCGCCTCGATCCCACGGCGCTGCGAGGCGGCGACCGGCGCAAGGTCCTGGTCGGCTTCTCCGACGTCAGCGCGCTGCTTTGCTGGGCCTGGGTTCACGCCCGCGTGCCCTCGATCCACGGCCCGGTCGTGGCCCAGCTCGCCGAGCTGCCCGAGCACGATCGCCAGCGCCTGTGGGATCTGCTCGAAGGCGAGCTGCCGCCACCTCTGGTCGCCGACGAGCACGGCGCCAGCCTCCACGGCGGCCGCGTCGAGGGCCCGCTGATCGTCGCCAACCTCGAGGTCTTGCGCACGCTGATCGGCACGCCGCACATGCCCTCGCTCGACGGGGCGATCCTCGCGCTCGAGGAGATCGGCGAGCGCCCCTATCGCATCGATCGCGCGCTCACCCAGCTGCTCGAGAGCGGCTCGCTGCGCGGCGTCGTCGGCGTCGCGGTCGGGGATCTGCACGGCTGCGTCGAGCCCGAGGGCGGCGGCAGCCGGGGCTTCACCGCCGACGAGGTCCTCGACGATCGCCTCGGGCGCCTCGGGGTGCCCGTCGTCCTCGGCCTGCCCTTCGGCCACGCGCCCACCCGCAACGCCGCCCTCGCGTTCGGCGTGCGCTCGCGCCTCGACGCCGACCAGGGCTCGCTCGAACAGCTCGAGCCCATCTCCAACGGCTAGCCCTGAATCAAGCGCTGCGCGCTCGACTCAGGCCTTCTAGTCCTCGAGGGGCCTTTCAAAAAGGCCCCTCGCTGCGGCGGCAAAGCCCCCTCCGCTCACCCCAAACGCTCGCCTTGCGGCTCGTACTAGCCCTAAATCATTCAGCTTTTTGAATTCAGCGCTTGATTTAGGGCTAGCAGCCCGTGGTGCAATGCCTCGCGCCGCCAAAACTTGCAGTACGCCCGGTACAGCGGCGTCTTGGCTTCGCGCCCTCGGCGAAGATTCCGGCGCGAGGCGACACGATACATTGCACCACGGGCTGCTAGAGCGTCGACGAAGGATCCGGAACACTTCGCGGCCGAGATCCGTGGACCTTCGCCGCGCTCGCGCAAATTCCTCCCATTCTTGCCCGCCCGGCTGGGCAACGTTAGAAAGCTGAAGAGATGGCCAGGCGTGCTCGAAAAACGGGGGTAGGTTTTTGTCCCACATCCCGATCGGGGGGCCGATTTGGCGCGATTTCGGCCCTGTGCCTGGTGTCGATCGGGCTGGTCGGGTGCCATCAAGAGACCCCGCCGCTGCTGTCGACCGCCGAGACCAACACGGTCGGCACCAACGAGGTGCCGATCGACGAGGCCGAGGCCGAGGCCGACGAGGTCGAGCCCGGCGCGCGCACGCTGTGGTTCGCGGATGGCCCGGGCCACGATGCGATCCTCGCCCGCGAGCGGCGGGACCACGCGAGCGCGGTCGCGAGCCTCGACGAGCTGCTCGCAGACCCGGAGCTGTCGAACTCCGACCGGGGCGCGGCCGAGCTCCTGCGTGCGTTTGAAGATCTCCGCGTCGACCGTTGGCCCGAAGCCGCGCAGCGCCTCGCTCGCGCGCGCGCGACCGAGGCCCTGGCCCCGATCGAGCCCTATCTGCGCATGCTCGAGGCCCAGGCGCGGCTCGACGCGAGCGAGAGCGAGGCCGCGCTCGAGCTCATCGACGAGCTCGGCTCCGACTTCGCGGCTGGACGCGCGGCGGGGGTCCCGGCGCGGGTCTTGCTGATCAAGGCCGACGCCCAGGCGCGGACCCAGGACCGAGCCGGAGCGATCGCGTCTTACGAGGCGTTCACGACCCACGCCAAGGGCAGCGAGCTCCACGAGGCCCGGCGCAAGCTCGCGGTCTTGCTGCTCGCGGGCGACGACGACGACAAGCGCGCCGCCGCCAAGCTGTTCGAGCGGCTCGTCGTCGAGGTCCCGCTGTCGGACTACGGCGAGGAGGCCGCCGCCGAGCTCGACAAGCTCGAGAAGGCCAAGCTGATCACGCGGACCAAGGCCGAGCGCAAGCGCCTCGATCGCCTCGCGGCCAAGGCCGAGATCGACCGCCACCTCGATCGTCGCAGCTACGGCGCGGCGATCACCGCCGCCGACGCATTCATCAAGCGGGCCAAGCAGCTCGGGGCCGACGAGGGCGATCGCTGCGAGGTCCTGTACGCCAAGGGCTCGGCGATCTTCAAGCAGCGCAAGCGGCCCGCGGCCCAGCCGGTGTTCGACCTCGCGGCCAAGCACTGCAAGGCGGCCGGCGACAAGACCCTCACGGTCAAGACCCGCTACCAGGCCGCGCGGGGCCTCTACGCTGGGGGCAAGCACGCGCAGGCGGCCAAGCGCTTCGAGACCCTCGCCAACGATCACGCCGATCACAGCTACGCCGACGACTGCTACATCAAGGCAGGCGAGTCGTGGGAGTCGGCCGGCGAGCCCGGCAAGGCCCGGGCGGCCTACGAGCGCGCGCTGGCCAAGCACCCCAACGGCGACATGTACGGCGAGGCCCTGCGTCGGCTCCTCGTTCAGGGCTTCGCCGAGGGGCGGATCCAGGACGCGCTCGATCTGATCGATCGCTCGATCGCGGGCGGCAAGATCCACGGCGACGAGCTGGCCAAGCTCCACTATTTTCGCGGCAAGGCCCTCGATCACCTCGGCGACGCCGACGAGGCCGAGGCCGCCTACACCCGCGCGATCGAGACCCGCCCGCTCAGCTACCCGGCCCTCCAGGCGCTGTCGCGGCTGCGCGAGCGCGACGAGGACGCGGCCGCGCGCGGGTTTGCGTTGATCTCGACGGGCACCAACGAGGCGGTGCCCGAGCTCGAGCTCCCGGCCACGGACACGGCCCGTCGGGTGAAGATCTGGGCGAGCCTCGGGCTCGGAGATCAGGCCAGCGAAGAGCTCGACGCGGCCGGCATCGACGGCTGGCCAGCGGTTGCGACCCTGGCCCAGGCCGGGCTCTACAGCGAGGCCCAGCGGACCCTCGCCGGGCTCGGCAGCAGCTGGCGGCGCGGGGGTCCGGCCGGAGACAGGCGCGCGCTGTGGGAGCTCGCGCATCCGGTCCCCTTCCGCGGCCTCGTCGACCCGGGCGAGCAAGGGCACGGCGTGCCGCGGATGCTGACCTACGCGATCATGCAAAGCGAGAGCCGCTTCAACCCCGGCGCGACCTCGTGGGCGGGGGCGCGTGGGTTGATCCAGCTGATGCCCGCGACCGCCGACAACGTGGCTCAGCGTGCCGGCCTGAAGCTCGATCCCAGCCAGCTCTACGATCCCGCGGTCAACCTCGATATCGGCCAGCGCTACCTCGCCGGTCTGACCGCGCGCTGGGGCAACGTCGACGGAGCCCCGGCTCTGGCCGTGCCCAGCTACAACGCGGGCCCCGGCCGAACCGACGAGTGGCTGCAGCAGCGCGGGAGCTGGGACCTCGATCTCTTCGTCGAGGCCATCCCCTTTGACGAGACCCGTCGCTACACGCAGTCGGTGCTCGGGCGCTGGGCGGCCTACAGCTGGCTCTACGGGGACGGGGATGATGCGGATCGCATGCCCTACATTCCGCTTCGGATCCCAGCCCGCGCGGGCTGAGCCGAGCGATCCCGCCCCCGTTGACTGAGGCTCGGGCCCCGGCGCAATCAAGGCGGTCGACTCTCGCGCGTCGGTGAGCGATGCTGGGTGATGCCCCGGAGACCTCGGTGAGTCGACGGAACGTCTTCATACCCACGCTCGCGCGCGTCATCGCGCTCGACACCGTGGGCACGGCCATCTTCGTGGTCCTGTGGGCGGTGACGGATGTGGTCGGCGTCGGCCTGGCCCTGGGTCTGACCGCCGCCCGCGTGGGTGTGTGGATCGCTCATCTGCGCGCCCTCCTCGGCCCGGTTCGGGCCTGGCGCCTCGCGGGCGACGACGCCGGAGACACGCAGGTGCTCGAGGCCGACCGCGCGCTGGACCGGCTCCCTCGCCTGTTCTTGCCGGCCTACCTGATCGGCTGGGTCGCCGTGTTCGGGCTCGGTGCGCTGCTCAACGGTTCGACCGAGGCGATCGGCCACGCCGAGCTGCTCGCGTCGGGGTTGAGCGCGCTCGCGCTGGTGATGATGACGCCGATCTTGCTCGGTCCCTTGTTCCGGGTCTCGCTCTTGGACCCGCGCCTCGAGCTCGGCGAGGTCTTGCTCGAGCGGGGGCTCGACGGTTCGCGCTCGCCGAGCTCGGTCGGTGGCTCGGCCATGGCTCGAGCCGTCACGCTGGTCGTCGGGACGATCCTCGGTGTCGGTGGCTTTGGCGGGCTCGCGCGGGCTCAGGCGCTGCGCGACGCCGAGCTCAACGAGCAGCTGCGCCGCGCGGAGCTGAGCGCGCTCCGGATCGAGGCAGGGCTCGGTCAGGCCCTCGATGGCGTCGCGCTCGTCGGTCCGGACGAGCTGCCTGAGCTCGTGCGCGACGAGCTCGAGCCCGGCAACGAAGCTGCGCCGATCTTCGCCTACGACTCCGCTCGCCGGCTCGCGGTCGCGGCCGCGCCCACGGGCGACGGTCGCTGGGCCGTGGCTGAGGCGCGACCCGATGAGCAGCTCGACTCGCTGCTGCTCGGGCTGCTCGTGCTCGTGCTCGCGGTCGCGCCGCCGATCGCGTTCCTGGGCTGGATCCACGGTCGCTCGCTCTCGGGCCCGATCGAGCGCTTTCACGGCGCGGCGCGGCGCCTCGTCGAGGCCGGAGAGCTGCGCGCGCTCGGGCGCGTGGTCCCGCTGCACAACGACGAGCTCGGCCGCTTCGCGATCGTCTTCAACCGCATGCTCGACATGCTCGAGGAGCTCGCGCGCACGGCCCAGGCCGTGGCCGAGGGCGATCTGAGCGTCGAGCTCGATCACCCTGGCGAGCTCCACGACGCGTTTCGGGGCATGCTCGCGCGCCTCCACGAGATGGTCGTCCGGATCCGCGAGACCGCGCTCGAGCTGGCCTCGGCGGCGGCCGAGATCCACGCGATCACGCAGCAGCAGGAGCAGGCGGCCGAGCAGCAGTCGGCGAGCGTGCAGCAGGTCAGCGCGACGGTCGGCTCGCTCGCCGAGTCCGCCGAGCAGATCACCCAGACCGCGAGCAGGGTGCTCGACAACGCCGAGCAGACGCTGATGACGACCGACGCCATGGTCGCCAAGATCGGTGAGCTCAGCGGCGAGGCCGCGAGCGTCGGCGACCTGCTCGAGGTCATCCGCGAGGTCGCCAAGCGCAGCGATCTGCTCGCGCTCAACGGCTCGCTCGAGGCGACGCGGGCCGGGGAGGCCGGACGCGGCTTCGCCCTGGTCGCGGCCGAGATGCGGCGCCTCGCCGAGCGCGTGACCGGGACGGTCGCGGACGTCCGCGACCGCGTGACCGACATCAAGGCCTCGGGCACGAGCACGGTGATGGCGACCGAAGACAGCCGCAAGCTGGCCCAGAGCACGGCCGAGGCCGCGCGGGTGATCTCGACCGTGACCCAGCAGCAAAGCGACGACACCGAGCAGGTCTCGCTGAGCGTGCAGGAGCTCGCCGAGATGGTCGTCGCGGCCGCGCTCGCGACCTCGCAGACGCGCTCGGCGGCCGAGGGCCTGCGCGCCTACGCCCTCGAGCTCGAGCGTCTCACGGGGGCGTTCGTGATCCGGGGCGACCTGCCCGACGCGGTCGAACAGGACCAGGAGTGAGCTGATGTCCGCCCCGGAGACGACCACGACAACCGCGCTGATGCCGATGGTGATCGGCGAGCACCGCATCGCCGTCGAGGCCCTGAGTGTGCTCGAGATCCTGGGGCCGCAGCAGTGGGTTGCGATCCCGAACACGCCGCCGATGCTGCCCGGCGCGCTGGCCTGGCGCGGGCGCGCGGTCGGGGTCTTGGATCTCGGGCCCGCGCTCGACCTGCCCACGCTGAGCGCTCCGAGCACCCGCAATCGCAACGCGATCTTGCAGCTCACCGACGACACCGTGGCGCTGTCCGTCGATCGCGTGCTCGAGGTGTGTCGCGCGGCCGCAGACGCGATCGCGCCGGTCCACGCCGCGAGCTGGGTGGTCGACGGCGGGCTGCCCTGCCGCGGTGAGATCGAGCTCGACGAGCTCGTCGTCCCGATCCTGGATCTCGACGCCTGGGCCGTCGCCAGCCGGAGGGCTCGCTGATGCGGGTGCTCGTGCTCGAGGGCGTCGGCCTCGCGATCCCCGATCAGATCGTCGAGGCGATCGAGGGCGTCGCGTCGTCGGGCGGGCCCGAGCTCGGGCCGTGGTTGCCATCGATCTTCGACGGCAGGTCGACGCCTGCGAGCGGGCGTCGGCGGGCGCTGCGACTGCGGGGCGGCGCACGCGTCGAGGTCCCGGCCGCGATGCACATCGCGGAGGTCGGCGAGCTGCTCGACCTGCCGGACCTGCTGCGCGAGATCGGCGAGCGCCAGGGCGTCGTCGGCCTCGTCGAGCTGCCCGAGGCCTTGACCCTGGTCTGTGATCCCCGCCGCCTCCCGCAGGTCGGGGAGGCGGGGCTCGTGGAGGGGGCGGACTAGTGGGCCGCGCGGGGCGGCGTGAGGCCTTGCTGGCCCGGTTTCGCAGCGGATCGCTCACGCGGATCACCGAGGTCAGCGCCAAGCTCGAGAGCCCGGCTCCGCTGAGCCCCGAGCTGCTGTCGGAGCTGCGAGCGCCGCTGCATACGCTCAAGGGTGAGGCCCGGATGCTCGGCCTGACCTCGCTCGCGGCGCTCGTCCACCACCTCGAAGATCGCCTCGTTGAAGACAGCGCCGAAGAGGCCAGCCTCGCCCGTGTCCGGGCTGTCATCGCCCTGATCCACGCGCGCCTGCGTGCGCCCTTGCTCGAAGACCGCGGGGCCGAGCGCGCGCTCGAGCGAGGTCTGGCGCTGCTGGCCGGGACCGACGAGCAGCCCGAGCTCGCGGAGCCCGGGCCCGGGCCGGGGGCTCGGGTCGAGCGAGCCGACGCGCCCGTCACCGAGCAAGGCCCGAGCTCGGCGGCTGCCCTCGGCCGCGCCGAGGCCGACGCGCACGCGAGCTTCTCGATGGTCCGCGTCGACCTGGTCGACGAGCTGTGCGAGCGCCTCGAGGTCCTGCGCGTGAGCCTCGGCAGCAGCTCGGACCGGTCCGCGAGCCGCGACGAGGAGTTTCGCCACGAGCTGGCCGAGCTGGCCGAGCTGGCCTGGAGCTTGCGCTTGGTCCCGGTCGAGCCCGCGCTCGAGAGCCTGTCCGAGCACGCGCGCGCGCTCGGCGAGGAGCTGGGCAAGCCGCTGCGCGTGCGGATCGACGCGGGCGGGGCTCAGCTCGAGCGCTCGCTGCTCGAGCGGCTGCAAGAGCCGCTGATGCACCTGGTCCACAACGCCGTCGATCACGGGGTCGAGGCGGCGGGGGACCGGGCCGGCAAGCCCGGCGAGGCGGCGCTCGAGATCGTCGCGCGCTCGGTCGGGCCCGAGGTCGAGATCGCGGTCATCGATGACGGGCGCGGCGTCGACCTCGAGCGCGTGTGTCGGCTCGCGCGCGAGCGTGGGCTGCTCGACGAAGCCGCGGCCGCGGCCGCGGGCCCCGACGAGCTGCTGCCGATGTTGTTCGAGTCGGGGCTCACGACGGCGGCCACCGTCAGCGAGCTGTCCGGTCGCGGCGTCGGCCTCGACGCCGTGCGGCGCGCGGTCGAGGGCCTCGGCGGCGAGGTCTCGATCTCGTCCGAGCGCGGGCGCGGCGCTCGGTTCACGATCCGGGTGCCGGCGACGATCAGCCGCGAGACCGTGGTCGTCGTCGAGCTCGGGCAGACCTTGTGGGGCCTGCCCTCGCGCCGCGTCGGGCCGGTCGTGGCGATCGACGACGACAGGACCCCGAGCGCGGCCTCGACGGTCGTCGTCGACGGCGCCCACCTCCCGCTGCTGTCGCTGGCGCGGCTGGTCGGCGCGGGTGACTCGGCCGAGGACAGCGAAGATCGCGTCGCGATCTGCTGCAGCCACGCGGGCCGCCGCTACGCCCTCGCGAGCCCGACCTTGCTCGGGGAGTTCGAGCTCTTTCGTCGGCCGATGGGGCCGCTGCTGGCCAGCGTTGGCCCGGCGAGCGCGAGCTCGGTGATGGACGACGGCCGCCTGGTGCTGTTGCTGGAGCCGGCGGCGCTGCTCGCTCGGCGGGCGCGACAAGACACCCGCGAGCTCCGGCCCAAGCTGGTCAAGGCGCGCCCGCGGGTGCTGGTCGTCGATGACTCGCCGATCGTGCGCGAGCTGATCGTCGAGCTGCTGACGGCGGCCAAGCTCGAGGTTTACACCGCCGGCGACGGGCGCGAGGCCCTCGAGCTCCTCGACCGGCGCGAGGTCGACCTGGTCCTGTCCGACGTGGAGATGCCCAAGGTCGACGGCTTCGAGCTCCTGGCCCGCCTGCGCCGCCGGTACCCGGAGCTGCCCGTGATCATGGTGACGACCCGGGGCTCGGTCGCGGACCGCGAGCGTGCGTCCTCGCTCGGCGCGGACGCGTACCTGGTCAAGTCGGAATTTCGCGACCAGAACATGTTGGAGGCGGTGGCGCGCTTCGTGGAGGTGACCCGATGATCCGCGTATTTGTCGTCGATGATTCACAGATCTGTTGTGAGCTGCTCAGTGACCAGCTCGAGGAGGATGGCGACATCGAGGTCATCGACATTGCGGCCAGCGGCGTCGAGGCCCTCGCCAAGCTCGCCGCGACCAACCCCGACGTGGTGACCGTCGATCTGAACATGCCGGGCATGGACGGGCTGACGCTGATCGAGACGATCATGGCCCGGGATCCCCGACCGATCATCGTCGTCACCGGGCTCGACGCGCGCGAGCGGGATCTGGCCGTGGCCGCGACCGAGCGGGGCGCGCTGGGCCTGGTCAACAAGGTCGGACCCGCCGACGCCGAGGCCAGCGCGGCCCTGCGCGAGAGCGTGCGTCGGCTGGCGAACGTCGATGTTGGCGAGCCCGCCCCGCGAAGCTCCTCGTCGGGCTCGGGGGCGAAGTGGCCAGCGCCGCGGGCGGCCGATCGCCACGCCACCCCGATCGTCGCGTTTGGCTCGTCCGCGGGCGGCCCCAAGGCGCTGTTCCCGGTCCTCGACGCGCTCCCGCCTCAGCTCCCCGCCGCGCTCGCCGTCGCCCATCACCTGCCACCCGACTTTGTCTCGGCGTTCTCGCGCTTGCTCCGCTCGCGGATCCAGTTCGAGGTCTGCATCGCCCACGAGCCGGTCGAGCCCGAGCCGGGGGTCCTGGTCCTGGCACCGGGCGGCACCGACCTGGTCCTCGAGGATGGCCGGCTGCGGTCGCGGGCGGCCAGGCCCGGGGCCCTCGCGTGCCCGCGGGTCGACGTGTTGTTCGAGTCGCTCGCGGGCGTCGCCGGAGCGCACGTCGGGGTCGTGCTCAGCGGGTTGGGCGACGACGGCAGCCGTGGCCTCGCGGCCATGCGCGACGCGGGCAAGCTGACGATCGTGCAGGATCGGGCCACGGCCACGGTCTGGGGCATGCCCCGCGCCGCGCTCGGGTCGGCGCTCGAGGTCCTCAACACCCATGAGATCGACGAGGCGATCACCCGCTGGCTCCGAAAACGCGGGCCCTCGGGGAGGTCCGGGTGAGCCGCGAGTGAGCTTCGAGTGGGGTGGACTTGAAGCGCATCTTTGAGCTGCTGCGCGCGAGCTATGGCCTCGACCCGAAGCGCGGGGGCATGGCCAAGGCGCTCGCGCGGCACGTCGAGGCGCGGCTCGAGGCGCTCGGGATCGACGAGCCCAGCTACGTCGAACGGATCCGCGCCGACGCGTCCGAGCGCGCGCGTCTTGTCCACGCCGCGACGGTGCGCCACAGCTGGTTTTATCGCGACCCGGACCAGCTCGACCGGCTCGCCGAGCTCCTCGCGGCCCGCCACGCCGCGGACCCCGGGCGGCGTCTCGGGCTGTGGGTCGCCGGCTGCGCGACGGGTGAGGAGCCGTGGTCCGTGGCCATGCTCGCCGATGAGCGAGCCCTGCCGCTGCGCGTGCTCGCGACCGACGTCGACGCCTACGCGATCGCCGACGCACAGGCCGGCCGCTACGGCGCGTGGACCCTGCGCGAGCTGCCGCCGCGGCTGTGGCGATACCTGAGGCCCGCGGGCGAGCAGCAGTGGTCGGTCGACGAGGGCCTCCGCAGGCGGGTCGAGTTCGCGGTCCACAACCTGTGCGATCCACCGCCGCCCGGTTGCTTCGACGTGATCTGCTGCCGCAACGTGCTGATCTACTTCGAGCCCGCGCGCGCCCACGCCGTGGTCGCGGGCCTGCGCGCGTCCCTCCGGGCCGAGGGTGAGCTGATCCTCGGAGCCGGGGATCTCATGTTCCAGATCGGCTTGGGGGAAGGGCCCTCGGTCCCGGGCACTGCCTCGGCTCACCGCCTTGCGAAGCCGAAGCCGAAGCCGACGCCGACGCCGAAGCCGAGGCCGACGCCGAGGCCGACGCCGAAGCCGACGCCGAAGCCAAAGCCAACGCCGAAGCCGAAGCCGAGCTCCGAACCCGAGCCGCCCCGGGCTTCAGCCGAGGACGACGACAGCGACGCCGCGCGCCTCGACCAAGCTGGCGCCGCGGTCGATTCCGGCGACAACGAGCGGGCCCTCGAGCTGCTCGAGGCGCTCGTGCGCAGCGATCTCCTCCTCGCCGAGGCCCACCTGTGGGCTGGCATCGCCCACCACAGCCTCGGCAACGACGGCGAGGCCGCGCAGGCGCTCCGCCGAGCCCGACTCCTGGCCCCGGAGCTGTGGCCCGCGACCTTGTTCGCTGCGCTGAACAACGAGCGTCGGGGCCGCTGGCAGCCCGCGCGTCGCTGTTGGGCCGAGCTCGAGCGAAGCATCGACACCCCCGACGCCCCGGCGATCCAGGGCACGCCGACCTTGCTGGAGGCGCTGCCCCGCTGGCGAGGCGAAGCCCTGGCCCTGGCCCGCCAGCGCAAGGGGCGTCCTGACGGGCCGCCCTGACAGACTTCCAGCCGACGACGAAGCCCTCGGCGAAGAGGCCAGGCGGCGAGAAGGTCTCAGGCTTCGGCTGGGCCTTCGCTCTTGCCCGCGGCCTCGAGCGCGAGCTTGCGCTCCATGCCGCGGACCTTGGCCGTGAAGAAGGCCTCGGCGCCTGCGTAGAGCGCGACGAAGGTCCAGATCGGCGACAGATGGGTGAGCAGGGCCAGGCTCCAGACCGCGAACACCAGCGAGGCGCGGCCGACGTCGCCGTTGAGCAGCTGGCCGGTGCCAGGCAAGAACAAGCTCAGGAGCCCGGCGGTGACCGGTAGCCGCGGCTCGTCGTCGTCCTCGTAGGACATCAGCTCGTCGGGCTCGCGCAGGACCAGCGCCGTGGTCTCGCCGAGCTCGTGGGCGGCCTCGCGGTACATGGCCTCGAGCTGGGCCTTGCGCTCGGGCGAGATCGTGTAGCGCAAGCTGGTGTCGGACACCGGGTTGAGCTCGCCAGCCTGGACGAGCACGTCGATCGCGGTCTGGATGTCGGTTCGCGGGCGCTCGAGCGCGCGCCCGGCCGAGACGGCCGTGATCGTGGTGACGGCGGGCTCGCTGAACAAGCTCAGGATCTGGGCCGTGAGCGGGCTGCGTTCATCCGCCACCATGCGCGGGCCGTCTCGGCCGGGCGCGGCGTCGTGGTCCCAGCCGACCTCACCGCGATCGCTCAGCGGCGCCCGAGGGCCCTCGGGTTGGCTCGGCTCGCCAGGCTCGCGATGGCGACGGATGCGGTCGAGCGAGCGACGCGCTTTGGACTTGCCTTCGGGCATGCGTGGGGGTCCGACTGAACAAGAGCATGCCAATGATCTCCGGCCAGGGGTACCGGCGTGAAACAACACCGGAATAGTTGCGCGCTGACGGCCGCGGCTCCCCGCGGCGCGCGTCTGTGCGCCATGTGCGCAGGCCTCAGACAGAGACGGCGAAGTCGCGGAGGGCGTCGTTGAGGCTCGTGCGCATGTTCGTGCTCTGTTTGCGACGGCCGATGATGAGCGCGGCCGCGAGCTGGAAGTCACCGGCCGCGAAGGACTTGGTCCGCGTGCCGGGGATCACGACCGAGCGGGCGGGGACGCGGCCGCGATACTCGACCGGCTCGGGGCCCGACACGTCGATGATCGGGGTCGAGGCGGTGATCACCACGTTGGCGCCGAGCACAGCCTCTCGCTCGACCCGCACGCCCTCGACGACGATCGCGCGCGAGCCGATGAAGCAGCCGTCTTCGATGATCACGGGCGTGGCCCCGGGGGGCTCGAGCACGCCACCGATGCCGACGCCGCCCGAGAGGTGAACGTCGCGGCCGATCTGCGCGCAGCTGCCGACGGTCGCCCAGGTGTCGACCATGGTCCCGCCGCCGATCCTCGCGCCGATGTTGACGTAGCTGGGCATGAGCACCGCGCCCCGCTCGATGAAGGCGCCACGCCGGGCGGTGGCCGGGGGGACCACGCGGACGCCGGCCTCGGCCCAGCCGCGCTTGAGCGGGATCTTGTCGTAGTACTCGTAGGGGCCGATCTCGATCGTCTCGAGCTTGGTCAGGCCGAAGTAAAGCAGGATCGCCTGCTTGACCCACGCGTGGACGACCCAGTCGGACTCGGGCGACTCGCCGGGCTCGGCGACCCGCAGCTCACCGCGGTCGAGCAAGTCGATGGTCGCTTCGACAGCCTCGGCGTACTCGGTCTGGGCGAGCAAGCTGCGGTCGTCGTAGACCGCGCGGATCAGGCGCTGGAGGTTCTCGCTCATGGACGGCGGTCTAGCACGTCCGTCAGCACTTCTTGAACTCGTCCATGGTCTCGGCCGCGAGGCAACGCTCGACGCTCGCTTTGGAGTACGTCTCCTTCTTGCACTGATCCACGACCTCTTCGCGCCCCGCCTCGGCCGCGTTGGTGAGGACCTCGGGCCCGAGCTTCTTGCTGTCTTCGCTCAGCTCGGCCGTGTAGAGATCGACGAACTTGTCGCCGAGCTTGGCGCAGTCTTCTGCGGAGGCGTTGCAGCTGCAAACGGTCGCGAGCAGGCACATGTACACGCTGATCGGGAGGTACTTCATCGCGGCCGGCCGAAGGTAGCGGGCGTTCGAGCCGATTGCGATCGTTGCCGCGATCGCGAACGGCTCCGGGGCCGGTTTAATACGCACTTTTTTCGTGACCCGACACACGGAAAAATGTCCTGTTTATACAAGACTGACGCTGGCCATTTTGCACTTGGGCTTTACGAGCCACCCGCCGGGACTCCCATGCCCAACGACCGCATCTCCGACCGCCCGACCCGCCCGCCCCGCGCCAAGGCGACGCCGTCGTCGCGCTCGGTCGCGGGCGCTCGGCTCCGCGAGCGCCCGCCGGTCTTCCTCGGACGCAGCGCCGCGACCCTGGCTGTGATGGAGCAGGTCCATCAGGCCGTTCACAGCCGGGGCCCAATCTTGCTCGTCGGCGCCGCGGGCACGGGCAAGCACACCGTCGCCCGGCTCCTGCATCACTTTGGCGGCGGCGAGATCCCGACGCTCGAGCGCGTGACCCTCGACGCCTTCGGTCAGCTCGGTCGCGTCGGTGAGTTCGCCTATCTGAGCCCGCTCGAGCACCTGTCCACGGAGCGACAGGCGCAGCTCCCCTGCGAGCCCGATCACGGACGACTGATCCTCGGGACACGGCTCGATCCCGACAGCGCCGAGGGCAAGGCTCGCCTGAGCCCGAAGGTGATCCGTCGGTGTCGCGTGCGCATCGACCTGCCGCTGCTGTCCGAGCGCATCGAAGATCTCGAGGCCCTGGTCCTGGAGATGATCCAGACCACGCCCGTGACGCGGCCGGTCTGTGGGATCTCCGATGACGCGCTCGACTGTCTGTACGACTACGACTGGCCCGGCAACGTGACCGAGCTGCGCGAGGTGATCCTGCGCGCGCTCGCGCGGGGCACGGGCGCCGAGATCGAGCTCCAGGACCTGCCATCTGCGCTGCGCCTGCGGGACGTCGCTCGGATCCACGGGGTCTCGCCCAAGCAGCAATTCTCGCTCGCGTGGGCCGAGCGTCGCGCGGTCGAGCAGGCGATGCGCCTGGCCAGGTACAACAAGCGGCGGGCCGCGCGGTTGCTGGAGATCGGCAAGTCCACGCTCTATCGCAAGCTCAGGCAGTACGGATACGAGCTCTGACCCCTCGACCCAAATCAAGCGTTGAATTCAAAAAGCTGAATGATTTAGGGCGAGTACGAGGCGCAAGGCGAGCTTGGGGGGCAGCGGAGGGGGCTTCGCCGCCGCAGCGAGGGGCCTCATCGAAAGGCCCCTTGAAGATTGGAAGGCCTGAGTCGAGCGCGCGGCGCTTGATTCACGGGCGTACTGCAAGTTTTGGCGACAAAGCCCTCGGCGAAGAGGCCAAGCGAGGCGGCGCGAGGCATTGCACCCCGGGCTGCTAGCAGCCCGGGGTGCAATGCATCGTGTCGCCTCGCGCCGGAATTTTCGCCGAGGGCGCGAAGCCAAAACGCCGCTGTACCGGGCGTACTGCAAGTTTTGGCGACAAAGCCCTCGGCGAAGAGGCCAAGCGAGGCGGCGCGAGGCATTGCACCCCGGGCTGCTAGGGCACGTGGTGGTGACAGGGGCTATGATCCACGCATGTCCGCCCTTTCCGCGTCCGACGCAGGCGCAGGGCCGCGTCCGATCGGGCGCGGGGTCCTGCTGCTCCTCGCGCTCGCGGCCGGAGTCGTGGCCGGGTGCCCGCTCGAGCTCGACCGCGGGGTCTCGTGCGGCGACGGCTGGTGGGATCCAGACAACGAGCAGTGTGATCCGCGGGATCCCGCGTCGTACATCAACGCCTGCCGCGCGCAGGGCTTTGCGGTCGACGCCGAGTGCGACCCCGAGAGCTGCGAGGTCCGGGCGAGCGAAGCGGACTGCACGGTCTGCGGTGACAACGTCGCGTCGGGCGACGAGGAGTGCGACGGCAACGATCTGCGCGGCCGGGGCTGTGAGGCGGGCTCGGGCGTGCTGCGCTGCACCGACGCATGCACCTTCGACTACGACGGCTGCCCCGAGGTCTGCGGCGACGAGGTCGTCAACGGGACCGAGGAGTGCGAGCCCAACCTCTCGTGCGGAGATGACTCGGACTGCACGGGGGATCGCGTCTGCTACCAGCTGTTCGGCGAGTGCGTCGCCGCGGGCGAGAACTTCGCGCCCAACCTCTCGTGCAGGGGCTACAACACCAAGGCGATCGGCATCTCCAAGGGCTACGTGTCCGGCACGATCGACCGCTGCACGGACGAGTGCTTCTTCGGGCGCAACAACTGTGGCTTTTGCGGCGACGATCAACTCGACGGCGAGTACAGCGATCTCGTGTTCCCCAGCGGCGAGCCCGTGACCTTCCCGGCCGAGGTCTGCGACGGCGCCCAGGCCCAACCGGAGCTGCTCGAGGCCTACTGCGAGCCGCTGTGTATCGACGAGCCGACCAACTCGGACGTCGTCGTGCTGTGTGACTTCGAGTGCAACGCGGACTGCACGGGCTTCGCGGGGCCGAGCGACGTCGTCCCGGACCAGAACCCCGAAGCGATCGGCTGCTGCCTCGCGAAGGGCTCTCCGTGTCCAAACTTCGACACCGAGGGTGTGCCCAACTTCCCGTGCTGTTCGTGGCTCGACAACCCCAAATGGTTCGAGGACAAGAAGTGCGTGGCCGCGGACACGGGCCAGATCCCGATCACCTACGTCTGTCCCTAGCGAGGAAGCTTGTATGACCCCGACAGCCGTCAGCGACTCTGCCACGCACGGCCGGTCGCTCCCTCCCTCGGTGGGCTGGGATGAGCTTCGCAATCGCTTGCGTGGCCCCCTAAAAGGGGGCTTCAACGCAGCTTAGACCCAGCGAATGAGTCGAGGGGACTTGGCCAACCTTCAGCCGACGAAGGCGCGGTTGGGGGTCCACAGGACCCGGGTGCGCGCGGGCTCGCTGACGGTCGGGGCGCGGCCCGAGCTGGCGCTCGCGGCCGGGCGGCGCAGCTCGACGGCCATGGTCTGCTCGGCGGCGGCGACGATCTTCGCGGGTGAGACCACGATGCTGTGCTCGAGGTTGATGTTCTGCGGGATCCCGGGCACGGCGTCCTGGCCGAGGACCCGGGTCACGACCGGGCTGCCGGCCATGGCCTCGATCGTGTGGCCCTGGATCTCGCGGCCGATGCTGGCGAACACGCGATCTTCATGGACGACGAGCAGCCGCCCGGTCTTGCGGACCGAGGCCAGGACCGTGTCCATGTCGGGGGGGACGATCGTGCGCAGGTCGATCATCTCGACGTCGATGCCGCGCTCGCTGAGGGTCGCGATCGCCTCGTGGGTGAACAGCGTGCACCGACCCCAGGTCACGATCGTCAGGTCGCGACCCTCGCGCCGGACCGCGGCCTTGCCGAGCGGCACGCGGAAGTCGCTGGGCAGATCCGGGATCAGGCCCTGCATGCCGATCGCCCGCTTGAGTCGCTTGACCTCTTCGGGGTCCGAGGGCTCGCCCGGGAACGCGTCGCCGAGGGTCATGCGGTACAGGCCCTTGGACTCGAACACCACGACCGGGCCGCTGTAGTCGGCGGCCGAGCGCAGCAGCCCGTAGCAGTCGCGCGAGGTCGTCGGGGCCACGATCGTCAGGCCGGGGATCGAGCCGTAGAAGCCCTCCATGCACATCGAGTGGTAGATCGCGCCGCCGTGGAGGGGCTCGACGGGCAGCCGCGCGATGACGTTGGCGCGGACCGTCCCGTTGGTCTGCCACAGCAAGTTGCCCATGTAGACCAGCCAGTGGAGGGTGTTGAGGCTGTAGTCCGAGAACTGGATCTCGGGCATCGCCGTCGCGCCCTCGTGGAGCGCGAAGCCCATCGCCGCGCCGAGGATCAGCGGCTCGTTGATCGGCGCGTCGCGGACCTGGTCGGGGAAGCGCTCCCACAGGCCCTTGGTCGCCTGCATCACGCCGCCGCGCTCGGCCACGTCTTGGCCGTAGAGCCAGGTCATCGGGTTGTGGTCGAGGATGTCGCGCATCGCCGCCCGGATCGCGCCGTTGAGCGAGATGACCGTCTGGCGACCGACCGACGCGGGCTCGACGGCCTCGGGGTAGGGGTCGTAGATGTGGTCCCAGACCGACTCGGGCGTCGGCTCGGGCTCGTCCTCGGCGACGCGCATGGTCTCGACGATGTAGTCGTCGGCGGCCTTGCCGACGCGGCCAAAGTCGTGGCGCTTGTAGTAGTCGCCGCGTGACTCCTCGTTGCGCGTGATGATGTCGTCGGGCGCGAGGATGCCCTGCTCGACGAGCGCCTCGCCGAAGTCGTTGACGCAGTCGTGGGCCTCGAACACGAAGTTGTAGACGCCGGCGTTGGAGTGGCCGTTGAGCCGAGCGAGCTCGCGGACCCAGACCAGGGCCGGGCGCTGGTTGTCGCGGCAGTAGGTCGCCGCGGCCTTGGTCGTCTCGTAGACCTCGATGAAGTCGTTGCCGTTGGCGACGAAGAACTCGAACCCGAAGGCCTTGGCGTAGGCCTCGAGATCCCGCAGCCCGCGGCCGTCTTCGGGCTTGACGCTGATCGCAATCTCGTTGTCGGTCACGCACAGCAGCAGCGGCAGATCGAGGATCGAGGCGCCGGTCATGCCCTCGTGGAGGTCGCTCTCGGCCATCGACCCGTCGCCGATCACCGCGACGACCACGCCGTCGTCGTGGCCCTTCTTGCGCATGCCGTGGGCGTAGCCGACGGCCTTGCCGAGCTGCATGCCGAGGGCGCTCTGGCACGGGAGGATGTTGAAGCGCGGGTCGTTGAAGTGCGCGGTCATCTGGCGGCCGCCGCTCCAGGGATCGGTGACCCGCGACAGCTGCTGGCGCATGTGATCGAGGTGAAAGTCGTCGTAGCCGCGCAGCCGCGCCCACATCGACAGGAGCCCGGCCGAGCGGTAGTGGCCGGAGATCCCGAACGCGTCGGTGTTGACGACCTCGCTGTAGGCGATCGCCTGGGCGGCGCCGTGGAGCTCCTCGCCCGGGCCCCAGATCGCGAATTTGATGTTGCCCTTGGAGCACTCCTGGACCACGCGCTCGACGTGGCAGCGGGCCATGCACATCTCGCGGTACGCGAGGCGCAGGAGCTCCGGCGTCAGCGTGGGGTGGTGTTCGAGCCTGTTGAGCGGGTACTTCGCGGCCATGGTTCACCTCGCCGCGGGCCGCTCGATCGTTGGACGACGGCGGCTCCGGCGGCCGCAAAGTAAGCGATCTGGTTCAGCGCTGCCAGTGAGGGAGCCCCGCCAAGCCAGTGTGAAGGCGGTGCGAAGGCCAGTGCGCATCCTCAGCGCTGAACCGTGGCCTCGCAGACGATCTTGGCGGCGGGGCTCGAGGGCGTGGGTTGCGTGAGCTCGCAGCTGTCCGCGCGGATGAACTCTTTGTCCGGGTGGTTGGCCGTCCACTTCGAGGCGCAGACCTTGGCGCAGTCGAGCTCGGCGACGCTCGGGCCGGCGCCGCGCTCGACCAACTCGTCGAGCTCGGACTTGCTCAGCTGGGCCTCGAGCTCGAAGCTCTTGGTGGGCAGCGTGAGCAGTCGCAGTCGGCGCGCGAACGGGTCTTGCGCTTGCGTCGGTCCGAGCTGCGCCTCGCCGTCGAGCGCCCACAAGGTCGCGCGTGACAAGAACATGTCGGGGTGGCGGGCGCCGACGTGGACGCCGGCGAGGAACAAGAGCGCGACGATCGTCCCGGGGATCCCGATCCAGCCCAACAACCACCGGAGCTTGCCGGGGCGCTTGCCGGCTGCTTCGGTGCTGGGGGTCTTGGCGGCCTCGGCCATGCTCAGTTCTCCTCCACGTCGGGGTTGGAGCCATCGTCGGGAGTCGGCCCTGGGTCTGCCTGCGCCATCGGGCGGCGCTTGTTGATGATGACCTTGCCGCGGTTTTCGGGGTCGAGGACCGGCGCGCTGCCGGCCGGGGGGGTGGCGTCGCTCATGAAGCTGCCGAGCTGCTTGGACGCCGCGTCGGTCGTTGGCTCGGCGCCGAGCAGCCCGGCGAGCGCGCGCAGGAGGTTGCGATAGTAGCGGTCGCGCTGGGCGAGGTCGGCGAACACGAGGGCGTAGTCGCCATTTTTGTCTCCGGTCCACGACGTGGCCTCGAACTTGGGCGGCTGGGCCTGGGCGACGAGGCCGATGATCACGTCGGCGCCGTCGCGCTCGCGGGTCGTGAGGTCGGCGAGCAGCGCGTCGACCTCGGCCCCGGGCGCGACGTCCCAGATCACGATGCCCTGGAGCTGAAGCTCGACGCCGAACAGCAGCTCGAAGCTCGCGCGGGTCGCCGCGAACAAGCTCGCGCCGTAGCCGAGCCAGTCTTCGCGGGCGATGACCAGGGCGGGATCGACGACGAGCTTGACGCGCAGGACCAGGGAGTCGTCGAAGCGCGCGCGCAGCTCGGGGCCGACCGGGTCGGCCTTGGCGATCGCCAGCCCGGCGAGGGCCTGGGCCTCGGGGGTCGACGGGGCGGGCGTGTCGGGCGTGGAGTTGGGAGCGGGGATCTCGGGGTCGCCCTCGGTGTCGGAGCTCGGGGGCGGCTCGCCCCCGGTCTCGGCCTGGTCG
>NZ_PVNK01000061.1 GCF_002994615.1 Enhygromyxa salina | reverse complement strand
GTCCCCCGTCGGCGGGCGCGTGGGGGTGAGGGCTCGCAGGCGCAGGGGGGTCCAGGCTTCGAGCTGCTCGTTGGCGTGGTCGAGGGCCCGGCGCTCGCCGATCAGCTCGGCGAGGAGGCCGTTGGCGGTCCACTCGGTCAGCAGCGCGTTGACGACGTCGATGCTGAGCTCGACGCGGAGATCTTCATCGCTGGCGAGGGGCTCGATCGTCGGGGTCGCGCCGGTGATCAGGGGGCCGGGGACGCCGAGCTCGAAGCGGGTGTTGGGGCCAGCTTCGGGCGCGGCGGGCTCGAGCCAGAGGCCGGCGACGATCCCGGTCGCGCGCACGCCCGTGCGATCGCAAAAGCCAAGGGCGACGCGCGAGCTCGGCTGGCCGGGGACGAGCTCGACCTGCGTTGGCAGCAGCTCGACGCCCGTGAGCTGTGCGAGGCCCTCGTCGATCTGCTCGCGGACGAGCTCCCGGGCCTTGTCGGTCACGAGCTTGTCGGCGAGGTAGTAGCCCGCCGCGGCGCCGACGGGGGCCAGCGGTCCGCTGATCAAGCCGCCGACGAGCCCGCCCGCGCCCGCGCCGATGCCTCGGGCCTTGTTGCGCAGCGCGCCGCGGAAGTCGACCTCGCCGAGGGTCACGAGCTCGGCGTAGAGCTCGCGCTCGTCGAGGATCGCGACGGCCACGACCCCGCTGACCGCGAGGGTGTTGACGCCCTCGATCTCGAGCTCGAAGCGGACCACGTCGTCGCGCAGCTCGAGCTCGGCCTTGTTGATCTGGGTGTCGGGGCCCATGTGCTCGTTGGCGCGCAGGGCTGGGAGGACCTTCCGCTCGAGGATCGGGAGGACGAGGCCACGCACGAGCGCGGGCGAGGCGGTGAAGGTGGCCCCGCAGGGTTTGGTCTCGTGAGTGTCGGTGGCGCCGAAGCGCCCGACGAGGACCGGGTCGACGACGCGCTCGCGTCGGTCCCCGCGGCGCTCGATCCCGACCTCGACGAAGTGCCAGCCGGGCGCGCCCGCGAGCCCGATCAGCGGCAGCTCGATCTCACCGCGGGGCCCGTCGCCGCGGCCCTCGACCAGCTCGCCGTCGATGCGCAGCTCGATCCTGTCGCGCTCGTCCGCGGGTCGCAGCTGGCCGCGCCAGGTCAGCTGCTCGGGCGCGGTGGCCCCGGCTTCGGCCAGGGCCACGACCCGCGTCGGCTGCTCGACGATCACGGCGAAGCTCTCCTGGCTCTCGGCGTTGGCCTCGAGCGCCGCGCCGCCGCGCCACAACACGATCGCTGCGAGGCCGAGGCCCACGAGGCCTGGCGCGATGCGTCGGAGCCGCACGGCGCGATTGAACCACAGTCCACCGAAATGATTTCCAACAGGGTCCGGAGGGCTTCGCGCCACAAGCGCTGGCGGCTGCTAGACCGATCCGGGTTTCGCGGCGGGCACCTCGGAGTCGTTGATGAGGCTGGGTCGTGGCCGTTGGGGCCCGCGCATGGCCGCAGGAGGTCCGAGTTCGGAGCGTCGCCTCTCCATCTGGGGTGCAAAAGGCTCTTGGTGCAACACCACCAGGTCGGTCGGCTGCGCGTCGAAGGTGCTTTTCGTACGGCGATACTCCGAACTCGGACCTCCTGCGGCCTGTTTTGCGCTCTGCTCTTGGTGATGGGTGACCCCGCCCCGAACCACTGGGCGCTTCGTCCCTCCCGTGACTGCGGCGGAGCCACAGGTTGCAACACGACGGCCCGGCAAGAGGGGCTGCCCGCCGTCCCAGACACGTCCCAGCCGCGACGCCGAGGTACCCCGCCAGCCTGCGAAGCTCGACCGGTAAAACCGCGAGGCGAGGGTGCCGCTCGCGAAACACAAAGCGTGGAGTTTGGCGCAGTGTCCGGGGCTGTCCGTCACAGATCCCGCAGGACCATGCGCGCGGCGTTGTATCCACACATCCCGTGGACCCCAGCGCCCGGGTGGGCATAGGACGAGCCGAGGTACAGCCCGCGCACGGGCATGCGGTAGCGAAACCACGGAAACACCGGCCGGAACACGAGCTGGCGGTGCCAGGCGTTGGAGCCCCCGCCCAGATCTCCGCCGATCAGGTTCGCGTCCATGCGCTCGAGGTCGTCGGGGGACACGGCCCGCCGCCCGCGGATGCGCGCGCGAAAGCCCGGCGCGAGGCCCTCGATCCGGGCGTCGACGGCGTCGGCGAACTGCTCTTTGATCGCGGCCCAGTCGCCCCCGGGCGCGCGGTTGGGCACCCGCGAGTAGGCCCACAAGGTGTGCTGGCCGCTCGGCGCCCGGGTCGGGTCGGACAGGCTCTGCTGCCCGATGACGAGGTAGGGGTTGCTCGGGAGGGCGCCGCCGCGGACCTCGCTGGTGAACGCGCGCAGATCTTCGAGGCTGTCGCCCGCGTGGACGACCGCGGCCTCGCGGGCGTGGGCGCAGGCCCACGGGACCGGGCCGTCGAGGGCCCAGTCGAGCTTGAAGGTCCCCCAGCCGATCGGGAAGGCCTGCATCTTGCGGACGATCCGCCCGGGCAGGTGCTTGGCGTCGACGAGGCGGCCGAGCAGCGCGGGCGCGGAGGTGTCGCTGACGATCGCCTTGCTCGCGCGGAGCTCCTCGCCGCCTGCGAGCACGACCGCGACCGCCCGTCGCTCGCGTACGACGATCGACTCGACCCGGGCGCCGAGCCGCACGCGCCCGCCGTGATGCTCGAGCTTGCGGACCATCGCCGCCGTGATCGCCCCGGCCCCGCCCTCGGGCACGCCGTAGCCCCCGGTCGTGGCCATGACCGCGAGCATGTAGCCGATCCCCGCGCCGAAGGTGTCGTCGGGGCCGACGTCGGTGTGCAGCGCGAGCCCGGGGATCACCCGCCGGGCCGGCTCCGAGCGAAACCACGACCTCGACAGGCCCGCGCCGCTGCGCATGAAGGTCGCGGCGAGCCGAACGATCGCCAGGGGCAGGAGGCCGAGGGCCGGGCGGATCGCCGGGAAGGTCTCGAGCATCGCCGGGATCAGGTCGGGCTCGATCTTGCGGTGCCACTCGCAGACCTGGCGCATGCGGGCCCCGTCCTCGGGCGAGCCGAAATTGCGCTCGATCAGGTCGAGGTCCCGGGCGAGCACGGCGGTCGTGCCGTCGGGTGCCGGGTGGGCGCTCTCGATCGGGGCGAAGGTCCAGCGCAGGCCGTGCTCGTCGAGGGCCAGATCACGAAAGGCCGGGCTGGCCTGGGCGAAGGGGAAAAACGCCGCGCCGACGTCGTGGACGAAGCCCGGCAGCG
Organism: Enhygromyxa salina; assembly: GCF_002994615.1. Classification (GTDB taxonomy): domain Bacteria; phylum Myxococcota_A; class Polyangia; order Nannocystales; family Nannocystaceae; genus Plesiocystis; species Plesiocystis salina_A. The sequence goes on along the minus strand of NZ_PVNK01000061.1, from coordinate 14,635 downwards.
TGGCCTCGTCCGAGGCCAGCGCGCCCCCGGCTCGGTCGGGGTGGGCCTCGACGACGAGGACCGAGAGCCCCGCCCGGGCCAGGACACAGGCAGCGGCGAGGCCGTTGGGCCCCGCGCCGATGACGACGACCTCGGGGTCGGCAGACACCCGGACAACCTACCTCGCCTCCGAGGGGCTGTGCCAAGACCCCCGAGAGTGTGGCACTGTCGCGCCATGCAAGGCCTGCTTGGACTGCTGTGGCTCGCGCCGCCCAAGGAGCCGTCGGCGATCGACAACATGCTCGGTCGCTTCGCCGACCGCGCCCAGACCTACGACAACCAGCTCGACATCGCGCTGTTGATGGTCGCCGTGCTGGTCGGGGCGCTGATCTGGCGGAGTCTCCGCAACCGCCCGAAGGTGCTCGAGGCCGTGGCCCCAGACCTGATGAAGAAGCTCGACGACAAGCAGGTCGTGAGCTGGGCCAACCGGGTGATCTCGGCCGGGCTGGTCGTCATCGCGCTGTGTGCGTCGATCAACTACTTCTACGGGACCCGCAACAACGGGGTCTACGTCCACCGCTGGGACGCCTTCCACACGGTGATCGGGGTCAAGTATCACAAGGAGCTCGGGTACTTCGATCTCTACAAGTGCGCCTACGCGATCGACAGCGAGGGCCCCCACCACTTCCGCGCGACCCAAAAGATCCGTGACCTTCGCACGCGAAAATTCGTCCCCCGCGACGAGCACATCGCCGGCAACGACTGCAAGGAGCGCTTCACCCCCGAGCGGCTCGAGGAGTTCCGCCACGACCTCGACGAGTTCGGGACCTGGTCGAGCAAGCGGCAGTGGCGGATCTTGTTCAAGGACAAGGGCTTCAACGGCACGCCCTTTTACGCCACGGTCTGCAAGCTGCTCGTCAACCCGATCGACGTCAACCTCGACAGCCTCAAGCGCCTCGCGAAGATCGATCCGATCTTGATGATGATCGCCTTTGGGTTCGTCGGCTGGGCCTTCGGGGTCCGCAAGGCCGCGATCACGGCGATCTTCTTCTGTGTGTTCTTCCCCAACCGCTTCACCCACATGGGCGGGTCGATCTTGCGCTTCGACTACATCGCAACCCTGTTAATAGGGTTCTCGGCGCTCAAGAAGGACAAGTGGGGGCTGGCGGGCGCGATGTTCGCGTGGGCGACGATGGTCCGGGTGTTCCCGGCGATCTTCGCGGTCGGGGTCGGGCTCAAGATCGCCAGCGACGTGCTCGTGACCCGGCAGATCCGCGAGGAGCACTGGAAGTTCGTCGGCTACTACGCGGGCGGGCTCGCGCTGTGCTTCGTGGTCAGCCTGATCGGGATGGACGGCGGGTTCGACAACTGGCGGACCTGGTACGCCAACATGAAGGTCCACAACGCCCGCTCGGCCTCGTTCCGGGTCGGGTTCAAGCACCTGTTCATGCTCGACGGCAAGATGACCTCGAACGACTTCGGGACCAAGCAGGCCAACTTCGTCGCCCGCGAGAGCTACTACTGGGCCGCGGTCGCGCTGCTGTTCGCGCCGGTCGTGACCTCCGTGCGTCGGCTCGACACGATCAGCTTCGCGGCGCTGTTTGGGGTGTTCGGCTTCTTCCTGCTCGCGGTTGCGACGCGCTACTACTATGGCGTGGTCGCGATCTTGTTCCTCGTCGACCGCAAGCTGCTCAGCAACCGCTTCATGCTGATCATGGGCGTGCTGCTGTTCTTCTCGGCTGGCTTCGACTTCTTCTACTTCAAGCTCAACGACAGCGACTCGCTGATGTACAACATCATCGTTGGGGTCGAGCTGAGCGCGGTCGTCGTGCTCATGGGCTCGTGGCTGCTGTTCAACCCCTCGCTGCTCGATGTTGGCGACGATCCGCGCCTGCCCGCCCACGTCCCCGCCGGGCTCGGGGTCACGGCGAGCCCGCTGCCGCTCGAGCTGAAGAAAAAGAAGAAGGGCAAGAAGAAGGGCAAGAAGAAGCCGGGCGAGGAGGGCAAGAAGAAGCCCGAGAAGGAGAAGGGCGAGCCCGAGAAGCCCGAGCCCGAGCCCGGGGCCCCGACCGACGCCAAGCCGACCACCGAGCCGGAGGCGGAGACCGCGTCCGACGCAGGCGCGCTCGCGGCCGAGGGCGAGGACAAAGCCCGAGAGGACGAGGACGACGCGGCCTCCGAGCGGGCGCCGAGCGCCGCCGCGGATGACGAGTCGGACGCAGCCAGCGCGAGCGAAGCCCCGGTCGATGACGAGGTCGAGGACGAAGACGAAGACGACGCGAAGCCGTGAGCCGCAGCTCGGCCTGCTCGCGCTCGTCGTGCTCGCGCTCGCGCTGATCCTCGCGCCGGGCCGGGTCCACGCCGGGCAGTACGGCTGGGCGCTCGATGCCCACGAGACCCCGGCGCAGCTGTGGGTCGGGCTCGACGCGGAGGTCGAGGTCACGATCCGCAACCTCGGCGCTCAGGCCTGGGTCCCGCGCCTCGGCGATCGCCTGTCCTATCACTGGCGCAGCGAGTCGGGCGAGCTGCTGATCCGCGACGGGCTGCGCACGCAGCTGCCCGGGATCGTCGAGAGCGGCGAGGCGCTCACGATCTCGGCGCGGGTCCGCCCGCCCGACGAGCCCGGCCGCTACCAGCTCGAGTGGGCGATGGTCCGCGAGCAGGTGCGGTGGTTCCCGCCGCCCGAGGGCGGGCCGGTGTCTCACGCGGTCGAGGTCGGGGTCGGCGAGTTCGCCTGGGAGCCGCGCGCGCTCGAGCTGCCCGCGCGGCTGTCGGCGGGGGTCGAGGCCGTGGTCGAGGCGCGCGTGCTCAACCGCGGCGAGATCCCCTGGGATCCGAAGCAAGGCGACGCCCTCGCCTATCACTGGTGGTCGGACGAGGGCGAGCTGCTCGTCGGCGAGGGCCAGCGCACGAGCTACGCGGAGGTCGTCGAGCCCGGCGCCGAGGTCGGCGTGGCGCTGCGCGTGCGCCCGCCCAACAACCGCGGGCCCGAGCTCCAGCGCGCCTGCCTCGAGCTCGAGCCCGTGCGCGAGCAGGTGCGCTGGTACGGCCCGCCGAAGCGTCCGTCCAAGTTGGCGTGCGCCTGGGTCGAGCCCGATCCGATCCAGTGGGATCTGGTCGAGGACCAGACCCCGAGGGCGCTCGCTATTGATGAGGGCGAGCAGCGCGTGCGCGTGGTCGTGCGCAACGCGGGCAGCGAAGCTTGGGCCGTCGAGGATCGCCTCGGCTACCGCTGGCGGCCGCTCGAAGGCGGCGCGCTGATCGACGGGCCGCGGGTCGAGCTGCCCGCGCTCGTCGAGCCCGGCGAGCTCGTCGAGCTCGACGCCCGGGTCGCGCCGCCCGAAGCGCCCGGTCGCTACGAGCTGATCTGGGGCCTGGTCCGCGAGGGCCAGCGCTGGTACCCGGAGCCGCGCGATCGCCAGGCCCGGCGCGAGGTCGAGGTCAGGGGCCCGCGCCTGGCCTGGGGGCTCGTGCGCGGCTCGCCGCCCAAGCGAGTCTGGGTCAACCGCAGCGAGCGGGTCGAGGTCGAGCTCGAGAACCTCGGCACGCAGCCGTGGTCCGAGGCGAGCGGCGATCACCTCGCCTATCACTGGCTCGACGCCGCGGGCGAGGTCGTCGACTACGACGGCCTGCGCACGGGCTTCGCCGAGCCGGTCGCCCCCGGCGAGCGCGTGACCGTGTCGGCCAAGATCCGCGGGCCGAGCCGACCGGGCAGCTACCGGCTCCAGTGGGAGCTCGTGCGCGAGCACGAGCGCTGGTACGGACCGCCGGCCGAGCTCGGCCGCGCGAGCTGGAGCCCGGCCGCGCTCGAGCCCGTGCGCGCTCGCTGGCTCGCGGCCGCGCTCGCCGTGGCCCTGGGCCTGGCGACGATCGGCGCCGCGCTCGTGGTCCGCCTGCGGCCGCCGAGCTCCGCGCGCGGGCGGGCGTGGGTCGAGCAGCTGCCGCTGGTGTGGGCGGGCCTCGGGATCTGGTCGCTGACCCTGGCCTTTCACGATCTCTCGGGCATCGAGCCGTGGCGGCGGGCGAGCGCGCTCGCGGCCTCGGGCGCGTGGGTCTTCGTCGCCGCGCCAGCTCTGGCCCGGGGTCGGCCGCGGGCCTGGCTCGCCGCCTCGCTGGTGCTTGGCCTGGCGGCCCTCGCCGCCGCCGATCTGGTCTACATGCACTACTTCGGCAGCATCGTCCCGGTCGTCGCCTTGACGGCCTCGCACCACCTCGGCGAGGTCAGCGACAGCGCGCTCGCCGAGCTCGAGGGCGACTGGATCTGGCTCGCGGTCGTCCCGATCGCGGGCCTGATCGCCGCGGCGCTGTGGCCCCCCTCGGCCAAGACGAAGGCCGCGCAGCCCGCCTCGGGCCCGGGCTGGCGAGCCGCGCTCGCCCGGCTGGGGTCACGCCTTCGCGCCCAGCTGCCGGCCGTCGGGGTCTGCCTCGCGCTGGCGAGCCCGGCGATGGTCCGGCTCGGGACCGCGCTCGGCGGCAGCCTCGGGACCCGGGTGTTCTCCGAGCAGGCGATGGTCGGGCGCTTCGGCTACCTCAACGCGCACCTCTTCGACCTCGCCCGGACCCTGCGCGAGCGCGGTCGCCGGGGCCGACCGAGCGCCGACGAGCTCGCCCGGATCCACGCGTGGTTCGACGCGCGCGCGCTCGCGGTCGCCGAGGCCGAGGCCGAGGCCGCGCCCGAGGCCGGTCCGGGCGCCGAGGCCGAGGGCCACAACCTCCTGCTGATCCAGGTCGAGGCCGCCCAGACCTGGGTGATCGGCCTCGAGGTCGAGGGCCAGGAGATCACCCCCCTGCTCAACCAGATGCGCGCCGAGGCCGACTGGTACCCCCACATCATCGATCAGACCAGCCAGGGCAAGACCTCCGACGCCGAGTACGCCGTGCTCAACTCCCAGCACCCGCTCGGCGAGGGCGCGATCTGCTTCTTGCGCGCCGACAACCACTTCGTGACCCTCGCCCACGTCCTCGAAGAGCGCGGCTACGCGACCCTCTCGGCTCACCCCTACAAGCGCGGGTTCTGGAACCGGGCCGTGCTCCACCCGCGCTACGGCTTCGAGCGCTCGGTGTTTCGCCGCGAGCTCGGGCCCGGGCAGGAGGTCGGCTGGGGGCTGTCGGACGGGCTCTTCTTCGAGCGGATCATGGCCGAGCTCGAGGCCCTGCCGCAGCCGTGGTTCGCGTTTTTGATCACCTTGTCGCTCCACCACCCCTACGACGAGTTCCCGGCCAACCTCGACGGCCTCGAGCTCGGCGCGCTCGAGGGCACCCGGGTCGGCAACTACCTCGAGGCCATGCACTACTTCGATCGCTCGCTCGCCGCGCTGCTCGCCTCGCTCGACGAGGCCGGGCTCCTCGACCACACGGTCGTCGCGCTCTACGGCGATCACGACGCCCGCTTCGAGCTCGACGCCTACCCCGAGGTCATCGAGCTCGCGGGCGCGCGCGGCTGGGATCCGGCCTTGTTTCATCGGCTCGAGCGGGTGCCCTTGTTCGTGCGCGTGCCCCCAAGCGCCCGCCCGGCCTTTGGTCGCGTGGCCATGACCGGCGGCCACATCGACATCGCGCCGACCCTGCTCCACGCCCTCGGGGTCCCGCGTCCGCGGGGCTTCGTCGGCCAGCCGCTGATCCCGGGCATGGACCCCGCGGGCTTCGCCGCCTACCCCGACGGCTCCGCGTTCGGACCCGTGAGCGAGGGTCAGGTCGGTCGGATGTACGTCGCGGGCGGCGAGGGGATCCCGCGCGAGGGCGGCTGCTTCGAGTTCCCCGACGGCGGCAGCCGCCCGCGCAGCGAGTGCGACGCGCTGGCCGAGGCCGCGGCCGAGCAGCTGTCGATCTCGCGCGCGGTCGTCGATCACGATCTTCACCGCGAGCTGCACGGCGGTCCAGAGAGCCCCTAGCAGCCCGGGGTGCAATGCCTCGCGCCGCCTCGCTTGGCCTTTTCGCCGATGGCTTTGTCGCCAAAACTTGCAGTACGCCCGGTACAGCGGCGTTTTGGCTTCGCGCCCTCGGCGAACATTCCGGCGCGAGGCGACACGAGGCATTGCACCCCGGGCTGCTAGCCGCGCGAACCCGGGCTTCGTCCCGGGTTTCGTGGGCCCCTCGAAGGAGTTGCCGAGGATGCCATGGCCGTCGGACACAGCCGCATCGAGGCCGGGCTGTTGCGTGTCGCGCGGGCCTTGGCGAGACTCACGCCCATGTCGCGCCGCCTCTCGGTCCCGCTGTGTCTCGCCTGCCTGTGCGCGCCGATCTTGCTGTCCACGCAGACCGCGGTCGCGACCGAGGGCCAGTGGAAGCCCAGCCAGATCGCGCAGATCCACCCGCGGGCCGCGGAAGCCGGCCTCGAGCTCGACGCCAAGGCGCTGTGGGACCCCGCCGGCGACGAGCGCACGGGCGGCCTGATGCGGGCCTCGGTCAACATCGGCGGCTGCTCGGCCGCGTTCATCAGCGCCGAGGGCCTGATCGCGACCAACCACCACTGCGCCTACGGGGCGCTGCAGGCCAACTCGACCGTCGAGCACGACTACTTGAAGGACGGCTTCCTGGCCGAGACCCGGGCCGAGGAGCTCCCGGCCGAGGGCCGCTCGGTCCGGATCCTTCGCAGCATCACCGACGTCAGCGAGGCGATCCGGGCCAAGCTCGACGGGATCGAAGACGATGTCGCCCGGGCCAAGGCCTACGACCAGGCCCGCAACGAGCTCGTCGACGCGTGCGAGGCCGCGGCCGAATTTCGCCACTGCCGGGTCGCGTCGTTCTTCAACCACTCCGAGTTCGAGCTCCACGAGTACGTCGAGCTTCGCGACCTGCGCCTGGTCTACGCCCCGCCCTCGGCGATCGGCGAGTACGGGGGCGAGACCGACAACTGGATGTGGCCGCGGCACACGGGCGACTTCGCCCTGCTGCGCGCCTACGCCGGGCCCGACGGCCAGCCGGCGGCCCACGCCCCCGACAACGTCGCCTACGCCCCCGCGCAGTGGCTCGAGCCCTCGACCGAGGGCGTCAGCCCCGACGACTTCGTTGCGATCCTCGGCTACCCGGGCAAGACCGAGCGCTACCTGTGGGCCGCGGAGCTCGAGCGTCACCACGAGCAGTGGCTGCCGATGCGCGTGGGGATCTACGGCGAGTGGATCGAGCTCCTCGAGGCCGCCGGGCAGCGCGACGAGGCCGTCGGGATCAAGGTCGCGGCGTTCAAGAAGAGCCTCGCCAACCGCCACAAGAACGCGGCCGGCAAGATCGCCGGGCTCGACCGGCTCAATTTCGTGGCCACGCGCCTCGCCGAAGACGAGCGGCTCTCGAGCCACAGCGATGAGGCCAAGGCCACGCTCGAGGGGCTCGCGGCGATCAGCGCGGCCCGGCGCCAGCGCGCCTCGCGGGCCTTCTTGCTCGACAACCTCCGCTACGCCCCGCGCAGCCTGGTCATCGCCCGGGCTCTGGCGACCTGGGCCCAGGAGCGGGCCAAGCCCGACCTCGAGCGCAAGTCCGGCTACCGCGACCGCGACCACGACCGGGTCTGGAACCGGCTCCAGCAATTGACCAAGGACCACGACGCGCAGGTCGACGTCGAGCTCCTGGCCTCGTTCCTGGCCTACGCCGACATGCTCGACGAGGACCAGCGGATCGCCGGCTTCGACGCGATCCTGGGCGCGGCCAAGGGCCAAGGCGGCATGCCGACCCGGCGCGACGGCGTCGCCGGTCCGCCCGAGCCCTACCTCGCCGCGGCCAGGGCCGCGCTCGAGGGCTCGGCGCTCGCCAACCCCGAGGCGCTCGCCAAGATGTTCGAAGACCCCAAGCGAGTCGCGGCCAGCAAGGACCCGATGCTGAAGCTCGCGCGGGCCCTGCTCGGAGATCTGCGCGAGCTCGGACAGGTCAAGGACGCCGAGCGCGGTCGCCTGCTCGAGCTCGCGCCCAGCTACTTCGAGCGGATCGCCGAGCTTCGCGGGCGCACGCTCTACTCCGACGCCAACGGGACCCTGCGCCTGTCCTACGCCACGGTCCAGGGCTACGCCAAGTGGAACGACGAGCAGCAGGTCGCCCAGACCGTGCTGACCGGGGCCGTGGCCAAGCACAAGGACGCGGGCGAGTTCGATCTGCCCGACGCGGTCCTCGCCAAGGCCAAGTCGGCGAGCCAGAGCCGCTGGATCGACCCGGAGCTCGGCGACGTTCCGGTCGCCTTTCTGGCCGACGGCGACACGACCGGGGGCAACTCCGGCTCGCCCGTGATCGACGCGAAGGGCCGCCTGGTCGGGTTCAACTTCGATCGCGTGTGGGAGAACGTGGCCGGCGACTACGCGTGGCGGGCGATCCAGTCGCGCAACGTGATCTCCGACGCTCGCTACCTCTACTGGATGCTCGACGAGGTCGAGGGCGCCGAGCACCTGCTGAAGGAGCTCGGGGTCGCCGACTACCAGCCGTCCGCCGCCAAGCCGGGGCCCGACAGCGCGCCCGAGGCCGCCGCGCCCGAGGGCGCCAAGCAAGCCGCCAAGCCCGCGTCGAGCAAGCCCGGCTGCGGGTGCACCGTCGACGGCGAGCCCTGGGCCCCGGGCCTGCTGATCTTCACCTTTGCCGGCCTCGCTGGGGTCCGGACCCGGACGCGGAGCCGCCGATGAGCGACGCGATGACCGCGGCCCAGCGCGAGGTCGCCGACGCTGTGCTCGCCGAGGAGCTCGCCAAGCGCGAGACCCTGGTCGTGTCGTTGTGTGGGGCCCACGCCTATGGCTTCGCCTCGCGCGACAGCGACCTCGATCTCAAGGGCGTGTGGATCGCTCCGACCCGCGCGCTCCTGGGCCTGGGCCCGCAGCCCGGCGCCGTCGACCGTCAGGAATTCGTCGGCGAGGTCGAGGTCGACTTGACCGTCAACGAGCTCGGCCAGGCCGTCAGCGGGCTGATCAAGGGCAACGGCAACATGCTCGAGCGGATCCTCGACCCGGCCCCGCTCCACGCGGGCGAGGGCCTCGACGAGCTCCGCGAGCTCGTCCGCCGCAACCTGTCCAAGCGCAGCCACGCCCACTACCGCGGCTTCGCCCACAGCCAGCGCAAGGCCGTGGACAGGGCCGCGGACAAGGGCGCGCCCACGGCCAAGAAGGTGCTCTACGTCCTGCGCACGACCCTGACCGGGGCCCACCTGCTCGAGACCGGTGAGGTCGTCCCGGATCTCTCGGCGCTGTGGCAGCGCTACGGCTTCGACGAGGTCCCGGAGCTGATCGAGGTCAAGCGCGAGGCCGAGCGCGGCGTCCTGCCCCCGGCCTGGGCGGCCAAGATCCCCGCGCTGCTCGACCGGGCCTTCGCGCGCCTCGACCTCGCCCTGGAGCGCTCGGGCCTGCCCGACCAGGCCCCGGCCGCCGACGCGCTCGAAGACTGGCTGATCGCCCGGCGGATCGCCGACCTCGGCCCGGTCAAGACAGCTCGGGGATCGTGACCCCGGCCTCGTCGACCGTCGTGACCGGGCGGCCCGCGGGGGCCACGTGGACCTCGCCGCCGTCGACCCCGATCGCCGCGGCCCGGCTCGCGAAGAGCTCGGCCACGCTGACCGGGCGCTCGACTACTTCGCCAGCGTCGGCCGGGTCCCTGAGGAGACCGAACACCTGTTCTTGCTCGCCGCCCTCGCGCCCCGCGAGAGCGAGCCGGCGTGGGTCGACGCCATCCTCCCCTACTTCAGCTCCCCCGACCCGGACATGCGTATGACGCTGTGCTATGCGATGCCCTTTGTCGGTGGGGTCGACTCGAGCGGCTGGGCGGAGTTCGACCCCCCGCTCATCTCGATGTGCCGCCACGATCCTGACCCGGCGATCCGCGACGCCGCGGCCACCCTGCTGCCGCCGCGATAGAACCCCCACAGGACGAGCGCGATCGGGTGCACGACCAGCGCCGGCCAGAACCGAGCCTGCTTCCAGGGGTCCGAGTACGTTGATTCGGCTGGTCTGACAGCCGCACGAGTCGACGTGACTCGGGTCATCGAGATCCGCGCCCGCTCGAGATCATCGCCCGCGCGCGACCGTGGACGTACAGGACCCGCGGACGATCCGGGCCATGCTCGAGTAGCGCGGACGCTGGACGTGGTCGGATCCGCGCGATAGCGTCGGCGCGATGCACCCTGTGCCCGATTTTAACGCCGAATTTGGCAGCCTGGACTTCAACAGGGGCCTCATCCCCACGGCGACGGCGGTACGCCTCGGCGCGTTCGCCCGCCCCCCCCGGGCTCGACCTGCTGTCCGACCGGGGCCTCCTGAACCAATTGGAGCAACAGCTCGCGCAGGAGCGTGCCAGCACCGAGGGCCTGCTCCGGGCCTACGTAAGCATCTACGAGCTGGCCGTCGCCTGCCACATCCTGGGTGAGCCCAATCCATGGAGCGAGCTGCTCGAGGTGGACCAGCCGCCGACAGTATGGAGGTGGGGGTTCTTCGAGCACTACCGGCTCGCCGCCCAGCTGATGGGGTGGGCGAGTCCCTTCATCGATCCCGAGCAAGGGATCAACGGGCCGCGCTGGGAACGTGAGCGCTTCGAGTTGCTGGCGTGGAGCCTGCGCGCGGATCGACCGGCCAGCGCGGACGAGGCGGCCTACACCGTGCGCGCGCTGCTCGGGGCCGGCTGCTTCGGGGGGTCGCACGGGTCTTCAACAGAGCTGTCCATGCTCGCGCCGGCGCTCGGCCCCGAGCCTGGCCTTCACTTCGACGCGGCCGCGATCGACCCCGCGTGGATCCGTCGGCGCATCGAGGGCAGCTGGCTCGGCAAGGTCGAGGTGCAGACGAAGTCGAGCGGGCGCGACGTGGTTGCGAGCTTTCGTGGCGCCACGATCGACGAGGCGGTGAGCGGATCGCTCGTGGCGTTCGCCCACAACCTGGACATTGCGCACTATTGGGCGCTCGAGCGCGGGAAGCCCTGGACGAAGCTCCTCGGTCGCCCCGATCGCAAGATCCGGCTGGTCACCAAGGTCCCGGAGGGGGTCGCCTTCGACCCCGACGCGGACCTGCTCGAGCCCTACCGCGGTGCGTTCCTCAGCACCACCGCGCTGATGCGTCGCCGTTTGCTGGCGATGCGCTTTTACGACGAGGTGGTGTGCCAATTCCAGTGGGTCATCCAGGAGCCCGGCCGGCGTGCTCGGGTGTGGGTCGAGCTCAGCTCATAGCCGGCATCGAAAGTCATGGGTCTTCTCAGCTCAGGGGTTCGAGGTGAACTCGCCTCGACCTCGGCGTGGGTCGGGACCCGGCCGATCAGATCCAGGCTCGCGCGGCGATTGCAGCCGTGTTGAAGGTCTCTCTGCGCGCGTTTGAGGCAGGTTCAGGGCGAGGGTCAAAATTTGCACCTGGGCCGAGGGCTGGCGAATTACTCGGGGCTGATAGGCTCGTGGGGTCATGATGCGCAGGGTCATGATTTTATCCACCCGCTCGGTGGGTCCGGGGCCACATCAGTGGCGCACGTGCTGTCTCGGGTTGAAGACTGCGCTCACGGTGTGGGCTCAATGAGCGCGGTCACGCGCGCCCGGCCGCTCGCCCCGGTCCGAGCGTCGCGTGAGCCCTCTGCCGACGCGGGGGCCGCCGCTGGCGACGGGGCCAGCGCGGAGCTCGAGCTGATGCAGCGCGCCGCGGCCGGAGACCGCGAGGCCCAGGCCGCGGTCGTCAAGCGGGTGATCCTTCGCGTGCGCGCGCGGGCGCGATCGCTGACTCGGTCCGACGCGGACGCCGACGACGCGACCCAAAACTCGATCGTCGAGATCTTGAGGTCGGCCGGGGGCTACCGGGGCGAGGGCTCGCTCGACGGCTGGTGCGAGCGCATTGCGATCCGCACGACTCTCCGTCAGCAGCGACGTCAGGCCCGGCACCTCGCCCTGATCGACGAACGGGTCGACCCCGACCAGGTCCCTGGCCGCGGGGCCCTGGCTGCTCGGACCTCCGACCCCGCGGACGTCCTCGAGGTCCTCGAGATCGCCGAAAACTTCGTCACCGAGCTGTCCGACGATCGCGTGCAGGCGCTGACCTTGCGCGCCCACGGCCACAGCGTCGCGGAGATCGCCGCGCAGACCGGCGCCTCGCGCAACACCGTCAAGGACCGACTCCGGATGGCGCGGAGGCAGCTGCGTCAGTCGATCCGGCAGCGCGAGGTCGTCGCGTCGGTCAGGAGGAGCACCCAATGAGCGGCGAGCACGAACACGAACACGACGCGCAGCGCTGGGAGGCGTTGATCGACCGCGAGGTCGTCGGCGAGTCGCTGACCGCGGACGAGCGCGCCTTCGTGCGGCGCCACGAGGCCGCGCACCCCGAGTGTGCGCGCGAGCGCGAAGTGTGGGGGGCCGTGCTCGCGCAGCTCGACGCGGACAGCGAGGGGCGGCTCGCCGAGGCCGAGGCCGAGGCCCTCGAGCGGATCGGCGCCGCGGCCCTGGCTGCCCACCGAGCTCCGCGAGCGGGCGCCGCCCACCGAGCTCCGCGAGCGGGCGCTGCCACGGCGCGTCCGGGCGCGACTTCACGCGCGGCTTCACGGCCAACCTGGGCACGGGTCGCGGCCGTGGCCAGCCTCGCGGCCGCTGCCGCGCTCGCGCTGTGGTTCGGCGCGCGGTCGACAGACGAAGGGTCCGAGCTTCGGGTCACGAGTGATGAGCCCGCGAGCGATCAGCCCGAGCGTCCCGACGAGCTGCGGCCCTCGCCCTCCCCCGCTTCGTCGGTCGAGACCGCGCCGCCGATCGATTTGAGCGGCGTGGTCAGCATGCGGACCGAGGCCGGCCCGGCGCTCGGCAGCGCCGTCGGTCCCGGGGCCGTGCTGACGCAGCCGGCGTGCGTGTCGTGGTCCGAGCCGACCGCGGTCGTGTGCTTCGAGGGCGAGGTCGAGCTCTCGCCCCCGAGGCAGCCAGCGCGAGCGGGCGAGCGGCGGGTCCGTCTGGTCGAGGGCCGCGTGGTCGCAGCCCTCGATCCCCTCGGCCCCGGCCAGCGCTTCACGGTCGAGACCGAGCTCGGGGCCGTGACCGCGATCGGGACCGTGTTCGCCGTCGAGCTCCACGAGGACCGGGCGTGGGTCACCGTGCTCGAGGGCCGCGTCGAGCTGCGCGATCCCTCGCCGCGCGTGCTCGAGGTCGGGCAGCGCACGAGCTTGCGCGGCTCGCTCCCGAGCGACGAGCCCGGCCCGACCGAGCTCACGCCGGCCGCCCTCGAGCAGCTCGCCGGCCTCGCGGGCCTCCTGCGCGCCTCGCCTGGCGCCACGCAGCTGCGGGTCCCGAGCCACGCCGGGCTGTCCCTGCGCCTCGACGGCCACGCGCTCGTGCGCGACGCCACGCAGCTCTCGCTGGCCGCGGGCGAGCATCAGCTGGTCGTGCTCGGTCGAGATCGCGAGCTCCTCGCCGAGCGTACGCTCTCGCTCGAGGCCGGCCAGTTCCTGGATCTCGAAGCCGTCCTCGAAGCCGAGTTCGCCGAGCTCGCCGAGCTCGCCGAGGACCCCGAGCGGGGTGACGCACCCGCCAAGCAGCCGGTCCCCAGCGCCAAGCAGCTGGCCAGGTCGGCCCAAAACGAGCGCGCGGCTGGCCACCACGCCGAGACTGCGCGCTTGTACCGGGCGCTGCTCGAGCACTACCCCGACAGCCCCGAGGCCGTGAACGTGCCCGTCCGCCTCGGAGATCTGTTGGCCTCGACCGGGGATCACCAGGGCGCGCTCGAGGCCTACGAGCTCTACCTCGAGCGCGGCGCCAAGCAGCTCGCGCCCGAGGCCGAGCTCGGTCGGATCGAGGCCCTGCGCCAGCTCGGTCGCCACGCCGACGAGGCCGCTGCGATCGCGGCCTTCCTGGCCGCGCACCCCGACGACTACCGCAGCGCCGAGATCCGAGCGGGCTTGTCGTCGAATCGGGGGCGCCCTCGATGACCATGTCATCCAGGTCACGCGCCGCCTTGGCACGCTTGACAGCTCGATCACGCGTCATGTAGGGGTCCCCCCCGCGATGCGTACTGCAACTTCATTTGCCCTCCCTCTCGGCCTCGCGCTGGTCGCCCTCACGTTCACCCCGGCCTGCGATTCAGGCGACGACGACAGCTCGTCCAGCTCCGCTGAGACGAGCGGCGATGGAGACAATGGCGGCGACGGAGACAACGGCGGCGACGGAGACAACGGCAGCGACGGCGGCGACGGAGACGGCGGAGGCAACGGAGAGACCGCGTGTGGCATGTTTGGGGGCGAGCCGATCACCTGTCAGGCAGGTCAGTACTGCGCTGACTCGGTGCTTGGGGTGTGCGAAAATGGTTGTCTGAACAACGACAATTGCGCGGCGGACCAGACCTGTGAAAAAGAGTCCGGTGAAGACGTCGGGACTTGCCAGAACAACGGCGGGGATGGCCCGACCGAGGCGGAGTTTTGCGACAAACTCCTGGTCTGCGGCTTGGGCGAGGAGATGTGCTCGAGCTTGTACGCGGGGACCAACGCGGCATGTCATCAGTGCATCGTCGACGCCAACTGCGGCGACATTGTCGACGAGTCCTGCGACGAGGTTTGCGGCTTCTGAGCTGGCGCGTGACCTGGAGCAGCGCGGAGTCGCATCCGCGCTGACCGGTGTCGACGATCATCGTTCCTTGCTAGCAGCCCGGGGTGCAATGCCTCGCGCCGCCTCGCTTGGCCTTTTCGCCGAGGGCTTTGTCGCCAAAACTTGCAGTACGCCCGGTACAGCGGCGTTTTGGCTTCGCGCCCTCGGCAAAAATTC
>NZ_PVNK01000060.1 GCF_002994615.1 Enhygromyxa salina | reverse complement strand
CCTCCACCCCCACCCCCGCCGACGCCCGAGGAGCTCGAGCAGCGCCGGATCGCGGCCGAGGCCGCGCAGCTCGAGCGTCAGCGTCGGGAGGCCGAGCTCGAGGCCCAACACGCGCGCATCCTCGAACAGGAGCGCGCCGCCGAGCTCGAGGCCCGGCGGACCGAGGGCAGCCCCTACTCCGGCAAGCTCTACGACGTGATGACCCTGCTCGACGCCGAGCGCAATCGAGAGGGGCTCGCGCTCGCGCTGGCCTGGCGCGACGAGAGCCCGGGCGACGTCCTGGCTCTGCTGGCCGTCGGTGAGGCGCTCGAGGCCCTCGACAAGCCCCGCGCGGCCGCCCGCGCCTACGGCTCGCTGATCGACCTGTTCCCCGCGCGGGCCGATCTTCGTCGCTACGCGGGCGCCCGGCTCGAGCGTCTCGGCGAGAGCGGCATGCGCCTGGCCGCCGACACCTACGCCCAGGCCGTGGCCCAGCGCCCCGACCACCCGGCGAGCCACCGCCTCCACGCCTACGCCCTCGTCCGCCTAGGCGAGCTCGAGCGCGCCCTTGATGCGATCGAGGCCGGGGCCAAGCACGAATACCCCAGCGACCGCTTCGCGGGCGTCAAGCGCATCCTCGCCGAGGACCTCGGCCTGATCGCCTCGGCCCTGATCAAGGCCCAGCCCCAGCGACGCAAGGAGCTCGAGGACCGCGTCCGTAAAGCCGGCGGCGTGATGCCCAGCGGCCCGAGCTTGCGCTTCGTGATGACCTGGGAGACCGACGCCAACGACGTCGACTTTCACGTCCACGACGGCAAGGGCGGCCACGCCTACTACGCCGAGCCGGAGTTGTTGCCCGCGGGGGGCAAGCTCTACGCCGACGTGATCACGGGCTACGGCCCGGAGTGCTTCACGATCGAGGGCAAGCCCGCCGCCTTCCCCTACCGCTTCGAGGCCAACTACTACTCGCGCGGCCCCATGGGCTACGGCATGGGCAAGCTCCAGATCCTCCAGAGCGACGGCCAGGGCGATCTGCGCTTCGAAGACCGGGTCTACGTGATCATGAAAGACCGCGCCTTCGTGAAGCTCGGGACCCTCGAGCACCCCCTTCGCTAGCGCCCCCTGCTGACCGCGCCAAGAAGGCGCCCAACGGCCCAAAGCGGGCACGCCCCCGCAAAGAGCAGAGCGCAAGATGATGCGCGACCAAGAGCCTTCTGCACCCCAGATGGAGAGGCGACGCCCCGAGCTCGGACCTCCTGCGGCCCAGCGCGGACCCAAACCGCGAGCGCCGCCTGCTGACCGCGCCAAGAAGGCGCCCAACGGCCCAAAGCGGGGTCACCCCCCCGCAAAGAGCAGAGCGCATGAAAGGCCGCAGGAGGTCCGAGTTCGGGGTATCGCCGTACGAAAAGCACCTTCGACGCGGGACCGACCGACATGGTGAAGCGCGACCAAGAGCCTTCTGCACCCCAGATGGAGAGGCGACGCCCCGAACTCGGACCTCCTGCGGCCCAGCGCGGACCCACAGCGGAGACGACAGAGCCTCACCAACAAGTCCGAGCGCCCCTGCGC
>NZ_PVNK01000059.1 GCF_002994615.1 Enhygromyxa salina | reverse complement strand
CCCATCATCCGCCCCCGGCACCCCTGCGGCCCCTCGCGATCCTGCGATGCACGCACATGCCCCCCAAGAAAAGGAGGCACCCATGAACCGTCAGATGGGACTGCTTACCAAGAAGCTCGGCATGACCGAGTACTACAACGAAGATGGCGACCGCATCTCGGTCACCGTGCTCCTCGCCAAGGGCAACGTCGTCCTCGGCCACCGCACCGTCGAGCGCGACGGCTACAGCGCCCTGCAGCTGGCCTTCGACGACCAAAAGCCCAGCCGCCTGAGCAAGCCCAAGCTCGGCCAGTTCAAGAAGATCGAGGCCGCCCCCAAGCGCAAGATCCGGGAGTTCCGGGTCCCCGCCGAGGTGGCTGAGAAGTACCCGATCGGCAGCGAGGTCCCCCTCGAGGTGTTCGAGGCCGGGCAGGTCGTCGACGTGACCGGCACGAGCAAGGGCAAGGGCTACCAGGGCGTGATGAAGCGCCACGGCATGCGCGGCGAGAAGCGGACCCACGGTCAGCACGAGGTCTACCGCCACGGCGGATCGATCGGCTGTCGCCTGACCCCCGGCCGCGTGCTCCCCGGCAAGGCCATGGCCGGCCAGATGGGCAACGCGACCGTGACCGTCCAAAACCTCAAGATCGCCAAGGTCCTGCCCGAGAAGGGCCTGATCCTCGTGCGTGGGCCGGTCCCCGGCGGCAAGAACGGCTACGTGCAGGTGCGTCACGCCGTGAAGTCCGCGATCCGAGCCCGGCACGGCAAGAAGAACTGAGCTCGACCCCGTGGCCACCCGCAAGGGCCTCGGCGACAAGCGCAATCGCCACGACCCCGCGTACCTCCGCGCCAAGCGAGAGAAGTACGCGGGGCGAGCGATCTACAAGCTCCAAGAGATCGACCAGCGCTTTCGCCTGATCAAGCCAGGAACGCAGCTGCTCGACCTCGGCTGCTGGCCCGGCTCGTGGCTGCAGTACGCCGTCGGCAAGACCGGGACCGAGGCCACCCTCGTCGGCGTCGATCTGGTCCCCGTCGAGATCGCGCTGCCGGCCAACGTCCAGACGATCGTCGGCGACGTCACCAAGCTCAAGCTCGACCGCCTCGTCGAGCGCTTTGGTCGCTTCGACCTCGTGCTCAGCGACATGGCGCCCAACACCACGGGCAACAAAGACTTCGACATCCCCACGAGCGAAGATCTGTTCCTGCGCGCGCTCGACATCGCCTCGGCCAGCTTGCGGATCGGCGGCCACTTCTGCGCGAAGGTGTTCCAGGGCGGCCGCTTCCCCGAGCTGCTGCGCGAGGTCGAGTCGCGCTTTCAGCAGGGTCGCGCCTACCGCTGCGAGCACACCCGCAAGCAGAGCCGAGAGCAATACATCATCGGCCGCGGGCTCAAAGCCACGGTCGCGCGCGCGCACGATCCGACCGAGGGTTGAGCCGTGAACGCGTGAAGCCCAGCTCGCGAGGCGGGCTGGGCTTCCTGGTCTCGGCTCATCCGTGAGCCGCTTCGACCGTCGCTGGACGAGCGCTAGGCGAGCGAAGACAACGCGTCTTCGTGGAGGCGAGCGCGTGGCGAGCGACCGGACTTGACCCGGGAACGCGGCACGGGGGCGTCCTCTCGGGCACGTCGCGCGCGGTTGTTGGAGCGGCGGAGCAGCATGTCGGCAATGAAGAACATTTTTACCTTCCTTGGCGCGGGGGGCGTGGGGTGCTCCCCGAGTTCGATTTCACTGTACAGACGTGTCGAACCCGCGTCAACAGTATCACTGAAATTTTTCCACTGACACGGATCAGGTCAACAACGGCCCAAAGCCGAGCAGACCGCCATATTCGGCGGAGCTGAACGCACTCGGGCTGTCCTGGGGACCGAGCAGCTCGAAATTGAGCACAACAAAGATTCCAGTCTCACTAAACCCAGACCGAGAACTGGGCTGACAAAGATTCCAGTCAGGCTGTACCAACCATCGCTGCATCCCTGGCTCGGACAGCTTGGCTATGATCGGCGCGTGTTCGCGCTCGACACGCTGCTGCTGACCTCGGCGTTGGCGCTCACCCAGGTCGAGTCCGCCCCCTGCCCTGCGTTTCCCGCGGATCCGGCCGAGCTCATCCCCACGGGGGCGAGCGCCGTGCTCGGGGTCGACGTGGACGCGCTCGCCCAGACCTCGACTGGCAAGGCGCTCTTGCCTGCGCTGAGGGCCGACCTTCAGCTCGCCGAGCTCCTCGAGATCCTCGACGACTGCGAGATCTCGCTCGAGCGCACTTACGCGCTGACCCTGGCCCGCGACCCGGGCGATGGACGCCTGGCGATCGTGCAGGCCCGCGGCCTCGGCACCGACGCGACCTTGCGCTGCCTCGCCCGCCAGCTCCGGGCCCGGAACGAGGGCCTCGATCCCTGGCGAGCCGAGCCAGGCACCTGCAGCACCCGCTTGGCCGTCGCCGACGGCTCCCGGGCCTGGATCATCAACGACTACACCATCGTCTGGGCTCGCGGCGCCTTCGTGGCGCCCACGGGAGCGCGGCTCGAGGGCCTCGAGCCCCTCGCCTTGCCGGCCACGCTGGCCGACGAATTTGACCGCCTCGACCGCAGCGGCCATCTCTGGCTGGCCGCGCTCCTCGACGACGCCGACCGTCGCGCGCTCCCGGGCGCCTGGGCCTCGAACACCCAGTCCCTGACCGCCGCCGTCGATCTCTCCGAGGGCTTGCGCGCGGTCGTCTCGCTCTCGGCCCCCGACGTCGCCACGACCGCCACCATCCGCGAGCTCGTCCTCGCAACCTTCGCCGAGCTCGCCGATCGCCTCGACAGCTACGGAGTCGAGCACCAGCTCCGCGAGCGCGCCCGGGTCGGGATCGTCGCGGGCGTCGTCGCAGCCGAGATCTTTATCGACGAGCGCGAGCTGCGTTCGATCCGCGCCAAGATCGGCCAGCGAATCCAAGGCCGCGGGCTCCTTTAGGAGCTCCTTTAGACCCCCCCGACCGTCAGCAACTCTGCCACGCACGGCCGCAAGCGGCCGGTCGGTCGGTCGCTCCGCTCCCTCCCTCGGTGGGCTGGCATGAGCTTCGCCGTGGTCTCCGTGGCCCCCTAAGAGGGGGCTCCTTTAGAGTCCCCGGGCCGTCTGCAACTTTGCCACGCACGGCCGCCGAGCTGGCGCCCAGCGCTTCCGAGCGGAGCCCCCCTCAAAGAGCAGAGCGCAAAAAGGCTACAGGAGCTCCGTGTTCGGGGTATCGCCGTACGAAAAGCACCTTCGACGCCCAACCCACCGACATGCTGATGTCGCACCAAGAGCCCTCTGCACCCCAGATGGAGAGGCGACGCCCCGAACTCGGACCTCCTGTCGCCATGCGCGGGGCCCCATCGGCCACGACTCAGCCTCATCAACGAACACGAGCCGCCCCCCCAGCGCGTCCGAGCGGGGTCACCCACCGCAAAGAGCAGAGCGCAAAAAGGCTACAGGAGGTCCGTGTTCGGGGTATCGCCGTACGAAAAGCACCTT
>NZ_PVNK01000058.1 GCF_002994615.1 Enhygromyxa salina | reverse complement strand
GAGCCAGGGGAGGGAGGGTGGCCCGGATCCGAGCCACCGGGGCCACCCGGGTCATCGAAGACCTCGGCGAACTCGTCGACCGGCGCCTGGTCGGCCAGGTTCATCCATGCCGGAGGCTCGAGATCCGGCGGATCAGGTCGAGGATCGTGCATTGCCATCCGGTATCGGCCACCGAACGGGGCCGTTGCAAGGGAATCGCCGGGTTCGACGAAAAAGTGAGATCACGGCCGCACGCGGGCGATGATCTCGCCGCGCGCCCGCCGAGTGCGGCTACGCGCGAGCGCATCGCGGACCTGCGCGAGCGGATCGACCGAGTCGATCGCCCCTCGGAGCGCGCCAGCGTCGACCGTCGCCGAGAATGCGCCGAGATCTCGCCCGCTCGCGCGGCACAGGACCCTGCGGACGACCTTCGGGCTGGGGCGCTGCGAGGGCGGCGCCGGCCGGCCGCGCGCCGAGTACCAGCAGATGCGCGGGGGTCCGCAGCTGATCCTCGACGTCGCGGACGCCAGGGCGGGGTCTGGACCGACACCCGTGGGAGGGACGACAGCGTCGGCGAGCGGTGGGAGGCCAAGGGCTGGGCGCTCGCCGTCGGGAAGAGATACCCGCTCGGGCTGCCGCTCGGGCTGCCGAGGGGGTCCCGAGCGCGAGCGCGAGCGTGTCAGTCCTTCCGGAGCTGGGCGTGGAAGCTGCCCGAGATTGACCTCGGCCCGTTCACACCACCGATCCCGGACCACTCGAGGGTGCCGTCGACGAAGTCCCCGTCGGCCTTGGTGATCTCGACCTTCGCGTCCTGCAGCAAGACGACCGTGGACTTCCCGAGCAGGTCGTTGACCACCTTCTTGGACGCTTCGTCGTCTTGTTCGGCCGCGGCCTTCTCGACCGCCTCCATGTCGACGGCGACGCCAGTGAAGTTCGAGTTGACCTTGTCGGTCGTGTAGCTCCCGGGGCCCTTGTAGTCTCGGACCAGGAGGGTCAGGGCCTCGCGCTGAGTCTTTCCGTTGATCTTCTGGCTTTGACTGGCGGTAATGCGCAGGTGTCCGTTGTCCTTGAGCTGGGCGCTGGCCCGCTGTGTGCTCCAGGCGCGCTCACCGAGTTGGAGCTTGACGTGGCCCTTGTCCTCGTCCTGCTTGGCCGCCTCCTGACCCTCGTCGCTCTTGTCGCTCTTGTCGCTCTTGTCGCTGGTGTCGCTCTTGTCGCTGGTGTCGCTCTTGTCGTCCTTGTCACAGCCCCCAGCGAGGGCCAGCGTTACGAGAGCGGGGAGCAGTCGGTGCAAACGGGTGATCGCCATGGCTCGGCCGTACCGAACCCTTGGCTTCGTTGTCAACCGAGGTGTGGAGGCAACAAGCTCGAGCTCAGGGCGAGAGATCGCCCTCGAGCGCCTTGATGAACACCCGCTCGCAGTCTCGTTCATCTGCGGGGATCGGGTTGCCGCCCATGCTCGGATCGGCCACCGCCAGCGGCGCGAGGTACTCGGCCATCGACTCCGAGAACCCGTCGACGCCCTCGAGCGTGTGCGGCAGCTCCAGGCGCCGCCGCAGCTCGATCATCCAGCCGAGGACCGCGTCGAAGCCCGTGCTCGCGACCGGGATCTCGAGCACCCGCGCGAGGGTGTCCATCTTGGTCTCGATCGCCTCGCGGTTGAACATCATCACGTAGGGCAAGAAGATCGCGTTGGCCGTCCCGTGGTGCACGTTCGTGGCCCCGCCGAGCGGGTGGCTGAGCGCGTGGACCAGCCCGAGCCCCTTTTGAAACGCGGTCGCGCCCATCGTCGCCGCCATCATCATGTGGGTCCGCGCGACGACGTCCTTGCCGTCCTCGAACACCGTCAGCAGGTTGTCTTTGATCAGGCGCATGCCCTCGAGCGCGATCCCGTCGGCCATCGGGTGGTAGCCCGGGGCGCAGAAGGCCTCGAAGCAGTGGGCGAGGGCGTCCATCCCGGTCGCGGCGGTCAGCTTGGCCGGCAGCCCGATCGTCAGGGCCGGATCCGCGATGACCAGCTCGGGCAGCATGCGCGGGTGAAAGATGATCTTCTTGCGGTGCTCGCTGTCGACGATGACCGAGGCGCGGCCGACCTCGGAGCCGGTCCCGGCGGTCGTCGGGATCGCGATCTTCGCCGGGATCTTGCTCGCGTCGATCCGCGTCCAGTTGTCGCCGACGTCCTCGTAGTCGAACACCGTGCCCTCGTTGCCGACCATCAGCGCGATGCACTTGCCGACGTCGAGGGCCGAGCCGCCGCCGACCATGACCACGCCGTCGGCGAGGTGCATCTTGTAGGCCATGACGCCCGCGCGGACGTCGTCACCGGTCGGGTTGGGCTGGACCTTGGAAAAGATCTTGGCCGCGAGATCCGCCGGCCGCGTCAGGTTGCGCTGGATCTCCGCGAACCACGGCAGCGCGACGATGCCCGGATCCGTGACCAGCAAGGGCCGCTTGATCCCGAGCGCCCGGCAGGCGTCGGGCAGCTCGCGGATCCGGCCGCGCCCGATCCGGTAGGGCGTGGGGTAGTTGAAATTGCCGACGGGGTCGTTGGTGCTCATGCGGGCGGCCTGACTGTGGTGCTCGATTTTTCGCGCGTTGCGCGTCCCATGGACGCAAAAACAAGGGTTCGACCACGGGTCTCGAGCCCCTTTAGGGCGCCACGCATCCCTTTGCGCGGCACATACCAGCCCACCGAGGGAGGGAGCGAAGCGACCGACCGACCGCGAAGCGGCCGTGCGTGGCAGAGTTGCTGACGCCTGTGGGGGTCATCTTTACTGACTAGATGATCTCGAAGTACCTGGCCAGGTCCCAGTCGGTCACGTGCTTGCGAGCCTGGCGGTCCTCCCAGGTGCGGGTCGCGGCGAAGTGCTCGACGAAGGCGTCTCCAAACAGCTCGCGCGTGACCTCGGACGCCGCGAACTTGCGGGTGGCCTCGCCGAGGGTGCTCGGCAGCGGCTCGGCGTCCTCGCCGGGATGGTCGTAGGCGTTGCCCACGACCGCAGGGGGCGCTTCGATGCGGTTCTCGATCCCCCATAGCCCGGTCGCGAGGGCCGCGCTCAGGGCCAGGTAGGGGTTCGCGTCGGCCGGGCCGATCCGGTACTCGCTGCGCGTGCCCGTGGCCCCGCCGGGGATCGCACGCAGCGCGGTGGTCCGGTTCTCGACCCCCCAGTTGGCGTGGGTCGGCGCCCACATGCCCGGGACCAGGCGGCGGTAGGCGTTGACCGTCGAGCAGATCATGGCCAGGACCTCGGGCATCAAGGTGACCTGCCCGCCGATGAACCAGCGCATGATCTGGGACATCCCCTCGCTGTCCTCGCCGTCGAAGAACAGGTTCTTGCCGGTCTCGCCGTCCTCGAGCGACACGTGAATGTGGCCGCTCTGGCCCGGGTAGTCGTCGCTCCACTTCGACATGAAGGTCGCCATCAGGCCCAGGCGCTGGGCCAGGATCTTGGTGAAGGTCTTGAACAGCGCGCCCGCGTCGGCAGCCGCGCGGATCTCGTCGTGACACAGCGCGGCCTCGAGCACGCCCGGCCCGGTCTCGGTGTGGAGGCCCTCGATCGGGCACTCGAGCTCGGTCATCGTCTCCATCAGGTCGTGATAGAGCTCCGCGTGGACCCCCGAGCGCAGCATCGAGTAGCCGAACATGCCGGGGGTCAGGGGCTCGAGATCGCGGTAGCCCTTGGCCCGCGCGCTCTCGGGCGTCTCCTTGAACATGAAGAACTCGTACTCGAGCGCGGCGCGGACGAAGAAGCCGAGCTTGGTCGCCTTGGCCACGCAGCGCCCGAGCAGCCGCCGCGGGCACACGGCCTCGTAGATGTCGCCGAACTGACCGATGACCAGGATCGTGTCGTCCTCGAGCGGGACCTTGCGGACCGAGCTCAGGTCGAGGGACACGGGCGCGTCGCGGTAGCCCGTGTGCCAGCCCGAGACCGTGGTGTTGTCGAACAGCTGGTCCTGGCTGTCCCAGCCCAGGACCACGTCGCAAAAGCCAAAGCCCTTGCGCAGCGCCGACTCGAACTTCTCGCGGTTCATGTACTTGCCGCGGAACACCCCGTCGATGTCGAACACGCCGACCTTGTGGAAGCGGATCGACTCGTCGTCGAGGTAGGAGATGAGCTGGTCGACGTCTTGAAAGTGCATGGCGGCTTCGATGATCTCGGTCAGCGACGAAAGTGCAAGGACTTGGGCCGGGTCAGCGCGCGCAGGCCCAGGTGCGAGAGCGAGACCCCGTGGCCGGAGTCCTTGACCCCGACCCAGGGCAGCTGGGGATCGAGGTAGTCGCAGCGGTTTTGAAACACCGTCCCGGCCTCGAGCTCGGCCGCGAGCTGGTCGACGATCGCGTCGTCGCGCGACCAGATCGAGGCCGTCAGCCCGTAGGCCGAGTCGTTCATCAGCGCGAGGGCGTGCTCGTGGTCGCGGACCTTGATCAGGCCGATCGCCGGGCCGAAGGTCTCGTCGCGCATCAAGGCCATCGAGTGATCGACGTCGACGAGGACCTTGGGCGCGAGGTAGCAGGGCGAGCGATCGGGGACCTCGAACTTGGAGTCGTCGATCAGCTGGCGCGCGCCGGCCTCGATCGCGGCCTCGACCTGGGCCGCGACCCGGGCGGCCGCGCGGGCGTTGACGACCGGGCCGAGGGTCGTGCCCGGGGCGAGGGGATCGCCGAGCTTCAGGGTGTGGGTCTGGGCCACGTAGGCCTCGACGAAGGCGGCCCAGATCTGCTCGTGGACGTAGATCCGCTCGACCGCGCAGCAGCTCTGGCCGGCGTTGTAGAACGCGCCCTCGACGAGGTTGGCCACGGTGAACTCGAGCTCGCAGTCGGGCAGGACCAGGGCCGGGTCCTTGCCGCCGAGCTCGAGCCCGACGCCGATGAAGTTGCGCGCGGCCGCGGCCCGGTAGACCTCGTGGCCGCCGCGGACCGAGCCCGTGAACGCGACCTGGTTGATCTTGCGGCTGTCGAGGGCCCGCGCCACGGTCTCGTGGCGGACCATGAAGTCGGTGACCAGGCCCGCGGGCGCCCCGGCCTCGGCGAAGCTCGCGGCCAGCTGGCGCCCGCACAGGGCCGTCTGGGGCGCGTGCTTGAGCAGGACCGCGTCGCCCGCGAGGACCGCCGCCGCGACCACGTTGATCGGCACGACCAGCGGGTAGTTCCACGCCGCGATGTTCAGGACCACGCCGACCGGCTCGTGGCGGATCGCCCGGTGAAAGCCGTCGAGCTCGGGCAGGAGCTCGTCGGCGAGGGCCGCGGGCGCGAGCGCGGCGAGGGCCTCGACCCGACCCCGCATGGTCCGGACCTCGCCCTGGGCCTCGGCGAGGGGCTTGCCCATCATCGTGGTGATCTCGCGGGTGTGTTGATCGAGCTTGGCCTCGTAGGCGTCGAGCATCCGCAGGCACAGCGCAGCGCGATCCTCGATGGGGCTGCGCCTCCACTCGCGCTGGGCCTCGCGGGCTCGATCGAGCGCGGCCATGGCCGCGGCGTCGTCGAGGTACTCGAACTCGTAGGCGACCTGGCCGTCGATCGGCGAGACGATTGGCTCGGGCATCCCGGCCAGTCTACCCGGCTTCTCGTCATCGTCTCTCAGGCTCGGGCCTGGGGCCCGACAACCTCGCTGCGCTCGGCCCCCCGGTCGAGGGAGGCTGTCTTCGGCGCATCTTCGGCGCAGCGTCAGCGGTAGTCCCTCAGGTTCTTGCGTCGGCCCGGCCTGTCGTCGCGCTCGCGCTTCTCCTGACAGGCCACGCACAGCACGACCCAGGGCATCAGCTCGATCCGGCGCGCCTTGATCGGCTCCTCGCAGTCCTCGCACAGGCCGAACTCCTCGGGGTCCTCGTCGATCAGCGCGAGCGCGTCGCGGATCTGTGCGAGGCGCTCGCCTCGCTCACGGTTGCGGTTCGACGCGATCGTCTGGGTCATCTCCGTCAGCGGCGCCTCGTCGTCGTCCGGCTGGCTGACCGCGTCGGTCCGCGCAGGCGGGATGTCGAGGCCGCCCTCGGCGGTGAGCTCGTCACGCAGCGAGACGAGGCGATCGCGCAGGCGCTTGCGGGTGGCGGCGTCCATGGCTCGATTGTCGCGCATGTTGGAGCCCGCGGCGCACCTTGGGCTGGGGCCGAGCGCCCGGCGAGCCCCTGAGCCCGACAAGAGCCGCGCAGCCCTGCGCGAGCAGGGCTCGGCCTGCGGGCGGTTCGCGCGGCGTGCCGGAGACCCTGAACTTGGCTAACCTTGGTGGCACGTGGGGCGTAGTGTGGATGCATCGATGACGGGCCGGTCGGGCGCTTCGTTCGCGCGAGTCGAGGGCCGCGTGCTGCGGATGCAGGCCGACGAGCGCCTGGCGACGATGCTGCGCGTGGCCGAGTCCGCAGCCGACGGCGGCGTGTTGTCGGTGCCCTCGCGCGAGTCCGTCGCGGCCGGCGACGCGATCCGCGTCGAGGTCAGCTTCGGCGCGATGGCCGACGAGATCGTCCTGCGCGGGGCCGTCGAGGGGACGACGCCGCGCGGGGATCGGGCGCCGTTGGTCGTCATCCGGATCGCCAAGGTCCACGCCGCCCGGGTCCGCTACGTCCACCAGGTCCTGACGAGCGGCCGCGAGGCCACGGCCCGCTCCTCGCGTCGCGTCCGCGCCGACATTCAGGCCACCTGGTACTGGGGCCTCGGCTCTCACGCCACGCGGCTGAGTGACATCAGCAAGGGCGGCGCCTTCATCCGCAGCGGCGCGCCGCCCTCGACCGGGAGCGAGCTCGAGCTCGAGCTCAACGACAGCATGGTTCAGAGCGACGGCGCGGGCAGCCTCCGGATCGAGGCGACCGTGGCCTGGGTCGGTCGCAACCAGGGCGCGCGCGGCTTCGGCGTGAAGTTTCGGATCCTCGATCGAATCGTCGCCTCACGCATCGCCGCCCTCGTCCGCTGGCACGAGCGCGAAGCCGGCCTGGTCGATTAGTTCCTCCGCCTTCTTCGCCACGCCCGATGCCCCGGGAGCTGTGACGCCCCGGGAGCTGTGAGAGCGCTTGATTCAGCGCGAGCCAGGCTCGATGCTGCCGGCGCCGGAGACCTGCTTGTTGACCTCGCCGGGGTCGCCCCAGTAGCGGACCTTGCCCGCCCCAGAGATCTCGGCGTCGAGGCGCTCCGAGGCCCAGACCTCGACGTCGCCGGCCCCCGAGAGATCGAGCTCGATGGTCTTGGCCTCGAGGTCGTGGGCTTTGAGGTGGCTGGTGCCGGAGCTGTCGATCTCGAAGCGATCGACCGAGCCGGAGATCGTCGAGTCGCTGGCCCCGGACAGCTCGAGCTCGAAGCGCTCGCCGTGGACGCCCTCGACCTCGATGTTCGCGGCGCCGCTGGCCTCGAGCTCGGTCAGCGAGCTCACCCAGACCTCGATCTTCATCGGCTCCTTGGGGCGGACCATCCAGTGGTCGAGGCTGACGTCGAGCTCGCCGCCGCTCACCCTCGTCACGATCTCGGGCACGATGTTGTCGTCGCCGCTGACCTCGACCTTCTGGGCGGCGCCGGGGTCGACGTGGACGATGAGACTGAAGGCCCCGCCGAGCTCGATCGCGTCGAACTCGTCGAGCGCGCGGGTCTCGGTCATGGCGGTGCCGCTGCCGCGCAGCGAGCAGGCGCTGAGGCTCAGGACCCCGACCAGGCCTGCGAGGGTGAGGATCCGATGATGGGTGGCTCGAGTGCTGTGCATGGCGGCTTCGGACGCCAACGTACTCACTGAACAGGCGCGGATTCCAGCCCTGCAAGTGAGCCAACCCGGCAAAATCCGCGGGGCAGAGGGTAGACGCGGGCCGCCGTCGATGGCACCGATCCCGCATGCGTCCGTCCGCTCTTCGTCGCTGCTACCTTCCCCTGGCCCTCGCGCTCCTGGCCTGCAAGCCCGAGCCGGCCTCGAGGCAGCCCGACGCGACGCCTGCCGACAGCGCCGAGGCGACCACCGCCGAGGCCGACGACTTCGAGTGGACCGCCGACCGCTTCGCCGACATCCAGGTGCTGCGCTACCAGGTCCCGGGCTTCGACGAGCTCGACCTCCAGCGCAAGCAGCTGCTCTACTACCTCTACGAGGCCGCGCTGTCGGGCCGCGACATCGTCTACGACCAAAAATTCGCCGGCAACCTCGCGATCCGGCGGACCCTCGAGGCGATCTTGACCAGCGGCCAGGGCGAGGGCGCCGAGCTCGAAGCGCTCGAGGTCTACGCCAAGCGGGTGTGGTTCTCGAACGGGATCCACCACCACTACTCGGGCCGCAAGCTCGAGCCGGGCTTCTCGCGCGAGTGGTTCGAGGCCACGGTCCGCGGCCTCGATCCGGCCACGCTGCCCCTGGCCGAGGGCGAGAGCGTCGATCAATTCCTGGCCAAGCTCGGGCCGATGATCTTCGACCCCGCGGTCGCGGCCAAGCGGACCAACCGTGACGAGGGCGCCGACCCGGTCGCCGACTCGGCCAACAATTTTTACGGCGAGGGCGTGACCGCCAAGGACGTCGAGGCCTTCTACAAGAAGCTCGGCGACCCCAAGGACCCGACCCCGGTCTCCTGGGGGCTCAACTCCAAGCTGGTCAAAGAAGGCGGCGAGCTGGTCGAGAAGACCTGGTACGCCGAGGGCATGTACGGCCCCGCGATCAAGGAGATCGTCGGCTGGCTGGTCAAGGCCCGCGGGGTCGCCGAGAACGACAAGCAGCGCGCGGTGCTCGAGAAGCTGATCGCCTACTACCAGTCCGGCGACCTGGCCAAATTCGACGCCTACAACATCGCCTGGGTCACCGACACCGAGTCGCAGGTCGACACCGTCAACGGCTTCATCGAGGTCTACGACGACGCGCTCGGCTACCGCGGGTCCTGGGAGTCGGTCGTCTCGTTCAAGGACCAGGAGGCGACCAAGCGGATCGCGACGATCTCCGAGCAGGCCCAGTGGTTCGAGGACAACTCGCCGCTGCTCGACGCCCACAAGAAGAAGGACGTCGTCGGGATCTCGGCCAAGGTCATCACCGTCGTCGTCGAGGGCGGCGACGCGGCCCCGAGCACGCCGATCGGCATCAACCTGCCCAACGCCAACTGGATCCGCGCGAACCACGGCAGCAAGTCGGTCAACCTCGGCAACATCGTCGAGGCCTACGACATGGGCAAGGGCAGCGGGGTCCTCGAGGAGTTCACCTTCGACGAGGCCGAGCTCGCCCGGGCCAAGGAGCACGGCGCCCTCGCCCACAAGCTCCACGTCGACATGCACGAGGTCATCGGCCACGCCTCGGGCCAGATCGAGCCCGGCGTCGGCACGCCCAAAGAGACGCTCAAGAGCTACGCCAGCGCGCTCGAGGAGGGCCGCGCCGACCTCGTCGCGCTCTACTACGCCATGGATCCGCGCCTCGTCGAGCTCGGGCTGATGCCCTCGGTCGAGGTCGGCATGGCCGAGTACGACTCGTACATTCGCGGCGGGCTGATGGTCCAGCTCTCGCGCCTCGAGCTCGGCGAGCAGGTCGAGGAGTCGCACATGCGCAACCGCCAGATGATCGCCGCCTGGGCCTACGAGAAGGGCCAGGCCGACAAGGTCATCGAGCGCAAGTCGAAGGACGGCAAGACCTACTTCGTGATCAACGACTACGCCAAGCTGCGCGTGCTGTTCGGTGAGCTCCTGCGCGAGATCCAGCGGATCAAGTCACAAGGTGACTACGAGGCCGGCAAGGCGCTGATCGAGACCTACGGGGTCAAGGTCGACCGCGCGCTCCACGAGGAGGTCAAGCGTCGCTACGACGCCCTCGATGTCGCGCCCTACAGCGGCTTCGTTCAGCCGAAGTTGGTCCCGGTGATGGAGGGGGATCAGATCACGGACGTGGTCATCGAGTATCCGACCGACTTCCGGGCCCAGATGCTGGAGTACGCCGACCGCTACTCCTTCCTCCCGACCTGGAATTAGTTTAGACCCCCGCGGCCGGCCTGCACTTTGCCACGCACGGCCGCAAGCGGCCGGTCGCTCGTTCCTCGCTCGGTGGGCTGGTATGAGCTTCGCCCGGGTCTGTGTGGCCCCCTAAAGGGGGCTGTTTTAGACCCCCGCGGCCATCTGCGGCTGTTTTAGACCCCCGCGGCCGTCTGCGACTTTGCCACGCACGGCCGCAAGCGGCCGGTCGCTCGTTCCTCGCTCGGTGGGCTGGGATGAGCTGTTTTAGACCCCCGCGGCCGGCCTGCACTTTGCCACGCACGGCCGCAAGCGGCCGGTCGCTCGTTCCTCGCTCGGTGGGCTGGGATGAGCTTCGCCCGGGTCTGTGTGGCCCCCTAAAGGGGGCTGTTTTAGACTCCCGCGGTCGCGGGGCTGTTTTAGACCCCCCGCGGCCGGTCGCGGGGCTGTATTAGACCCCCGCGGCCGTCTGCGACTTTGCCACGCACGGCCGCAAGCGGCCGGTCGCTCGTTCCTCGCTCGGTGGGCTGGTATGAGCTTCGCCCGGGTCTGTGTGGCCCCCTAAAGGGGGCTGTTTTAGACCCCCCGCGGCCGGTCGCGGGGCTCCCAGTCCGCGTTATCCACAGGTGATCGGAAGCTGTGGATGAAATCTTCCATGTGGTTGATATTCTTATGTAAATGGGGGATTTTGACCTGTGGTTGAGTGGCCCGGTTTGGGGACGCGAGGGTGGCTCGGCGGCGGGCCGGGTGGCTCGCTGGTGGGCCGCTCGCAGCTCCTCGGGACTCGCAAGCTCGCGGGATCACGCGATTGTTCGATCGGCATGGGCATCGCAACTCCTGGCTTGCGATGCTCAGCCACAGCTACACCGCGGGGATCCTCGGCGTCGAGGGTTATGTGATCACTGTCGAGGCCGATGTCGGGGTCGGGCTGCCGTGCCTGACGATCGTCGGCCAGCTCAGCGGGGCGCTCCACGAGGCGCGCGAGCGAGTGCGGGCGGCGCTCGACAACTGCGGCCAGCCGATCCCGCCGCGCAAGCAGATCGTCAACCTCGCTCCGGCCGAGCAGCGCAAGGACAGCCCGGGCTGCGACCTCGCGATCGCGTGCGCGCTGCTGGCAGCTCACGGCGTCGTCCCGGCCGACAGCCTCGCGGGCACGATGCTGTGGGGCGAGCTGGCCCTCGACGGGGTCCTGCGTCCGGCCACGGGCACCCTGGTCGTGGCCGATACGGCGCGGCAGCACGGCTTTCGCCGGATCATCGTGGCCGAGGCCAGCGCCCGCGAGGCCGCGATGATCCCGGGCCTCGAGGTCGTCCCGGTCCGGGATCTACCCGGCCTGGTCACGGCGCTGCGCGGTGAGCAGGAGCTGCGCTCTTGCGATCATGCCGCGGCGCCCTCGGTCGCGGCGGGGCTGCCCGGGCCTGGCCCCGACCTGTCCGATGTCCGCGGCCTCGCGCTGCCGCGGCGCGCGCTCGAGATCATGATCGCGGGCGGTCACAACCTCCTGCTCCACGGTCCGCCCGGCGTCGGCAAGACCATGCTCGCCCGGCGGATCCCCGGCCTGCTGCCGCCGCTCGAGCACGAGGACGCCCTCGAGGTGACCAAGATCCACGGCGTCGCGCGGCGGCAGATCCCCGACGGGCTGATCTCCCGGCCGCCGGTTCGGATGCCGCATCACACCGTCAGCGTCGCGGGCCTGCTCGGCGGTGGCAACCCGCCGCGGCCCGGCGAGGTCAGCCTCGCGCATCGCGGCGTGCTGTTCCTCGACGAGCTGCCCGAGTTCCCGCGCGCGTGTGTCGAGGGCCTGCGCGAGCCGCTCGAGGACGGCGCCGTGTCGATCGTCCGGGCTCGCTACGCGCTGAGCTACCCGGCGCGCTTTCAGCTCATGGCGACCATGAACCCGTGCCCCTGCGGTTTCCTGGGCCACCCCGAGCGCGTGTGTACCGACAGCCCGGCCGCGGTCCAGCGCTACCAGGGCCGCGTGTCCGGGCCCTTCATCGATCGCATCGATCTGGTCGTCCCGGTCACCCCGCTCACGCGCGAGGAGCTCGCGGCCGCCGAGTTCGGCGAGTCGAGCGCGACCGTCCGCGAGCGGATCCTCGTCGCGCGCGCTCGCCAGCGTGTGCGCCTGGCCGACAGCCCCTGGGCCAACAACGCCCAGATCCCCGCGACCGGCAAGGCGATCGAGCACCTGTGTCCGCTGACCAAAGACGCCCACTTGCTGCTGCTGGGGCTCGCCCGGCGGCGAAATCTCAGCATGCGCGCGGTCCATCGCCTGCGCCGCGTCGCCCGAACCATCGAGGATCTCGACGAGCAGGCAGATCCGAGCGCGCCGATCTCCGTCGACGCCGTGGCCCTCGCCGCCCGCATGCGTCGCCTGCCCGACACCCTGACGAGCGAGTGAGCATCGCGCGACAAAAGCAAAGAGGCCGGCGAGTTGCCGGCCTCTTTGTGAGGTTGAGCGCGAGCTCAGCTCAGATCACGCAGGTCGAGCCGACCAGGCTCCCGGTCTCGATGACGAACTCGCCGGCCTGGCAGGTGCCCTCGTCGCAGTCGTCGTCGGTGTTGCACTCACCGCAGGCGCCGACCTCGGCCAGGCCCTCGATGTCGATCGTGGAGCAGATCCCGCTCCCACAGGCTTCGTCGCCGTTGCCCTCGAGCTTGCAGTAGCTGTCCTGGGGCAGGCTGTTGGCCTCGATGCAGGTGTTCTCGCCGCTGAAGTCCTCGACGCTGACGACCGGAGCGCAGATCTGGTCCGTGCAGTCGTTGTCAGAGGCACACTGGCCGCAGGTGTCCATCGTGATCAGACCCCCGACCAGGCTCAGGACGTTGCCGCAGCTCAGCCCCTCCATGCAGACGTCGTCGGTCTCACAGCCACCGCCGGCCTCGCCCATGTTGCAGGTCGAGCCGTTGTTCTCGAACGGGTTGGGGGCCGTGCAGCCACCCTCGGAGCAGTCGGCGTCCTCGTTGCACTCGCCACACTGGCCGCCGAGGAGGGGCACGATGTAGCAGTTCCCCGACAGGCACTCGCCGTCGGAGGTGCAGGTCGCTCCGTTGGGAGCGTCGCCGCCGGTGTCGCCGTCGCCGTCGCCGGTGTCACCATCGCCGTCTCCGGTGTCGCCGTCGCCGTCTCCAGTTTCGGTGTCGCCCTGGTCGCCGGTGCCGGACTCGTCGCCGTCTCCGTCACCCGTGGTGTCGGTGTCGCCGAAGGCGCCGTCGTCGTCGCCCGGGTCCTTGGCGCATCCAACAGGAGCGAGCGCGAGGCCGAGGCAGGCAAGGAGCGAAAAAATGTAGGGGGTTTTGTTAGTCACAGCGAAAATTCTCCTCACGTCGCAGAGCTAGGACGTTAGTCGTGGATACTGCGGGATGGGGTCCCAGGTCGAGAGATTTGCAAAGATCGCCGGCGCTTCTGGAGCACAATGGCCACTGAACGCTACTCATGAGGTTTTGCGCCGGGTTTTTGGCTCTTGCGGGTTTTCTCGCGTCTGACCTCGCCGCGGCCGCGCGACCCCGCCGCTGGGCGGGAGACCCTCGCTGCATGCAACACACGCGCGTTAGGCGAGGACGCCGAAGCGGCGCATGTCGATCTTGCCGCTCGCGCTGAAGCTCACGCCCTCGCGCTCGAGCAAGCGGCGCTGGCGGGCTCCGGCATCGTCCGGGAGGCTGATCTCGCCGCGCGCGTTGACGACGCGTTGCCACGGGACCTCGCTTCCGGGGGGCAGATGCGACAGCACACGGCCGACGAGCCGCGCCCGGCCTGGCAACCCGGCGAGCTCTGCGACCTGACCGTAGCTGGCGACGCGACCGCGAGGGATCGCCTCGACCGTCGCGCAGATCGCTAGCCAGTCGCTGTTCAACTCACCGCTCGGCCAAGCTCGAGGTCATCGAGCGCCGCGGAGAAGGTGGCCAGCGCCTGCTCGAGCTGATCGAGGGGGAGGTTGAAGCTCACCCGCACGGAGCCTGGCGCCTCGAACATTGTTCCGGGCACGACTTGAGTCCCGTAGCGCTCCCGCAGATGGCGGGCGAAGTCGAGGTCGGCGGTCAGCTCCGGGAGCCGAACCAGGCCGGTCTGCCCGGCTGAAGGCGGCACCCATCCGACCCGCGGCTCATCCGCGAGCCAGCGATCCATGACCGCCCGGGCCTGCTCGATCGTCGATGTCGCCCGGCTCGCGAGCTCGTCTGCGCCGCGGACGACTTGGGTTGCGACTGCGAGCGAGGCCAGCGGCGGGTCGACGTGGAAGTAGTGGCTGGCGCTGCGAAGGGCCTGGGCGGCCTCGAGGTCTCGCGTGACCACCCACCCGGCGCGCAGGGCCGAGAAGCCGAAGGCCTTGGTCGAGGACGACCAGCTGATCCCGTTTGGGATCGCCACGCAGGCCGGCCGCCAGGGATGGGTCTCGCCGCTCGGGTCGAAGGCGAAGTCGAGGTAGACCTCGTCGACGAGCACGACGGCGCCGACGCGCGCGGCCATCTCGCCGATCGCCTCGAGCGTGGAGGTCTCGACCGCGACGCCCGAGGGGTTGTGGAGGCTCGACAGGATCACGGCCCGGGTCTTGGGCGTCAGGAGGCGCGCGAGCCGGTCGGGGAGGGGCTCCCAGCGCTCGTCGACCATGCGCTCGAGCCTCGACACGCTCAGCCCGAGCATCTCGGGCACGCGGTGGAGCGGCTCGTAGGTCGGGCGCTCGACGATCACGTGGTCGCCGGGTCGAGCGAGCGTGAACAAGACCTGGGTGATCGCCTGGCTGGCGCCGAGGGTCGGGACCACGCACTCCGGCGCGAGGCCGTAGCGCTCGGCGACCGCGCCCACGAACGCCTCGGTCAGCGCTTGACGATTGTCACGCCGGCTCAGCTCCGCGAGGGTCAGCCCGCTGTCGAGCTCCCACTCGGGGCTCAGAGAGGCCGGGCCGCAGGAGTCGGGGACCCCGCTCGCGGTCAGATCCCAGCGCGCATCGGTGGGCACTGTTTGCGCCCACACGAGATAGTCGACAGGTCGCAACCGGCCCTTCACGGTCGCGCGATCGTTTCAGAACTCGCCATCCCTCGCAAGCGCGCGGGGTTCGGCCAGAGCGGAGCTCGGAGCGCGGTCGCCCCGCGAATCCGCCCCTGTCGTGTTCTGGACTGTTCTGAAGTCAGCCTGAGTGACTTTCACTGGGATCCGCCGGGCTCCCCCTCGCGAATTTTCGGGTCTTGACGCAGGGCCTGGGCTCCCTTGGGCGATGCTGGCAATGATGGTAGACGGAGGGATGCTCAAGGATCCGGCGTGGGAACGCCACCGGTCGAGCTTGGCAGTGCAGGCGGGCTTCGTCCGCAGCTACTCGCCGCTGACCGCCGCGTTGCTCGAGCAGGCGGTCGAGTGGCTCGACGATCCCGAAGGTCGGGGTCGTGAGCTCGGTGATCCCGCCGCCGTGCGCGAGGTCTGCGAGCGCCTCGTCGGGCTCCTGATCGAGGAGGAGATCGAGGGCATCGACACCGGCTGGATCGATGATCTCCAGCCGGCGCTACGGCTCAACGCCGTCCTTCACTGGTACGTCCTCCAAGGCGATCCTC
Organism: Enhygromyxa salina; assembly: GCF_002994615.1. Taxonomy (GTDB): domain Bacteria; phylum Myxococcota_A; class Polyangia; order Nannocystales; family Nannocystaceae; genus Plesiocystis; species Plesiocystis salina_A. Next base: position 3,588 of record NZ_PVNK01000058.1, on the reverse strand, counting down.
GCGTCGAGGAGCTGCGCCCCTACTTTGCGACCGTGGCCGATGGCCAGGGCGAGCGCGCGCGCAAGCCGAGCGACGACGAGTTTCCCCGCCGCTTGCTCTCGGCGGTCAAGTCCGTCGGCGACGAGCTGTTCGAGCGCACCCGCGGCTGGCGGGTGTTCACCAACGAGACCTCCCGGGGGCTGGCCTGGCTGCTGCCCGCGGTGCTCGTCGCCGCCGAGGGCGTGCACCTCGTCGAGCTCGGATCCTCGATCGGGCTCAACCTCTACGCCGAGCAGCGTCGCTACGACCTGGCCTGGACCGCGAGCAAGCGCCTCCGCGTCGGCCGGGGCCACGACGATCAATTTTTGACGGTGTGCGCTGGCGAGATGCCCGAGCTCGAAGGCTTCAGCGAGGCCGAGCTGCGCGGGCCCGAGGTCCTGACCCGCGTCGGCGGCGACGAGAACCCCGCCCTGCTCGAGCGGGCCGAGTTCGCCAGCCACCTCGAGGCCTGCGTCTGGGGCGACCAGCGGCGGCGCCTCGATCGTCTGCGCGAGGGCATGGCCATCCACCGCGGCGCGGCCGAGCGCGGCCTCGAGCCCGCGAAGATCCTCCCCCTCGAGCTGCCCGGCGAGCTCGGTGAGTTCTTGACCAAGGCCGTGCCGAGTCACCCCGAGGTCCCCGTCGTCGCCTACAACACCTACGCGACGGCCTACCTCAGCGACGTCAACCAGCGCGCGGTCGCCCGCGACATGCGGAGCTTCGCGCGCAGCTGGAGCTTGCGGCACAAGCTCCCGTGGATGTGGGTGCGCTTCGAGCCTCCGCGCGTTGGCGGGGTCGCGCCGCACCCGGGCTGGTGCCAGTGGATCGTCGAGTTGTTCAGCGGCCCGAAGCACAAGGTCATCGAGCTCGGGTGGGCTCACCCGCACCTGATCCGCGCGCAGTTCGGCCCTGGTTTGTCCGAGCTTCGGGGCTTGCGGGATCGACGATGACCAGGTGCGGTGGGGTGAACGAGGGACGATGCGCGGACTGAAGGCGACCTTGCTCGGGCTGGCGCTGGCCTGCGCGCTGGGCTCGGCGCTCAGCTGCGGCGCCGCGGGCGATCAGGTCGAGCTGCGCTTGTTTCCGTGCGAGTTCGAGGGCATCGAGCCGCGGGCGGTCGTTGTCGAGATCACCGGCTTCGACGCCGACGGGGCCGTCGTCGAGAGCTTCGAGGTTGGCTTCGACGACATCGCCGCCGCGGTCTTTGACGACGGCTACGCCACGGTCGGCTATCGCAGCGACGCGGCCGTGGTCACGGCGCGCGTTCGGGTTGGGTGGTTCTCGCGGCCCGAGTCGGGGACGATCGCCGAAGCCGAAGCCGTCGCGGTCTACGAGTCCCAGACCGTCCCGGCTCACGGGCAAGTGCTGAGCCTGGGCGCGACGGCCGGCGACTGTGCCGAGCTCGCGGGCGACGGCGACGGTGACACGGGCGACGGCGACACGGGCGACGGCGACGGTGACACGGGCGACGGCGACGGTGACACGGGCGACGGCGACGGCGACACGGGCGACGGCGACGGCGACGGCGACACGGGCGACGGCGACGGCGACACGGGCGACGGCGATGGCGACACGGGCGACGGCGACGGTGACACGGGCGACGGAGATGGCGACACGGGCGACGGCGACGGCGACCCCATCGACCTCCCGATGATCGGTGATCCGTGCGACGGGTTGTTTGCCTTCCAGTGCGTCCCCGAGCTCAACGGTGACGCGGGCACGGCCCTGCGCTGTCAAAACGACGAGCTGACCGCAACCGACAACTTCGCCTTCGCCTGCGACGGTCTGTGCCCCGACAACGTCGGGACCCCGGTCGAGGCCTGCGCTGGCCTCGGGACGCCCGCGCAGTGCCTGTGCGAGCCGCCGGTGGCCGAGGGCTGTGATCAGGTCACGCTCGGCTGTACGGGCGACGGCCACATCAAGCTGTGTTTCAACGGCGTCGTCGTGATCGGGACCTGCAACAACTGCTCGATGATGGGCGGGTACTACACATGCAGCCGTTGACCCGCTCGCTGCTAGCGGTCCCGCTCGCCCTGACGATGGCCCTGCTCGCGCCGAAGGCTGCCGCGAGCCCCTTCTCAGTCCCCACCTATCAGGTCCGGGCCGCGGATGCCCCGGCCGAAGAGGGCGACAGCGATCCCATGGTCGTCGAGGCCAAGGCCGAGTATCGCGCTGGCAGCGACGCCTACGCCCTCGGCAAGTACGAGGTCGCGGTCAGCCACTTCGAGCGCGCCTACGAGCTCTCGCAAGAGCCCGCGCTGCTGTTCAACCTCGGTCAGTCCTACACCCGCTGGTACGACATCTCGAACGACGTCGAGCATCTCAAAAAAGCGCGCCGTCTCTACGAGAACTACGTGCTCAACGTCGGCGCGACGGAGCTCGACGAGGCCGGCCAGGCCGACGCCCGGGCCGACGCCCAGCGCCGCATCGCCGAGGTCGACCGCCGGATCTCGGAGCACAAGAACCCTTCGACGGAGCCCAACAACCCTTCGACGGAGCCCGTCGACGACAAGGGCGACAAGCCGGTCCACAAGAAGGCCTGGTTTTGGCTCACGATCGTCGGCGGCCTGGCCGTGATCGGTGGCGTCACCGCCGCCGTCGTGCTCACCACTCGTCCAGGCGGCTTCGAGCCCGAGCTCGGGACCATTGGCAGCGGCGGCGGAGCCCCGCGCCAGGGCGGCGGCCTGACCCTGCATTTCTAGGAGTCTAATGGAGCCCTCGAGCCGCGATCTTCACCCCCGCACCGGCGCGCGCTTCGTGTTCGATCGCGCGCCGGGCGAGTCCCCCCGCTACGCCGTCACGATCTACTTGCCGGGCACCGAGCGCTGGTCCGGCCGCCTGTCGTGGATCGACGAACGCGCCGAGCTCGAGCCCGACCAGGGCCAGGCGCCGGTCAACGCCGAGCCCTACACCTGGGCCCACGCCGAGGCCCTCAAGCTCGCCCGCGTGCTCCACCGCGCCCCCCGCCAGCACATGGTCCGCTGGCGCGGCTAAATTTTAGAAGGTGCAGACACAGCTCGCGGGCTCCGCCTCGGTCGGTTGCTCGCAGCCGCCCCCCGTGAAGCCGGGCCCAAACGCCCCGAGCTCCCCGCACAGCCGAGAGCAGCGGTCGATCGTCCGCCGGCCCCACACGCAGGTGTCGATGATGTCCTCGTCAACGCAGATCCCGCCGAAGTCCTCGACCTCGCAGGGGCTCCCCGGCCCAAAGCTGCACAAAAAATCCGGCCCCGGCAGGCAGCCGTAGGCGAACTCGAACCCATCGGCCAGACACGCAAAGGTCGCGTACCCCGGGACCTCGACCCAGCGGGCTCCGTTGCAGGCCCAGACCCCCGCCTCACCCGGCTCGGGACTCCCAGGATCCCCCTCGGGGTCGATCACACAGCGCAGCTCCTCGACCTGCTCTTCGTCACAAGCTTCGTCGGGCCCCACCACCGGTATCCCCCCGTCCTGCGTCTCGCTCCCCGCCCCAGCACAACACTCAAACGACTCGAGCCCCCCCGCGCACCACTCGTACCCGTCCTCGCAAGCGCACGAGTAGTCCCCAATCGTCACGCTGTGCGATCCCGGCTC
>NZ_PVNK01000057.1 GCF_002994615.1 Enhygromyxa salina | reverse complement strand
GGCTTCGGCGGGCGCTGGCGCAGCAGCCTCGAAGCCTGTGACGAGGTGCGCCGCGACCAAGGCCGCCCTCTCACCCCGCGCACAGGACCGCTCGTGAACCAAACCATCGACACCTTGGCCAAGCTCGCCGCGGACCTCTCGGACCGCGAGCGCGCGCTGCTGCTCGACGCGCTCGGCGTGGGCGCGCCCGCGAGCCCCGAGGACAGCCTGGCGCTCGTGGGCATCGGTTGCAGGCTGCCCGGCGGCGCCGACGATCCTGAGGCCCTGTGGGCCCTGCTCGAGGCTGGCCGCGACGCCGTCGATCGGATCCCGGACCAACGCTGGGACGCCGACGCGCTGTTTAGCCCCAACCCCGAGGCGAGGGGGCGCTCGGTCACCCGCTATGGGGCGTTCTTGTCCGACATCGAGGGCTTCGATCCGCGCCCCTTCGACCTCACGGAGGTCGAAGCCGGGCGCATGGATCCGCAGCAGCGGCTGCTGCTCGAGGTCGCCCACGAAGCGCTCGAGGACGCCGGGCTCGCGCCCGATCGTCTCCGCGGCCAGCCGGTCGGGGTGTTTGTCGGCTCGTGCGGCCACGACTTCGAGGTTCAGCGCTCGGGCCCCGCAGACGTGCACACCCTGACCGGCGTGCTGTCGAGCGTGCTCGCCGGGCGGATCTCGCACGCGTTTGGGTTCGAGGGTCCGAGCCTGACCGTCGACACGGCCTGCTCCTCGTCGCTGGTCGCGCTCCACCTGGCCCGCGCGAGCCTCCTGCGCGGGGAGTGCTCGTTGGCCCTGGTCGCGGGGGTCAACCTGATGCTGTCGCCGACCGGCTACGATCGTCTGTCGCGGGCGCGGGCGCTGTCACCGGACGGGCGCTGCCGGACCTTCGACGCCCAGGCGAAGGGCTACGCGCGTGGCGAGGGCGTGGGCGTGGTCGTGCTCACCCGGCTCGCGGACGCGCGCCGCCGCGCTGACCGGATCTGGGCGGTGGTCGCGGGCTCGGCGGTCAACCATGACGGGCGCAGCGCGAGCCTGACCGCGCCGAGCGGCGCCCGCCAGCGGGCGGTGATCGAGGCGGCGCTGGCCAGCGCGCGCCCGACAGCGATCCGCGCCGCCGAGCTCGACTATGTCGAAGCCCACGGGACCGGGACGCCGCTCGGTGATCCGATCGAGGTCGAGGCCCTGCGAGAGGTGCTTGGCCCGCGCGATCAGCCCTGCGTGATCGGCTCGATCAAGACCAACCTCGGTCACCTCGAGGGCGCGGCTGGAGTCGTCGGCTTGATCAAGGTCGCGCTCTCGCTGACCCACGAGCAGATCCCGAGGCACCTCCACTTCGAGCAGCTCAACCCGCGGATCGACCTGGGTGGGGCCGTCGAGATCGCAGCGGCGGCGCGGCCCTGGCCACGGGGGCCGCGGCGGCGGATCGCTGGGGTCAGCGGGTTTGGGATCAGCGGGACCAACGCCCACGTGATCCTGTGCGAGGCGCCGGAAGCCGCGGCCGAGGCCGAGGCCTCCGGTCCGCGCGGGAGCGCGGCCGCGCGGGCGCCGGTGGTCTTGCCGCTCGCGGGTCATGACCGCGAAGCGCTCGGCGAGCTCGCCCGGCGCTACGCCGCGTGCCTGGCCGAGCTCGACGCCGCCGCGCTGCCCGGCTTCGCGGCGGCGGCGGCGACTCGGCGCGGGCAGTCGGGGCTCCGCGTGGCGGTCAGTGGTCGCGACCCTCGGGCGCTCGCGCAGGCGCTGCTCGACGCCGCGCTCCCCGAGCCTGGACGCGCGCCGCCGCGGCTGGTGGTGCTTCGAGATCCGAGCTTCGACGCGGCGCTGTGTCAGCGCTGGGCGAGCTGGGCGATCCCGTGCGAGGCCGAGCTCGCGCTCGGAGACCGGGGCGGCGTCGAGGCGGCGCTGGCCGAGCTCGGCGCGGGTCCGCTGATCCTGGTGATCGGCGGCCAGGCACCCGAGTGGTTGGGGGAGCGCGACCAGCTCCGCGCCTGCCCGGATCTCGACGCGCTGTTCGAGCTGCTCGCCGAGCTCCACGGGCGCGGCGTCGAGATCGACTGGTCCGCGGTCTACCCCGGGCCGGTCGCGCATGTCTCGTTGCCACCTTACCCGTGGCAGCGTCGACGCTTCGCCCTCGATGCGCCGGCTCCTGTCGAGCGAGTCGACCGGGACCCTCGCGTGGACGAGCTGCCACGCCGGGGCCACCCGCGCTTTGGCGAGGCCCGGCGCGTGGCCACGGCGCCCGGGCTGCGAGTGTGGCAGGCCGAGCTCGACCTCGCGCGCGACGCCTCACTCGGCGCGCTGCGGGTCGCGGGCGTCCCGGTGGTCTCGGCGGCGCTGACGATCGAAGCCGCGCTGGCGGCCGCGCTCGCCCTCGGTCGCGCGCCGGCCCTGTCCGAGCTTCAGTTCGAGGCCGAGCTCGAGCTCGATCGACCGCGAGAGCTTCAGCTGATCGTCGACCTCGAGGTCGACAGCTTCGAGCTGTTCGCCCGTGAGGGGGAGGGCGAGGGCGCGTGGCGCCGCCACGCGAGCGGGCGCTTGGCCGAGCGCGAGGCCGAGCGCGCGGCCGAGCTGTCGGTCGCCGAGCTCGAGCAGCTGCGGGCGCGGGCCTCGGTCCACGCCGGCTCCGAGCTCTACGAGCGTCGCGCCGCGGTCGAGCACGGACCCGAGCTGGAGGCGATCGCGGCCCTGTGGATCGACGGTGATCAGCGCCTCGCGGAGCTCGAGCGTCGCGCCAGCGCCAGCGAGATCGCGGCGCTCGACGCCGCGCTTCAGGTGCTCTCGACCCGGGTCGGCGGGGGCGGGCGCGGGCGCGTCGTGGCGATCGAGCACGTCGAGGTCGACCTGCCGCTGCGCTCGCCGAGCTCGATCTGGGCGCGGGCCGAGACGCGGGCCGACGAGCTCGAGCCCCGGGTTCGGGGCGAGCTGCGGATCCTCGACGCCGAGGGGCGCGTGCTCGGCTCGCTGCGGGGCTGCGTGGCCGCGCCGCCCGCCGACTCCGGACCCGTCGCGCCGACGATCCCGGCCGAGCCCGCGCGCCTGCGTGAGCTGGTGCTCGCGGCGACGCGCGAGATCCTCGGCCTCGATCCCAAGCTCGTGATCTCGCCGGAGCAGGACCTGCGCGAGCTGGGCATGGACTCGCTGCTGTCCTTCGAACTGGCCGATCGCCTCTCGGACTTGATCGGCGTTCGCCTCGACGATGGCTTCAGCGCCGACTACCCGAGCGTCGCCGCGATGGTCGAGGCCCTGGTCGAGCTCGCGCGCGGGGACGGCCGATGACCGTCGCCGCCAAGGCCTGGAAGCTCTATCCGGGGCGACCTGGACAGCGCGGGCCCTCGGAGCTGGTCCTCGACGACATCGAGCTGCCGCGGCCGCGCGGTCAGGAGGTCTTGGTCGAGCCGCTGTTTGGCTGCTGGGCGGGCAACATCGGCCACGCCCTCGAGCGCAAGCCGATCGACGTCTGCCGCCAGCGCCGCGAACCCTGGGTGGTGCTCGGCAACGTCGGCGTGGTTCGAGTGCTCGAGCTTGGCGAGGCGATCGACGATCTGGTCCCCGGCCAGCTGATGATGTTGTTCTGCGCGTCGGTCGTCGACGAATTCGGCTACCCGATCCTGGCCCTTGGCTATGACGCGCCGGGGACCATGGGCTGCATGGCGACGCGGATGATCATTCGTCGTCACGAGCTGATCCCGGTCCCCGCGGACACCCGCCACCCCCTGCCTCGCTGGGCCGCGTTCTCGGGCGCGTCGATCACCGCGTGGTCGAATTGGGAGCTGGCCTACGGGACCTTGCGCCTCCAGCTCGACGTCGACGAGCTGGCGCGGCCGTGGGTGTTTGGCTGGGGCGGCGGGACCACGATGGTCGAGCTCGATCTGGCCCGCCGCTTCGGCTGCCGGACCGTGCAGCTGTCGGCGAGCGCGGCCCGGCGCGCGCTGATCGAGGCCGCCGGGATCACGGCCCTCGACCGCGGGGCCTTCCCGGACCTCCACTTCGACGCGCCGCGCTTCGCCGCCGAGCTCGACTACCGCCGGGCCTACCTGGCCAGCGAGCTCGCGTTCGAGCGGGCGGTCGCGGGGATCACCGAGGGCGCGGGCGTCAACGTGTTCATCGACTTCATCGGCGCGCCGGTCCACCGGGCGACCCTCAAGGTGCTCGCGCGCCAGGGGGTGGTGACCAGCGCCGGCTGGAAGCTGGGCATGGACCTGTCGTTTTTGCGTGCGTCCGAGTGCATCGCGCGCCACCAGTTCGTCCACACCCACTACGCCCGCTACCGCCAGGGCCTGGCCGCGATCGCCTACGCCGAGGCCGAGGGCTGGCTGCCGCCGGTCGACGACGAGGTCTGGAGCTTCGACACGGTCCCCGAGCTGGTCCGCCACGCGGCCGCGGGTGGCGGTGGGTTCTTTCACGTCTTTGCGATCAACCCGACATGAGCATCTGGAAGCACGACGCCCATCATCCCCCGGCCACCGTCGACACGGTGACAGCGCTGCTGCGCCACCGCGCTCAGACGGCGCCTGAGCGGGTGCTCTATCGCCACCTCGTGGATGGCGAGACCGTCAGCGGCGAGCTCAGCGTGGCCTCGCTGTGGTCTGCGGCTCGGGCTCAGGCCGCGGCGCTCGCGAGCGCGCACCCGCAGCTGCGACCAGGCGATCGCGTGCTCCTGGCGTTTCCGCAGGGGCTGGAGTTCGGCGTCGCGCTGTTGGCCTCGGCCCTCGCGGGCCTGGTCGCGGTCCCGGTCCCGGCCCCCGATCCGGCCCGACCCGAGCGCGACCGCGGCCGGCTCGAGGCGATCGCCGCCGACGCGGGCGCCGTGGCTGCGCTCTCGCTCGGTCAGTGGGCGGCGGGCCTCGAGGCGCTGGGCGAGCTCGCCAAGCTGGACTGGATCGACGTCGAGGCCCTGCCCGAGCTGGACGATGAGGCGGTCCGAGCGTGGTCGCCTGCGCCCGCCGAACCCGAGACCCCGCTGTACCTGCAATACACCTCCGGCTCGACCTCGACGCCGAAGGGGGTGGTGATCACCCACTCGAACCTCCTGCACAATTGCGCCAACCTCAACGAAGCCTACGACCTGCAGCCCGACAGCGTGATGGTCTACTGGGTCCCGACCTACCACGACCTCGGCCTGGTCTACGGCGTCGCGCTGCCGCTGTTCATTGGGTTTTGCGCGGTCTCGATGGCGCCGCGCGATTTCTTGGCCCGACCGATTCGATGGTTGCGGGCGATCGATCGCTTCGGCGGGACCCACAGCGTGACGCCCAACTTCGGCTTCGACCTCGTCGTCGCCAAGACCCGGCCCGAGGACTGCGAGGGGCTCGAGCTGTCGAAATGGCGCCACGCGCTCAACGGTGGGGAGCCGATCCGGGCCCACAGCGAGGCCCGATTCCTCGCGCGCTTCTCGAGCTACGGCCTGGGCGAGGACGTGATCTCGCACAGCTACGGGATGTCCGAAGCCACGGCCGAGCTGACCGCCGAGGCGGTCGGTGAGCGCGGCGTGTTCTTGGACGTCGACCGCGAGGTGCTCGCCGGTGGTCGGGTCGAGCTCGCCTCGCCTGGCTCGCCGGGCGCTCAACGGATCGCCGGTTGTGGCCGGCCGAGCGGGGACACGCGGATCCTCATCGTCGACCCCGAGCGTCGGGTCGCGCGCGCCGACGGTGAGGTCGGTGAGATCTGGATCTCCGGCTCGAGCGTCGCGGCGGGCTACTTCTCGAGCCCCGAGGCCAGCACCGCGCGCTTCGGCGCCGAGCTCAGCGAGGGCCCGCCCGGGGTCTGGCTGCGCAGCGGCGATCTCGGCTTCATCCGCGACGAGCAGCTGTTCGTGACCGGGCGGATCAAGGATCTGCTGATTGTCCGCGGCGAGAATTACTACCCTCAAGACTTCGAGTGGGCCGTCCAAGATCTCCACCCGGCGCTGCGCCCGAGCGCGGCCGCGGCGATCGTCGTCGACGATGGCGACGCCGAGCGCCTCGTGTTCATGACCGAGGTCTACCCCGAGCGTACGGACGACCTCCGCGCGCTCTTTGCCCTGCTGCGGCGCGAGCTGGGCGCCCTCGGGGTCCAGCCCGCGACGATCTTGTTGCTCGGGCCGCGGGCGCTGGCCAAGACCTCGAGCGGGAAGATCCAGCGCGGCGAGATGAAGGCCCGGTACCTGGCGGGGGCGATCGAGCCGCTCGCGCGGTGGGACGTCGACGCCGATCTACGCGAGCTCGACGACGCTCGACTCGCGGCGGTCCGGGCCAGCGCGGGGCCCGAGCGGGTCGTGGAGATCGAGGGCCTGGTCTCGAGCCTGGTCCGCGCGAAGCTCGGCGTCGGAGCCGAGCACGAGCCGGGCGCCGACGCGGCGCCGCTGATCGAGCTCGGGCTCGACTCGCTGGCGCTGGTCGAGCTGAGCGAGGCGCTGTCGCACGCGCTCGGGGTTCGAGTCGGGCTCTCGGCGCTGTCCCAGCCGCGGCCGCGGGCGGAGCTGATCGCCGAGCTCGCGGCCCTCGGCCCCGAGCGTGGCGACGACCCGGCGACGCCGGCCTTGGCGAGCGGAGCAGACGGCGAAGATCGTCACGCCCCGTTTGCGTTGCACGGGATCCAGCGGGCCTACTGGGTCGGTCGCGCGGGCGGCGAGCTGGGCGGGGTCTCGTGTCACAGCTACCAGGAGTTCGACGCCCGCGGGCTCGACCTCGACCGCCTCGCGCGAGCGTGGCGGGCCTTGATCGATCGTCACGAGGCCCTGCGTCTGGTCATCGATGACGACGGGCGCCAGCGGATCCTCGCCGAGGTCCCGGCCTACGTGATCGCGGTCGACGACCTGCGCGGCCTCGATCACCGCGCGCGCGACCGGTGGCTGGCCCAGCAGCGCGAGCGCATGTCTCACCAGGTCCTGGCGGCCGATCGCTGGCCCCTGTTCGAGCTGCGCGCGGCTCGGCTCGACGACACCCAGACCCGGCTGTTCGTGAGCATCGACCTGTTGATCGCCGACGGAGCCAGCATTGGCCTGCTCTTCGACGAGTGGCGGCGGCTGTACGCCGACCCCGGGCTCGAGCTCCCGGCCCTGCCCGCCTACGGCTTCCGCGAGTGCGTGGGCCACGAGCAGCAGCTGCGCGGGACCCCGGCCTACGCGGCGTCGCTTTCGTGGTGGGCCGAGCAGCGGCCGAGCTTTGCGACCGCCGCCAGTTTGCCGCTGGCGTGCGCGCCCGAAGAGCTCGAGCGTCCGCGCTTCGTCCGGCGCCGGCAGATCATCCCCCGCGCGCGCTGGGATCGCCTCGTCGCCCAGGCCAAGCGCTGCGGTCTGACCCCGAGCGTGGTCGTGTGCGCGGTGTTCGTCGAGATCCTCGAGGCCTGGACGGGGGCTCAGCCCTTCGCCCTCAACCTGACCACCTTTCGGCGCCCGCCCCTCGACCCGCGGATCGACGAGATCGTCGGCGACTTCACGACCATGGCCTTCTTGCGCTGCGATCGTCCGGAGCCCGGGCCGTTTGACGCCCTCGCCCGCGGCCTCCAGGCGCAGCTCCACGCCCAGCTCGATCACCGCATCGTGCACGCCGTCGACGTGCTCCGCGAGTGGTCCCGAGCGGGCGCCGTGAGCATCCCGGTGGTGTTTACCAGCATGGTCCGCGGGGACGGTTCGCGGCGCTTTGACACCGCGTGGATCGGGCCAGAGGTCTACGCGATCAGCCAGGCGCCGCACGTGTGGCTCGACTACCAGCTGCTCGAGTGCGACGGGGAGATCGTCAGCCGCTGGGACGCGATCGAGGGCCTGTTCCCGCCGGGTCTGCTCGACGCCATGTTCGCGGCCTTGGATCGACGCCTCGCGAGCCTCGCCGACGACCCGCGCCTGTGGCAGGCCCCGACGCCCGAGCTGCTGCCCCCCGATCAACGCGCGGGGATCGATCAGGCCAACGACGACACGGCGCCCTTGCCCGCGCAGACCCTCGACGCCGTGTGGGACGCCCAGGTCGCGCGCAGCCCCGAGGCCGAGGCGATCATCAGCACCGCGCGGACCCTGAGCTACGCCGAGCTCGACCTGGTCAGCGCTCGGCTCGCGGCCGCCCTGCTCGCGCGGGGGGTCGCGGCCGACGAGCTCGTCGCGGTGATCGTCGATCGCGGCTGGGCCCAGCCCGTCGCGGCCCTGGCGGTGGTCCGCGCGGGCGCGGCCTACTTGCCGATCGACACCAGCCACCCGAGCGAGCGCTGCGTGGCCCTGCTCGAGCGCGGCAAGGTGCGCGTGGCCGTGACCAGCGCCGCGTTCGAGGCGGCCCAGCCCGAGTTCCCGTGGCCCGCGGGGGTCGAGCGCCTGTACGTGGACGAGCTGCCGGTCACGGAGGTCGAGGGCTACGACCGCGCCGCGCTCGGCCGACCCGAGGGCCGAGATCTCGCCTACGTGATCTTCACCTCCGGCTCGACGGGGGCCCCGAAGGGGGTGATGATCGAGCACCGCAGCGCGGTCAACACGATCGTCGACGTCAACGCCCGCTACGCCGTGCTCGGCTCGGACCGGGTGTTCGGTCTGTCGTCGCTCGGCTTCGATCTGTCCGTCTACGATCTGTTTGGCATGTGGGCGGTCGGGGCCGCCGTGGTCACGCCGACCGAGGCCGAGCGCAGTGACCCCGAGCGCTGGGAGCCGCTGTTGCGGCGCGGGGTGAGCATCTGGAACACGGTGCCCTCGCTGGCTCAGCTGCTCGTCGACTACGCCGAGGATCGACCGGAGCTGGCCGAGGCCATGGCCTCGCTGCGGGTGATCATGATGAGCGGCGACTGGATCCCGCTCGACCTGCCCGACGCGCTGCGTCGCGTGGTCCCACACGCCCAGATCTACAGCCTCGGCGGCACGACCGAGGGCACGATCTGGCAGGTCGAGCACCCGATCGGCGAGGTCGATCGCAGCCGCCCGAGCATTCCCTACGGCCGGCCGATGACCAACCATCGGATCCACGTGCTCGATCGGTGGTTGCGCCCGTGCCCGACCTGGGTGCCGGGCGAGCTCTACTTCGGCGGCGTCGGCGTGGCCCGGGGCTACTACGCCGACCCCGAGCGCAGCGCGGCCTCGTTCATCGAGCACCCGATCACCGGCGAGTACCTGTACCGATCCGGCGACTTTGGTCGCTGGCGGCCCGACCTGACCTTGGAGTTCCTCGGGCGCCGCGATCGCCAGGTCAAGGTCAACGGGTTTCGGATCGAGCTCGGTGAGATCGAGGCCCGGCTCGCGAGCCACGCGGCCGTCGCCGAGGTCGCGGTCGTCGTCGTCGGTCAGCGGCCGCCGCGGCTGGTCGCCCACGTCGGCCTCGCGGGGGCCGCGGACCACGATCCGGGCCAACTGATCGCCGCGCTGCGCAGCCACTGCGCGCTGAGCCTGCCGGCGTACATGGTCCCGGCGGCGTGGCAGCTCCACGCCGACCGGCTGCCGCGGAGCAGCAACGCCAAGGTCGACCGCGGCGGGCTCGCGCGACTCGGCCTGCCTCCAGCGCCGGGCTCGTCAGCGAGCCCGGCGCGTCCGCCAACTCAGCCCGGGGGCGGCCTTGATGGTGAGCGCTTCGAGCTCGTCGCCCGGGAGGCCGCGGCGGCCTTCGAGCTCGACCGTGAGCAGCTCGATCCCGACGCGACCTTCGCCTCGCTCGGCGTCGACTCGGTCGCGGCCTTGCGCCTGCGCAGTCGCTTGCAGCGGGTCCTGGGCCGCTCGCTGCCCGCGACGCTGGCCTACGATCACCCGACCTTGCGGGCCTTGGTCGCGGCGCTCGGGGCCGGCGAGGACGCGGCCGCGAGCTCGGCCGAGGTCGAAGCTCCAGGCCCCCACGCCGAGCGCGATGAGATCGACGAGCCGATCGCGATCGTGGCCATGGGCTGCAGGTTCCCGGGCGAGATCGACAGCCCGGACGCCTACTGGCAGGCGCTGGTCGAGGGCCGCGACGTGACGAGCGAGGTTCCGCGCCAACGCTGGGACATCGACGCGATCTACGATCCGCGCGCGGAGGCCTCGGGCACCACCTACTGCCGGCGGGGCGGCTTCCTCGGCGACCTCAGCGGCTTCGACGCGGCGTTCTTCGAGATCGCCGGTCGCGAGGCTCGCGGCCTCGACCCGCAGCAGCGCCTCCTGCTCGAGGTCGGCTGGGAGACCTTCGAGCGCGCGGGCCTGCGTCCGCGCGAGCTCGCGGGCAGCGAGGTCGGGGTCTACATCGGCTTGTCGACGGAGGAGTACCGGTGGATGGACGGCCACAGCCTCGCCGAGCAGCTCGACGGCTACGGTGTCACCGGCGCGACGCCGAGCACGGCCTCGGGTCGGTTGGCCTACGCCTTCGGCCTCGAGGGGCCCGCGCTGACGGTCGACACGGCCTGCTCGTCGTCGCTGGTGACCGTCCACCTCGCCGCCCAGGCGCTGCGCGCTGGCGAGTGCAGCATGGCCCTCGCCGGCGGCGCGTGCCTGCTCCAGAGCCCGACGCTGTTCATCGAGTTCGCGCGCCTCGGCGGGCTCGCCCGCGACGGGCGTTGCAAGTCCTTCTCGGCCGCGGCCGACGGCGTGGCCTGGGCCGAGGGCGTGGGCCTGGTCTTGCTCGAGCGCTTGTCTGACGCGCGCCGCCATGGCCACCCGATCCTCGCCCTCATCCACGGCGCGGCGGTCAATCAAGATGGCCGCAGCAACGGTCTGACGGCGCCCAGCGGCCCGGCCCAAGAGCGGGTCATCCGCCGCGCGCTGCGTTCGGCCAAGCTCGGGCCCGAGGCGATCGACTACGTCGAGGCCCACGGGACCGGGACGAAGCTCGGCGACCCGATCGAGGCGGGCGCGCTCGAGCGGGTCTTCGGTCGCGGGCGGGGCTCGACCGCGGACCCGCGGGCGCCGCTGTGGTTGGGCTCGGTCAAGTCGAACCTCGGGCACACGCTGTCCGCTGCGGGGGTGGCCGGGCTGATGAAGGTGGTCCTCGCGCTGGTCCACGAGCAGCTCCCGCCGACGCTCCACGTCGACGATCCGACGACGCACGTCGACTGGGCTCGCAGCGGCCTGGCCCTGGTCAGCGAGGCGCAGCCGTGGCCGCGGGGCGCGGACCGGGGCCCGCGGCTCGCCGGGGTCTCCTCGTTTGGTGTGAGCGGCACCAACGCGCACGTGATCGTGGGCGAGGCGCCGGTCGACGAGCTCGAAGCGGCCGAGCGCGCGGTCGAGGCCGGGCCGCTGCTGATCGTCAGCGCTCGGACCGACGAGGCCCTGCGCGAGCAGGCCCTGCGCTGGGCCGACGCGCTCGAACAGCTGACCGACGAGGCGTGGCCTGCTGCGGTCGCGACCGCAGCCCACCATCGCGCGCACCATCGCGTTCGCGCGGCCGTGCACGTCGGGGACCGGCGCTCGGGGATCGTCGCGCTGCGCCAGCTCGCCGCCGCCGAGCTGCGGCCCGAGCTGATCCGCGGCGCCAAACAGGGCGGCCCCTCGATCGCAATGTTCACCGGACAGGGCGGCCAACGAGCGGGCATGGGCGTCGAGCTCTACCAGCGCTTGCCCGAATTCCGCGCCGCCTTCGACGAGGTCGAGGCGGCGATGACGGCGGCCGGTGGGCTCGCGCGGCCGCTGCTCGAGCTGTGCGCCGACGCCGAGGCCCTCGCTCAGACCGGGGTCACCCAGCCGGCGATGTTCGCTGTCGAGTACGCCCTGGCCCGCCAGTGGCAGGGCTGGGGCCTGCGCTTCGACGCGCTGCTCGGCTACTCCGTCGGCGAGCTGGTCGCCGCGACGATCGCGGGGGTGTTCTCGCTCGACGACGCGGCGCGGCTGGTCTGCGCGCGCGGGCGCTTGATGCAGGGCATCGATCGGGAAGGCGCGATGGCGGCGGTCTCGGTCGCGCCCGAGCAGCTGGTCTCGGAGCTCGGCGCGGGCGTCGAGATCTCGGCCTACCTTGGACCGGGGCGCTGCATCGTCAGCGGGGATCGAGCCGCCGTCGAGGCCCTCGGTCTGAGCCTGGGCGCGCGCGCTCGCTTTCGTCGGCTCGAGGTCAGCCACGCGTTTCACAGCGCGCACATCGACGAGATCCTGGCCGACTACGCGGAGATCGTCGCCAGCTGCGAGCGCCGTCCGCCGGCGCTGCCGATCATCAGCACGCTGACCGGGCGCCGGGCGTCGAGCGCCGAGCTCAGGTCCGTGGACTACTGGGTTCGCCAGGCCCGCGAACCGGTCCGCTTCCACCAGGCCCTCGAGGCGAGCCGTGACCAGGGCTTCCGGGTGTTCGTCGAGTGTGGGCCCGACGCCGTGCTGACCGGGATGGCGGCGAGCAGCTTGAAGGTCAGCTCGACGTCGACGTCGACGTCGACGCCGGGCGCGTGTGCGTGTGTGGCCAGCGTGCGCGGCCAACTCGGTGAGCTTGCGAGCATGGTCCGGGCCTGGGCGGCCCTGTACGTGCGCGGCGTCGAGCTCGACGCGCGCGTGCTCGGACCCCGGGCGGATCGGCTGCTCGCGCTCCCGACCTACCCCTGGCAGCGCGAGCGGCATTGGCGTGAGCCGCCCGCGGCCGTCGGCGCCGGACGGCGGGCGCGCTTCGACCTCGGCGGGGTCTACCGCGAGACGCCCGACGGGGGCCGCGTGCACGAGATCCCCGTGAGCCTGGGCCATCAACCCTACCTCGCCGATCATCGGATCTTGGGCCGGGTCACCGCGCCGGCGACCCTCCACGTCGCGGCGCTGCTGGCCGTGAGCGCCGAGCTGTGGCCGGGCGAGGCCGTGACCCTCGAGGACGTCGTGTTCGCGGCGCCGCTGCTGCTCGACGGCGAGGCTCCGGTCACGCTCACGGCCCAGCTCCAGCCGAACGCCTCCAACTCCAACTCCAACTCCAGCTCCGACTTGGGCGCGGGCGTCTGGCAAGTCCGGCTGGCTACGCGCGTCGACGGAGGGTGGTTGACCCACGTCAGCGCCCGACTCGAGCGCGGCGCCGACCCGGACGCGTGGGCCCTGGAGATCCCCGCGTCGCCCGTCGATCTCGAGCTCGGCTTCGACGACCTCGTCGACGCGCTCGCGGCCGTCGATGTCAGCTGGGGTCCAGGCTGGAACGCGCTCGACGGGCTCGAGCGTCGGGGCCGCTTCGTCGAGGCCAGGCTCCGCGACGAGCTCGCCGCCGAGGGGCGCGCGCACGCGCCGATCTCTCCGGTGGTGCTCGACAACGCCTCGGCCTCGGGCGTCGCCCTGCGCTGGCCACCCACGCCCGACGACGACGTGCCGCGGATCCCGTTTGCGATCGAGCGCCTGCGCTGGACCGGCGCCTCGGCGGGCGTCGCGAGCTCGCGTCGGTGGTTGCGCGGCGAGCTCGACGGCGAGGTCGAGGGCGCGTCGCTGTCGCTGCACGGCGACGACGGGCGCTGCCTGCTGACGATCGAGGGCATGCGGATCAAGCGGGCGCCCCGAGCGAGCTTCTTGCTGGCCGCGGGGCGCGAGCGGGTCGCGCTTCATCGCCTCGTCGACGAGCGCGTCGACGCGCCCCTCGTCGAGGTCGCCGGGAGCGATCCGGTCGTGATCGGCGATCCGGGGCTGGCCGCGAGCTTGGGTTGGCCGGCAGCGGTCGACCTCGAGGCCGCCGCGGCCCGTGGACCCGAGCGGGTGCTCGCGGTGATCGGGGCCCGGCGCGTGGGCGCCTCGCCCGACACGATCGCGGATCTCCACGCGGCGATCCTCGAGGCCGTCGCGCGGGTCAAGTCGTGGCTGCGCTGGTGCGAGGCGAGCTGCGAGCTGACGCTGGTGGTCGGCGTCGAGGCGCCGGTGCTGCACGGCGCGCTCGCGGGGCTGTGCGGATCGGTCCGCAGCGAACACCCCGATCGTCGCCTCCGGCTGATCGCCTGCGACGCCGAGCTCGACGCCGAGCGGGCCGCGCGGGCGCTCGCCCTCGACGAGCCCGAGCTCCGGATCGAGTCCGGGCGGATCTCTCGTCCGCGGCTGCGCTCGGTCGAGCGCGACCCGCAGGCGCCGTCGCGGGTCTCGCTGGGCCTCGACGAGGGCGCGGCGCTGATCACCGGCGGGACCGGGGCGCTCGGGCAGCTCATCGCCCGCCACCTGGTCCGCGAGCACGGCGTGCGCTCGCTGATCCTCGTGTCTCGCGCGGGGCCCTCGGCTGAGGGCTGTGAGGCCCTCCGAGCCGAGCTCGAGCCGCTCGGCGCCGAGCTGCGCGTGATCGCCTGCGACGTCAGCGATCGGGCCGAGCTCGGAGCGTGCCTCGAGACGATCGAGCAGCCCTTGGCCTCGGTCTTCCATCTCGCCGCCGTGATCGACGACGGCCTGTTCACCGACCTCGACGCCGCCCGCTTCGAGGGCGTGCTCGGGCCCAAGCTCGACGCCGCCGTCCACCTCGACGAGCTGACCCGCGCGCAGCCGCTGCGCCACTTCGTGTTGTTCTCGTCCGCCGCGGGGATCCTCGGCAGCGTCGCGCAGAGCAACTACGCCGCCGCCAACGCGGGCCTCGACGCGCTCGCGGCCCAGCGCCGCAGCGTCGGCCTGCCGGGCCAGAGCCTGGCCTGGGGGCCTTGGGCCGAGCGAGGCATGAGCGCCGCGCTCGCCGACGCCGACCTCGCCCGCATGCGCCGGGTCGGTCTCGAGCCCCTCGACGACGCGCGGGCGCTGGCCTTGTTCGACGCCGCGCTGCGGCGGCCCGAGTCGAGCTTGCTGCTCGCAGACTTCTCGCCGCGGCGCGCGTCCACGACCCGCCCGCGAGCGCGGCTGCGTGGGCTCGGTGGCGCGCGGGTCGGCTCGGCCCCGGAGCTGGGTCATGAGCTGGGCCATGAGCTGGGCCATGAGCTGGGCCGCGAGCTCGCGGGCCTGGAGCCGAACGCCCGCGCGGCTCGGCTGCTGGCGCTCACGCGCCAGGCCCTGGCGGTGGCCCTGGGGGTTCGCGGGCCCGAGGTCGTCGAGCCGGATCAGCCCATGCGTGAGCTCGGCCTCGACTCGCTGATGGCCGTGGAGCTGCGCAACCTCCTGGTCGAGCGGACCGGGGTCTCGCTGCCGACGACCCTCGCCTTCGAATTCCCCAGCGCCCGGGCGATCGCCGACCACCTCGACGCGCGCCTCGCCGAGCTCGCCGACCCCGGCGTCGACCCGGCCCGGCCTCCGAGGGCGACGCGGGCCCCGGACCGAGGCGAGCAGGACGACGCGATCGCGATCGTCTCGATCGCGTGCCGCTTTCCCGGCGGCGTCGAGACTCCCGAGCAATTGTGGGCGCTGCTCGTCGAAGGGCGCGACGCGATCACCGAGGTCCCTTCGACCCGCTTCGACATCGACGCCTGGTACGACGCCGATCCGACCCGCGCGGGCAAGACCTACGCGCGGACCGGCGGGTTCCTCGGTCCCGTCGACGGCTTCGACGCCGACTTCTTCCGTGTCGCGCCGCGCGAGGCCCGGAGCCTCGACCCCCAGGGCCGACTGCTGCTCGAGTGCGCGTGGGAGGCGTTCGAGCGCGCCGGTCTGGCGCCGCGGGCCTTCGAGGGCAGCAACACGGGCGTGTTCGTGGGCGTGTGTGGCAGCGAGTACCTGGTCGAGGCCCTCGCTGACCCCGCGCGGATCGACGCCTACTCGCTGCTCGGAACCACCCACGCCGCGATCGTCGGTCGCCTGTCTTACGCCCTGGGGCTGCGGGGCCCGAATTTGCCGGTCGACACGGCCTGCTCCTCGTCACTGGTGGCGACGCACCTGGCCTGCGCTGCGCTGCGCAGCGGCGAGTGCGATCTGGCCCTCGCGGGCGGCGTCAACTTGTTGCTCTCGCCCGCGGGCTACGTGTACTTCAGCGAGCTGCGGGCGTTGGCGCCGAGCGGTCGCTGCCAGACCTTCTCGGCCGACGCCGACGGCTACGTGCGCGCCGAGGGCTGCGGGCTGGTGTTGCTCGAGCGGCTCGCGGACGCCGAGCGCGAGGGCCACGACATCGTGGCGGTGATCCGCGGCAGCGCCGTCAACCAAGACG
This sequence comes from Enhygromyxa salina, assembly GCF_002994615.1. Classification (GTDB taxonomy): domain Bacteria; phylum Myxococcota_A; class Polyangia; order Nannocystales; family Nannocystaceae; genus Plesiocystis; species Plesiocystis salina_A. The sequence goes on along the minus strand of NZ_PVNK01000057.1, from coordinate 26,556 downwards.
GTCGCAGCAACGGGTTCACCGCGCCCGACGGGGCGGCCCAGCGCGCGGTGATCCGCCAAGCCCTGGCCCGCGCCGAGGTCTCGCCGTCGAGCGTCGACTTCGTCGAGTGTCATGGGACCGGCACGGTGCTCGGCGATCCGATCGAGGTCCGAGCGCTGGCGGAGGTCTATGGCGAGGCGCGCGAGCAAGCGCTGGCCGTGGCCTCGATCAAGAGCAACATTGGCCACGCCGAGGGCGCCGCCGGGATCGCGGCGCTGATCAAGGCCGCGCTGTGTGTGCGCGAGGGCCTGATCCCGCCGACCCTGCACGTCGGTCAGCTCAACCCCAACGTCGACTGGGACTCGCTGCCGATCCGGGTCGCGCGCGAGGCCCTCGACTTTTGTGGCGCCGGGCCCCGCCGCGCGGGCGTCAGCTCCTTTGGCTTCAGCGGGACCAACGCTCACTTGATCGTCGAGCAGGCGCCCGCGCGGCCCCTCGACGCCCGCGAAGCTGACTCGAGCTCGCTCGGCGGCGCGCGCCCGCTGCTGATCTCGGGTCGCGGCCGAGGGCTCGCGGAGCAGGCTCGTCGGTGGGCGGCGCAGCTCCGGGCCCGGCCCGACACTCGCCTCGACGACCTCGTCCACACGGCGGCGCTGCGTCGGGCCCATCTGCCCGATCGCGCCTTCGCCAGCGTCGACTCGCTGGCGGCGGCGATCGCCGCGCTCGAGGCCCTCGCGGCCGGTCACCCGCACCCCGGCCTCGAGCGCGGCCACGCCGAGGCTGAGCCCGCGATCGTCTTCATCTTCTCCGGCCAGGGTGGCCAGTGGTCGAAGATGGGGCGGTCGCTGCTCGGCGCGAGCCCGCGCTTCGCCGCCGCGCTCGAGGCGGTCGACGACGTGCTCGCGCCGCTCACTGGCTGGTCGGTCCAGGCGCTGTTCTCGGGTCGGCTCGAGCTCGACCTCGAGCGCCCCGACGTGGTCCAGCCGGCCCTCTTTGGCTTGGCCGTGGCCCTGGCTGCGACCCTCCGGGGCCTCGGCGTCGAGCCGGCGGCCGTGTGCGGGCACAGCCTCGGCGAGGTCGCGGCCGCGGTCGTCGCAGGCGCCTTGACCCTCGAGGCGGGCGCCGAGCTCGTGGTCCTGCGCAGCCGCGCGGTGCTCGAGCTCCCGGAGCCCGGGGCGATCGCCTTGTTCGCCGCTTCAGAGGCCGAGCTGGTCGCGCAGATCGAGGCCGACGCCGCGCTCCGAGATCAGCTCGATGTCGCCGCGGTCAACGGCCCCCGGGCGACGGTGGTCGCCGGTCGGGCCGAGGCCCTCGCCGCGCTGATGCGGTGGGCGCGTGAGCGAGAGCTCTACTGCCGCGAGGTCCAGATGGGCTACGCGTCTCACAGCCGCCTGGTCGAGCCGGCGTTGGCGGGCCTGGCCGAGGCGCTCGAGCAGGTCATGGTCGCGGAGCTCGGGCCCCGCCCGTGCACGGGGCCGCGGCTGTACTCGAGCGTCCGCGCGGCGGCGCTCGACGGTCGTGAGCTCGACGCTGGCTACTGGTGCGCCAACCTGCGCGAGCGCGTCCGCTTCGCCGCGACCCTCGACGCGATCGTCGAGGGCTTGGCTGGCGCAGGCGAGGCGCCGTCGACCCGCCCGATCTTCGTCGAGATCGGTCCCCACCCGATCCTCGGGCCTGCGCTCGAGTCGTGTCTCGAAGCCGACGCCGAGCGGCCGGCCTCGGTCTTGGCGACCCTCGATCGCGGCACGGACGATCGGGCCGCGCTCTTGCAGGTGCTCGCGCGCCTCCACCTTCGCGGGGTCGAGATCGACTGGGCCAGCGCGTTCGAGCCCGAGGTCGCGGGCCACGTCGACTTGCCCACCTACCCCTGGCAGCGCGAGCGCCACTGGCTCGCGCCGCGCTCGCGCGCCGACGCGGCGGCGCTCGGCCTCGACCCCCTCGACCATGGCGTCGTCCACGGGGTCACGACCCTGGCCGAGGGCGGCCTGCTCCTCGGGGGGCGGCTGTCCGCAGGCGAGCAGCCGTGGCTGGCCGATCACGTGGTCTTGGATGTCCCGCTGGTTCCGGCGACCGCCTGGCTCGACCTGGCCCTGGTCGCCGCCGCGCGAGCCGGGGCCCCGGGCCTGCGCTCGCTGAGCCTCGAGCGGGCGCTCTCGGTTGACGCCAGCGCCAGCGTGCAGCTGCAGCTGCGCATCGAGGGCGAGGCGCTCGAGATCTTCGCCCGGGCGTCGACACCCGCGGGCGAGGGTGAGGGCGAGGGCGAGGGCGAGGCGAGCTGGCGCCGCCACGCCAGCGCGAGCCTGGACCTGCGCGGTGACGCCGAGCCCCTCGACGGCGCGCCGCTGCGCTGGCCTCCGAGCGCGGGCGAGGGAGTCGATCTCGACGCGCTGTACGAGCGCATCGAGGCGGGTGGCCTGCGCTATGGCCCGAGCTTTCGCGGGCTCGTCGAGGCCCGGCGCGAGGGCGACACGGCCTGGGCTCGCCTGCAGCTGCCGGTCAGCACCGCCGACGAGGGCCGCGACTGCCTGGTTCACCCGGCGCTGCTCGACGCGGCCTTGCACCTGCTCGGGCTGTTCGAGGTCGCGGGCCTCGATGATCAGGGTGGAGACTCGGCCTTGTTGCCAGTCGACTGGCGCGGCGTTCGGCGTCGCGTCGACGCTGAGCTTGGCCGTGAGCTCGTGGCCCGCGTCGAGTGGCTCGGGGGCGACAGCGAGGCGGCCAGCTTGCGCCTGGTCGTCGCCGATCACCTCGGCACCCCGGCGCTGAGCGTGGACTCGCTGCGTTTTCGTCGCGTCGAGCTCGCCCAGCTCGCCCCCGTCCGGCGCCAACGCCCAAGCGCGCCGCTGCTCCACATGAGCTGGATGCCCGTCGAGCTCGACGACGCGCGCGAACCCGCGGACGCGCTGGCGGTCGTCGGCGACGCGGCCCTCGCCGCGTTGCTCGAGCGGCCCTGCTTCGCCAGCCTCGACGCGCTGCTCGAAGCGCCGGGCCCCGTCCCCGCGACCGTGCTCGTCGCGCTCGAGCGCGAGCACGACCTCGACGGGGTCCCGGCCGAGGCCAGGCAGCTCGCGCGACGAGCCCTCGAGCTGGTCCAGCGCTGGGTCACGAGCGCGGCGCTCGACGGGACCGAGCTGTGCGTCGTGACCCGCGGTGGCGCCGGGGCCTGCCCGTCGAACCCGGCGGCCGCGGTCGCCTGGGGCCTGGTCCGCAGCGCGGCGCGTGAGCACCCCGATCGCAGGCTGCGGCTGCTCGATCTCGGCGACACGCTCGGGTCTCGGCCGCAGCTCGCCGCCGCCCTCGCCAGCGCCGAGCTCGAGCTGGTCTTGCGCGGGCACGAGGCGAGCACGCCGCGAGTCGCCCCCCTCGCTCCCGACGCGCTCGCGCCCCCGGCCCTCGATCCCGAGCGCTGGGTCGTGATCACCGGTGGCAGCGGCGCGCTCGCGAGCCGCTTGGCCGAGGACCTCGTGCGTGACCACGGCGTCCGTCGGCTGGCCTTGCTCTCGCGTCGCGGCCCGCAGGCGCCCAACGCTTCGGACCTCGAGCGGCGGCTCGTCGAGCTCGGCGCCGAGCCTCGGCTGCTCGCGTGCGACGTCGGCGATCGTGAGGCCCTCGCCGCCGCCTTGAGCTCGCTCGACGCCCCGCCGACCGGGGTCTTCCACCTCGCCGGCGCGCTCGACGACGCGCTCCTCGGCCACCAGCGCGCCGCCCACCTCGAGCGCGCGTTCGCGGCCAAGCTCGACGGCGCCTGGCATCTGCACGAGCTGACCCTGGCCGACGCGCCCGCGTGCTTCGTGCTGTACTCGTCGCTCGCGGCCAGCCTCGGGGGCGTCGGCCAGGCCAACTACGCCGCGGCCAACAGCGTGCTCGACGCGCTCGCGGCCTACCGCCGGAGCCTGGGCTTGGCGGCGACGAGCGTCGCGTGGGGCCTGTGGACCGAGGGCCAAGCTGGGATGGCGGCGAGCGTCGACGGCCGGACCCGGTCCGAGCTGCGCCGCAAGGGCGTGCTCGAGGTCAGCCCCGACCAGGCTCGTCGGTGGCTGGCTGTCGCCCTCCAGCGCAGCGAGCCGCAGCTGATCGCCGCGCGCTTCGACCCGCGACGGCTCGCGGCCAGCCGGGACCTACCGGCGACGCTCGCCGCGTTGAGCCCCCGTCGGCGCCCGGACTCGTCGGCCCGGGCCCGCTTCGCCGCCGAGCTCGCGGCCCTGAGCGACGACCAACGACTCGCCCACGTGACCGCCGTGGCCCGCGACGCCATCGCCAAGGTCATCGGCGGGTCCGCCGAGCTCGTCGGCCCGGACCGCCTGCTCAGCGATCTCGGCGTCGACTCGCTCATGGCCGTCAGCCTCCGCGACGAGCTCGGCGAGCGCGTCGGCCTTCGGCTACCTGCGACCTTGGGCTTCGACTACCCGACGGCCGCGCGCATCGCCGCGCTGATCCTCCGGGAGCTCGACCGCGCGACCGCGCTCGAGCGCCCGCGCGAGCCCTCGGCCCCGGCGGCCAGGCTCGCGCCAGCGGCCCCCGCCGACGAGGGCGTCGCGATCGTAGCGATGGCCTGCCGCCTGCCCCAGGGCGTCGACGACCCCGAGCAGTTCTGGCGGGTGCTCGACGAGGGGCGCGAGCTGCTCGGGCCGTTCCCCGAGCGCTGGGATCCAGGGGTCTACGACCCGGATCCCGACGCCCTCGGCAAGACCTACGCGCGGGCGGGCGGGTTCCTCGACGGGATCGCCGAGTTCGACGCGGGCTTCTTTGGCATCGCCCCGCGCGAGGCCGAGGCCATGGACCCCCAGCAGCGCCTGATGCTCGAGACGAGCTGGGAGGCGCTCGAGCGGGCGGGGATCCCTGGCCAGAGCCTGCGCGGGTCGGCCACGGGGATCTACGTCGGCGCGTTTCGGTCCGACTACGGTCGGCCCGAGTCTGCGCTCGACGCCATGGACGGCTACGGCGGCACCGGCACGGCGACGAGCGTGATCTCTGGCCGGATCGCCTACTTCTTGGGCACCCACGGCCCGGCGATCACCGTCGACACGGCCTGCTCCTCGTCCCTGGTCGCGCTGCACCTGGCGTGCGCGGCGATCCGTGCCGGGGAGTGCGAGCGGGCGCTGGTCGGCGGGGTCCAGATCATGGCCACGCCCGCGACCTTCGTCGAGTTCGCGCGCCTGCGTGGCTTGGCTCGTGACGGCCGTTGCAAGAGCTTCGCGGCCGCGGCCGACGGGGCCGGCTGGGCCGAGGCCTGCGTCGCGCTGGTGCTCGAGCCGGTGTCCGTCGCCCAACGCCGAGGCGATCCGATCCTCGCGGTGGTCCGCGGCACCGCCAGCAACCAAGACGGTCGCAGCCAGGGCATGACCGCGCCCAACGGGCCCTCGCAACAGCGGGCGATCCAGCGGGCGCTCGCGCGCAGCGGCCTCCGGCCCGAGGCGATCGACTACGTCGAGGCCCACGGGACCGGGACGAAGCTCGGCGATCCGATCGAGGCCGGCGCGCTCGCGGAGGTGTTCGAGCCCGACCGTCGCCAGGGCCCGCTCTACCTCGGCTCGTCGAAGTCCAACGTCGGCCACACCCAGGCCGCGGCGGGGCTCGTCGGGGTCATCAAGGTCGTGCTCGCGCTGATCCACGAGCGCTTGCCCAAGACCTTGCACGCCGAGCAGCCCAACCCCGTCATCGACTGGGCGCACACGAGCCTGGCGCTCGTTCAGACCAACACGAGGTGGCCGCGCGAGCCTGGCCGGCCCCGCCGCGCGGGGGTGTCCTCGTTTGGGATCAGCGGAACCAACGCCCACGTGATCGTCGAGGAGGCCCCGGGCGTCGACCCCCGGTCACCGGTCCCGCCGCCCCCGACCACCGCGGCTGCGCCGCTGGAGCTCGGGCCGCTGCTGCTCTCGGCCAGCGATCGCGCGGGCCTGCGCGGCCAAGCCCGGCGGTGGTTGGCGTGGCTCGACTCGCGCGAGGACCCGCCGAGCTGGGCGGCCACGGTCCACGCCGCCGCCGTCGGTCGCAGCCATCTGCTCCACCGGGCCGCGCTGCTCGCCCGCGACCTCGACGAGGCCCGCGAGCAGCTCGCCGCGCTCGCCGAGGACCGCGAGCATCCGCAGGTGGTCCGCGACGAGTCCCGCGCGAGCATGCGCGTGGCCTTTGTGTTCCCCGGTCAGGGCAGCCAGTGGCCCGGCATGGGGCGGGCGCTGCTCGCGAGCTCCGCCGTGTTTCGCGGCGCCGTCGAGGCGTGCGAGCGGGCGCTGGCGCCCTACCTCGACTGGTCCCTCGCCGCGGTCTTGCGGGGTGACCCGGGCGCGGCCTCGCTCGCGCGCGTCGACGTGACCCAACCGGCCGTGTTTGCGATGGCGGTCGGCCTCGCGGCGGTCTGGCGTGAGCTCGGGGTCGAGCCGGTCGCCGTCGTCGGCCACAGCCAGGGTGAGATCGCGGCGGCGGTGGTCGCCGGGGCCCTGTCGATCGAAGACGGCGCGCGGATCGTCGCGCTGCGCAGCCAGCTGCTGGTCGAACTCGGCGGCGGCGGGGCGATGCTCGCGATCACCCACGGGCGCGACGAGGTCGAGGCCTGCGTCCAAGCGGATCCGCGCCTGACCCTCGCGGCGATCAACGGCCCCGAGTCCTTCGTCGTGGCGGGGCCCGGCGAGGCGGTCGACCGTCTGGCCGACGGGCTGCGCGAGCGCGGCGGCTTTTGCCGACGGATCGCCGTCGACTACGCCTCGCACTCGTCGGAGGTCGAGCCGATCCTCCCGGCCCTCGCCGATCACCTCGCCGGGCTGCGCCCGGGGGCGACGCGCGTCGCGATGCACTCGAGCGTGACGGGGGCCGTGATCACGGGCCCCGAGCTCGACGGCGACTATTGGTGTCGGAACCTGCGCGAGCCGGTCCGCTTCGCCGCGGCCGTCGAGGGCCTGGTCGCGGGCTGCGACGCGGTCCTGGAGATCTCGGCCAAGCCGGTCCTCGGCGTCCCGCTCTCGCGCCTCGTCGACCCGAGGACCCCGGTCCTGCGTTCGCTCGACGGGGACCAACACGAGGCCGGGGTCACCGCGCTGGTTGCGAGCCTCGCGGCCCTGCACTGCGCTGGCTTGGCGCTCGACTGGTCGGCGCTCCTCGCCGCCCGCGAGCGTGTCGAGGTGCCGACCTACGCGTGGCAGCACGAGCGCTACTGGCTCGAGCCCGCGCCGGTCGAGCGCCGCGGGGCTCACCCGCTCCTTGGCCCGGGGGCCCGGACCTCGCTGGAGCCCGGCGCGTGGATCTGGCCGGTGCGCCTCGATCTGAACGCGTCGCCGGCCTTCGCCGATCACCGCGTCGGCGGTCGCGTGGTCCTGCCGGGCGCGGCGACCCTCGACCTCTTCGCGACCGCCGCCGAGGCGATCGTGGGCGGCGAGGGCCGAGCGCGACTCGAGACGATCCGCCTGCTCGCGCCGATCTTGCCGGGCGAGGCTGGGGTCTGGATCGGTGAACTGGTCGCCTCGCGACCCGACGCGCTCGGCGGCGCGAGCCTGCGTCTGCTCGGTCTCGACGAGCAGGGCGCGTGGGTCGAGACCGCGAGCGCCGAGCTGGTCGTCGAAGCCGGCCACGGTCCGACCCCGACGTGGCTCGAGCTCGACGAAGACGCCCGCGAGCGCTTCACGACGAGCTGCCCCGACTCGGTCTCGCCGATCGAACACCGCGCGCGTCAGCTCGCCCACGGGCTCGAGCTCGGCCCGGCGTTTGGCTGCGTCGAGTCGCTCTCGCGTGGTCCCGGACGAGCCAGCGCCGCGCTCACGCTCGGGCCGGAGCAGGCCGTGGCGACCCGCGCTCACACCCTCGACCCCTTGCTGCTCGACGCGGCCCTCAACCTCGCGGGCGTCGTGAGCGAGGCGGTCGAGGACGACGCGGGGCTGTGGATGCTCGCCGGGATCGAGCGGCTCCGCTGGCGCGGTCGGGTCGGTCGACGCGGACGCGCGCTGGCCGAGGCGTCGACCGATGAGCGCGAGCAGGCGCGGGTCCGCGTGGGTCTGTTCGGCGCCGACGCGGCGGCGATCGAGATCGAGGGCGCCGAGCTGCGCAGGGTCGCTCGGCCCGCGTGGGCCGAGCGGCGCGCGCCGTGGTTGGGGCTGCGCTGGGTCAGCGAGGAGCCCGAAGCCGCCGCGCCCTCGGCCCCGACGCTCGACCGTCAGCGCTGGCTGGTGATCGGGGGCGAGGCCGAGCCCGCGTCGCGGCTGATCGACGCGCTCGGGGCCGCGCTCGGTCGTCGCGGGGCCGAGCTGATCCGCGCCGCGGGAGGCGTCAGTGAGGCGATCGCGACCACCGATCGGCTCACGGGCGTGCTGGTCCTCGGTCAGCTCGCGCGGACGCCGATGCCCGGCGTAGCGATCGAGGCCGCGAGCGCGCGCGCCTGCGCCACGATCCACGACCTGGTCCGCGCGCTCACGGGTGCCGCCGCCGGACCCGAGCTGGTCCTGATCACCCGCGGCAGTCAGTTCGTCGTCGAGGGTGACGCGCGGGCGGTCGACATCGAGGCCGGCGACGCGCTCCCGCCCGGCCTCGCTGACGCCCCGGTCTGGGGCCTGGCTCGCAGCGGGGTGATGGAGCACCCCGAGCTCGGCTGGCTCCGCATCGACCTCGACGCGGCCGCGAGCGACGACCCCGAAGCTCAGGCGACCCGCGAGGCCGAGCTGATCGTTCGCGCGCTCGGTCCGACGCCCGCGGGTCCGCGCCCGGACGAGATCGCCGTGCGTGGCGGACAGCGCTTCGTCGCCCGCCTCGTGCGCGAGCCGGAGGCCTCGCTGGCCCGCCGCGCGTCGCCCTCGGCGGTGGTTCGCGCCGAGGCGTCCTACCTGATCGCGGGCGGGCTGGGCAGCCTCGGCTTGCTGACCGCGGGCTGGCTCGTCGAGCTCGGCGCCCGCCACCTGGTCTTGCTCTCGCGCACGGGCCTGCGCGACCCGGCCCAGGCCGAGGCGATCGTCGCCCTCGAGCGGGCCGGCGCGGCGATCGAGGTCGCGGCCGTCGACCTGTGTGACCCCGGCGCGCTCGCCCAGCTCATCGCGCGCTTTGGGGCCGACCTGCCCGCGCTCCGCGGCGTGTTCCAGGCCGCGGGGGTCCTCGCCGACGCGCTGCTGCTCGACTCCGACCCCGAGCAGGTCGAGCGGGTGCTCGCGCCCAAGCTTCGCGGCTCGCTCAACCTCCACGCGCTCACCCGCGATCGGGAGCTCGATCACTTCGTGCTCTACGCCTCGGCTGCGGGCTTGTTTGGCGCCCCGGGCCTGTCCAGCTACGCGGCCGCCAACGCCTTCCTCGACGCCCTCGCGCACCACCGACGCGGGCTCGGGCTGCCGGCCCTGGCGATCGATTGGGGCCTGGTCGCCGACACGACCATGGCGGCCCGAGCCCGCGCCGCGGGGGTCGAGGACAAGGGCATGACGCCGCTGGGTGGGGTCGAGCTCGAGGGGCTGTTCGCCGAGCTGCTGACGATCGACCGCCCGCAGCTCGGCGCCGCCGACCTCGACACCCGCCGGTGGCTGGCCGCGGCCCCCTTCGCGCGCCGCAGCGCTCGCTTCGCCGAGCTCGTCGCCGAGCTCGAGCGTCCAGACGATCACGCCGGTCTCGGACGGCGCCTCGCCGATGCCCTGGCCAGCGAGCGCCTCGAGCTGCTGATCCGCTTCGTGAGCGGCGAGGCTGCCAAGGTCCTGCGCCTGCGAAGCGATCGGATCGAGGCGGGCCGGCCCTTGGCCGAGCTGGGCCTCGACTCGCTGATGGGCCTCGAGCTCCGCAACCGCCTCGCCGACGCCCTCGGCGAGGCGCTGCCGGCGACCTTGGTCTGGACCCACCCGACCGTCGCGGCCCTCGCCGCCGACCTGCTCGAGCGCTGGTCGGCCTCCTCCGCGCAGGCGGCCCTCGAACCCGTGCCCCCCTCCGGGCTCGGCCCTGACGCCGAGCTGCTCGCGAGCTTCGACGCCGAGCTCGAGCGCATCGACGGACTGATCGATCCCTCATGACCACGACCCTCGAAGACTATCGGACCCGGCTGCAGCTCGCCCTCGGACGCCTCGCGGAGCTCCGCTCCGAGCTCGAGCGCCAGCGCCGGGCGACCCGCGAGCCGATCGCGATCGTCGGCATGGGCTGCCGACTGCCGCCCGCGATCCGCTCGCCCGAGCAGCTGTTCGAGGCCCTGCTCGCCGGCCATGACGCGGTCCGCGAGGCCCCGCCCGCGCGCTTCGGCGAGCTCGCTGGGCTCCCGCGCGCCGGCTACCTCGACGAGGTCGCCGAGTTCGACGCCGAGTTCTTCGCGATCGCCCCGCGCGAGGCCGCGGCGATCGACCCCCAGCAGCGCTTGTTGCTCGAGGTCGTGTGGGAGGCGCTCGAGCGCGGTGGCCTGGTCCCCGCTGCGCTGCCCGCCGATCGCGTCGGCATGTTCGTGGGCCTGGGCGCTAGCGACTACGCCGAGCTGAGCCTGACCGGGCCCGCCGAGCGCAGCGACATCTACACGCTGACCGGGGTCGGGGCCTCGTTCGCCTCGGGGCGCCTGGCCTACCACCTGGGCTTTCGCGGCCCCTGCCTGACCCTCGACACGGCCTGCTCGTCCTCGCTCGTGGCCTTGCACCTCGCGGTTCAGAGCCTGCGCCGGCGCGAGACCGAGGTCGCGATCGCGGCGGGCGTCCAGCTCTTGCTCACGCCGACCAGCAGCGGCCTGCTCGGGCGCAGCGGGGCGCTCGCAGCCGACGGGTATTGCAAGGCCTTCGACGCCGGCGCCGACGGCTTCGTGCGCGGGGAGGGCTGCGCGGCCGTGGTCCTCAAGCGCCTGTCCGACGCGCTGCGTGATCGCGATCCGATCGCCGCCGTGGTCCGCGGCACCGCCAGCAACCAGGACGGGCGCTCGACCGGCTTGACCGCGCCCAACGTCCTGGCCCAGCGCCAGCTCCTGCGCCGGGCGCTCAGCGACGCCGGCCTGCCCGCGGCCAGCCTCGGCCTGATCGAGACCCACGGGACAGGCACGGCGCTCGGCGATCCGATCGAGCTCGAGGCCCTCGCCGATGTGTTCGCGTCGTCCGATGACGACGCGCCGATCGTGCTTGGCGCGCTCAAGAGCAACCTCGGTCACCTCGAGGCCGCCGCGGGGCTCGCGGGGGTGATCAAGGCCGCCGTGTGTCTCGAGCGCGGCCTGATCCCGCCCAACCTCCACTTCCACGCGCTCAACCCCCACGCGCCAGCGAGCGCCCTGACGCGCTTCGAGCTCCCGACCGCGCCGCGGCCGTGGCCGGCGGCTTCGGACGGCGGCCCACGCCGCGCGGGCGTGAGCGCGTTTGGCATGTCGGGGACCAACGCCCACGTGATCGTCGAGCAGGCGCCAGCTTGCGAGCCGCGCAGCCCGAGCTCCGCCGGCCGGGTCTACCTGCTGCCGCTGTCGGCCAGGAGCCCCGGGGCGCTGACCGAGCTCGCGCGGCGCTGCGCGGCGGTGCTCGAGGCCGAGCGCGACCCGGGTGACGTCTGCACCAGCGCGGCGACGCGGCGGACTCACTTCGTCGAGCATCGCCTCGTCGTCCGGGGTCGGAGCGGGGCCGAGCTCGCCGCGGGCTTGCGGGCTGTGTCCGAGGGCCGAGCGAGCGCCGCCGTGAGCCTGGGTCGCGGCCAGGCCCGGCGCCCGGTGCTGGTCTGCGCGGGCCAGGGCTCGGTCTGGCCCGGCATGGGCCGCGCGCTCGTCGACGATCCTCTCGCGGGTCAGGTCTTGCGGGCCTGCGACGCCCTCGCGCGCGAGCACGGTGATCTCGCGCTGATCGATGAGCTCATCGCCGAGCCCGAGCGCTGCCGACTGAACCACACCCGTGTCGCCCAGCCGGCGCTGCTGGCCATGAGCCTGGCGATCGCCGCGCGCCTGGCCGGGTGGGGGGTCGAAGCGGCGGCGGTGATCGGGCACAGCGTCGGCGAGCTCGCGGCCGCGCAGCTCGCTGGCGTGCTTGACCTCGACCAGGCCATGCGCCTGGCTTGCGCGCGTGGCCGGGTGATGGAGGCCAACCACGGCCGCGGCGCGATGGCGGCCGTCGCCCTCGGCGTCGACCGAGCGCGCGCGCTCGTCGATCGCAGCGCGGGCCGGCTCGCGATCGCTGCGGTCAACGGCCCGTCGTCCACGGTCGTGGCAGGCGACGCCGAGGCCCTCGCGCAGGCCCTGCGCGCCCTCGCCGAGGACGGCGTCCGCCACCGTCGCCTGGCCCTCGACTATGCGTTTCACAGCCCGCAGATGGAGGCGCTCGCGGGGCCGCTGCGCGCCGGTCTCGGTCGCGTCGAGCCTCGCGCGGCCAGCTTGCCGCTCTACAGCACCGTGACCGGGGCCCGGGTCCGGGGGCCCGAGCTCGACGCCGCGTACTGGACCCGCGGCGTTGGTTCAGCGGTGAAATTCGCCGACGCCGTCGCGGCCGCGCTCGCGGACGGCCACCGCCTGTTCGTCGAGATCGGCCCGCACCCGAGCCTCAGCGCCCACCTCGACGCGATCGCCGAGGCGGCCGAGGAGCAGGTCGACGTCGTCGCGACCTTGCGCGAGGACGGGGCCGCCGACGCGCTCCACCGCTGCCTCGCCGAGCTCCACGTCCACGGCTGCGCCCTCGACTTCGAGTCCCTCGCCGAGGATCGTGATCGCTTCGTGGGGCTGCCCAGCTATCCGTGGCAGGGCCGGCGCTGCTGGCTCGACGATGGCTTCGCGCGGCCGAGTTCGGCGCCTCCTGCTGGCGAGTTGTCCGCGCCGCCAGTCCCCGAGTCGCGCCCACGTCGCCCGGAGTCGCGGGCGGCGCTGGTCGACGCGCTTCACCAGGAGGTCGCCGCGGTCCTCGGTCTGAGCCCAGACCAGGCCCTGTCACCCCGCGTCGGCCTGTTCGAGCTCGGCCTCGACTCGATCATGGCGGTCGAGCTCCGGGCTCGGCTCCAGGCCCGCTTCGACCTCCGGCTCGCGGCGACCTTGGTGTTTGATCACCCCACGCTCGAGGCGATCGCTGACCACCTCGAGGCCGTCGCCGCGGCCGCTGAGCGGCCCGCGGGCGGGCCCGCGATCATCCGTCGCGCTGGCGACGACGAGGCGATTGCGATCGTCGGCATGGCGTGCCGCTTCCCTGGCGGCGCCAACGACCTCGACAGCTTCTGGCAAGGCCTGCGCACCGGGGCCGACGCGACCAGCGAGCCGCCGGCCGAGCGCTGGGATCACGATCGCTTCTACGACGCCGATCCAGCGGCGCCAGGCAAGACCTACGGTCGGCGCAGCGGCTTCCTTCGCGGCCTCGACGTGGCCGATTTCGACGCCGCCTTCTTCAAGATCTCACCCGCGGAGGCGGCCGCCCTCGATCCCCAGCACCGCCTGGTGCTCGAGCTCGGCTGGGAGGCCCTCGAGCATGGCGGCCAGGCCCCCGATCGCCTGCTCGGCTCCGCGACCGGGGTGTTCCTCGGGATCGCCACGGCCGACTACGCGCAGCTCGCGACCCAGGGCTCGCTCGCCGAGCTCGACACCTACGTCAGCACCGGCAACGCGGCCAACACCGCCGCCGGACGCCTGGCCTACTTCCTCGGCCTGGAGGGGCCCGTGATTGCGCTCGACACGGCGTGCTCGTCCTCGCTCGTTGCGACCCACCTCGCGGTCCAGAGCCTGCGACGCGGCGAGTCCGACCTCGCCCTCGCGGGCGGCGTGAACTTGATCCTGACTCCGACGATCGACGTCATGTACGCGCGTCTGGGCGCCCTCGCTTTGGACTCGCGCTGCAAGGCCTTCGACGCCGCCGCCGACGGCATGGTGCGTGGCGAGGGCGGGGCCATGGTCGTGCTCAAGCGGCTGTCCGACGCCGAGCGCGAGGACGATCGGATCCTCGCGCTGATCCGTGGCTCGGCGATCAACCATGACGGTCGCGCGGCGGGCCTCACGGTGCCCAACGGCGCCGCCCAGCGCGGCGTGATCCGGGCCGCGCTCGCCGACGCGCGCGTCGAGCCAGCCGCGATCCACTACGTCGAGACCCACGGGACTGGGACCAGGCTCGGCGATCCGATCGAGGCCAACGCGCTCGTCGCCGAGCTCGGTCGCGGGCGTCGAGCGGATCAGCCCCTGTGGCTCGGCGCCGCCAAGGCCAGCTTTGGTCACCTCGAAGCCGCGGCTGGGGTGGTCGCCCTGGTCAAGGCTGCGCTGGTTTTGGGCCGCCGGGAGCTGCCGCCGCAGCGCAATTTCGAGACCCTCAACCCCGCGATCGATCCCGGCGCCGTCGCGCTGCGGCTGCCGACCACCGTCGAAGCCCTGCCCGCCGGTCCGATCTTCGCGGGCGTGAGCGCCTTCGGGATGAGCGGGACCAACGCTCACCTGATCCTCGAGAGCGCTCGGGGGCCAAGCCAACGCGAGCCCGAGGCCGCGGCCGAGGCCGAGGCCGACGCCGACGCCGAACACGGCGGCGACGCGCTGCTGCTGCCGATCTCGGCCCGGAGTGAGGCCGCCCTGCGCGAGCTCGCGCGAGCCTATCGCGCGCGCCTTCAGGCCTGCGAGTCCCTCGCCGAGCTCGCGCAGCTGTGCCGAGCCGCGGCGCTGCGCCGCGCCCACCTCGAGCACCGCCTGGCGATCACCGGGGCGACCTCGTCTCAATTGCTCGAGGCCCTCGACGCCTACCTCGAAGGCCGCGCTCACGGCGGGTGGTTCACCGGCGCCAACGCCCGGGCGCGGGTCGCCTTCGTGTTCTCGGGTCACAGCAGCCACTGGCTGGGCATGGGCCGCGAGCTCCTCGCCCGCGAGCCCGAGTTCCGCGCGAGCCTCGAGGCCAGCGCCGCCGCGGCCGAGCGGGTCGGGATGCCGGGCTTGCTCGAGCTGCTGACGACCGACGACGAAGAGCGGTGGGCCTCGGTCAGCGTGGTCCAGCCGCTGGTCCTGGCCGTGCAGATCGCCGTGGCCGAGCGCTGGCGTCGCTGGGGCGTGGACCCGGAGGCGGTCGTCGGTCACAGCATGGGGGAGATCGCGGCCGCGCACGTGGCTGGGATGCTCGAGCTCGACGACGCGATGCGGATCGTCGTCGCGCGCAGCCGCCTGATCGCGCGGGTCGAGGGCGAGGGCAAGATGGCCGTCGTCGGCCTCGACCTCGACCAGACCCGGGCTCGGATCGAGGGGCGAGCGCTGTCGGTCGCCGCCTCGAACAGCCCGCGGCTGACGGTGGTCTCGGGCGCGAACGCGGCCGTCGAGGCCCTGGTCGCCGATCTGCGCGGCGCCAACGTGTTCGCCCGGGTCATGGCCGGGACCCGCGGCGCGGGTCACAGCCCCCAGCTCGATCCCCTGCTCCCCGAGCTCGCCGAGGCCCTGAGTTCGCTGGAGCCGCGCGCGCCGACGATCGCGTTTTACTCGACGGTGTTGGCCGAGCGCGTCGACGCGGAGCTGCTCGACGGCGACTACTGGGTCCGAAACCTGCGCGAGCCGGTCTACTTCGCGGCGACGATCGAGCGCATGGGCGCGGCCGGCTTCGACAGCTTCGTCGAGGTCAGCCCCGATCCGATGATGCTCGGCGCGATCGAGCAGATCCTGCGGCCGCGAGGCGGCGCGATGACCCGCGTGGCCTCGCTCGAGCGCGGCGGCGGCGAGCGGGCCACGCTCCTCGCCGGCCTCGCCCAGCTCTACGTCGCGGGCGTCGAGGTCGACTGGACCGGCCTCCACCCGCACGGCAGCCGGGCCGTCGCGCTCCCGGGCCAGGCCTGGCAACGGCGCCGACACTGGCTGGCCGCCGGGCGCTACGTCGAGCCTGGCCGGCCCCACCGCGACGCTCGCCTCGACCCCTTGCTCGGGCGGCGGCTCGACAGCGCCGCGGATCCGGGGCGCACGATCTGGCAGCTCGACTGCGGCCCGGGCCCTTCGCCCTCGCCCGTGCCCGTGATCGAGCTGCAGGGCACGCAGGTCCTCGCTGCCGCCTATCTGCTCGAGCTGGTCGAGGCCGCCGCGCGGGCGACCTGGCCCGCGGAGGCGCTCGAGCTGGGCGCGCTCGAATTCGAGGGGGCGGTGATCGCCGAGGCCGACGCGAGCGTCGAGCTCCAGCTCGTGCTCGACGCGCCCGAGGCCGGCGCCCGCGGGGCCGCGGTCCAGCTCTTTGCCCGGCGCGGGTCCGACGAATTTCGCCGCCGTGGCCGGGCCCGGCTGATGCCCAGGGCCGAGCGGGAGGTGCCGGAGCTCGAGGACTTCGACCAGCTCTTGGCTCGCTGCCACCGCCGCGACGATCAGCTGTGGTCGCGTCTGGCTGCCCGCGGCGTCGAGCTTCCGCGGGCCGTGGCCGCCGGCGGGGAGCTTCGCGCGGGCCCAGAGCTCGAGGGGCTCGAGCGCCTCGTCCGCGTCGAACTCGATCCGCCCCGGGGGCCTCGCCGGCGCTCCGCCGCCGTCGAGGCGGGCCTTTGGGTGCTCGCCGAGCTCAGCCAAGATCGCGGCGCCCCGCCGGTCCCCGGTCAGCTCCCCTCGCTCGCCGCGATCACCCGCGTCGTCGAGCTCGGGGGCGAGGACCACGAGCCGCCTGCGTGGATCCACGCCCGCCTCGCGCCCGCCGAACCCGGCGAGTCCCGCGCTCGGCCGCGCCCGGCCGCGCTCACGGTCTACGACGCCGGGGGCGTCCCGCTCACCCACGCCGAGCTCGAGCTGAGCGGCCGCGGCGACCTCGAGCTCGCGCGGGCCGCCGTCGACCGCCTGCTCCCCGACTGGCTCTACACCCTCGACTGGACGCCCTGCGCCGCCGCCGATCCCCGCGCGCTCACGGGCGTGACCTTGGTGATCGCGGACGAGCTCGCGCTCGCGGGGGCCTGCGTCGATCAGCTCGCCGCCGCGGGGTCCGACGCCCTGGGGATCGACGCCGCGACCCTCGTCGATCTCGACGCCTGCCATCACGCGCTCCGCCGCGCCCGCGAGCGGGGCCCGCTGCGAGCGGTCGTGCTGCTGCAGCTCGACGACGTCGACGCGGCCGAGCTGCCGGCTCGGGTCGACGCGCGGGCGCGGCTGCTGCTCGACCTCGCCCACGCCTTGATCAACGAGGGCGGCAAGCTGCGCCTGCAGCTGGTCACGCGGGCGAGCCAGCCGGTTCGGCCGGCGGCCTCGCTCACCCCCTCGGGGTTGGCCGCCGCGCCGCTGTGGGGCTTGGCCCGGTCGATCGGCCTCGAGCACCCGGGCGTCGATGTCCGCGGCCTCGACCTCGCCGCCGAGCCGCACCGCGACGACCCCCGCAGGATCCTCGCCGAGCTCGGCGCTGACGATCGCGAGGAAGCCGTCGCGTACCGCGACGAGCAGCGCTTCGTCCAGCGTCTGTGTCGCGCGGCGCCTCCGCCCGACCCGGGCCCGCTGCGGCTGCGCGGCGACGGGACCTACCTGGTCACCGGCGGGCTCGGCGGCGTCGGCTTGCAGCTGGCCGAGCGCCTGTTCGAGGCCGGCGCGGGCCGGCTCGTGCTCCTCGGTCGTCGCGGGCTCCCGGTCGAGCGCCCCGCGCCCGACGACCCGATGCTCGCGCGCTGGCTGGCCGTCGAGCAGCTGCGCGCCCGCGGTGCCGTGGTCGAGATCGCGGTCGCTGATGTCGGCGACCCGAAGGCCCTCGCCTCGGTCCTCGCCCGGGGGCCCGGGCTCGCGTCGCTGCGCGGCGTGTTTCACTGCGCGGGTGTCAGCGAGCCGCGCCCGCTCGCGGACACCCGCTCTGCCCAAGTGGAGGCCGGCTACCGGGCCAAGGTCGCGGGCAGCTGGGCGCTCCACCAGCTGACCGCCGAGCTCGAGCTCGATCACTTCGTCGGCTTCTCGTCGATGGCCTCGGTCTGGGGCGCGGCTCAGCTCGGGCCCTACGACGGCGCCAACCATTTCATCGACGTGCTCATGCATCACCGCCGCGGCCTCGGGCTCCCGGGCCTGGCCCTCAACTGGGGCGGCTGGGCCGGCGCCGGCATGACCACCGCTGAGGTCCAGCGCTACGCCGCGCGCATGGGTCTGGGCGTCGCCCCGGCCGCGCAATTCCTCGCCGCGCTCGAGCGCCTGCTCGGAGCCGATCGTCCGCAGCTGGCGCTCGGCCCCGTCGACTGGCGGATGTTCAAGCCCGTGCTCGAGAGCTACGGCGCGCGCCCGCTGCTCGACGGCCTCGCGCTCGAAGAGCCCGAGCCCCACGGCCGCGGCCCGCTCCACGCGCGCCTCGTCGAGACCGAGCTCCGCGATCGCTGGGCGCTGCTCGTGACCGAGCTTTGCGGCGCAGTCGCGGCGCAGCTGGGTCACGCGAGCGGCGAGGCGATCGACGAGGCCGCGGGCTTGTTCGAGCTTGGCATGGACTCGGTCTCGAGCGTCGCCCTGCGCAACGAGCTCGAGCGCAGCTTGGGCCTGAGCCTGGCGCCGACCGTCGCGTTCGAACACCCGAGCGTGCTCGCCCTCGCGAGCTTCCTCATCGCCACGCTCGAGCTCGACGCGCCGCGTCCAGACGCGCGCGTCGCCGCCGAGCCTGCCGACCCCGAGCTCGCCGGGCTGTCCGAGGCCGAGCTCGAAGCGCTGCTCGCCGCCGAGCTCGACCAAGGACCGTCATGAACGAGGCTGATCCGATCTTGCAAACCGACCCCGAGCCGTCTCGCCGCGATCTCCTGGCCCGCTCGCTCGCCGAGCTCCGAGCGACCCGCAGCAAGCTCGCGGAGCTCGAGGCCCGCGCTCGCGAGCCGATCGCCATCGTCGGCCTCGGCTGCCGCCTGCCCGGCGGCGTCGACTCGGCCGAGGCCCTGTGGGCGCTGCTGAGCGCCGAGGCCGACGCGACCTCCGAGCCGCCGCCGGGCCGCTGGGATCCCCGCGACGACGAGCCGGCGTGGATGTACACCCGCCGCGGCGGGTACCTCGACGCGGTCGATGGCTTCGACGCCCGCTTCTTCGCGATCAGCGAGCGCGAGGCGATCAGCCTCGATCCGCAGCAGCGCCTGCTGCTCGAGGTCTCGTGGCAGGCCCTCGAGCACGGCGCGATCGCGCCGCAGCGCCTGCGCGGAACCAAGACCGGCGTTTTCTTCGGGATCAGCGTGAGCGACTACGCCCAGCTGCTCACGGCCCAAACGCCGACCGCCGAGGTCGACGGCTTCTTCGGCTCGGGGGTCGGGCTCAACTTTGGCGCGGGGCGGGTCGCTCACTTCCTCGGCGTCCACGGCCCGGCGATGGTCATCGACACGGCCTGCTCGTCCTCGCTGGTCGCGGTCCACCAAGCCTGCGCGAGCCTCCGCGCCGGCGAGTGCGACATGGCCCTCGCTGGCGGCGTCAACCTGATCCTCTCACCGCTCGGCCACGCGATCTTGTGTCGGGCCCAGGTGCTCTCGCCCGAGGGCCGATGCAAGACCTTCTCGGCCGACGCCGACGGCTACGCCCGCGGCGAGGGCTGCGGCGTGGTCGTGTTGCGCCGGCTGTCCGACGCCCTCCGCGACGGCGACCGCGTGTTGGCCCAGATCCGCGGCTCGGCCGTCAACCAAGACGGACCCTCGAGCGGGCTGATGGTCCCCAACCCCTCGGCCCAGCGCGGCGTGATCGAGGCCGCGCTCGCGGCCGCTGGCGTCGAGCCTCGGGCGGTCAGCTACGTCGAGGCCCACGGCACCGGGACCGCGCTCGGCGACCCGATCGAGGTCCGGGCGATCGCCGAGGCGCTCGGCGGCCAACGCGAGCGCCCGCTGCTGCTCGGCGCGCTCAAGGCCAACATCGGTCACCTCGAGGCCGCCGCCGGGATCGCCGGGCTGATCAAGCTCGTCGTCTGTCTCGACCGCGGGCAGCTGCCTCGCCAGCTCCACGCCGAGCGCCTCAACCCCGCGCTCGACTGGTCGCAGCTACCCCTCGCCGTCGTCGATCGCCTCCAGGCCTGGCCCGAGGGCGCCCGGATCGCGGGCCTGAGCTCCTTCGGTGCCAGCGGGACCAACGCCCACATGATCGTCGAGGCGGCCCCCGAGCTGCCGGCGGCCGCGCCCAGCGGGCCACCGCGCCCCGAGCTGCTGGTCCTCGGCGGCGCGGACCTCGACGCGCTGCGCGAGCTCGCCGACTTGGTCGCCACCCAACTCGACGCCCCGACGGCTCGGCTCGCGGACCTGTGCCGGGGCGCCGCCCTCGGTCGCGCGCGGCTGCCCGAGACCCTGGCCCTCGTCGCCCGCGAGCGCGCCGAGCTCGGTCAGCGGCTGCGCCGCTTCGCCCGCGCCGAGGATCAACCGAACGCGGGCTTCATTCAGGGCCGTCGGCCTCGCCGGGCCCCGCGGGTCGCCTTCGCGTTCAGCGGTCAAGCCGAGCTGCAGCTCGGCATGGGCTCCGAGCTGCTGGCCAGCGAGCCCCGGTTTCGCGCCGCCTGTGAGCGCTGCGACGCGCACCTGCGCCCGCTCCTGGGGCGCTCGCTCCTGGCCCTGCTGCGCGGCGACGAGCCCGGCGACGCCGCCGAGCTCGACAACACGCGGCTCGCCCAGCCGCTGCTCGTCGCGTTCGAGTGGGCGCTCGCCGAGCTGTGGCGAAGCTGGGGCGTCGAGCCCGAGCTGGTCATCGGTCACAGCCTCGGCGAGTACGTCGCCGCCTGCGTCGCCGGGGTGATGTCGATCGAGGACACCCTGACCCTGGTTGCCCGCCGCGCTCAGCTGACCGCCGAACACGCCGAGCCTGGCGTCATGGTGGCGGTGTTTTGCGGCGAGACCCAAGCTCGCCGCGCGTTGGGGGGTGTCGCCGACGCCGAGCGCGAGCTGGCGATCGCCGCCGTCAACGGGCCGACCGAGGTCGTGCTCTCGGGCCGCGAGGCCGCGGTCATGGCCGTCGTCGACCGCCTCGCCGAGGCCGGCGTCAAGGCCAGGCGGCTGCCGACCTCCTACGCCTTTCACTCGCCCCTGGTCGACGAGGTCGGCGTATCCCTCGAGGCCGCCGTCAGCGAGCTCGGCGTCGCCCGGGCTCGCCCGAGCCTCCCGCTGATCTCCACTCGAAGCGGCGCCCTCGTCGACGACGTCCTCGACCCGGCCCACTTCCGCCGCCACCTGCGTGACACGGTCCGCTTCGCCGACGGTCTGCGCACCCTGGTCGATCGGGGCGTCGACCACGTCGTCGAGATCGGGCCGGGGCTGACCCTGTCGGCGATCGGTCGGCGGCGGGCCGACGAGGTCCGCTGGCTGCCCTCGCTGCGCCCCGACCAGGATCAGCGCGCCGCGATGCTCGAGAGCCTCGCGGTCTTGGTCGTCGGCGGGCTCGAGCCGGGCTGGGACGCCGTGCTCAGCCCCGGCCGTCGCGTCGCGCTGCCGCCGACACCCTTTCGCCGCCGCCGCCACTGGCTGCCCGCGCGCGCGGGGCTCGCCCGCGGACCACAGCCCGGCCGCGCGGCCGCGCTCGAGCGCGAGGACCCCGACCACCCCCTGCTCGGACGCCGCTGCGCTGACGCCCCCGAGCGCGGCGCCGCCTTCGAAGCTTGGCTTCGGGCCGACGGCCCGGCGGTGCTCCGTGATCATCGCGTCTACGATCGCGTCGTCGTGTCCGGGGCCGTGCACGCGGCCATGATCGAGCAGGCGCTGGCGCTCGTGCACGGAGCCGAGGCCCGCTTCGAGATCTGCGAGGTCGAGTTTCGAGCGCCCTTGCTGCTGCCCGAGGACGGCGAGGTCCGGGTCCGCCTCGAGCTCCTCGACCCCGACCCGAACACCGCGCGCAGCGAGGTCACCTTGTTCGCGCTCGACGATCGCGGCGGCGTCGTCACGATCACCCACGCCTGGGCCGAGCCGCGCGCCGCCGAGCCGGCCCCGCCCGCGCAGACCCTCGCCACGCTGGGCCAGCGCTGGACCGAGACCCTCGCCGGGGACGCCTTCTACACCCGCTTTTTCCGCTCCGGTGAGCACGAGCTCGGGCCCAGCTTTCGGACCATCACCGCGATCCATCGACGCGACGGCGAAGCCCTCGCGCAGCTCCGGCCGCCCGCCGTCGACCGTGCCGAGGGTCTCGACCAGAGCCTCGCCCAGGCGATCGCGCTGTCCGAGGTCTACGGGCAGATCCTCATGCCCGCGATCCCCGACTACGCCGCGACCCTCAGCTCGCTCGAGCACACCTTCCTCGGTCAGGGGATCGACCGGGTCATCGACCACGTCGGCGCGCCGGCCCGCGCGCGCTGGGCCTACGCCCGCCTGCGCGAGTTCGACGGCGACCAGCTGTGTGGGGACGTGAGCTTGTTTGATGACGATGGCGAGCTGCTCAGCGTCGTCGAGGGCCTCCGGGCCCGGCGGGTGCCGGCCTCATTTTTGCGTCTGCGCCTCGCCGCCGCCGCCGCCGCCGTCCCCAGCTTCGACCTCGACGCGCTCGAGCGCGCGCGGCCCGAGCAGCGGCGCGGCTTGCTGGCCGCCTACGTCGTCGGGCGGATCGTCGCGGTCGTCGGTGGCGAGCCCAGCTTCGCTGGCGACGAGCCCCTCGCGAGCCTGGGCTTCGACTCGCTGATGATCGTCGAGCTGCACCGCGACCTTCGCCTCGGGCTCGCCGTCGATCCGCCCCCGGCGGCCACCCTGCTCGGGGCCAGCGTCGACGAGCTCGTCGATCAACTCGGCGTCGCGCTGCTGCGCGTTCACGGGCCCGGGTCGGGGCGCGTTCACGGGCCCGCGGGCGCAGCGAGCGGGCGCAGCGCGGGCGAGCGCCCCGACGGCCGCGGCGACGGGGCCCCCGAGCTGCGCCTGCGTCGTCTCGGTGAGGTCGCCAGTCAACGCGACGCGCCGCGCGTGCTGTGCCTGGGCGACCCCGCGGTGTTCGAGCCCTGGACCGCGGCCCTCGATGGCGAGCTCGAGCTCGTCGTCGCGGCCGCCCGTCCTCTCAGGCTCGGCCGCCTGCTGCCGCCTCGCCTGCGCGACGCGGTCTCGGCTGCCGAGCTCATCGACGCGCTCATCGAGCTCGGCGCGGGCCCGCGTCGGCTCGCGCTGCTCGGCGTCGGCCCCGGCGCGGGCCTGGCTCTCGAGCTGTGTCGCGAGCTGCGTCACCGCGGCGCCCCGCTGCCCGAGCGGCTGTTCGTATGGGGCGCGCCCGCGCCCGCCGCCGGGACACGCCGCTTGGCCCACGCCGGCGCGTTGTCGGCGATGCTGGCCCATGGCGGGCAGCGGGCCCGCGAGCTGCTCGAGCTGGCTCCGCTCGCCCGCGCGAGTGGAGCCAGCTTCGAGCCGAGCTCCGACTTGGGCGCCGCCGCCAAGCTCCTGCGCCCCCTCGCTGGCGAGCTCGGCTCGCGCTGGTCTCGGCGCCACCGACACGAGGCCCCGCTGTCGACCTCGATCGTCGCCCTCGGCTCGCCCGCCCTCGCGCCCTGGAGCGCCCACACGAGCGGCCGCTTCGTGCTCCACTCGGTCTCCGGTCGCCCCGATCGCCCGGACTCGGTCGACCCCCTCGAGCTCCTGACCCTCATCCGCCGCGAGCTCTCGTGATCCCCATGAGCCACCCACCCTCGACGCCGCAGCTACCCCCGGGGCCCCGAGCCTCACGTCTGGTCCAGACCTGGCGCTTCGTCGCCCGGCCGCGTCGCTCGCTCGACGACTCCTTCGCCCGCTACGGTGATGCCTTCACCGCGCGGATCTTCGGCATGGGGACGATCGTCGTGCTCAGCAACCGCGCAGCGATCCGCGACTTGTTCACCGCCGACCCCGAGGTCGTCGTCACCGGTGAGTCCAACCGGCGCCTGTTCGAGGACTTGCTCGGCGCGAACTCGCTGCTCAACCTCGACGGCAGCCGACACCTGCGCAAGCGCAAGCTGCTGACGCCGCCCTTTCACGGCCAACGCATGCATGTGTACGGCGTGGCCATGCGCGAGGCCGCTCGCCGGGCGATGGCGCGCTGGCGCGTCGGTCAGCGCTTTGCGATCGCCCAGACCATGCGCGACATCACCCTCGAGGTGATCTTGCGGGTCATCTTCGGCGTCGATGAGCTCGACCAACGCGAGCGGACCGGCGCCGTGGTCCTCGACTTCCTCGACTTCTTCTCTCGACCCGAGGCCGCGATGTTGGGCATCCGCGCCGCGCAGCTCGACCTCGGCCCGCGCTCGCCGTGGGGGCGCATGCTCCGAGTCCGCGCGCCCCTCGACGAGCGCATCAACGCCGCGATCGCAGCACGCCGGGCGGCCGGGACCGAGGGCCGCGAGGACATCCTCTCGATGCTGATCGACGCCCGCGACGAGGACGGGCAGCCGATGAGCGACGCCGAGCTGCGCGACGATCTGTTCACGCTCTTGTTGGTCGGCCACGAGACCACCGCCGCGAGCCTGACCTGGGGGTTTTGGACCCTGCTGCGCCGGCCCGATCTCGTCGCCAAGATTCGCGCCGAGTACCGCGAGGTCATGGCCGGCGGTCCTCTCGATCCGGGCCGGGTCGGCGAGCTTGTCTACCTCGACGCCGTGGTCAAGGAGCTGCTCCGCGTCCACCCCGTGACCGACGGGGCCGCGCGCTTGCTCATGCAGCCGACTCGGCTCGGCGATCTGCACTTGCCGGCCGGGGTCATGGCCGCAGCCTCGACCTGGCTGACCCACCACAACCCCGCGCTGTGGGATCAGCCGCGGCGCTTTTGGCCCGAGCGCTTCCTTGGGAAGAAGCCGCCAGCCTACGCTTGGCTGCCCTTCGGCGGCGGACCGCGGCGCTGCGTGGGGGCGGCCTTCGCAACCTTGGAGATGAAGATCGTGCTGTCCGAGCTGCTCAACCACGCCTCGTTGCGCGTCGAGCCCGGCTACCAGCCCAAGGTCGCTCGCCGCGCCATCACCTTGTCCGCCGCCGGGGGCGTGCCCGTCGAGCTGCTCGCGCCCGTCGCCGCAGCGGACCGCCCCCTCGACCCGGAAGCCAGCCCATGACCACGCTGCCCCGCCTGCACCTGTTCGAGTTTCACGATCAGACCTGGTGTCCGGCGCTCCTGCGCGAAGCCGTGACCGACTGCGTCAACGCGGCGTGGACCTTCACTGGCTTTTGGCGCAACGCCGTCCCCCACGTCGAAGATCTGCTCGAGCGCACGGGCGAACGAAGCATCCTCGATTTGTGCTCGGGCTCCGGCGGACCGGCCCCGCGGATCGTCCACGCCCTCGCGGGTCGCATGCCCGAGCTGCGCGTCGAGCTCAGCGACCTGTTCCCCAAACCGGCGAGCGTCGACGCGCTGAGCCCCGAGCTGCGCGCCCGGGTCCACTACCTCGAGCAGCCCGTCGACGCCCTCGCCGTGCCCGCCGAATTCGCTGGCCTGCGGACCGTGTTCGGTGCGTTTCACCATTTTCGTCCGGCCGAGGCCATTGAGCTGCTGCGCAGCGCCAGCGGCAGCGGCCGTCCGCTGGCAGTGTTCGAGTTTCAGCGCCGAACCTTGCTTCGCAGCATCATCCCGCCGATGGGCTTGGTCGGGCTCTCGCCGCTCGTCGCCCACTGGACCGCCCCGCGTCGCTGGTGGCGTCCGCTGCTGACCGCCGTTCCGGTGATCCCGGCGCTGTGGGCCTGGGACAGCTTCGCCACGATCATGCGCACCTACACCCCCGCCGAGCTCGTCGGTCTGGCCGAGCAGGCGCGCGCGCCTGGATACCGGTGGGAGGTTCGCGAGGCTCGCGGGGATGGGCCCGAGCGGATCACCTGCATCGCCGGGTTCCCCGACCCGCGCGGCGGCGTCGAGCTGATCGAGTACTGAGGCGCATCATGAACGCAGCATCCTGGTTACCAGAGCCTGGCCACGAGAGCTTGACGACGCGCTTGCGTCTGGTCTGTTGCGCGCACGCAGGCGGCGATCCGGTGGCCTTCTCGGCCTGGGCCAAGGCGCTGCCGCGGGCCGTGAGCCTGTGTCCGTTGCGTCGACCCGGACGGGATCCCCGCAGCGCGCACGCGGCCCTCGCCGACGTCCACATCATCGCGCACCAGGCGGTCGAGGCCTTGGCGACGCTGGCGACGCGGCCCTCCGCGTTGTTCGGTCACAGCCTCGGGGCGGTGATCGCCTTCGAGATCGCGCGGCTGCTCGAAGCGCGAGGCCTACCGCCTCGCCTCTTGATCGTCTCGGGTCGCGAGGCGCCGCAGGTGAGCCTGGGTCGCCCTCCGATCGCCGACCTGCCCGACGCGCGCTTCATCGCCGAACTCGACGCGCGCTATGGGGGGGTCCCCGCCGAGGTCCGGGACAGCCCCGAGCTCCTCGCTCGCCTCCTGCCGAGCTTGCGCGCCGACCTCCGCGCCGCGGAGCGCTATCATCATCGACCTGGACCCGCGCTGCGTTGCCCGCTGATCGTGTGCCAGGGCCGTCAGGACACCAGCGTCGATCCCTCGAAGCTCGATGGCTGGCGTGAACTCAGCCTCGGCAGCTTCGAGCGCGTCGACTTCCCTGGGGGCCACTTTTTTCCTTTCGAGCCCGCCTCGGGTTTCTCGACCTGGCTCGGCGAAGAGCTCCGCGTGCGGCTCGGGGGGTCGCGTCGTGATGGGGCGACCAAATGAGCTCGGCAAAGGCCGGGGTGACTCGGCCGGGTCGTGTCCGTTGGGGGTCCGCGCGAGGCTGGAGGAGGTCCGAATTCGGGGCGTCGCCTCTCCATCTGGGGGGCAGAAGGCTCTTGGTGGGGCCTCACCATGTCGGTTGGCTGCGCGTCGGAGGTGCTTTTCGTACGGCGATACCCCGAATTCGGACCACCTCCAGCCTTTTTGCGCTCCGCTCTTTGCGGTGGCTGACCCCGCTTTGAAGCGCTGGGCGAG
>NZ_PVNK01000056.1 GCF_002994615.1 Enhygromyxa salina | reverse complement strand
AGGTAGGCCGTGCCCGCGTCGCGGGCCGTCGCCGGGGCCTCAGCTGGGGACTCGCCGGGGGTCGGGTAGCTGAGGGGCGCGGGCCCGCTCGGGGCGAGGAGCAGCTCCTGGGTCGGGCCGGCCGCGGTGAAGTTGACACGATCGAGGCGCTGGCGATGGTGGGCCTGCTCGAGGGCCGCGCGCACGCGACCGGGGGAGAGGTCGAGGGCGTCGGCGAGGCGCAGGAGCACGAGGTCGTCGTTGCGCGCGTCGGAGACCCGGAGCGCGGCGAGCTCCGGCGAGAGCGCGCTGCTCGGCGCGGCGGGCCGGTCGGGCTTGGCCGCGGCCCGGCGCGGGCGCGGGCTCGGGCGCGGGCTCGGGCTCGGGCTGGCCTGGCGCGGGCGAGCCTCGAGGGCGGCGAGGTAGGCGGCCTCGCTGGCTTCGAATTCAATATTGTCGAGGCGCGAGCGGTGGTGGGCCTCGTTCAGATCGAGCTCGACCACGGCCGGCGGCGCGCCGAGGAGCTGCGCGAGCTGAACCTGCAAGGCCGGGTCGTGGCGGGCGTCGGAGCAGCGCAGCGCGCCGAGCTCCTCGGACATGCTCGGGCGCTCGCGCGGGGCGTCGTCGGGCCCCGGCCACAGGCGACCGAGGGCCTTGGGCAGCTTGGTCCGACCGTGGATCTGCTCGAGCCAGCTTTGCAGGTGTTCGCGATCAACGCCGAGAAGGGTCGCGAGGCCCTCGAGTTGCGCGGGCGTGGCTCTCGCGGCGCTGGTGCTCAGCTTGGCGAGCTGGTCCAGGGTCGTCACGGTCCCGGAGTAGAACACAGGCGCGGGCGCGACGGGAGAGAGTCTTCGGCCGACCCGCCGGCGAAGCGGGGCTGCTCGGGATCGCGCGTTGGGGCGCCCCGGGACCGCGCGCGGCCTCGCGCCAGATTTTTTTTGCTCAACCCTGCAACAAGCCCGAGGCCGGGCCGAGAACAGGGCTGATGGAGCCCACAACCACCCCCAAGCACTCCCTGACAACCCCCAACGCGAGCGAGCGCGCCAACCAACCCCGCGCCATCCAGTGGATCGGCGGCGTGGTCCGCCCGCGTGGCTTCCGCCACCGCGGCAAGCCCATGCGGGTCGCCGTCTGGATCGACCGCGCCGGCTCGATCGTGAGCGCCGCGATCGTTGAAGGCCACGGGCCGAGCGTGCTGCGAGAGCTGCTCGAGGAGCAACTCGCGCAGACCGAGGCGGCCAAGCGGCCGAGCGAGCTGGTCGTGTGGCCGAACGTCCGCGCCGCCTTTCGTGGGCTCGAGTACCCGGCGGTGGTCGTCGAGCACGACGCCTTCTTGACGGTCGTGGTCGAGGACCAGGCCGACTTCGGCAGGATCCCCGGCACCTTGCCGGTCCGCGTGGGCTGCTCCTAGCAGCCCGTGGTGCAATGCCTCGCGCCGCCTCGCTTGGCCTCTTCGCCGAGGGCTTTGTCGCCAAAACTTGCAGTACGCCCGCGGCTACTGCGATGACTCGGCGCCGAGGGTGCTGACGATCGTGGTCCGAATCCGCTCGCGGTAGCGGAACAACAAGAACGCCAGGCCAGGAAGGGCGAGCGCGCTCATGAAGAAGAGCGCGGCCAGGGTCTTTACGCGGACCGCGAATTCACCGGCGAGCCGGCTGAAGTCCATCACGTGCCCGCCGCCTTTGGCCTGCTCATAGATCTCGCGCAGCGCCTCGCTGGTCATCAGGCCAAACCCAAAGCGCAGGCTCTCGAAGACGATGAACAGGCCGCAGGCGGCATAGAGCGGGCGCTCGGCCGGGAGCTTGATCGCGGCGCCCGACAGCGCCCGATAGATGAACACCGTGGCGATGATCAGCTCATTGCCGTGGCCCATGAGCACGATGAGGTGACGGTGGGCGGGGCTGACGGCCACCACCATGAACAGGGCCCCGGCGGCGCCCCACGCCCACCTCGCCCGGGGGTTGGCGCGGTGCTGCCAGCCCATCCACGCGAGCAGGCCGAGCGGGACCAGCAGCAGGGCCCAGACGCGACCGCCCTGGAGCGTGATCCCGCCGCCGTAGGTGAAGTCGAAGGTCGGGATCGCGGGGTACCCAAACAGCCAGGCCGTGAGCGCGTGGCCCATCTCGTGGACCAGGATCGTCAGATAGCCAAAGATGAAACGCGGCAGCGGGAGCGCGCTGGCCAGCAACGCCAACCCTGCGCCGACTCCCAGCGACACCCAGCCCTGGCGCTCGACACGGGAGATCGCTGGCGTCTCGATGATGATCACCGCGGGAGTGTAGCTTGCGACCCGAGCGACCCGAGCGACCCGAGCGACGACCGACGTTCGAGTGTTGGCCCCGCTCGCCCGGCTCAGCGCACGCAGGCCTCGGGCGCCACGCCAGCGAGGCGCTGCCATCGCACCACCCGCACGCTCGGGCCCGCGGGTTGATACTCGAGCTCGACCGGCCCGCCCGCTCGCTCGACCGTGAGCCGGACCGGCTGCTCGGCGTCACCGAGCACGTAGTCGAGACTCAGCAGCCGATCGTCAGGGCGCAGCCCGGCCTTGGCCGCTGGCCCCTGCGGATCGAGGGCGGCGACGCTCGGCCGCTCGTCACCCGGGCCAGTCACGTCGACGAAGCCCAGCTCGAAGCGCCGGGTCTTGCCCTTGCGCGGACGAAAGCAGGGACCAAAGACATCGGCGGCGAGCGCCGGCCGCCGCCCGGCGCCGACGACCGCCTCGAAGTCGGCCCGCAGCGCGGCGGTCGGTGGCTGCTCGCGCGAGAGCTTGGACGCGACCCTGGCCAGGAGCTCGTCGAGGCTGAGCTCGCGGCGCTGGTCCGAGACGGCCGTCGCCACGAGCATGCGCAGGACCTCCTCGATCCGGGTCAATCCATGCTCGCTCTGGGCCACGAGCTGCTGGTCAAACCAGGCCATGACCATGGCCCCGCGGGCGGCGAGCTGGGCGCGGGCGTCGGCGGCCGGCTGCAGGCTCGCGGGGAGCTCGGGGTCCGCCGCGGCGACCAGCTCGGCGAGCTCGGCCAGGCTCAGCTCCCGCACGGGCGAGCTCGCAAGCTCCAGCTCGATGGCGTCGAGCTCGGCGGTGTAGTCCTCGTCGGCGAGCAGCCCGAGCTCGTAGAGCAGCTCGCGGGCGACGAAGCGCGTGGCGCCGAGCTCAAACCACAGGGCCCGCTCGTCGGCGTGCTCGAGCCCGGGCTCGAGCACTCGCGCGACGCCGCCGAGCCAGCGCGCGACCAGGGCCTGGGTCGTGTTGATGCGGACCGCGGCGTCCCACACCTTGTGGATGCCGACCGCGATGACCAGGCCGCGGCCGCGCAGCTCGGCGAGGACGCTGGCCTCGTCGGCGCTCGCCATCGTGCTGACCAGGATCGTGACGAAGGGGTCGGGCGTCGGCATGCCGATGTCGCTGTCGATCGCCGAGCGGACCCCCGCGACCTCGGCCGCCGACCAGCGCTGGTCGAAGCGGCTCAGCCCGATCCCGAGCCAGCGATCGTCGCCTTGCATGCTCTCGAACTCGGCCCACTCGAGCGAGCCGGCCACGAACGCGGCGCGGCGCAGCTCGAAGGCCCAGCCCTCGAACTCGGTCGAGGCCGCGGCCGCGAAGCTGCTGGCCGCGCGCAGCGGCGGCATGCCGGTGACGCCGTCCTCGCCAAGGCTGGACTCGAAGGCCCCGGTGTCGATGTCGATCGCCAGGGTCTGGCGGCGATCGCGGGCGCCCTCGGGCAGGAAGAGCAGGGCCTCGCCAGTCGCGAACAAGTGGGTGTCGTCGAGCGCGAGGCGAGCGAGGCGGCCGCGGTCGGCGGCGACTGGCGCGAGCACATAGTCGAGCTCCAGGGGGGGCGTTGGCGTGCGATCAAAGCTGAAGCGCAGGCCCGTCGACGGGCCCGCGGAGTCCTCGACCACCGCGCGGAGCGGCCCCTTGGCGTCGCCCGCGCGGACCTCGACCGGGCCGGCGAGGGGCCCGGCCAGGCTCCATGTCCGCAGGGCCTCGTCGGGCTCGGCCGGGCCACGAAGCTCGATGTGCACCGCGACGCTGGGGTCGGGCTCCAGCGCGGGGGTGATCCGCACACGCAAGCTGGGCTCGACGTCCACGGGCGCCACCGCGGCGGGCGTCGACGTCGCGGTCGACGTCGGGATCGGGGTCGGCGCGACCGCGGGGCGACAGGCCGCGGCCAGCAGCGCCGCCGCGCAAGCGCCCGTACGCAGGAATGCAAGCTCGTGTGCGCATCTCATGGTAGCGACGCCAGCTTCGCTCGGATCACGCGCGCGCGTCCAGGTGTTGCTACAAGGCCCCGTGGCCAAGCCCGCGCACCAGTGGCAGACCCGCCAGCACCTCGCCCTGCGGCGACCCGAGCGTCCCTTCGAGGAGGACCCGCGGTCCGAGGCGTTCACCCTCGAGTTCGCCGACGGCCGGGTCGGCTGGGCCCGCTGCGGCCTCGCGCAGCAGCAGGTCGATGAGCGCGGCGCGGCCGACCCGGACCTCGTCCACGCGGTCTCGTGCTGGCTCATCGCTCGCGGCGCTCGGACCATCGAGCTGGTCGCGGACTCGGGCCAGGTCCTCGCCCGCGGGCCGATCGCGCCCGCGACCCTCGAGCCCCCGCCCAAGGCCTCGGCGCCGCAGCGGCTGATCTCGATCTGCCCGTCCAACCTCGAGGCGATCTCGGCCCTGGGCTGCTTCGAGCGGGTGCTCGCGTGCGAGGACAGCTCCGACTACCCGCCCGAGGCCGCGCAGCTCGAGCGCCTCGGCCCCGACCTCGGGCCCGACCTCGACCGCGTCGCGGCGCTCGAGCCCGAGCTCGTGGTCTCGTCGCTCTCGGTCCCGGGCATGGAGCGCAACGTCACCGGGCTGCGCGCCCGCGGGGTCCCGCAGCTGGTCCTCGCCCCGCGCTCGATCGCCGAGGTCCTCGCCGAGCTCGAGCTGCTCGGTCGGGTGCTCGGCGTCGAGCGCCGCGCCGCACAGGTCGTCGGCGACATGCGCGAACAGATCGCGGCCCTCGAGCGCGACGCCGCGAGCCTCGGCGCGCCCGCGCGCGTGTACCTCGAGTGGTGGCCGCGGCCGATGTTCTCGCCCGGGTCCGCCTGCTACAGCAACGAGCTGATCGCGCTCGCGGGCGGCGTCAACGTGTTCGGAGATCGGCCCGGCTCGAGCCTCGAGATCGACGCCGACGAGCTCGTCGGCGCCGATCCGGAGGTCTGCTTCGTGTCGTGGTGCGGGGTCGCGGCCGACAAGCTCGACGTCGACAGGCTGATCGAGCGCCCGGGGCTCGAGGCCCTGCGCGCCGCTCGACGCGGCCAGGTCTACGCCCTCGACGAGCGCTTCTCCGGGCGCCCGGGCCCGCGGATGCTCGAGGCCGCGCGGATCATGGCCGCAGGGATCCGCGCGGCCCGGTCCGCGGCGCCGCGCTGAGGAGCTTGGTGTGTTTGACCCGCGCCTGTTAACCTCGCCGAGTGCCGAGGTACGACGACCTTGCCGACCCGCGCTGGCTCGCGCTGCAAGACGCGCTCGACGAGCGTGACTTCGACAAGGCCGAAGCCCTCGTCGATCAGCTCGCCGCCGAGCTCGGGCCCGAGCACCACAAGGTCCTCTACGAGCGCGCGACCGTCGACTGGGAGCGCGACGGGCCCGAGGCCGGGATCGCGTCGCTCGACAAG
Source organism: Enhygromyxa salina (assembly GCF_002994615.1). Taxonomy (GTDB): domain Bacteria; phylum Myxococcota_A; class Polyangia; order Nannocystales; family Nannocystaceae; genus Plesiocystis; species Plesiocystis salina_A. The sequence goes on along the minus strand of NZ_PVNK01000056.1, from coordinate 38,335 downwards.
CTGCTGCGTCGCTACCCCGAGCACGTCAACGCCCACTACCTCCGCGCGCTCGCCTGCGAGGAGGCCAACGACCGCGAGGGCATGATCATCCACTTCCTCGAGGTCCTGCGCCTCGACACCCGCGAGGCCGAGCTTCGCGGGCGCCACACCGAAGAAGATCTGACCCTGATCGAGTCCACCGCCGAGCGGGTCCTGAGCGAGATCCCCGAGCAGTTCCAGCCCCTCCTCGAAGAGGTCCCGGTCGTGCTCGAGGCCTTCCCCCACGAGGGCCTCGTCCGCGAGGGCTTCGATCCCCGCGCCCTCGGCCTGTTCGAGGGCCTCGAGTCGGGGCGCTTCGCGGCCGGCGACTCGGCCCACGCGCCGACCCGCATCGTGCTCTTCTACGCCAACTTGCTGGCCGACTTCCCCGACCACGACACCCTCGTGAACGAGGTCGAGATCACGATCCTCCACGAGGTCGGCCACTTCTTCGGGCTCGACGAGGACGACGTCGAGCGGCTCGGGCTCGGATGACGCGGGCGACGCTGCTGCTGGCGCTCGTCGCCTCGCTGAGCGCGTGTCGGCCGGCCGCGCCGGCCCCCGCGCCCGCGCCCTCGCGTCCGTCCGCGTCGAGCTCGGGCGCGGTGAGCGAGAAACCCAGGGCGGTCGAGCCCGAGGCTCCCGACGAGCCCGAGGCTCCCGGCGAGCCCGGCGCTCCCAGCGAGCCCGGCGCCTGGACGGCGGTCTTGGGAGCCTCAGCCTGCGAGCTCGGCTGCGCCGACGTCCACGACTGTGTCGTCGTCGAGGGCGAGCAGAGCCCCGCGGCCGCGGCCGCGATCGAGCTCAGCTGCCTCGACGCCTGCCTCGCGGCCCCGGACCGCGACCCGGCCACGCTGTACGGCTGCGAGCGGCCCTCGACCCACGAGGCGCCGACCTGCGAGCCCTTCCTCGCCTGTGTCCGCGGCGCCTGGCCCGACCGCCGCTCCGAGCGGCCGCCTCTCGTCGAGTACAACGGCTGTGAGCTGGCCTGCCTGGCCTTCGCTCGCTGTTACGACCGCGAGCGAACCGACCAGGACCGGGACGGGATCCAAGAATGTACCCGCGAGTGCGGCGAGGTCCTCGACGACGAGCAACAGCAGGCCGTGGGCGCGTGCGCCTCGCTGTCGAGCTGCGAGGACGTGATCGAGTGCATCATCGCGCACCCGGGCGCCTGAGCGGCCGTGGTAGCCTCTGCCTCGTGCCGCGCCCCTGGCCATCCACCGCCGTCGCAGCCTTGTTTGGAGCGGGGCTGCTGATCGCCGGCGCGTGCAACAAGTCCGATCAGGGCGCCCCGAAGGCCGACTCCCCCAACGCCTCGGTCGCCGGAACCGAGGCCAACACCCACGCCCGGACCCGCGCCAACAAGGCGGCCTCGGCGGAGGCCTCGGCGGACGCGGGGACCGGCCTCGCCCGGGCGCTGGTCTCGGTCGCGTCGACCAGCGCGAGCGAGGCCGAGCCCTGCGAACGAACCTGCGGGCGGCTCAGCGACTGCCTGCGCGAGAGCGACGACTTCCGCGCCTCCGAGGCCGGCGGGCTCGAGCTCGAGTGCCTGAGCCTGTGCGTCCACGCGCCCGACGACTCCCCAGCCCGGGCCTCGTTCCTGGCTTGCGAGCAGCGCGACGACTGCGGCGCCGTGCGTAGCTGCGCCGCCGACGGCTGGACCGAGCTCGCCGAGGTCAGCCACGGGCCCGCGATCGAGGGCATCACCGCCGCCGCCGGCGATCCCTGCAAGGCTGGCTGCCGGTGGATGTACTCGTGCCTGATCAGCGGGGCCCCGCCCGGCGAGGCCTACCTCGACCCGCAGTTCGAGGAGCAGATGATCACCTGCGAGAACAGCTGCGACTCGCTCGATCCCGCCGACCGCGAGACCTTCGTCTACCTCGCCGAGTGCCTGCCCAACCACTGCGGCTTCGGCCAGGGCGACGAGTGCTGGAACTACAACTACTGACGAGTTCGACGTTTTTTTGGCCGGACAATCGCCCCATGCAACGGTCCTGGCATGAAGCTCGCCGCCCTCGAGTCCCGCGTTGAGGAGATCGTGTCCGAACTGGCCCAGTTCCACGGCTACCGAACCGTGTGGCTGAGCGAGCGCGGCAAGCTCGTTCACGCCGAGCCCGAGGACATGCTCGAGGATCGGGGCTTTCGCTATGTCGCGACCTTGTTCCAGCCGAGCCGCGAGGAGCTGACCGCCGCCGCGCTCGAGGTCGTGCCCGTCGAGCTCGACGAGCCCCTGCGCCCGGCGATGGCGAGCTGGGACACGCCGCTGCCGAGCCTCGACGGCAACCTCGTCGCGGCGCTCTGAGCTGCCCGCTCGGACCGGCCTGACCAACGAAAGACGGAGCCCGCCGGCGTCGCCGGGGGCTCCGTTCGTCGTTGCGCGGAGGCAGCCAGGGCTAGCACCCCGGGCTGCTAGCCGAGCGCCCGAACCGCGGCCTGGACCGCGTCGTAGTCGGGCTCCTGGCCGGGGTTGTCGGCGACCCACGCGAAGCGGAGCTTGCCCTCCTTGTCGACCACGAACACCGAGCGCTTGGCCGCGGTGTAGCCCGCGAGGCCGGCAAAATCATCGTGCGCGACGCCGTAGGCCTGGACGGCTTTGCGCGCGTAGTCGGACAAGATCGGGAAGTTGAGCTTGTTGCGCTCGGCGAAGGCCGCGTTGGCGAAGGGCGCGTCGACGCAGACGCCGTAGACCGCAGCGTCGAGCTCGTTGAACTGCGCGAGGGAGTCGCGGAAGGTGCACAGCTCCTTCTCGCAGACCCCCGTGAACGCGGCCGGGAAGAACGCGAGCACCACGTTCTTGCCGCGCTGCTCGGACAGCGTGACGGCCTCGCGCTTGTTGTCGGGGAGGGTGAAGTCGGGAGCGTCGGAACCGATGTCGGGCATGAGGCGCGCAGTCTATCCCCGGGCCCGAGCGCCCTCCACCCGCGCCTGGCTCACGCGCCGCCAACTCTCTCGCGCAGCCGCAAAACACGTGAGCTTTTGGGCTCGCCCCCGCGGTGGTGGCATCGCCGTCTGACGCGTGATAAGTCGGACGAGGCGCCGATCCACGGCGCCCCCCGTGCCGCGTGCCAGGCTCAGCTCGAGCCGGCACCCGCGACACCGACCGTCCACACAAATTTCAGGAGATCCAAGATGGCAGAGCTCAAGGGAACCAAGACCGAGGACAACCTCAAGGCGGCCTTCGCCGGCGAGTCGCAGGCCAACCGCCGCTACCTCTACTTCGCCAAGATCGCCGACGTCGAGGGCTTCCCCGAGGTCGCCGGCAACTTCCGCGACACCGCCGAGGGTGAGACCGGCCACGCCCACGGCCACCTCGACTACCTCAAGCGGACCGGGGACCCGGCGACCGGGCTCCCGATCGGCGACACCGAGAACAACCTCAAGGCGGGCATCGCGGGCGAGACCCACGAGTACACCGACATGTACCCGGGCATGGCCAAGACCGCGCGCGAAGAGGGCTTCGGCGAGATCGCCGACTGGTTCGAGACCCTGGCCAAGGCCGAGAAGTCCCACGCCGGCCGGTTCGAGCGCCTGCTCAAAGAGCACTTCTAGCCCGACCCGAGCGCAAGCTCCACAGACGGCCGCCCAGTTGCAGAACTGGGCGGCCGTCTGTCGTTGGGCGCGCGCCGCCGCCTGGGCTATAGACTCGAGGCTACCCGCATGGCCGACACCCCGCAGAACATCTCCTACGAGCCCACCGACGGCCTGACCTACGACCCCAACGACCACCTCTACTGGAGCGAGGCGGCCCTCGCCAAGGAGGTCACCCGGGTGTTCGAGGTCTGCCACGGCTGCCGCATGTGCTTCAAGTACTGCGACTCGTTCCCGAACCTCTTCGACCTGATCGACAACAAGTACGACGGCGACGTGACCCGCCTGAGCAGGCAAGACAAGGACGCGGTCATGGACGCCTGCTTCCAGTGCAAGCTGTGCGAGGTCCAGTGCCCCTACACCCCGCGCGACGGGCACAAATTCCAGCTCGACTTCCCCAAGCTCGTCCACCGCTACCAGGCCCAGCGCGCCGCCGACCACGGGCCCTCGCTGCGCGACCTCGCCCTGCGCGATCCCGATCGGACCGGGGCCCTGGCCCGCGCGAGCGTCGGCCTGGCCAACAAGATGAACCGGGTCGGGATTCACCGGTGGTTCATGGAGAAGGTCGTCGGCATCCACCGCGACAAGCAGCTGCCCGACTTCGCGCTCGAGACCTTCGATCGCTGGGCGACCAAGACCGGGCGCGCGGGCCAGCTGCCCGGCGGCGAGGTCGTGCTGTTTCAGACCTGCTACGTCCAGAACAACGAGCCGCAGATCGGCCGCGACACCGTCGAGGTGTTCGAGCGCAACGGCGTCGACATTCGCTGCCGCCGCGACTTTCAGTGCTGCGGGATGCCAGCGTGGGAGGGCGGCGACCTCGCCGGGGTCCGGGCCAAGATCCACCACAACGTCGCCCTGCTCGAGCCCTACGTCGACGCCGGCGCCAAGGTCGTTGCGATCAACCCGACCTGCTCGATGATGCTGCGCCGCGAGTGGCCCGAGCTCGTCGAGCGCGAGCACAAGGAGCGGGTCCAGAAGGTCGCCGACGCCGTCCGCGATCCCGGCGAGTTTCTCTGGGGTCTGCGCAAGCAGGCCCGCTTCAACACCGAGTTCGCGTCGAAGCCCGAGGCCGAGGGCTTCGCCTACCACGTGCCTTGCCACCTCCGCGCGCAGTCGGTCGGGTTCAAGGGCCGCGACCTGATCCGCAAGCTGCTCGACGTCAAGCCCGCGACGGTCATGGAGTGCTGCGGCCACGACGGAACCAGCGCGATGAAGGTCGAGAGCTTCGAGTACTCGATTCGCGTGGGCAAGAAGGCCTTCGACCAGATGAAAGAGGCCAAGACCGAGCTGTGGGCGACCGACTGCCCCCTCGCGGCGATCCAGTTTGAACAGCACGCGGGCGTGAGCCCGATGCACCCGATGTCGATCCTCGCCCGGGCCTACCGCGGCGACAGCTTCGACCCCAAGGCCGCGCCCAAGCCCGACGACGGCAAGCGCCACCTCCCGATCCTCAGCCCCGAGCCCGCCAAGGACGACGCATGAAGCCCGTACAGCGCACCGAGATCCTCGACTACGTCACCTACAACGAGCGCCGCGACGCCGTGCGCGACTCGGCCCTCGCGGCCAAGAACCTGCGCCGGATCCTCGTCGGCGAGTGGTTCGCGTTCTTGTTCGAGAACCGCGAGACCGTGCGCTACCAGATCCAGGAGATGGTCCGCGTCGAGCAGATCGTCAAGGAGGCCGACATCCAGCACGAGGTCGACACCTACAACGAGCTGCTCGGGTCGCAGGGCAGCCTGTGCGCGACCTTGCTGATCGGGATCGAGGACGAGGCCGAGCGCGGGGTCAAGCTCGGCGCGTGGCTCGGGCTGCTCGACCACATCTACGCCAAGATGGCCGATGGGGAGCGGCGCACGCCGACTTGGGATCCGCGCCAGGTCGGCGAGGGCCGGCTGTCCTCGGTCCAGTACTTGAGCTTCGAGCTCGGCGGTCAGGCTCCGGTCGCGCTCGGGGTCGACTGGCCCGAGCAAGAGCTGGTGATCGAAGCGGCCCTCGACGAGAGCCAGCGCGCGGCCTTGCAGGCTGACCTCGACGAGGCTGACGCCTGAGCGCGGCTCGGCTCGCTCGCGCCAAACGAGCGCGCCGAACCCTGCGAGAGGGTCCGGCGGCTCGGTCGCCCGTTCGAGGCTACGAGGCTACGAGGCTACGAGGCTACGAGGCTACGATCACCAGCTGATGATGACCTGGCCGTTGCCCTCCCGGACGTCGGCCTCGTTGTCCGGGTTGGCGCCGGCGTTGAACGAGCCGCCACCACCACCGCCGTAGTAGTAGCAGCTGCCCCCGGCGCCACCGCCCGAGTAGCCGCCGCCGCCGCCGGCGGTGTGCAAGGCATTGCAGATGTTGGGCGCGCAGCCGCAGCCCCCACCGCCGCCGAAGCCACCGTGGCCTCCGTAGTTGCACGCCGGGGTGCCGGCCGGGTTTAGCATCACCGAGCTCCAACCGTTGCCGCCCGAGCCCGACACCGACTTGCCGTCGCTGCCGTTGGTGCCCCCGGGCGCGTTGCCGAATTGGTCGTCGCTGCGGCTGCCCGAGCCGTCCTCGGTGATGACGCCGGGCTTGCCGTAGTAGTGGGGCTGACCGTTGTTGGTCAGCGAAGAGCCGCCCCCGCCGCCCGCGACGATCATCGGCTCCACCTCGCCATCGGTCCACACGAAGCTGCCGCCGCCGCCGCCACCGGCTCCGTTGGCGGCGTTGCCCTGACTGGCGTCGGTGCCCCGTTGACCCACGATGACCTTGAGCACCTGACCCTCGACGACCTCGAAGTCGCCCTTCATCCGCGCCCCCTTGCCGCCATCGCCGGTGAGGGCGACATTGTCACCGCCTTGGGCGCCCCAGACCTCGATGGTCAGGGTCTCGGCGCACGGCGGCACGATGAATTCGTCGATCTGGCCGGTGTAGTCGAACTGCTGGACGCCGTTGGGATCGCCGGGGTTGTCGCAGGTGCCCCCGCACAGCGGGGTCTCGCAGCCGTCGAGCCCGATGTCCATGTTGCAGTCGCCCCAGCCCTGGTCGCAGATCCCCAGGCACATGGCGCAGGTCCCGTTGTCCGGGTCCATGCCGTCGCACTCCTCCATCATGTCCTGGACGAAGCCGTCGCCGCAGGATGCGATCTCGCAGCTCGACAGGCACGCGCCCATGTCGGAGTTGTTCACGCCCTCGTCGCAGCCCTCCACGCCCATGTGCACGAAGCCGTCGCCGCAGGTCGCGGTGACACAGGTCGACAGGCAGTCGTCGCTGTCGTCGTCGTTGCCGTCGTCACACTCCTCCGGGCTCATCCCGTTCAGGTTGACGAAGCTGTCGCCGCAGGTCGCCGCGACGCAGGTCGACAAGCAGTCGTCGTCGTCGTTGGGGTTGCCGTCGTCGCATTCCTCGCCAGCGTCGACGACACCGTCTCCACAGACGCCCCCGGGGTCGCCGTCGCCGTCGCCGTCGCCGTCGCCGTCGCCGTCGCCGTCGCCGTCACCGTCACCGTCACCGTCGCCGTCGCCGTCGCCGGGGTCACCGTCGCCGTCGCCAGGGTCACCGTCGCCGTCGCCGGGGTCACCGTCGCCGTCGCCCGTGTCGCCGTCGCCGTCGCCGCCTGTCTCCGTCGTCGGATCCTGTGGATCGCTGCTGCTGGTGTCGTCGGCGCAACCGAGCGAGAGGCCGAGCAACAACGCCACGCTGGCGGCCAAGCGCTGAGAGAGTGGGTAGGTCGTAATTCGAAACTTCACAACGCAGCCTATCCGACGCGGCCGCGTCCCGTCCCCCACCGGTCGAAGTGTCTGGCGCGCGAGTCGATCATATCGACCAGCAGCCCGCGCACAGCTGCCAAAACAGTCGGCTCGATTCTGCGCGTTTTATCCGGCGAGCAAGGCCCAGATCAGCGCGCCCATGAAATAGACCAAGACCGCGTAGCCCAGGCCCGTCGCGATGAGCACTTGCGCGCGGATGCTCCGACCGAGGCGAGAGCCGAGCATCAAGGGGTACAAGGCTCGCGCCGCGACGTAGATCGCGCCACCGATCGTCGCGCCGCGAGGCCCGATGAACACGGCGTTGAGCCAGAGCAACACGAGCAGCGGGGGCATGTGCTCGAGCATGTTTAGCTGGGTGCGATCGGCCGCGAGCATCTCGCGGTCCTGCCCGAAGTAGCGGTCGAACTTCTCACCGCGCTCGAGGTACTCGCGCTGGAGCCGGACCTTGACCCGGAGCTGGTGGACCTGAAACCCGTAATACAAGCCCAAATAGGCCAGCGTGACGACGATGGGCCCGGTCTGATCTGTGATGGAGAGTGTCATTCGTCCAAGGCCTCGCGGACCCTGCGAGCGAGCAGCTCGCGGGTGAAGGGTTTCTTCAAAAAGGCTTGCGCGCCCGCGTCGACCCCGGGCGTGGTGATCGAGTCGTCGATGTAACCCGAGACGTAGAGCAGCGCCATGTCGCGGAACTTGTTGAGGACCTGCTCGGCGATCTCGCTGCCGCTGGCGTCTGGCAGCACGACGTCCGTCACCAGCAGATCGATCCAGTCGCTGTCGGCGGCGATCTTCAGGGCCTGCTCGCCGCTGGCCGCCTCGAGCACCGTGTAGCCTTGCTGGGTCAGGGTCGTGACCATGAGCTTGCGGACGCTGACCTCGTCCTCGACCACCAAGACGGTCTCGCGCCCGCTCGCGAGGTCGTCGCCAAGCTTCGAGGGGACCCCGTCGGAGCGGTCGACGACCGGGAGATAGACCGAGAAGGTCGTGCCCACGCCGACCTCGCTGTCGACCTCGATGAAGCCCCCGCTTTGCTTGACGATGCCGTGCACCGTCGACAGCCCGAGGCCCGTGCCCTTGCCCGCGGGCTTGGTCGTGAAGAAGGGGTCGAAGATCCGCTCGCGCGTGACCGCGTCCATGCCCTCGCCGAAGTCCTGGACCTCCAGCAGCAGGTAGAGGCCGGGCTCGAGGTCCTCGTGGCGCCACAGCTTGGCCGGGCTCAGCTCGCTCTGCGAGGTCCGCACGAGGATCTTTCCGCCCTTGGGCATCGCGTCGCGGGCGTTGACGACCAGGTTGAGCGCGACCTGCTCGAGCTGGCCCGGATCGACCCGGACCCAGCCCAGGCCCTCGCGCAGATCGAGGATGAGATCGATGCCCTCGCCGATCAGGCGCTGGAGCATCTTGGTCATGGCGGCGACGCTCTCGTTGAGGTCGAGCACCCGCGGCTGCAAGATCTGCTTGCGGCTGAAGGCCAGCAGCTGACGGGTCAGGCCGCCCGCGCGCTCGGCCGCGGCCATGATCTCGTCGAAGGCGTCCTCGGCGGGGTACAGGCCCTCGCGCGCGAGCTCGGCGCTGCTGAGGATCACGCTCAGGAGGTTGTTGAAGTCGTGGGCGACGCCGCCAGCGAGGGCGCCAACCGCCTCCATCTTTTGCGACTGCCGCAGCTGCGACTCGAGCTCGCGGTGCTCGGTGTCGTCGCTGCTGATCAAGGTCACGCGCACGACCTCACCGTCGCGCAGGATCGGGCTCAGGCGCGTCGTCCACCACAGGCGCTCGTCGCCCTCGCCGAGGATCTCGGCCTGGAAGCTGGAGTGCTCGCCCGCGTCGAAGACCTCGGTGATCGCGGCGCTGACTCGGTCGTGGTACTCGGGGGCAAAGAGCGTGGCCATGCGCCGACCGACGAGCTCCTTGCCCTCGCCGACGACCCCGCGGTTGATGAATTTGATGAAGCCCTCGCGATCGACGATCGCGATGTTGTCGGGGGCGTGCTCGACCAGCGAGCGCCACTGGGCTTCGCGGCCGCGCAGCGCGTCGAACAGCCGGGCGCTCTGGAGTGAGATGCCGGCCTGCGCGGCGAGGTGGTCGAGGAGCGCGAGGCGGTCGGGGGTGAACACGCCGGTCGACAGGCGATTCTCGAGGTAGAGCACGCCGACCAGCTCGTTGCGGCTGAGGATCGGCACGCAGACGATCGACAGGACCTTCCTCGCCGCGGCGGCCGGGTCCGCGCAAAAGTCTGGATCTGTCCGGGCGTCGCGGATGATCCGGGGCTTGCGCGTGCGCGCGACCAGACGAACCAGCGAGGTCGGCACCATCAGCTCGGCCTCGGCGAGCGGGATCGGCTCATGGATGCGGCCGGTCGAGCCCTCGCTGTCGTTCTCGACGACGACGTGGAGCGCCTCGTCGAACTGTTGGATCAGGACCCCACGCTGGGCCCCGGCGTTCTCGATCGCCGCGGCCAGGACGCTCGAGACGACCTCGTCGTGGCTCTGCCCGCGCGTGATCCCCAGCGTACTCTTGAGCACGCTGGCGACGTCCAGCGAGTCGCCCATCACCGAGGTCGTCGCCGAGACCGTCTCGTGGATGCTGTAGGGGACCGCGGAGGAGCCCGATCGGAAGCGAATGCTGGGATGGTCACGCTCGATCTGGGCGACCTTGGCGACGGCGCCCCAGGCCTCGTAGAGATCGTGGGCACGTAGCGCGGGCGTCTGCGCCAGCCCCTCCCAGCCGCGCGCGACCATGAGCAGGGCCAGCCGCTCCCAGGCCAAGGCCTCGATCTGGGGGAAGTGCCCGGCGGCTTCACGTGCGGCGCGCTCGTAGGTGTCTTGGGCGCGCACGGTCTGACCTCGGATCCGCGCGCGCTCGGCCTCGAGCAGGAGCAGGTGGGGGCCGAGGTTGCCCTCGTAGACCGCGACCCACTTTTTTAGCTGGCGCAGGCTCGCGCGAAGGACTCGGCGCAGGCGACCGAGTTGGTCCTGGCGGCCGTCGTCGTAGGCGATGGCGGCGGCCAGGCCTCGGTAGAACACGAACTCGGGGTAGAGGTAAAAGCCAAACAACCCCTCCCCCGCCTTGGCCACGACGACCTCGGAGAGGGCCAGCGCACGCTCCGGCTGGCCGAGGAACACCAGGGGCTGCATCGCCCAGTTGACGGCGACGCAGCGCGGATAGAGCAGGGTGAAGTCGTTGGGGTCGAAGTCGTCGGGGACCTCGGTGCCCTCGAGGGCCTCGGACATGCGGACCCGAACACGAATGGCCTCGGCGAACTCGACCATGCCCGTGTTGCTGGCGAAGCGAACCGCCTCTTGCGCGTCTACGCGGACGATATCGAGGGGCCGCCCCATCGCCGACTGATAGCCAACGCGATGGAGGATCGCATAAGTCGCGTACTCGAGGTCACCCTCCTCGCGGGCCAACTCGAAGCTCGACTCCACGCCCTCGAAGCACTGCGAGTAGGGGCGCGTCCAGTGCAAGACGATGCTGTATGCCAGCAAGACCGTGATGCCGCGTTTGGTCGCGTTGGGCTCGTGGATCAGCTTCAAGGCGTGCTTGGCGAGTTCGGCGGCCCCGTGATAGTCACCCAGGCCGCCTGCCATCACCATTCCTACCAGCGCCAGATAGTTACCCAGGCTGGGGGTCCTTCCATTGCGCAGGCTCTCCAGCCCCGTCAAGACAATCGTGACCACGGACAAGGTGCCGCCAGCCACGAACGCGGGGCCCACCAGCTTCCCCAACAGATCCATGCGCAGCTGCGCCGCCGGATCTTCGCAAGCCGCGAGTTGATCGATGGCGGCCCGGATCTTGGCCCGAAACGCCCACTTCATGTGCAACAGCGCAGAGATGACCACGTGGGGCCCCGGCGACCGGGACAGGCGCAGGCCGAGCTTGTCGAGCCCCGCCAGAGCGGCGCGAATCCCGTCTTCATGCCGACTTGCGATCGTGCAAGCGTCGAGTCGTATGAAGGCGATGTTGGCATATTCGAGGGGATCCAACGCAGACGCCATGAGCTCGTCGAAGAGCTCGGACGCGCGCTCGTAGTCCCCCATCAGCGAGACGCAGCGAGCATGCTGCACGCCCAGCGAGAGCTCGAGAGCGTCGTGACTTTCGCTAATCCCCCCAGCCGAGGACGCACCGCCCTCACACGCCCGCGCGCGTGCGACCGCCGCGAGCCCGGCCTCGAGGTATCGCGCGGCCATCATCGAGGCCGATGCGCGCAGCCCGGCCCGACCTGCCTGGAGGTTGAGTTCGGCGAGGTCCCACAGGCGCCCAGCGTCATCTTCAGCCTCGATTGTTCGGTTGAGGTGATCGACGATCTCGTAGATTCGTTCGTGAAGCTGAGCGTCGGGTGTGTTGTCCCGCAAGAAGCGGCCGATCCGTTGACGGTAGCGAAGCTCCTTCTCGGGATCGAGCCAATGCCTCGCCCCCTCCTCGATGCGATCATGGGTAAAGCAGACTTCTGACTCTGACAGGGCCAACAAGCCCTCATCCGCCAGCGAGGTCACGTGGGGCAGCAGCTCGACCGGCCGTCGCTCGAGCGCGGCCGCCAAGCCCGTCAAGTCGAAGCGGCTCCCGACGCAGGTCGCCCCCGCGAGGACCTCGCGCAGCTCCGGCGACAGCCGCTCGAGCTTGGCCTTGATCATGCCGAGCGCGTCACCGGGGATCCCCGACTTGCGAACGGCGTCCGCGCTCCAGGTCCATCCCGAGGGTCCACGGGTCAGCGCCCCCTCCTGCTCCAGTAAAACCAGGAGCTGCCGAACCAGGAGCGGGTTGTTGTCCGTGCGCCCAGCCAACGAACCGGCCAACTCGGCGGCGCGCTCGAAGCCGACCTTCAAGGTGTCGCAGACCAGCTCGGTCACGGCCACCGCGGAGAGCGGCAAGAGCTCGAGCTCCAACACTTCGTCGACGCGTTGGGCGAGGCCTCGCAGCGGGTGGTCGGCTCCGACATCCTCGCTGCGATAAGCGCCGATAACCAACAGCCCCTTGGCGTCGCTGGCCGTGACCAGATGCTCAATCACACGCAGACTGATCGGGTCGCTCCACTGCAGATCGTCGAGAAACAAGACCACCGGGTGCTCGGGCGCAGCGATCGTCGCGACCAGCCGACCAAGCGCGATGAGCAAGCGGTTGCGAGACTCGAGGGCCCCGAGCTCGAGGGCGTCGGGCTGAGCTCCCAGGAGGTGCTCGAGCTCCGGGACCAGGGGCACCAACACCGAGGCCGTCGAATCGAGCTCCTCGCTCAGCCGGCGCTCCCAGGCCTCGACCCGGTCTTCGTCCTCGATCAGCAGGCGGTCCACGAGGCGCGAGAGCGCCTGGGTGACGCCCAGCAGAGGCATGTTGCTGCGAAACTGCTCGAATTTTCCAGCGGCGAAGTAGCCCTCTCGCTCGGCGAGCTGGGGCTGCAGCGAATGGATCAGCGCGGTCTTGCCGATACCCGACGGCCCGTGAAGGAGCAGAAGCTCCGCCTGCCCCCGACAAGCCCGCTCGAACGCCTCGGACAAGCGCTCGACTTCGGTCGAACGCCCATAGAGCCGGTCGGGCAGCTCGAGGCGCTCGGAGGCGTCACCGAGCCCGACCTCGAAGCTGGGGATCTCGAATCCATGGCGCTCTCGCTGGCAGCGCTCGAAGTCGTACAAGAGCCCCCGAGCCGACTGGTAGCGGTCGATCGGATCTTTGGCCAGCAGACGCGCGATGATCGATGCGAGGACCTCGGGGAGCTCGGGGCGCACCTGGCTGATCAAAGCCGGCACCCGGGCGAGGTGGGCGTGGACCAGCCGAAGTGGCTCGGTGTCGGTGAACGGCGGACGGCCGGTCAGCATCTGAAAGCAGGTCGCGCCCAGCGAGTAGAGATCGCTGCGATGGTCGACGGCGCGAGTCGTCCGTCCGGTCTGCTCGGGCGCGAGGTAGGGCAGCGTGCCCGCGTTGACGCCTGGATCGTAGATCTCACGGTGATCGCGCTCGAGCGCGACCGAGATGCCGAAGTCGGCGAGGCAGACCTCGAGGGTGTCGGGGTCGACGAGGATGCTGCTCGGCTTGATGTCGCGGTGGATGACGCGCCGCGCGTGGACCTCGGCGAGGATCGCCGTGATCTTGACGGCGATCGCCAAGAAGGTCTCGATGTCGAGCGCGCGACCGTTCATGAACGCGCCGAGATCGATGCCGGGGAAGCGCTTGAGAATGAGGACGTGCTGCTGGCCCGCGCGGACCAGATCCACGGCCTCGACCGCGCCCGCGACCCCGAGCGAACTCAGGAGCTGATACTCGTGCTCGAAGTGGCCCTCGGTCCCGTCCTTGTTGGCCAGGTAGAACTTCGCGATCACAGCGAAGCCGTCACGATTGCGCGAGGCGTGATAGACGGCCGTGCTCCGGGTCTTCCGGATCAGCCGCTGGAGCTCATAGCCATCGAGGAAACCGAGCGAGGGCTCTTTTCGTGCCTCGGACTGCGTCATTCACGGGCTCGTGAGCAGTAATGTAGCGTCAATCGACGGCCGCAAGAAGCGTTGTGTCCCGAACGAGCGAGATCGCTCTCGCAAGCCGAGCTTCCTGCGCACGCACGCGCGCGGATGGGACTCAAAAGGGCCACCGGTTCGCATCCGCGCCAGCGTCGACGGCGCTCCATGACCGTGAGCGCCTGCTGGGAGCCGAGTCACCGTTTGACGCTCGTACAATGTGAGGCAGGGTCCCCGGGCGACGATCCTCTCGGCTCGTGCCCTGCTCGGCTCCTTGGACCTGCGCGGAAGCTTTCATGACCAACTCGTCTGTCAACCGTCCGAGCGCCCTCCAGCGGTGGATCCTCGACCAGGTTGCAGAGCTGATGGACGTCGCGCCCGAGCGTATCGCCCCGGACCGCAGGCTGCGGGATCAAGGCCTGGACTCGGTGCTCGCCCTGGCCTTGCTCGCCAAGCTCGAAGCCCACGTCGGTCGCTCGCTCTCGACGACGGTCCCGTGGCGCTACCCGACCGTCAAAGCCCTCGCCAACTACCTCGAGGGTGGGGCCACGCAAGCCACGCATCCAGCAGATCTGAGCGTCGTCGCCGACGAACCCGTCGCAATTGTTGGTCTCGGCTGTCGGTTCCCGGGCGCGAACTCACCCGAGGCGTTTTGGCGGCTGCTCCATGACGGCGTCGACGCGGTCACCGAGGTCCCCATCGACCGCTGGGACTCCGAGCGCTGGTATAACAGCGATCCGGCGGCGGCCGGGAAGTCGGCGACGCGCTGGGGAGGCTTCCTCGACCAGGTCGATCGCTTCGACCCAGCCTTCTTCGGTATTTCGCCCCGCGAGACCCGCGAGATGGATCCGCAGCAGCGGATCTTCCTCGAGGTCGCGTGGGAGGCCCTGGAGAGCGGTGGGGTGATCCCGCGCTCGCTCGTCGACAGCGCGACGGCCGTGTTCGCGGGCGCGATGTGGAACGACTGGGATCGGGTGGTCGGCGACGATCCCACCCGGATCCAACAACACAGCGCGACCGGGCACGACCCCGGGATCATCGCGGGGCGGCTGTCCTATCTCCTGGGTGTGCGCGGGCCGAGCCTGACGGTGAACACCGCGTGCTCGTCATCGCTGGTAGCGATCCACCTCGCCGTGCAGAGCTTGCAGCGCGGCGAGTGCACGCGGGCCTTGGCGGGCGCCGTCAACCTCATGCTCTCGCCGCTGAGCTCGGTCGCAATGAGCAAGTTCGGGGCCATGGCCCCCGACGGCCGCTGCAAGGCCTTCGACGCCCGCGCCAACGGCTACGTCCGCGGCGAGGGCGTCGGGGTCGTGATGCTCGAGCCGCTCTCGCTCGCGCTGGAGCGCGGAGCCCCGATCTATGCGCTGATCCGCGGGAGCGCGATCAACAACGACGGCTACTCCAACGGGCTCACGGCGCCCTCGGGCGACGCCCAGGAGGCCGTGCTCGCCCGGGCCTGGGCCGTCGCCGGTATCCCGCCTGCGGAGGTCGACTTCGTCGAGACGCATGGACCGGGGACCTACCTCGGGGATCCGATCGAGGCCGAGTCGGTCGGCGCGGTCTTTGGTCCCGATCGCGAAGAGGGGGATCCGCTCCTCATCGGCTCGGTCAAGACCAACCTCGGCCACCTCGAGGCCGCCGCCGGGATGGCCGGGCTGATCAAGACGACCCTGGCGCTGCACCACGGGGTCATCCCGCCCAACCTCCACTTCGAGACCCCCAACCCCCACATTGACTTCGACCGGCTCCGCCTCCAGGTCCCGACTCAGCCCCGCGCGTGGCCCCAACGCGAGCGGGCCCGTCTGGCGGGGGTCAGCTCGTTCGGTTTTGGTGGGACCAACGCCCACCTCGCGCTGGAGTCTGCCCCGGGGGCGCTTCGAGCAGCCTCATCACCAACCTCGGACGAACACGAGGGACGTCGCGCGCAGCCCAGCGCGGAGAAGTCCGAGCTCGTGTTCGTGTTCTCCGGCCACGGCGGCCAATGGTTGGGAATGGGTCAAGCTCTGCTCCACCGAGAGCCAAAGTTCCGCGCGGCGGTCGAATCCTGTGATGCCGCGTTGCGCCCGCTGATCGGCTGGTCGACGCTCCAGCACCTGTGTAGCCGCGAACCGCAAGATTCGCCCGACGTCATCCAGCCGCTGCTGTTCACCATCCAGGTCGCCTTGTCGCGCACGCTCGCGGCCCACGGAGTCCACCCCGACGCCGTGATCGGCCAGAGCATTGGCGAGGTCGCAGCAGCCCACATCGCAGGTCACCTCTCGCTCGAAGACGCCGCGGCGGTCATCGCTGCTCGGGCCCGACTCGCGGCCGCGCACCTCGCTGGCGCGGGCGCGGTCATGGTCGTGCGACTCGGGCTCGACAAGCTCGGTGAACTCCCCCCCGGCTTGTCGATCGCCGGAAAGATCGCTCCAAGCCGCACCCTCGTGGCCGGCGATCCGAGCTCGCTCGAGGCCGCGCAACGAGGATGGGAGGCCGAGGGGGTTCGCTGTGCACGGGGTCGGGTCGGCTACGCCTCGCACTCTGCCCACGTCGAACCAATCCTCGGCGAGCTCGAGGCTGCGCTCGCGACCATCACCCCGCGCGCGGGTACGGTCGCCTGGTGGTCGACGACGAACGACGGATGGGCACCCGCGGAGTCTGCAGGGGCCAGCTACTGGGCGAGGAACCTCCGTCAGCCCTTCGACTTGCTCAATGGTCTGCGAGAGCTCGGCCGGGGCGCCCCCCCGGTGTTCATCGAGATCGGCCCACACCCGGTCCTCGGCGCGGCCATCCGCGAGACGATGGATGGCCCGGTCGAAGCGCTCGCTTGCGTGCACCGTGAGCAAGACGAGTACGAAGATCTCCACGCCCTGCTCGACACCCTCCGCGGCCGCGGCCTCGTCCAGCCAGTCGCCCCCCGCGGCGCGACGCTCGTGCCGGTCACGGCGACGAGCGCCGAGGCCCTCGACCAGGCGGCGCTGGAGCTGCGCGAGCACCTCGCCCGCAACCCGGAGGTCCCCCTCGCAGACCTCGGCTGGACCCTGCTCCACCACCGACCGCACCACCGACACCGGGCCGCGGTCGTCGTCGAGGACCGCGAGAGCCTGGCCCGAGGGCTCGCGCAGATCGAGGGCAGCCGAGGCGCGGCGGCTTCGGCCACGCCCGTGGTCCACCGCGGCCAGGTCCACGACAGCGGCAAGATCGCGTTCGTGTTCCCCGGCCAGGGCGGGCAGTGGATCGGCATGGGCCGGGTCTTGCTCGAGCGCGCGCCGGCCTTCGCCGAGGCCCTCGACGCGTGCGACGCTGCCCTGCGCCCGGAGACGGGCTGGTCGGTCCGCGAGATCCTGCGCGGGGCCCCGGGCGCGCCCTCGCTCGAGCGCATCGAGGTCGTTCAGCCCGCGCTGTGGGCGGTGATGGTCTCGCTGGCTGCCCTGTGGCGCTCGTGGGGGATCGAGCCCGACCTGGTCATCGGCCACTCCCAAGGTGAGATCGCGGCGGCCTGCGTCGCGGGGGCGCTGTCGCTGGCCGACGGCGCCCGCGTGGTCGCCCGCCGCAGCCGCCTGCTCCTGCGGATCGCCGGGCGCGGGGCGATGGCGGCGATCGGGCTCGGGCTCGAAGCGCTGATGGAGCTGCTGCCCGACGAGCTCAGCCTCGCGGTCGTCAACGACGGCGAGAGCAGCGTGGTCGCGGGCGCGCCCGAGGCCGTGGCCGCGTGGGTCGAGCAGCTGCGCGAGCGCGACATCTTCGCGCGGATGGTCGACGTCGACATCGCCTCGCACAGCCCGCAAGTCGACGCGCTGCGCGGCTTTCTCCACTTCGAGTTTCGCGAGCTCGCGCCGGTCAGCGCGAAGGTGCCGATCGTCTCGACCGTGTTCGACCGCGAGTTCGCGGGCGAAGAGCTCGACGGCTCGTACTGGATCGAGAACCTCAGGCGGCCCGTACGCTTCGATCGCGCGCTGCGGCGGGCGATCGACGCGGGCGCCCGGACCTTCATCGAGGTCTCGCCCCACCCCCTGCTCACGGGGGTGATCGAGCGCGCGCTCGCGGACGCCGAGCCGTCCGGGGCTCCGGTCCCCCCCGGCACCGCGGTCGCGAGCCTACGCCGCAACCACAACGAGGTCGACGCGCTCCTCGACTCGCTGGCCGCGCTGTTCGTCGCGGGCGTGGCCTTCGACGCGCGCTCGCTGATGTCGCCGGGCAAGATCGCGCCGCTCCCGACCTCGGTGTTCAACCGTGAGCGCTTCTGGCCGCCGCCCGCTTCACCCGCGCGATCGTCCGGCCCCCGACCGACCGCCAAGGGCGGCTGGGTCCTCGCGCTCGAGCTCGATCTGCGCCGCCAGCCATGGCTCGCCGACCACCGAGTTCACGGCGAGATCGCCGTGCCCGGGATCGCAATGATCGCGTGGATGCGCCAGGTCATCGCCCGCGTGCCCGGGACCTGGGAGGTCGACGGCGCGGTCCTCGAGGCCCCGCTGGTCCTCGACCGGAGCGCGCGCGAGGTCCAGATCTCGGCCCAGCGCGACGGCGAGGACTACGTCGTCGAGCTGTTCGCCGCCAAGGCTGAGGCCTGGGTCCGCCACGCGCGGGCGCGGCTCGTGCTCAACGTCGAGTTCCCGGCCGGCGAGATGCCTGCGCTCGACGAGGCGAGCGCCGAGCCGCCGCCCTACGCCGCCTGGGCTGCGGCCGGCAACAACTACGGCCCGACCTTCCGCGGCATCGAGCGGCTGATCCGCGACGACGACACGATCATCGCCGACCTCGCGCTGCCCGAGACCGTCGATCCGCAGGGTCTAGAGCGCGGCGTCCACCCGGCCTTGCTCGACGCCGCGCTCCAGACCCTGCTGATCGACGCGCCGACCGACCAGGCCAACGCCTTGTTCACGGCCAACCTGCGCCTGTTTCGGACCCAGGCGAAGCGCGTCCGCGTGCTCGCCTCGCGCCCCCGCGGGCCGCTGAGCGGCGATCTGACCCTCTGGGACCGGAGCGACGGGGGCCTCCTGGCTCAGATCAACGACGTCTCGCTGCTGCCGGTCGAGCGAGACGACCTCGAGGGCAGCGCACCGGTCGGCGCGCTGCGTCTGATCTGGCGGCCCTTGCCGCCGATCGACATGGTCGCGGGCTCGGATCGCTGCGTGGTCGTGGTCGACGCGATCACGCCCCTCGGCGAGGAGCTGCGCGAGCTCCTCGACGAGGCTGGCGCCGAGGTCGATCTGGTCCTGCGCACGGACCTCGCCCAGGCGCTCTCGAGCGCCGCAGACACGGGCCCCCGCGTCCACGTGATCGCGCTGTGGACCACGCCCGAAGGCCCGGGCGACGAGGCCGCGGTCGCGCTCACGCGCGCGGCCGTCGACGAGCTGCGCATGGTCGTCGACGCGGGCGCGACCTCGACCTGGATCACCTGCGGCGCCCAGGCGATCGAGGGGCACCCGGGCTCCCCCGCGCTCGCGGCCCTGTGGGGGCTCGCCCGCGTGCTCCAGCGCGAGCACCCCGAGCTCCGCCACCGCGTGATCGATCTCGCCAAAGACGAATCGATCGCGCTGCTGTCCGACGCGATCCTCGTCGAGGATCACGAGGACCAGGTCGCGATCGTCGGCGGCCGCCGCCTCATCCGCCGCCTGGTCCCAACCCGCGAGACCCGCGAAGCCAGCTGGTCCGGCGGGCGGGTGCTCATCACCGGAGGCGCCGGCTTCGTCGGGCGGCAGCTCGCGCGGTGGTTGATCGAGGAGGGCGGCGCACAGCAGGTCATCCTCGCCAGTCGCAGCGAGCCCTCGCCGGCGGCCCGCGAGCAGTTCGAGGAGCTCGGCGAGGCGATCCGCTTCGTCCGCTGCGACGTCACAGATCGCGCCGCGCTCGAGGCCCTGCTCGCGTCCTTGCCCGCGCTGACCGGGGTCATCCACGGGGCGATGGCCCTCCGAGACGCCCCGCTCGCAACCTTGACGAGCGAGCAGATCGCCGAGGTCATGGCCCCGAAGGTCCGGGGCGCGCTGCTGCTCCACGAGCTGTGTCGCGACCACGCGATCGAGCGCTTCGTGCTGCTCTCGTCGATGGCCTCGGTCCTCGGCAACCCCGGGCAGGGCGCCTACGCTGCGGCCAACGCCTTCCTCGACACCCTGGCCGAGCAGCGCCACGCCGCGGGCCTGCCCGCCCAGAGCCAGAGCTGGGGCATCTGGACCAACCAATCGCAGCGCCTGCGCGAGCAGGACCGCGAACGCTTTCGTCGCTCGGGCGTGCGGCCCCTCGACGTCGGCGAGGGCATCGAGTGGTTCGCGTCGGCCTGGACGATGGACGCGCCCCACCTCGTCCTGGTCCCGGTCGACTGGGATCAATTCTCGCGCTCGCTGACCTGGACGCCGCCGCTGGTCGAGGAGCTGGTCACCAAGATCGTCCCGGCCCCGAGCGCCCCCCGTGAGCGCGAGGTGATCGAGAACCTCGCCGCGCTCGAGCGGATCGTCGAGACCGAGATCCGCGAGATCCTCGGCCTCGTCCACGGCCTCGTCCACGACGTGGGCTTCGCCGAGCAGGGCATGGACTCGCTGATGGCGGTGACCCTCAAGGGTCGGCTCGAGCAGCGCCTCGACCTCAACCTGTCGGCGACGATCGCCTTCAACTACCCGACCCTCCCGCGCCTCGTCCGTCACCTCGGCGAGCTCCTCGGCCTCGCGTCGGACCAGCGCGTGCCCCGTGAGATCGTCGCCAGCGATCACGCGGCGATCGCCGTGGTCGGCATGGCCTGCCGCTTCCCCGGCGCCGACTCGGTCGCGGACCTGTGGTCGATGCTGCTCGCGAGCACCGACGCCGTCGGCCCGATCCCGAGCTCGCGCTTCGACATCGAGCCCTGGTACGACCCCGACCCCGACGCCCCGGGCCGGACCTACACCCGCGAGGCGGGGCTGATCGACGAGGTCGACGCCTTTGACCTGGGCTACTTCCGGATCTCGCCGCGCGAGGCCCAGACCATGGATCCGCAGCAGGGCCTGCTGCTCGAGGTCAGCGTCAGCGCCCTCGAAGACAGCGGCGTCGCGATCTCGAGCCTCGAAGAGACCGCCGCCGGGGTGTTCGTCGGCGCGCTCAACTACGATCACGGCGCGAAGCTGCTCGGCCGGGCCGAGGCCGACTGGGTCGACGGCTTCACCGCCAGCGGGACCCGCAGCTCGGTGCTCTCGGGCCGCCTGAGCCACTTCCTCGGCGTCCACGGGCCCTCGCTGACCGTCGACACCGCGTGCTCGTCGTCGATGACGGCGATCCACCTCGCGGTCCGCAGCCTCCGCGCGGGCGAGTGCGACCTCGCGATCGCCGGGGGCGTCAACGCCCTGCTCTCGCCGCTGACCCTGGTCGAGCGGAGCAAGAACCGGATGCTGTCTCCGACCGGCCGCTGTCGCCCCTTCGACGTCGGCGCCGACGGCATCGCGATCGGCGAGGGCTGCGGGATGGTCGTGCTCAAGCGGCTCAGCGACGCGATGCTGGCCGGAGATCGGATCCGCGCGATCATCCGCGGCTCGGCGCTCAACCACGACGGCCGAACCAGCGGGCTGACGGTGCCCAACGGCCTCGCCCAGCGGGCGCTCCTGCGCGCGGCGATCACCGAGGCCGGCGTCCAGCCCGAGGAGGTCGGCTACGTCGAAGCCCACGGGACCGGGACCTCGCTCGGCGACCCGATCGAGCTCGAGTCCCTCGCCAAGGCCATGCGCCTCGCCGACGACACCCCGCTGTGGATCGGCTCGCTCAAGGCCAACCTCGGCCACCTCGAGTCGGCCTCGGGCGTGGCCGGCTTCATCAAGACCGTGCTCGCGCTCGAGCAGCGCATGATCCCGCCGCAGATCCACTTCGATCGCGGCAACCCCATGGTCCCCTGGGACACCTCGCCGCTGCGCGTGCCGCTGCACGCGACCGACCTCCACAGCCAGTTCGCGGGGGTGAGCTCGTTCGGGTTCAGCGGGACCAACGTCCACGTGATCCTCGAGCGCGGCCTCTCGGTCGAGGACCACGAGCCCCCGTTGGTCCCCTCGCTCCTGACCCTGTCCGCCCGCGACCCCAACGCGCTCGACCAATTGCGCGAGCGCTGGATCGCGCTCCTCGCTGGCGAGCACCCGCCGCTCGCGGACCTGTGCTACACGGCCGCCCACCGCCGCGGGCAGCAGGCCTGGCGCCTCGCCGCCGCGGGCGACGACGCCAGCGAGCTCGCCGAGCGTCTCCGCGCGGCCCCAACGATCCACGCGCGTCGCTCGGCGCCCGCGCTGGTCTTCGTGTTCGCCGGGCAAAGCGGCGTCTACCGGGGCATGGGCCGCGCCCTGCTCGAGTCCTCGGTCGAGGTTCGGCGGATCATCGAAGACATCGACGGCCTCATCCAGAGCCTCGGCGGCCCCTCGGTCCTCGACGCCCTGCAAGACGCCGAGCTCGACGCGACCGAGCTCGCCCAGCCCGCGCTCTTCGCCCTCGAGGTCGGCCTCGTGACATGGTTCGCGTCTCTCGGGGTTCGGCCCGCGGCGGTCGTCGGTCACAGCGTGGGCGAGATCGCGGCCGCGTGGGCCTGCGGCGCGTTGCCGCTGTTCGAGGCCTGCCACATCGTGGCCATGCGCGCGACGGTGATGGCCGAGCTGCGCGGCAGCGGGGCGATGCTCGCCGTCGCAATCGGCCCCGACGAGGTCGCGGCGCTCGGCGAGAGCGATGTGAGCGTGGCCGCGATCAACGGCCCCGCGGCCTGCGTCCTCGCCGGACCCTCGGCGGCGCTCGAGCGGATCCGGGCCGGGTTCAGCGCCCGCGGCCGCTTCGCCCGGTGGGTGTCGACCGACTACGCCTTCCACAGCCCCGCGGTCATTCCGGCGAGCTTTCGCCTCAAAGAATTCGCCGGCAGCGTCGAGACCACCCCCGCCGAGGTGCCCTTCTACTCGACCGTCGACGGCGGGCGTCGCCACGCGCCCCTCGACCTCGACTACTGGGTCTCGAACATGTGCGAGCCGGTCCGCTTCGCCGCCGCGATCGGGGCGATCGCCGACGACATGGACGCGGTCTTCGTCGAGCTCGGCCCGCACCCGGCCCTGCAGATCCCGATCGCGCAGGTCCTCGGCGAGCGCGGCGCGGGCCCCGACGAGGCTCGGAGCGCGACCATCCCGACCTTGCGCCGCGACGGCAACGGGCGCGTCGAGCTGGCCGAGGCCGCCGGGCGCCTCCACGCCCTCGGCGTGGCGCTCGAGCTCGAGCGCCTGGTCCCGCGAGCCAACGTCAGCTCGCTGCCCGCCTACCCCTGGCAGCGCCAACGCCATCGCCTCCCCGACGCCCCGCAGGTCCCGCGCGGACCCGCGGGCACGATCCTGGTCGCGCCGACGGGCTGGACCGAGCTCGTCCGCCTCGATCAGCCGCGCCCGACCTGGGAGGCGAGGCCGGTCGCGGGCGATCAGCTCGACGCCGGCGCCCTGATCCCCCTCTTGCTCGCGCTCGTCGACGCGCCGGTCCTCAACGCGTTGATGGCCGCGAGCTCCGAAGCGATCCGCCGGGTCCACGTGAGCCGCACGCGCGCGGGCGTCGAGGTCTGGGCCGACGACGGCCAGGGCTGGCGCGAGCTGCTCAACGCCAACGTCGGCGTTGCGACGGCCCTCGACCCGTGGTCGAGCGACGTGGCCTGGGAGCCGTGCCCCCGGTCCGTGCTCGAGGCCGAGCTCGCCCACCTCGACCGCTCGCTCGGCCCCGATGTCCTCGCGAGCGACCGCGGCCAGGCGAGCTGGCGCCTCCACCTCGACGGCGTGTCGACGCTGCGCGCCTTCGAGCTCGCCCGAAGCCTGGCCTCGCTGATCCACGGTGAGCCGCGCGTCCTGGGCGGCTGGGGCCGACTCCAGGGCCGCGCAACCCAGGCCCCGGTCGCCGCGCTGGTCGTGACCCACACCAAGATCGTGATGTTCGATCGTGACGAGCGCGAGCTGCTGCTCGTCGAGACCACGCAGTGGGACCCCGACCACGGCGAGGCCACGCCGCGCTCGCCCGAGCTGTCCGCGCCTTCGACCGCGCTGCTCGCGGAGCTCGAGCAGCTGTCCGCGACCGAGCGCGAGGACGCCCTCGCAGACTGGATCGAGCGCGAGGCCAGGGCGGCCCTGATGATCGAGGACGAGCTGCCCCGCGACGAGGGCCTGTTCTCCCTCGGCATGGACTCGCTCCTGGCGATCTCCTTGCTCGGGAGCGTCAGCGCGGCGCTCGGGGTCTCGCTGCCCAACACCTTGGTGTTCGAGCACCCGAGCGTGTCGGCCCTCGCGCGCGCGGCCCTCGCTCAGGTCGTGCTCGGCGAGCCCGCCGCAGCCCCGGCGCCCCTCGTCGCCAGCGCCACCGCCACCGCCGAAGACCTTCGCGCCGAAGACGCGCGCCCGCGCCCGCGCCAACACCCGGCCCCCGACGAGGCGATTGCGATCGTCGGGGTCGCGTGCCGTCTGCCCGGCGCCGACTCGCCCGACGCCTTCTGGAGCCTGCTCGAGGCCGGCGCCGACGCGATCTCGACCGTGCCCGCCGATCGCTGGGACGCCGAGGCCTGGACCGACCCCGACCCCGACCGCCTCGGGCGGATGGTCTCGGCGGCCGGCGGATTCCTCGACGACCTCACCCAGTTCGACCCGGCCTTCTTCGGGATCTCGCCCCGCGAAGCCGAACGCATGGATCCCCAGCAACGGCTGCTGCTCGAGGTCGCTCATGAGGCCCTCGAACAATCCGGCTGGCCGGCAATGAGTTTGCGCGGTTCACGAACCGGGGTGTTCGTCGGCATTGGCACCGAGGACTTCGGCCAGCTCAAATTCCACGGCGGGCCGGCCGAGGACATCGGCGCCTACGACTTCACCGGCACCGACACCTCCGTCGCCGCCGGCCGGCTGTCGCACACCTGGGGCCTCGAGGGGCCGAGCATGGCGATTGACACCGCGTGCTCCTCGTCGCTCGTGGCCCTCCACCTCGCGGCGACCTCGCTGCGCCTCGGCGAGTGCGAGCGCGCCCTCGTCGGCGGCGTGAACGTGATGCTCGCGCCCGAGCTCGGCGTGTTCCTCAGCCGCAACCGCGCGATGTCGCCGAGCGGCCGCTGTCGGACCTTTGATGTCGCCGCCGACGGCTACGTCCGCGGCGAGGGCTGCGTGGTCCTCGCGCTGCGGCGCCTGTCCGAGGCCGAGCGCGCCGGGGATCGGATCCTGGCCCTGATCCGGGGCTCGGCGGTGCTCCACGACGGCCACGCCAGCGGCCTGACGGTCCCCAACCCCGCCTCGCAGGCCGCGGTGATCCGCGCGGCCCTCGAGCGCGCCCGCGTCGAGCCCAACGAGGTCTCGATGATCGAGGCCCACGGGACCGGGACGCCCCTCGGGGATCCGATCGAGGTCCGGGCGTTGACGGAGGTCTTCGGCGGTCGGGCCGAGCGCCTGTGGCTCGGCTCGCACAAGACCAACCTCGGCCACCTCGAGGCCGCCGCGGGGATCACCGGGGTCCTCAAGGTCGTGCTCGCGCTTCGCCACGGCGTCGTGCCCCCCCACCTCAACCTCGACACCCTCAACCCCGACATCGACCTCGCGCCGCTGCGCGCCGAGATCCCCAGGCGCGCGGTCGCGTGGGAGCCGAGGGCGGGGCGACGGCTCGCGGGCGTGAGCTCGTTCGGCTTCAGCGGCACCAACGTCCACATCGTCCTCGAGCAAGCACCCCCGAGCTCAGCCCCGGCAAAAAGGGTCACCGCCGCGCCAGCTCGCGTCAGCCCGCGGCCCTGGTTGATCCCGGTCTCCGCCCGCTCACCGGCCGCGTCGACGGCCTGGGCGCGGGCCCTCGCCGATCGCGTCGCCGCCTCCACCCCGACCGAGCTCAGCGATATCGTCGCGACCCTTGGGTCCCACCGCGATCATCACAGGTTGCGGACTGCGGTAGTCGGCGAGCTCGACGAGCTCCCCGGGCTCCTGCGCGACGCGCAGACCATCAAGGTTGGGCGTCGCTCCCGTCTGGTCTTCGTGTTCTCCGGGCAGGGCTCACACGCGCTCGGCATGGCCCGGGAGCTCCATGCCGAAGCGCCGAGCTTTCGAGCTGCCTTCGACGCGATCGCCGACGCCTTCGAGCCCACCCTTGGGTGGTCGCTCCGCGACGAGCTCAACGCGCCGGAGGCCAACTCGCGCCTCGATCGGGCCGAGGTCGTCCAACCGCTACTGTGCGCGATCCAGATCGCCCTCGCCCGTCTGCTCGAGGGCTGGGGGCTGCGACCCGACGCGGTCCTTGGCCACTCAATCGGCGAAGTCGCGGCAGCGGTGACCTCCGGCGCGCTCGGCCTCGCTGACGCCGGCCGGGTGATCGAGAGCCGCAGTCGCCTCGTCGCCGAGCAGGCGCCGGCCGGAGGCATGGCGGTCGTGGAGCTCTCGCGCGCCGAGGCCGAGGCCGAGCTCGACGACGAGCTCCACATCGCCGCGGTCAACGGCCCGCAGACGGTCTTGCTCGCGGGCGCCCCCGAGGCCCTCGATCGCTTTGGCAGCCGGATCCGAGCGCGCGGGCGCTTCTTCCGTCGGGTCGCGATTGGCTACGCCTCGCACAGCCCGGGCATGGACGTCCTGGTCGAGCCGCTGCAGGCGGCGCTCAGCGGCCTCCGCCCCCAGCCCGCGACGACCACCATGTACTCGACCGTCCGCGCCCGCGCGGTGACCGGGGCCGAGCTCGATCCAAGCTACTGGAGCGACAACCTCCGCGCGCCCGTGCGCTTCGACGAGGTCGTGCTCGAGCTGCTCTCGCGCGGGCCCGTGACCTTCGTGGAGATCGGCCCGCACCCGGTCCTCGGCTACGGCGTCAAGCAGTGGTGCGAGGCCCAGGACAGCCGAGGCGAGACCCGGTCCGTGTGCCTGCCGAGCCTGCGCCACGACCTCGGCGACCGCCGCAGCATGCTCGAGCTGGTCGGGCGGCTCTACGAGCGCGGCCACGACCCGGACTGGTCGGCGCTCAACCCCGAGGGCAGCTTCATCGAGCTCCCGACCTACCCGTGGGATCGCCAGCGCTACTGGCCCGCGACCGGACCCGCGCGGAGCTCGAGCGAGGGCCGGGTCGTCGCCGAGGCCGGCAACGAGGGTGTTCGGGTCCTGTCGATCGAGCTCGGCGCGCAAGCTTGGCTCGCCGACCATCGGGTCGGTGCGCTGACCGTCGTCCCGGGCGCCGCCTACTCGGTCTGGGCGCGGCGGGCCGTCGGCGCCCACGACGGCGAGCTCGAGCTCCGCGAGCTCGAGATCGAGGCCGCCTTGACCCTCGCCGACGATGAGCAGGTCGAGCTTCAGGCGGTCTGCCGCGTGGTCGAGCCCGGGCTCTGGGACGCCGAGATCTTGTCGGCGAAGGGCGGCGCGTGGATCCGCCACGCCCGCGCTCGGCTGATCGCGGGCGCCCCAGCCGAAGCCGCGGCCGACCGGCGCGTCGACCTGGCCAAGCTGCGCGAGCGCTGCCCCGAGCTCGTCCCCGGTGAAGCCCTCTACGCGCGGATGGCCGCCGACGGCCTCCGCTACGGGCCGGCCTTTCGCGGCATCGTCGAGCTCCGCGTCGGCGCGGGCGAGGCCCTCGCCGAGCTGCGCGCGACCGAGGAGGTCGCGCGCGAAGGCTCGCTGCACCCGGCCTGGGTCGACGCGGCCCAGCACGCCGCCGCCTTGCTGCTCCCCCCCGGCCGCTGGCTGCCCGTCGGCGTCGAGTCCCTGGTCGTCCACGGCCCGCCCCCGAGCCGAGCCTTTGTTCACGCCTCCTTGCGCGAGCCCGAAGCGGGCGAGAGCGAGGCCCGCCACGCCGTCGCCGACCTGGTCGTCCACACCGTCGACGGCGCCACGGTCGCGACGATGCGGGGCCTCCGGCTCGCGCGGGTCGAGTCGCAGACCGCGAGCCCCGACGACCTGCGCCTGTTCGAAGACACCTGGCTCCGCGCCCCGGCCGTCGAGGGCGCACGCGCGCCGAGCGGGCGCTGGCTGATCTGCGGCGGCGAAGACGAGCTCGCAAGCACGATCGCCGAGGCCCTGCGCGAGCGCGGCGTCGACGAGATCACGCGGGTCGATGGCTCGACGCCGCCGACCCCGGCCGAGCTCGAAGGCGCGACCTCGATCCACCTCGGGACCGAGGCCCTCGACGAGCTGTGGCGGCCGCTGCAACACCTCGCCCGCGCCGAAGCGGGGCCCGCCAAGGTCGCGCTGGTGACCCGCGGAGCCTGGTCGATCGAGGGTCGAGATCCCGACGCGTCGGAGCCGATCAACCCGTCCGCGCGCGCGGCCTGGGGCCTGGGCCGGACGCTGCGCCACGAGCTCCCGCAGTGGGATCTCTCGCTGATCGATCTCGCTCTCGCTCCGCGCGGGCTCGCTCCGCGCGGGCGCCCCTCGGCCTCGATCGAGGCGATGCTCGATCACCTGCTCGCCGACGACGATGAGCGCGAGCTCGTCTTGCGTGACAACGAGCGATGGGTGGGGCGCTGGCGCGGCGCGCCGATCCCCCCCGCGCCCCCGCAGCGGATCGCCGACGCCGAGGGCCGCGCGTTCCGGCTCACCTGCGCCCAACCGGGCGACCTCGGCAGCCTCGCGCTGCGTGAGCTCGAGCGTGGCGAGCCCGGCCGCGGCGAGGTCGAGATCGCAATCGAGGCGGCTGGGGTCAGCTTCTCCGACGTGCTCAAGGCCCACGGCCTCTACCCCGGCGTCGATGGCCCGCCCCCGCTCGGGGTCGAGTGCAGCGGACGGATCGCGCGTCTCGGCCCCGAGGTCGTCGGCTGGTCCGTCGGCGATCCCGTGATCGCGATCTTGACCGGCGGGGGCTTTGGCAGCCACGCGATCACCCCCGCGTCGCTGCTCGCGCGCCGCCCCGTGGGCCTGTCGGCGACGGCCGCCGCGACCCTCCCCGGCGCGTTCTTGACCGCCTTTCACGCCCTCGTGACCCTCGCCGAGATCGGCCCGAAGGATCGCCTGTTGATCCACTCGGCGAGCGGAGGCGTCGGGCAGGCGGCCCTGCAGATCGCCCTCGACCTCGGCGCCGAGGTCTACGGCACCGCCGGGACCCCCGACAAGCGCGCCTTGCTCGTCGAGCTCGGCTGCAGGCAGGCCTGGAGCTCGCGCTCGCACGAGTGGTTCGAGGGCCTGCGCGAGGCCACCGACGGCGAGGGCGTCGACATCGTGCTCAACACCCTGCCCGGCGAAGATCTGCGCCTCGGCGTCGAGATCCTGCGCAGCGGCGGGCGCTTCCTCGAGATCGGGCGGACCGACATCTACGCCGACCGACGCCTGGGCATGGCGGTGTTTCGCAAGAACGTCGCCTTCTTCGCGATCGACGTCGGCGAGCCCGCGCTGCTCGCCTCGGGGGCCCTCAGCCACGGGCTGCGCGAGCTCGTCAAGCGCGTCGAGGCCGGCCGCCTTCAGCCCCTCCCCGCTCGGGTCTGGCCGATCGAGCGCGGCGCCGATGCCCTGCGCGAGATGGCCCGCGCCCGGCACACGGGCAAGCTGGTGTTGCAGGTGTCCGACCCCGAGGCTGACCCGGGCGCCGCCGGGCGGATCATGCTGCCGGTCGCGGGCTCGGCCGAGCTCGGCTTGTTTGGCGGGACCTGGCTGATCACCGGAGGCACCGGCGCGCTCGGCCTGCGCTGCGCCGAGCTGCTGGTCGGCGCTGGCGTCGGGCGCCTGGTCCTGGTCGCGCGTCGACCCCCGAGCGCCGCGAGCGAGGCGGCGATCACCGCCTTGCGAGCGCGCGGGGCCGAGCTCGTGTTCGCCGCCTGCGACGTCGCCAATCGCGACGCTCTCGCCGAGCTCGTCGGCGCCCACGAGCATGAGCTCGAGGGCGTCATTCACTGCGCGGGCGTGCTCGACGACGCCCTGCTCCGCGACCTCGACGACGCGCGCTTCGCCAGGGTCATCGCCGCCAAGGTCCACGGCGCGCGGCACCTCGACGAGCTCACCCGCGAGCTGCCGCTGATGCACTTCGTGCTCTTCTCCTCGCTCTCGGGCGTGCTCGGCTCGCCGGGCCAGAGCGCCTACGCCCTCGCCAACGCCTACCTCGACGGCCTCGCGGCCGCGCGTCGTGGGCAGGGGCTGCCGGCCCTCTCGGTCGCGTGGGGAGCGTGGAGGGACATCGGCCTCGCCGCCGGCGACGAGCGTCGCGGCGCTCGCCTCGCCCGGCGCGGCCTGCCCTCGCTGACGCCCGACGCGGGCACCGATCTGCTCGCGCGGCTGTTGACGAGCGCGACCACGCCCGCGAGCGTCAGCGCGACGCCGCTCGACTGGCCGGCCTACCGCGACGCGCAGCCGGACATGGCTCGGACCCCGCGCTTCGCCCTGATCGAGCCCGAGTCGGCGGCCGCCGGAGGCCCAGCAACCAGCCCCTCGCTGTCCCTCGAGGCCCTGCTCTCGGACACCCACGGAGCCCGCGAGCGACAGCGCGAGCTCGCCCGCTGGATCGCCGAGCGTGCCGCGACCGTGCTCGGTGTCGCGGCCGCGCAGATCAGCCACGACCAACCCCTCGCCGAGCTCGGGCTCGACTCGCTGATGAGCCTGGAGCTGCGCAACCAGCTCCAGACTCTGATCCCACCCCCACTCGAGCGACTCCCGAGCACCTTGTTGTTCACCTTCCCCACGATCGGGGCGCTGGCCGAGCACCTGCTCGAGCTCGTCACGCCCGCGGCGGCCAAATCGTCCGAGCCTGGCAAGATCCTGGTGACGCCAGCCGCCACGAACCCGACCCCGGCCGAGCACCCCGAGGTCGAACACGCGAGCGACGACGAGGTCATGGCCGCGCTCTTGCGCGAGCTCGCCGAGCCCGTGCCCTGAGCAAGAAACGAGCCCCTTCCAAGCATGGACAAGTCCGAGTTACTGCGTCAGTCGCTGTCGAGGATCCACGCGCTCAAGGCCCGCGTCGCCGAGCTCGAGGCGCCGCAGGCCGAGCCCATTGCGATCGTGGGCATCGGCCTGCGCTTTCCCGCGGGCCTCGACGATCCCCGCCAGTTCTGGGCCGGCCTCGCCCGGGGCGTCGACGTGATCCGCGAGATCCCCGAGCAGCGCTGGCCCGCGGGCCAGGCCGAGGCCCGCTTCGCCGGCATGCTCGATCGCATCTACGAGTTCGAGCCAGGCTTCTTCGGCGTCTCGGAGCGCGAGGCCCGGACGATGGATCCCCAGCAGCGGCTGCTGCTCGAGGTCGCCTGGAGCGCCCTCGCCGACGCCGGCCTGCCCCTCGCGAGCGTCCGCGGCAGCGAGACCGGGGTCTTCATCGGCGCGTCCGGGTTCGACTGGACCTTGCTGGCCTTTGGTGACCAGGCCATCGACGCCTACGCGGCGACCGGGTCGAGCCACTCGATCCTCGCCAACCGCCTGTCCTACCTGTGGGATCTTCGCGGCCCGAGCCTCAGCGTCGACGCAGCCTGTGCCTCATCGCTGGTCGCCGTCCACCTCGGCGTCGCGGCCCTGCGTCGGCGGGAGTGCGACCGGGTCCTCGTCGGCGGCGTCCAGGCCCACCTCGTGCCCCACACGACCATGTCGCTGGCGCGCTTCGGGATGATGGCCGCCGACGGGCGCTGCAAGGCCTTCGACTCTCGCGCCGACGGCTTCGTGCGCGGCGAGGGCTGCGGCGTGGTCGTGCTCGCGCGCCTGTCCGAGGTCGACCTCGCCCGCGACCGGGTCTACGCCGTGATCCACGGCTCGGCGGTCAACCAAGACGGGCGCAGCAACGGCCTGACCGCGCCCAACACCCTCGCGCAGGCCCGCGTCCTCCGGGCCGCGCTCGCCGACGCCGGGGTCGAGCCCGAGGAGGTCGGCTTCATCGAGACCCACGGGACCGGGACCGCGCTCGGCGATCCGATCGAGTTTCAGGCCCTGTCCAGCACCTATGGCGCCTCCTCGCGCCCGTGCTACCTCGGGGCCGTCAAGACCAACCTCGGCCACACCGAGGCCGCGGCGGGCGTCGCCGGGCTGATCAAG
This sequence comes from Enhygromyxa salina, assembly GCF_002994615.1. Lineage (GTDB taxonomy): Bacteria > Myxococcota_A > Polyangia > Nannocystales > Nannocystaceae > Plesiocystis > Plesiocystis salina_A. Next base: position 6,691 of record NZ_PVNK01000056.1, on the reverse strand, counting down.
GCCGCGCTCGCGATTCACCACAAAGAGATCCCCGCCAACCTCCACCTCGAGCGCCTCAACCCCGACGTCGAGATCGAGGGCACGCGCTTTCGTCTGCCGCGCGAGCAGACAGCCTGGGGGCCCCCGCACCACGCCGCCGTCAGCAGCTTCGGCTTTGGCGGGACCAACGCCCACGTCGTCCTGGGCCCGCCGCCCGAGCCGCCGAGCCCGACCGCCGACGCGGGCCAAGCCCAATTGATCGCAGCGATCTCGGCCGCCAGCCGCGAGGCCTTCTTCGAGCGGGTCGAGCAGCTCGTCGACCTCGTCGACGAGCCGAGCGTCGAGCCCGGCGACCTGACCTACACCCTCGCCGCCCGCAGCACCCACCTGGCCTGGCGCGGCCACGCGATCGGCCACGATCGCCCGAGCCTCGCGAGCGCGCTCGCCAAGGCCCACCCGACCCTCGCCGCCTCCGCGCCCCCGCGGGTCGTGTTTCTGTTCTCGGGTCAGGGCGGTCAGTGGCTCGACATGGGCCGCGCGCTCGCGGACGGGTCCGAGGTCTTTCGCGCCGCCCTCGAGCGCTGCGCCGAGGCGATCGCCAGGGTCGCAGGTTGGAGCCTGGCGGCCGCGCTGGCCTCAACGACCGAGCTCGCCCGCGTCGACCGGGTTCAGCCGGCGATCTTCGCGGTCCAGGTCGCCCTCGCGGCGCTGTGGCGCAGCGTCGGCGTCGAGCCCGACGTGGTCCTCGGCACCTCCATGGGCGAGGTCGCGGCCGCCCACGTCGCGGGTCTGCTCGGGCTCGAGGACGCCGCCCGGGTCATCACCACGCGCAGCCGCCTCGTCGCCGAGCGCCTCGACACGCCCGGGGCCATGGCCACGGTCGCGCTGTCGGAGGCGGCGCTGCGCGAGCGCCTGTCCGCGCGCCCTTCGGACCTGGAGATCGCGGTCGTCAACAGCCCGAGCAACGTGGTCGTCGCCGGATCGCCAGCGCCGCTGCTCGAGCTCATGGCCGAGCTCGAGCGAGACGGCGTGTTCACCCGCAGGATCCAGGTCGACTACGCCTCGCACTGCAGCCACGTCGACATGCTCGCCGACGCGATCGAAGACGCGCTGCCCGGCCTCGCAGCAGGCGACGGCCCGCGGACCCGGATGCTCTCGACCGTGACCCTCGACTGGCTCGAGGACGCGACGCGACCGAGCTACTGGCGGGCGAACCTACGCGAGCCCGTGCGCCTGTGGCCGGCCCTGAGCGAGGTCCTGCGCCCGGCGGGTGACGTCGTGATCGAGCTGTCGCCCCACCCGGTCCTGACCGTCCCCCTCGAAGAGCCGCTGGCCCAGCTCGAGCCTCCGGTCAGCCTGTGCTGCCCGATGGCGCGCGGCGGCGGGCCCGAGGTCTTCCTCGACGCGCTCGGCCGAACCTGGGCCCGGGGTCTCGAGCCGCGTTGGCAGACGCTGCAGCCGGGCGGCCGCGTCACCAGCCTCTCGAGCTACCCGTGGACCCGGCGGGCCTACGGACCCGAGCTCTCGCTCTCCGATCCCCGCGCGGCGATCGCCACGCCAGCCTCGAGCGCCGCCACGGTCACAAAGGAGCGCGGCGCCACAATCACGGAAGCCTCGATCGAGGCCCTGGTCATCGAGACCCTGACCCACGAGCTCGGCGCGTCGTCGGACCTGGCCATGGATGTGCCGCTGCGCGAGCTCGGCCTCGACTCGTTGATGGCCTCGCACCTGCGCGCGCGCCTGGCCGAGCGCGGCCTCGAGGTCTCCTTGCTCGATGTCCTTCAGGCCCCGGGGATCCACGCGCTCGTCGCCACGATCCGGGCCAAGCTCCGTGATCGCAGCGAGACCGCGCCCGACGCGAGCGCAGCCAGCAGCGGCCCGTGGTTCGTGTGCCCGCGCCCGCGCCCGCAGGCCGACGTGGTGCTCTACTGCGTGCCCTTCGGCGGCGGCTCGGCCGGCGCCTTTCGCCCCTGGGTCGACGAGATGCCCGAGTGGCTCGAGCTGCGCGCGGTCGAGTCTCCCGGTCGCGGGACCCGGCTCGGCGAGCCCTGGCCCGCCACCGCCGACGCCCTCGTCACCGGGCTCACCGAGGCGATCCTCGAGGACCTCGAGGACCTCGAGGTGTCGCGCCGCCGGCCCGAGCCCGGAGACGACAGGCCGAGCTTCGCCCTCTACGGCCACTGCTCGGGCTCACTGATCGCCTACGAGGTCGCCAAGCGGCTGTCCGCCGCCGGCCATGCGCCGCGGCACCTGTTCGTCGCCGCCCTCGGACCGCCCGCCCGCTACGACCTCGATGAGCTGGTCGCCACGGTCGAGCGCTCGGGCGCGCCGCTGCACGACATGAGCGACGAGCTCCTGCTCGGCTTCCTGCGCAGCGTCGAGTTCCAGGGTCTCGAGGAGTTCGAGCGCGACCCCGAGCTGCGCGACATGGCCATGGCGACCATGCGCGCCGACAGCCGGATGATGATGAGCTACCGCCCGGTCGACGGCGGGCCCCTCGCGGTCCCGATCACCGCGATCGGCGGCGCCCGGGATCCGGCGATCAACATCTACGAGCTGTGGCAGTGGGCCCGAGAGACCCGCGCGTGGTTCGACTGGCGCTGGCTGCCCGCAGGCAACCACTACTTTCACGCCGACCATGTCGACGAGCTCGCCGAGATCTTCGCGGTCCTGCGCGCCGACGAGCTGCCCCTGCCGCACCCGCGGACGACCGCCGCGCTCGCGCCGATCGACGTCGTGCGCGGCTTCTATGCCGCCCACGGCGACGAGCCGAGCGCCGCCGCCCCCTTCCTCGCCGAGGCCGTGAACTGGCGGATCCTCGACCCGAGCGAGCGCGAGCTGAGCGACCCCGGCCAGCCGCAGCCGCAGCCGCAGCCGCAACCGCGGTCGTGGTTCGCCGATCCGCGCCTGTCGGTCCGCGCAGTCGCGATGCACGAGCTCGAGCTCGAGGCCCACGGCGACGACGAGATCGACGCGAGCTCCGGGCTCACGCTGGCGCCCGCCGGAAGCGAAGCGCGCCCGGCCACCCACCGGGCCCGCTATCGCGTCCGCGACGGACGGATCGTCAGCGCCACGGTCCACATCGAGTGACGGCCTGAATCGTGCGAGGGCCGGCGGCTGTCGGGCAGGTCCGCGAGGCCTCGGCGAGGGCGCTGAGCGCCTCGTTCACGGGACCGCACAAAACGCCGAGGCCGGCTCGGACAGGTTGTCGTCGTCCTTGCACTCGACGAAGGTCGGGTCGCTCGGGTCGACCACGACCTCGCCGACGAACTCCAGCGTTTGGTCTGGCCCGAGCGCCGTCTGCAGCTCGAGGCCCTGGATCTGGCCAGGGAAGAGCGCTTGGTCCGTGACGACCTCGCCGACGACGGCCTGGGTGTCGAGGCGCCGGACCTCGACGGTGACCCCGGCCGGCAGCGACGCGAGCCCGATGTTGCGCACGCTGACCCAGATCCGCATCGGGTCACTGCACTCGACGTTCAGGTCGACGGTCGCGTTGGGTGCGTCGTACACCCCGGCGTCCTGGACGTTCTGGCGGAAGTTGTTGAGCCACGGCAGCAGCCAATTGACCCGCTCGAGCAGCGGGATCGCGCCATAGACGTTGGGCTCGTCGCACGCGCTGTCGCCCGAGCTGCACACGTTGGTGACGCTGTACGCGTGCTGGTTCCAGATCGTCCGGGTCCCGACCCACGAGCTGTCGGCGGCGCCGTAGACCGAGATGCCGCGATAGTAGGGCTGGCTGTCGCTGACCGGCTCCCACGGCGGGAGCCCCGTGTCCGGGTCGCCCAGCGTCCACGGCGGCTGGTCGCAGGTCCAGTTGCCGCTGTTGGACACCTGCACGATCTCGGCGGAGTCGTCGCCGTCGACGTCGGCGACGACCAACATCTCGGTCGCGGTGAAGGTCGTGTTTGGGGTCGCAAAGCGCAGCTCCCCGGTCATGCCATCAAACACGCGCAAGAAGCACTCGTCGGAGTACACGACCTCGGCCCGGCCGTCGCCCTCGAAGTCGAACACCGAGGAGCCGGTCACCGCGCTCGACGTGTCCTGGGTCGGGTGCTGCCACAACACCGAGAGGTCGTTGTCGTAGACCACATAGACGTTGCCGCCCGCGATCCCGATCTCGGGCCAGCCGTCGCCGTCGAAGTCGGCGATCGTCGGCGGGCCTCCGCGCGTGTCCTCGAAGGGGATATCGATCGGGCCGAGCTCGATCGCGCCGGTCTTGGCGTCGAGCACCCACAAGCCCCCCTTGACCAGCACGATCTCCGCCGAGCCGCCCTTGTCGAAGTCGGCGACCGCCGTGAACCCGTCGGGCACGGCCTCTTGCTTCCAGATGACGTCCCCGTTGATGTCGTACACGGTGTTGCCCGCGAGCAGATCCATCACGCCGTCACCGTCGACGTCGACCATGTGGCTGATCTCGCGCCCGGTCCCCCCGCCCTTGCCCTCGGTCCCGACCCACTCGCGCTTGATGACCCCATCTTTGGTCGAGAACAGGCTGCGACCGAAGGCGATCTCCGGGTGCCCGTCGTGATCCATGTCTGCGATCGAGATCGCGCCGCCCCAGCCGAAGTTGCTCGAGATGTCCGCGACCGGCAGGTCACTGATTCGCGTGACCTCACCGTTGGCGTTGACCAGCGCGATCTTGCCCTCGCCGGTCATCGCGACCACATCGATGCGCTGATCACCGTCGACGTCACCGAGGGCGACCGAGAGCCCCGCCCAGCCGCTCGAGTCCGGCTCGGGCGAGTCGTTGGCCCAGATCCGCTCGCCCGAGCGACCGTCGAGGAGGTTGAGGACCCCGGTCCTGCACGCGTTCATGTTGTTGCACGAGCAGCAGGTGCCGTTGGCGCTCCCCGACACGAACACCATGTTGGGCGGGTCGTTGGCGTCGAGCTCGCCGTCGCAATTGGCGTCGTACATTCGCGCGACCATCGGCGTCGCCCAGACGTCGGTCTTGATGAACAGCGGCGCGTTGTGGCCCCACTGCCACTCGAGGCTGGCGTTGAGCTCACCGGGCGTCGGCATGTACTCGCAGGCTTCGACGCAGTCCGGCGGATCGTCGGCTTCGCCGGTGCACACGACCGGGGCCCCGACGCACCTGCCCGTCGGCGGCAGCTTCTGGGTGCAGACCAGGCCCGGCGGTGGCTGGCCCTGGCCGGGGCTCGGCTCGCCGAGACCGAGCTCGCAGTACTCGTCTTCGTCACAGTCGTCGGCGGTCGTGCACGCCTCACCGGGAACAACGCACGCGTCGAACAGGCAGACCTCGCCCTCCGCGCAGCAGCCCCCCCCACACACGAGCTCGAAGGCGCAGCACATCCCCTCGACGCACAGACCTTCGGGACACTCGAGATTGTCGGCACAGTCGGGCCCCGGCTCGCCGTCACCATCGCCGTCACCATTACCATCACCACCCCCACCATCGTCCATCGATCCATTCATATCGCCGTTGCCCGAGCCTCCATCATTGTCACCGGTATCCCTCGGAGGATCGCCGATGCTGGAGCCCCAATTCGACTCGGCGCTCGCCCCGTCGCCTCCGCAAGCGAGGGGCAGGGCACAGAGCGCCATCAGGGATCGAAGCGCGATGGTGTTGAGCGCATCCATACCGATATCCCTAGCAGCGCACAGACAATTGCCCCGTCAACCCGGCCACACTCATTGACAAAGCCCCGCACCGCGAGGTCACCACTTAACCGGCGCCTTAAGCGACGCAGACCGGGTCAATTATTGTCACCAGTCATTGAGCGCGACGTTCGACATCCTCGCGCGACCAACCGCGAAAACCACCGCGGACAAGGGGAAAAAGCCCCAGCAAAGAACGCCCCGACCGCCCCCCGCGAGCTCGCGGTCACCAAGAAGATCGATGAAAGACCAGCCCCATCGCCGTCACCAAAGACCTGGATGCACCGACTGCCACACGATCACAATCACGCAATCACGCAATCACGCAATCACGCAATCACGCAATCAAAACATTGACCGAGGACGACCAACCCCCCGAACCCCACTCCGGCCTTGCCTGACGGCGAGAAAAAGCCCCTTCAGACCGCCGTCCGCGACGCGACCGGTCGCCTAGCAGCCCGGGGTGCAATGCATCGTGTCGCCTCGCGCCGGATTTTTCGCCGAGGGCGCGAAGCCAAAACGCCGCTGTACCGGGCGTACTGCAAGGTTTTGGCGACAAAGCCATCGGCGAAGAGGCCAAGCGAGGCGGCGCGAGGCATTGCACCCCGGGCTGCTAGCAGCGCCATGAAGATGAAGACTCCTGACCGCGCCAAGATCCCGCCCCGCGGCCCAAAGCGGGGTCACCCCCCGCCAAGAGCAGAGCGCACAAAGGCGACAGGAGGTCCGAGTTCGGGGTATCGCCGTACGAAAAGCACCTCCGAAGCCCACCCGACCGACCTGGAGCCGCGGCACCAAGAGCCTTCTGCACCCCAGATGGAGAGGCGACGCCCCGTACTCGGACCTCCTGTCGCCCTGCGCGGACCCCCAACGGCACGCCCCAGCCTCATCAACAACTCCAAGCTCCCCGCCCCGACCGTCTGCAACTTTCCCAGGCACGGCCAGCAGGATAGCGGCCAGCGCTTCGGCGCGGGGTCACCCCCCGCCAAGAGCAGAGCGCACAAAGGCGACAGGAGGTCCGAGTTCGGGGTATCGCCGTACGAAAAGCACCTCCGAAGCCCACCCGACCGACCTGGAGCCGCGGCACCAAGAGCCT
>NZ_PVNK01000055.1 GCF_002994615.1 Enhygromyxa salina | reverse complement strand
CCCCGTCCCCTTGCCCCCAAGAACGAGGACAGCGTCAGGTCGGACGAGCTGCTCGGGCGCCTGGTCGAGTCCGTGACCGGGGCCTATTCGTTCACCGCCCGCGAGCAGGAGGTGCTCCACTACGTGCTGTTTGGCCACACCCCCGCGGCGATCGCCTGGCGCCTCGAGATCCGCGAGACCACGGTTCACAAGCACATCCATCGGATCTTCGCCAAGACCAACACCGACACCCGCAAGCGCCTGCTCGACCTCGCGCTGCGGCTCACGGCCAACGACGCCTGGGTCAGCGCGCCCCGACGCGCGATGGCGAGCTGAGCTGCCCGGCTCAGACCTCCATGAAGAAGCGGTGCTCGTGAGCCGGCTCGACGCCCGGCTCACCCCGCTCACCCGGCGCCCCCCGATCACCCCGCTCGGCGTTGCGCAGCAGCCGGAGGATCTGAGGCCCGAGCGCGTCGACTTCGGTCGACACGAAGCTCTCGCCGCCAAAGCGCTCGATGTTTGCGACCTGGCGCTCGAGCACGGCGGCGTCTTGCTTGAAGATCGCCCGGGCGAGGGGCCCGAGCACGGGCGTGACCATGAACGAGGGCACGGGCAGACGAAAGCTGATGACCGCCGTCAGCCGCGTGCGCGTGTCGGTGATCGGGGTCAGCGCGCTGACGGTGCAGATGTGGCTGGTCTCGCCGAGCCGGTACTCGACCTCGGTGATGCTCGGGAGCACGAAGCGATCGAAGTGCTCGACGACCCCGCCCTGGGGCGCGAGCAGGCGCCCGACGACACCGGGCGGCCGCGGCTCGCCGATGTACTCGGCCTCGGCGCGGTCGTGCCAGCGCCTGACGACGACCTCGATCCGGTTGCCAGCGCCCGATTTGCGAAACAAGCCCTTGTGCAGGAAGGCCGTGTGGGGCACGTCGAGCGCGTTCTCGGCGACCGCGTGGATCGTGCCGTCGACCTCGAAGGTCTCGCGCCCCGAGTGGTAGCGGCTGTCGCGGACCCAGCGAAATACATAGGGCTCGCGGACCGGCTCGACGTCGGGGGTCGCGTAGACCCACACGACCCCGTCTTGCTCGCACGCCGCGAAGCGCGGGACCACGCGGGCCTTGCCCTCGGGGTCGCCACACAGGGTCGGGATCTCGCGGCACACGCCCTCGGCGTCGAAGGCCCACCCGTGGTAGCCGCAGCGCAGCAGCGCGCCTTCGACCGCGCCGTCGGACAGCGGGACGTTGCGGTGGGGGCAGCGATCGAGCAAGGCCCCGACCTCACCCGTGGCGCCGCGAAACACCACGATCGGCACGCCATAGAGCGTGGTCGAGAGCGGCTTGGCCCCGAGCGCGTCGAGCTCGTCCGAGCTGCAGACCACAAACCAATCATCGAGGACGCGAGCCGCCGAGCTGTTGCCGGAGCCCACGATCGGCAGCCGGGGCCGCCCCTCGCCCTCACTGCCCGTGCTGCTGGGGCCGTCCACCGGGCGACGATAGCAGCGCCGGCCTGGGCCCGCACTCGCGCCGCGCCGCACTAAATGCCGTTGAGCGCGTCGAGCAGCTGGGCCCGCCGGAAGGGCTTGGCCAGAAACATCGCGGGCGCGACCCCCTCGACGTCGGGCACCTCGCCGTGACCGCTGATGAACACCACGCGAATGTCGCTGCCGCAGGCACGGATCCGCTTGACCAGGGCGACCCCGTCGAGCTTGGGCATGCGGATGTCGGTGATCACCAGCCCCCAGATCTGCGGGTCCTCCGCGAACAGCTCCCAGGCCTCGAGCCCGTCGCGGGCGAGCGTCGGCTCGTACCCATAGCTCTCGATGATCCGCGCCAGCGACTTCGCGATTCGCGGCTCATCATCGGCGATGAGTACTTTCATGAGGTCATCGCGTCCGTGTCCGATCAGCTCGGTGCGCCTCGAGCGTGCAGGCCCATGGTACCCCCGGGAGCCAAAGCGGCCCAATCTCCCGCATTGTCGAGGCTGTTGGGTGCTCGGGTCAGGCTGCCGAGATCTGTGCGAAGACTTTCACACCAGGTGAGCGCAGTCCTCGGACGGTCCGGTCTTGGCATCCTGTGATCCCGATCATCGTTGCGAGGATCGCGCCAGGTCTATGCTCCCACATGCGAACTCGCCTCACGACTCCCCTAATTCTCGGTCTGTCCCTCAGCTGCTTTGGCCTCGTCGCCTGTGGTGACAGCGTCGCCGACACGGGTGCGGAGGACGACACCACCGGCGACGGCGACACCGACTCCGGTACCGACACCGACACCGGGGACGGCGATGGTGATCCCGGGGACGGCGACGGCGATCCCGGGGACGGCGACGGTGATCCCGGGGATGGTGACGGCGACACCGGGGATGGCGACGGCGACACGGGTGATGGCGACGGCGACACCGGCGATGGCGATGGCGACAGCGGCTGCCAGGTCTGGGAGATCACCTACGACCTCGAGGGCAGCATCTTCGAGATCAGCGACACGCCCGCGGGAGAGGGCGATCAGGTCAACACCTTGACCATGCCCTACGACGCCGACGACCACGTCGGACCGGGCAGCTTCGTGCTGCGCTTCCGCGACGTCGGCGGCGAGCCCGGCGACATGGCGTACATGTACAGCTACGACATGATCATGAACTTCGTCGTCGGGGGCGCGGTGACCGTGACGACGGATCTCCAGAACAACGCCGGACCCGAGGAGTGCGGCATCACCAGCGCCCCGATCAACGGCACGAGCGTCGCGTGGGATCCGCTGGCGATCGTCGACCATCACAGCATGGGCACGATCCTGTGCGAGGGTTTCCTGTGTGGCCTCGGCGGGTTCCAAGACGGCGTGCCCGAGGACTTCGACGAGACCACGAACCACCCGCTCGAGCCCTTCGAGTTCAGCGACGACTTCACGACCTTCAACATGCCCACCGTCGTCGTGCAGATGGACAGCGACTCGACGACGACCTGGACCTTCGAGGGCACCGAGGCCAGCCGCGAGCTCGTCAACGCCGACGCCTGCCTCTGCGAGTAGCCCGAACACCCGCTGTTTGGCCTACGAGCCCTGACACCGACATTTCACCATCGTCTCCCAAGTCCTGGGAGACTGTCAGTTGGTGAGCGCGGGCGACGAGAGAATCTCGTCGCCCGCGGGCAAAAGCCATGTAGTCTCGGCCCGTGCGCGTGAAGTATCCGCTGAATTATCGTCTCCAAGCCCCCCCGGTCCTGGGAGACTGTCTTCTTTTCGGAGCCATCGTCGGCGCTCTCGGAACTCTGACCGCGTGCCCGGCCGAGCCGATGTCCGACGAGACCAGCACGACGATGCTGACGATCACGACGCTTCCGCTCGACACCAGCGACAGCGGCGACGGCGACGGCGACGACACGGGCTGCCCGCCCGGCGGGTGCCTCGACCTGGAAGAGACCACTGGCGGGCCGGGCTGCGCGTCCGGTGACGGGACCTGCAACCAGGTCGACCTCCTGTTCATCATCGACAACTCGGGCACGATGGGCGAGGAGCAGGTCAACCTCTCGGCCAACTTCCCGCTGCTGATCGACAAGCTCCAGATGCTGACCGACAAGGACGGCGAGCTGCTCAACCCCGACGTCCACATCATGGTCACGACGACCGATGTCGGGCACCCGCAGTGCACCCAGTTCCAGATCCCCGGCTACGAGCCCGCCGTCGGCTCGCCGCAGTCGACCGCCTGCAGCGAGCGGCTCGAGTACTTCACCGGCCTCGGCAGCAACCCGCCCTCCTTCCCCGAGGCCTGCGACTGCCCGGTGCCGATCGTGCCCTCGGGTGCGCCCTTCATCGAGTTCTCCGGGCCGATGGGCCAGACCACCAACGTCCCCGGCGACGACATCAAGGGCGCGCTGAGCTGCATCGGGCCCCAGGGCATCGTCGGCTGCGGCTACGAGGCCCCGCTCGAGGCCATGCTCCAATCGATCTACACGGGCGCCGAGTGGAACAGCGGCAACAAGCCCTTCTTGCGCGACGGGGCGATCCTCGCGATCGCGGTCATCACCGACGAGGCCGACTGCTCGGTCCGCTCGCCCGATGGCTACGCCTACTTCACCGACCCCAACCTGGACACCTACTGGGAGGTCAACCCCGACACCGGGACCAAGAGCCAGGCGACCTCGGCGGTGTGCTGGAACGCGGGCGTCGACTGCGGAGCGCCCGACGGCAACGGCGTCTACGCCGACTGCATGTCAACGGATACCGGCGTGCTCCACCCGCTGAGCCGCTACCTCAACTATCTCCAGGACGAGCTGATCGTCAAGGACAACAAAGAGGTGATCATGCTCGGGATCCTCGGGGTCCCGCCGGTCACCGCCCACAACCTCAACCCGCCCTTCGAGCCGACCGCGGGCGGCGTCATGGACCTCGTCTACCGCCAGTGGCGCGACGGCGCCTACCCGGCCGGCGACATCCTGCCCGACGACATCGCCGACAGCGACGCCGCGACCAAGGAGTTCGAGTTCGGCGTCGGGCCGGGCTGCACGGGCGAGGACGGCATGGGCGGGTTCACCGGCCAGGCGATCCCGCCGGTCCGCGTCAAAGAGGTCTGCGAGGCGCTCAACGAGGGCGACAAGATTCGCTGCTGCATCGAGTCGATCTGCGACACCGACTTCTCCGACGCCCTCGGCTGCCTGACCGGCATCATTCAGACCGTCGTCGATCCACCCGAGTGATCGCCGGGGGCTTGTCGTCGCGATCGGATGCGATCGGATGCGGCCGGATGCGGTAGGATGCGGCCGGATGCGGTAGGATGGGCCATGACCTCCCGCAGCCTCGCTCGTGTGTGCACCTCTTTCTTCGTGATCGCCGCGAGTGGCTGCGGTGATGACGACGGTCGCCCCACGACCGGCGACGGCGGCATCGTCACGACGATCGGCGACGGCATCGACACCGACGACCCCAGCACGAGCGACGGCGACTCGGGCGACGGCGACTCGGGTGACGGCGACGGCGACGGCGACGGCGACGGCGACAGCGGCGGGCTCAAGCTCGATCTCTCGCCCTTCCCCGACATGGACGAGCCGATGGCGCCGATCATCCCCGAGACCTGCCTCCAGGCGGAGGAAGGGCTGAGCACGGTCGGCTGCCTGTTCTACGGGGTTGACCTCGACTCGCACGACTCGGTCGAGAACCAGCAATTCGCGATCGCCGTATCCAACGTCCAGCAGGCCCAGATGGCCACGGTCGTGGTCGAGACCAAGCAAGGTGGGGTGTGGAGTACGGTCGCCGGGCCGGCCGTCGTCAGCCCCCTCGATCTGCACACCTTCAACCTGCCGGCCTTTAGCCAGGACGACAGCGGGGTCAAGATCGGCGGCGCCTATCGGGTCACCTCCGACGTCCCAATCATCGCCTACCAGTTCAACCCGATCGACGGCGCGAGCTCGTATCTGTCGGACGCCTCGATGCTCTACCCGGTGCCGACCTGGGACAGCATCAACCATGTCGTCGGCTGGAAGGTCATCAACGACGGCTCGGTCCAGGGCGCCTACCTCACGGTCGTCGCGGCCCACGACGGCACCCAGGTCACGATCACCCCGAGCGTGACCACCCTGGCCGGGACCAACATCCCGCCGAGCCCCGCGGGCGTGCCCTTCGTCGTCAACCTCGACGAAGGCGACATCGCCGAGGTCATGACCAAGAGCATGAACATGGGCCTGACCGGAACCCGGGTCACCTCCGACGAGGATCACCCGATCGCCGTCTTCTCCGGCAACGAGTGCACCTTCATCCCGACCAACGTCTACGCCTGCGATCATCTCGAGGAGCAGCTCTCGGGCGTGCGCCTGTGGGGCCAGCACTTCATCGCCTCGCGCGTGCCCCCGCGCAGCGCCAATGACCCCTCGCTGTGGCAGATCTACGCGTCCGAGGACGGAACCACGATCACGCTCACGACCGACGTCGAGATCACCGGGATCCCCAACAACAACTTCGTGCTTCAGGCCGGGGAGGTCGTCGAGTTCTACGTCGGCGGCAACGCCGAGGTCCCCGGCGACTTCGAGGTCGAGGCCGACAAGCCGATCGCGGTGCTCAACTACATGACCGGCTCGGAGAACGCCGGGGCCGGGATCGGGGATCCGGCCATGGTCCAGCTCAGCCCGATCGAGCAGTTCTTGCCGCGCTATGTGGTGTTGGTCCCGGGGACCTGGATCAATGACGTCGCCGTGCTCGCGCGACCGGCCGGCGCCCCGATCACCCTGGATGGGGCGCCGATCGACGATGGGCTGTTCATTCCGGTCGCCGATAGCGGCTACGAGGTCGCGCGGGTGCCCGTGAGCGATGGGATTCACGTGTTCGATGGCGGGCAGAGCCCGTTCTCGATTGTGATCGTCGGGTACGATACTTGGGACAGTTATGCGTACCTGGGCGGGACCGGGACCGGGGTGATCAACCCCAACCCGGTCGGCTGAGCGCGGCTCGGCCCTACTCGACCGGCACGGTGTCGCAGCCGAACAGGATGTCCACCGAAGCCTCGACCGCGGCCTGGGTCCGCGTGCAGGTCGCGGGGCAGATCCGGATCGTCTCGGGGTTGACCGCGTCGGGCAGATAGAACCACCCGTCGCCGCCGTTGCACGCGGCCTCGCTCTCGACGTAGTAGACGCTCTCTTGCTGGCCGTCGAGCACGAGCTCGACGTTGACCTTGGACGAGTCGAAGGAGTCGCCCTCGGGCGGCTCCGGGATCTCCCACTCGCACGCCAGCGGCACGTTCTGCTGGACCGACTGGGCGATCTGATCGAAGACCGGGCCGAACTCCTGATCGCACAGGTCCCCGGCCACGCCCGCGGTCTGGCTGACGAGCTGCAGATACACGTCGCCGACATCAGCGGACAGCGGGAGCAAGCCCGCGCAACAGCTGGCCCCGAGACCACAGTCGAAAGGGTTGGGGTCATCGAACGCGACGATCGCGTGGAAGAAGTAGTTGGCGTAGTCGGGGTTGAGGGCCTTGAAGCCCGCGTCGAAGGTCGCCGCGTCCATGCTCGAGTCGTCGTCGCTGACGACGACGATGTGCTTGATCGAGTTGGGCCGGATCGAGGCCGACCACAGCTGCTCGGTCGAGATGATCTTCGCGAGCGCGTCGCTGCTGCCGACGGTCTCGACGACGTGGAGGTACTCGGGCAGCTTGGTGTCGGCCGGGCACGAGCCGCTGCCAAGCGGCACGCCGACGCACGGCCCGTCGGGCGAGGACTCGGCGATCATGACCACGTGGTGGTCGATGTTGGCCAAGAAGATCTGCTGCGAGAAGAGGTTCATGTTCGACTGAACGAAGTTCTTCTCGTCGCTCATCGAACCCGAGGTGTCGATCACGAAGATGATGTCGACCGGCGCGAACTGATTTTGAGCCATCTCGCTGACCGCCGCGCACTCCTCACCGGTGTCGCCGTCGCCGTCGCCCTGCGGCATGTCGAGCAGCGGGCCGGTCGAGGAGTCGTCGCCGTCCCCCTCCCCCTCGCCCTCGCCCTCGCCGGCCGTGGTCTCGCCGTTGGTCGCCGTGAAGATCCCGGTTGTGGAGTTGACCGGCCGGCCCTCTTCACCGCCGCAGGCTCCCAGCAGCAGGCTCGAGCCGATCAGAGCACGTCGAAATCCACGAGTCATGGGCGCATGGTAACGGCACGAAGGGACCTGACCAGTTTTTTGCACGAGCGGGTGCAAACATCCGCTGCGAGCCAGGCCACAGCGACTTGGCCGAGTCGGACGTGCAGCCCCTGAGGTCGCCGCCTTGCCGGACGCGCGACCCCTCGTGGCCACGGCTGGCCCCGGCCCCCTCGGCCTCGGCGACGCCCGAGTCGACGCAGGCCGTGAGACGAGCAGCGCCGCGCAGGGTACCCCCCCGACCGCGCGCAGAGGTCGACAGCGCGAACTCGGCCATCGCCAGGCCTGGATCTACGAAAAGCTTCGCCTTGGCCAGGCTTTTCCGCTTGTGCGGCCGAACCCCGCCCCCTACGCTATTTTGGATGTTCTCGGCGGCGCCGCTCGACCAGCGATCTCATCGCTACAACGGCCTCAACATCGATCCGCGCGTCGTCGTCGTCGCCGACGGGGCGTTTGGAAACGGCTTCTTCGTCGACAAGTGGCGCGACACGGTCGTCACGGCGTGGCACGTGGTCGAGGGCAGCGCGAGCGTCAAGATCGAGGCCCAGTCGAGCGACAGCGCGCGCTCGACCGTGTGGTTCGACGCGTGCGCGGTCGCCTGGGACGGAAGCCGCGACCTCGCGGTGATCCGCCTCCCGGGCAGCGTGCGCGGGTTCACGACGCCGCTCCAGGCCCGGGTCCCGCACACCGCCGTCGAGGCCGTGCTCCAGGGCTACGAGAGCTACGACGCGTGGCGGGCCGCGCCCCGACGTTGGCGCAAATGGCAAGCTGTGACCGCGGCCCCGAGCGGCGACTGGCTGGTCTACGGCGAGACCAACGCCAGCGGTGAGCCCCAGCCGTCCCCGGGCCTCAACGGCTTCAGCGGCGGCGCGGTCATCGAGCCCGGCTCCGGCGAGGTCATCGGCGTCCACCACGGCGCGATCGCCAACGAGAGCAACCGCGCGTCGATGTTCAGCCTCGACCTCATCGACCAGCTGCGCAGCAAAGCCTACGAGATCGGTTGAATGTCCGGCCCCGCCACCCCATTGAACAAGCGCCTCGTGCGTGTGCTCGCGAGCCTCGCGCTCGCGCTGTGTGCCGCGCTCTCGAGCCCCCGCTCGGCCCGGGCACAGAGCCCCGCGGAGGCCCCAACCTTCGCGACCAACACCGAGCCCGGCTCGCTCGCCGACCCCAACGGCCAAGGCGGCGGCACAAACCAGTCCGTAGATCCGAACCGCCTGGTCGCCGAGCACTTCGCCAAGATCGCAACCAGGCTCGGGATCATCTGCGCCGACCCCGAGCAGCCCTTCACGCTGCTCACCAGCACCGAAGACATCGCCGCTCCGGTCGTCCCCGCGGCGGCCGACGACTGGAAGGGACTGTGCGCGACCTACTGCGGCGACGCGGCCAAGATCGATCTCTGCGCGTTCTCGGATCCCGCGCTCGCCCGCGTCGCCGCGACCAACGCCCAAGACGACATCCGCACGACCCTGAGCGCCCTCGAGCCGATCCGCAAATACGCCGACCAACTGCAGCCGCTTCTACAGCCGCTTCGGGACTCCACCCCAAAGCTGACGCCGATCGGGCAGGCGGTCACGCAGCTGTCGACTTCGGTCAACACGATCCGCCAGTCCGCCGACGCCGGGGCCGTCGGCGCGCTGCTCAGCGGCGGCGCCACGGGCATGGACGTCCTCGAGCCCTTCCTCGGCGGGCTCGCCCGGGTCATCGCCGATCGAGCCAAGCGCGAGGCGATCGGCTGGATGCTCGACGAGATCGGCGACCGGGTCTGCGGAGCTGGCCCGCTGACAAAGGCCGAGCGCAAGGATCTCAGCGCCGCGCTCGGCCAGGGGGCCGAGGCCTACTCGGACATCGAGCTGGTCACGCTCGCGGAGCAGCTCCTGCGCGAGCGCCCCGGTGGCCCCAACGCCGACGCCCTGCGCGCGGTCTTCGAGTCGCCGCACATGGTCCTCCAGACCGAGCTCCGCAACGAGCTGCTGCCCAACCTGTGCGCGCTCGCCCGCGAGAATCGCCTCGATCACTACGGCGCTGGCGCGGCCCTGCTCGAGGCCCTCCGCGGCGCGCTCGAGGCCGACATCGAGGGCTGGCCCGGGGTCGTGACCGGGGTCGCGCTCGCGGAGTTTCACTGGTCGCAGGTCGAAGGCCCAGGCGACGCGTCCGCGCCCCAGCAGCCCGCGCTGGTCGCCTGCAAGGCGCCGAGCGCCGCGCAGACCGAAGGCTGCGCCGAGGTCGGGCGTCTGCGCCGAGCCGGCCAGCGCTTCATCGAGCGCCTGCTCGACCACGCCGATCCACTCATCGCGCTGCGCGAGCTCGGGGCCGCGGCCAGCCGCGCCTCGGTCCGCGCGAGTGAGGCCGCCGTCGTCGACCCGCCCCTGGCCTTGCTCGCCTGCGGCGTCTCGCTGCCCGCCGAGATCGCCCACTTCGAGCCGCGCTTTCACAACGCGGCCAAGGCCAGCTACACGGCGGTGCTGACCAGCATGCTCGACGCCCCGGCCTGCTGGGTCCTGGTCGGCCAGGGCTACGCCAGCGTCGAGGCCAGCGGCGACCTGGGCACCGCCCTCGCCAACCCCGACATCGAGCGCCTGTCGACGATCGTCCGCCTCCACCGCCACGCTGGCCAACAGCTCCAGTCGCTGGCGATCGAGGTCAACGCGATGCAGACCGCCGCCACGGCCCTCGCCAGCACCTCGAAGGCCGACGCTGCGCCCGACCACGCCCGCGATCACATCGTCGAGCAGTGGCAGGCGGGGATCGCCGTGATCGACGCGAGCCTGAGCCTGACCGCCGCGATCCTCGACGCCGCCGAGGGCCTCTCGGACCCAACCCAGATGTTCCCCGGCCTCGACCTCGCGCCCGAGCTCGACAGCGCGGGTGCGGCCACGGCCCTCGCGCTGCTCGAGCGCCACGTGGAGGCGACCCACGCGATCAGCGACAAGCTGCGGGCCGGCGCCGACGTGGCCAGCAAGATCGCGATCGGCGACTACGCCCAGGCCGTCGCGGTCGGCTCGGCCGAGCTCCTCTCGACCTTCAGCCAGGTCTGCGGGACCCACCCGGCCACGAGCGAGTGCCGGGCCCGGCTCGACGCGCTCGGCCGAAGCTCTGGAACGATCGCGGCCCTGCTCTCGGCCGAGACCACCGAGCAGATGGCCGAGACGATCGACGCGGCCGCGAACCCCCCGGGCGGCTGGCGGCGCAAGCTGGTCAAGGACAACGTGACGATCTCGCTCGCGAGCTACCCCGGCATCTTCGCGGCCACCGAGTTCCGCTGGGGCCCCTACGGCGCGACCCTCGAGCAGGGCCGCCCGGCCTACGGCCAGGCGCCCACGCTCTCGCTGCCGGTCGGGATCGACATCGTGCGCGGGTTCGGCAACTGGGGCTTCGGTGGGTTCCTCTCGATCCTCGATCCCGCCGCGTTTCTTCACTACGACGTGTCCAACAGCGGCCAGCTCCCCGGCCCGCGCCCGGTCACGGTCCTGGCTCCTGGCGCCTTCTTGCGCTTCAACCTCGGACCGACGCCGCTCGTCGCCCTGCTCGGCGCGGTCTATCGCCCGCAGTTTCGGACCTGGGGCCCGACCGTCAGCGGGCCCGGAGCCGACGCCCTCCAGATCGGCGTCGCGCTCGGCGTCGACCTTACGCTCTGGCGGCTCTACGCGAGGGGCAAGTGAGCGTCATGAAAACGCTTCGAGCGACGCTTCGACTGGGCTTGGCCGTGACCGTGCTCGCGGCGACGGGCTGCGGCGACATCGTCGAGCCGATCTTCGACGTCCGCGACGAAGCCGACGGCCGCCGGCCCGCGCTGGGCAGTGACAGCTGCGCGAGCACGGGAGATCTGAACGTCACGAGCGACCAGGTCATCTACGCCGTCCATGCGCTGCCCGAGCAGCTCGACGGCTCTCCCGCTGAGCTCGAGCTCACAGTCTCGACCGCTTGCGCCGAGCTCACGAAGACGGCGACCCACGATGAAGACGGCCTGGCCTTGGTGCCCATCGCCCTGCCCAAGGGTGCCGAGTGCGGGGCCGTGGTCACCGCCTCGATCGCCAACGCGAGCGAGCGCTGCGTGCTCCGAGGTGTGCTCGAAGGCGCCGGCTGCAGCGTAGATTGCGGCTCAGCCGAGGCCGGAGACACCGAGACCGGCGACGACTCGACCGAGACCGAGACCGGCGACGACTCGACCGACTCGACCGGCTGAATGGGCTGTTGTTTTGGTTTTATCCGCCGCAAAGACCGCCTATTCTCTCGCCTGTGACAGCTCCCCCATTCAAACTCTGGCGCACGGTCGTCGCGGCCGCGGTCGCGCTGCCGATGACCCTGGGGATAGTGGCGTGCAAGACCGGTAACGCCGCCCAGAAGCTGGCCGACTCGACCGCGCCGACTCTCGAGGGCAGCGTCGGCAAGTGCAAGCCCGGCGCCGAGGCATCGAAGTCGCTGGTCGTCGAGTGGCCGATGGGCGAGCGCGCGGCGCTCGAGAGTCGCGTCAAGCAGGGCCTGGTCGCGGTTCGCTATCGCAACTGCGAGATGGAGCTGATCACCAACTGCACCGTCAGCGGGGCCTACAGCTACACCAGCGTCACGCCGAAGTCCGAGAACATCAAGATCACCAACGCCGACGAGCTCTACGCGAAGATCCCGATCGGCGCGGTCAAGCTCGAGGGCAAGCTCGAGCGCGACGGTCAGCTCAACGTCGACATGGTCCTGGTCGGACGCCACGAGGCCAGCCGCTATTACTTTCAGACCTCGGATCTCTCGGGTCGCTGCGACGGGGCGACCCACGTCGTCACGGGCCTGAGCGTGGGCGCCTTCGTGTTCTACTCGGGCGCCGGAGCCGACATCGGCATCTCGGGCGGCGTCAAGGGCACGGGCGTCGAAACCGGAGCCGGGTCGACCGCGTCCAAGGAGATCCTCAACCGCGACGGCGACGCGGCGGCTTGCTCGGCGCCGTCGACCGTCGCCGAGGGAGAGACCGGGGATCTGGCGATCGCGGGCCCGCCCGCCGGCTGCGCGGCCGCGCTCCAGGTCGAGGTCGTGCCGATCGACCGCCCGCAAATGACGACCACGACGAGCACGAGCGCGGTCGGAAAGATGACCGACACCAACGGCGTCGCGGGCGTGGATCTGGCGACCGAGACCCTCGACAAGCGCATCAAGGTCATGACCTTCACGGCGCTCTCGGGCTACGCGATCGCGGCCGGTGGCGTCGTGCTGGCCTACATCGGGCTGGCCCAAAACAAAAAGTACAGCGCCGAGTCGACCGACGTCGGCGCGGCCGGGAGCGCCGATCGCAGCAAGTACATCGCGGGCTACACCACGAGCCAGGCGATGCTCTACGGAGGCATCGGCGGGTTCGTGCTCGGCGCGGGCATCGGCCTGTGGGCGACCGTCCGCGGCAACAAGCTCCGCAACGAGCGCTCGACTCGGCTCGCGGGCCTCGACGTCGCGCCCCTGCCCGGCGGCGGCTTCTCGCTCGGCGCGGCGTGGAGCTTTTGATGCGCAGTACGGTCAAATACTTGCTGCTGCTCGGCGGCCTGCTCACCGGGGCGGCCTGCGGCAGCCTCGGCGAGGCCCTCGACGGCGAGGAGTGCTTCTCGGACGCCGACTGCGGGCCGCTCAACTGCGTGCAGAGCCAGCCCGTGATCGACAACATCGCCGTCAACTCCACGGGCATCGGCTGGTGTCTCGATCGGTCGAGCTGCATCGTCGGTGAGCAGCCCTACTGCGCCTGCGGGGTCGACCCGAACACCAACGGCCCCCTGTGTTCGACGCCCTACTCGAGCAACAACATGGTCCAGGGCACGGTCGCGTGCTGGGACGGGGTCGACATGGCGACCTGCGTGTGCCTGCCGCCGATGACCGAGTGCCCCTACATGCAAGACGATCCCTGAGCCTCACGGGGCGAGGTGCTCGTAGGCGTCGACGGTGCGCAGGCGCGGATCGTCGACGGCCCCGCCGATCGTGAAGTGATAGATCGTGTCCAGCGAGTGGTCCCCCACCCCGATGATCTCGTGGACCCCGTCATCGAAGAAGCAGCCGATCCCCGTCGCCCGGCGCCCGGCCGCCTCGGCCTCGAGGTAGAGGACCTGCCCGATCGCGCCGGCCTCCCAGTGCAGGTGGCGATACATCCACGCCCCGTGGTCGGCGAGCGCCGGGCCGAGCTCGGCCAGCATCGCGACCGCGAACGCGCCGTCGGCCGCGATGCTCTGGTGGCACGAGACCAGCCCCGCGGCCTGACGCGTGTCGGCTCGCTCGAGGCACCAAAGCGGCAGCGCGAGCGCCCCGGTCTCGACGGGCTCCCACCCGAAGCCCTCGTGCATGCTGGCCGCGACCGCCTCGCGCACGGACGGGTCGCGCAGGAGCAGATACAGCCCCGGCTCGAGGCCCTCGACCCGATGAACGAACAACAACAGGTGCACGCGCGGGCGACCGAGCAGGCTCGAAAAGGGCGCGTGCCCGGGCCGCGCCAGCGTCCGTGACAGCATCGCCAGGAAGCTCGCGCGCGACAACCCGGTGACCCCGTCCATGGCCACGGCGCTGCGCCGCGTTCGAAACAGGTGGTGGGCGGCCGCGTTCGAACCAGACGGCGGCGGCTCGGGCAACGCGTCGGGCGAGGGCTCATCGAAGGTCACCGCGCCGACCCGTCGACACGCCCCGGCGACGTGCTCGATCACCGGCCAGGGCTCGTGCGACTGGCTGAGACGATTGGCGACCCCGCTCAGCCCGAGCGCGAGCGACTCGGGCACGACCGGCGCATGCGAGGGCAGGCGCGGACCGACAAAGAGCGCGAGGTCGGGGTGCTCGGGCTCGGGCCCCTCGATCTTCGCCAGGCCGAGGAGCCGAGCCACGGCCGCGTCGTCGAGCGAGGGCAACATCCGCGTGTGCCAGCCGAGCGCCGCCGCGGCCAGGGCCAGAGCCGCGAGCGCGTGGCCGACGTCGTGCTGGCAGTAGCGAAACGCCCGCTCCCCGTACTTCCACGACTCGCGCCACGGGATCGAGCTCAGCCCGATGATCACGCCCTCCCCCTGACCGCGCAGCGCGTCCCACAGCCCAGCGTCGACCGCCGCCCGACGCTCGAGCGCATGCAGCAGGGGCGTGTAGTGCCACAGCCGCGGCCCGTCGCCGAGCCCGGCGACCTCACCGACGACGTAGGCCTCGGTCGGGTGAAGGTTGCCGCTCGACGGGTTGCAGCGCAGCGACCAGCGCTTGCCGGCCACCTCCTTCCACGCCGACAGGGCCATCGCGTCGTAGAGCAGGCGAGCGACGCCCGCGGCGTCGAGCGGGTGAGCCGAGATCCGGGCGGGGTCGTAGGCCTCGTCGAGGGTCGGACCGACGCGCTCGTCATCGCGCGCGAGCACGTCTCGCTCGCTGCCCTCGTAGAGCCGAAAGGGGTTGGGCTGGTTGTCCCAGTCGAGGTACCCGAGCGAACGCGCATAGCGGTTGGGCAGGCGGTGCTTGGTCAGCTCGTGATACGCGAGCGTGGCTGAGACGGGATCTTTACTCATGTTACCCAAAGACGCCCTCGTGGTAGCGTGGGCCCGAGGTAGATACCATGCACTGCACGACGAGATTGACCGCAGTGACCACGACGCGCCCCGCCGCCCGTGGCGCCGCCAACGTCGCTGAGACCGAGCTCAGCGGCGACGCCGACGCCAACTTCTACGGCGCGCTTCGGATCGCTCCGGACACGCTCCCGTACACGCTCCCGTACAACCCCCAAGGTTAGCCACCATATGGACATCGAGCAGCTCGAAGCACTCGCGCTGGCATCGGATCGCGAGGCTGCCCTCGCGACGCTGATCCCAGGGACCGAAGACTACTATTTTCATCACTGCCTCGAGCACCAGCTCCGCGGTGAGCTCGACGAGGTCGAGGCCCTGCTCGACGCGTGGGTCAAGCGCCACGACGAGACCGCCCGCGTGCGAGAGATCCGCGATCGTCAGGCGCTGCTGAGCTACGAGCGCGACCCCGCCCAGACCCTCGAGCACATCCGTCGGCGCCTCAACCTGACCTTCGATCATCAGCGCGAGACCGAGGACGCGCGCAGCGAGCTGCCGACCCGCCTCGACCCCGCGCAGATCGGCCGCGAGGCGTTCCTCGTCGACGCCCTGGGCCGCCACGACAACCTCGATGGCTTCACCGATCGCGCGCTCGACTGGCTGACCGAGTCCAAACAGATCGCCGGCTCGCTGACCCGGCTGCGCGCGCTGCTCTCACGCCTGCGCCGGCCCGACTACCCCTCGCTCGTCGCCCTCGTCCTGCGCGAGCTCGACGACAAGCACTCGCGCGGCTTCGGCGGGCTCCCGATCCACTCGCTCCTGACCCTCGCCCAGCTCAACGCCCTCGCCACGGCGCGCCCCGCTTTGGTCTCAGAGCGCCGCTTCGTCGAGGTCCTCCTGTCGCGGCTGAAACCGGGGCCCGACGTCGACCTCGACGCCGAGCCAGCCCGGATGGACGCGCACCTCGACACGCTGTGGGCCTTCGTCGAGCCCCTCGCCGAGACCTTCAACAGCCTCAAGCTCCACGTGCTCTACCACCGCCTCGACTTCGATCGGCGGCGCGGGGTCTACGACCGCGCCCGCTTCGATCGCTACATCAGGCTCCCGCGCCAGGCCGCGTACATGGCCAGCGACTACCGCCGCGCCCACCAGCGCGCGCTCGCCCGCTTCGGCCAGGACTACGTCGCGGCGACCGGCCTCGCGCCCGTGGCCGGCGACGACGCGCTGATGCGCGACTACCTCGGCCAGATCTTCGCCGATCCCAGCGTCGACGACTACGACGCCTACCGCCCCTTCCTCGACGGCGACTACCTGCGCCGCGTGTTCGCCGAGACCAAGATCCTGGCCGGGGTCGGCGATCAGGAGCGCTGGTACTCGCTGCTCGACAGCCCCTCGTACTACGGCGAGCTCGAGGATCGGGTCGACATCGAGCTCGCACCCGACAACCCGCGCTACGTCGGCGCCAACGAGCCCGTCGAGCTGCGCGTCGACCTCAAGAAGGTCCCGGCGCTGGTCGTGAAGGTGTTCGAGATCAACACCCTGGCCTACTTTCAGACCCACGGCCGCGAGCTCGACACGAGCGTCGATCTCGACGGGCTCGTGGCCAACCACGAGCGCGTGATCGAGTACGACGAGCCGGCCCTGCGCCGGGTCCGACGGAGCTTGAAATTCGAGTCGCTGACCGAGCCGGGCACCTACGTGATCGAGCTGATCGGCGGCGGCAAGAGCAGCCGCGCGCTCGTCCGCAAGGGCGGGCTGCGCTTCGTCGAGCGCCTCAGCGCCGCCGGTCACGTGCTCACGATCCTCAATGAAGACGACGAGCTCGTGCCCGAGGCCAGCGTGTGGTTTGGCGGCCGCGAGTACCCGGCCAACGAGCGGGCCGAGGTCCGGATCCCCTACAGCGCAGCCGGCTCGACGAGCAAGATCCTGCTCCGCCACGGCCGCGCGAGCTCGATCGCCAGCCTCCGCGTCGAGGCCGAGCGCTACCAGCTCCGGGCCGGGGTCCACGTCGAGCGCGAGCAGCTGATCGCCGGGCAGACCGCCGACCTGGTCATCCGCGCGACCCTGAGCGTCAACGGCCTGCCCGCGGCCCCGAGCCTGCTCTCGGCGCCGCAGCTCGTGATCACCTCGAGCGACCGCCACGGGACCAGCTCGAGCGTGACCGTGGCCCTCGAGCTCGATGACGCGGCCGAGGCCGTCCACTCGTTCAAGGTCCCCGAGGCCCTCGCGCAGCTCTCGTTCGAGGTCCGGGCCAAGGTCCGGAGCCTCAGCGAGCAGCGCGACGTCGAGCTCTCGGACCGCAGCTCGATCGCGGTCAACGGGATCGACGTCGGCGCCGAGATCGTCGGGCTCCACCTCGCCGCGACCGCCTCGGGCTACGTGCTCCACGCCCTCGGCAAGTCCGGCGAGCCGCGGCCCGACATGCAGGTCAACCTCAGCTTTGGCCACCTCGACTTCAACGCGCGCATGCAGATCGCGCTCCAGACCGACGCCCGCGGCCGCGTCGAGCTCGGGCGCCTCGACGACATCGACAACATCCAGGCCTCGCTCGGCGCGGGCGGTCAGGCCAGCTGGACCCTGCCGCGGCCAACGGGCTCGATCCCCACCATCATCCACATCGCCGCCGGTCAGGAGCTCACCCTGGCCAGGCTCGACGACGACGACGCGCCCGTCCGCTCGCTGCTCGAGCGCCGCGGCAGCGGCTATCTGCGCGAGCGCATGGACGCGGTCTCGATCGACGACGACGCGATTCAAATCCGCGGGCTCGAGCCCGGCGACTACGACCTCGTCCTCGCCCACGATCGCCAGCGGGTCCGGGTCCGGGTCGGCGGCGAGGCCAAGAGCGGCTTCGCCCTCTCGGCCAAGCGCCACCTCGAGCTGCGCGCGCCCGAGCGTCTGCGCGTGGCCGCGATCGAGGTCGACGAGCAGCGCCTGCGCGTCCGCGTCGCCGGGGCCGACGCCGACACCCGGGTCCACCTCTTCGCCAGTCGCTTCGTCGCGGCCACCCGCGCCCGCAGCTCGCTCGATCGTGTCCGCCTCCCCGAGCCGCTGTCCGCGAGCGTCCGTCGCAGCAGCAGCCACTACCTCTCGGGCCGCGACATCGGCGACGAGTACCGCTACATCCTCGAGCGTCGCAGGGCCGAGATCTTCGCTGGCACCATGCTCGAGCGCCCGGGCCTGCTGCTCAACCCCTGGGCCCGGCGCGGGACCTCCACGGGCACCGAGTCAGCCAAGGCTGGAGCGTCCTTCGGCGCGGCGGGCAAGAGCGAGGCGATGGCGCGACCCCCAGCCGCGCCCGCGCCCGTGCCCCGGGCCATCCAGGCCGCGCCCTCCAACAACCTCGACTTCCTCGCCGCGCCCGCCTACGTCGCCCTCAACCTCGAGCTCGACGACGAGGGCGTCGTGACCCTCGCCCGCGAGGAGCTCGCCGGCCACCAGCTCGTGCATGTCGTGGCCGCCAACGCGCGCGGGCTCGCCTCGCGCGACGCGACCCTGCCCGAGGTCGAGGCCGCGCCCCGGGATCTACGCCTCGACAACGGGCTCGCGCCCGACGGGCACTTCGTCAAGCGCAAGCAGCGGACCGGCCTCGCGCCCGGGGCCACGCTGACCCTCGACGACATCCACACCGCCAAGCTCGAGGTCGTCGACACCCTCGCCAAGGCCCACGCCCTGCTCTTGACCCTGTCCAACGACAGCCACCTGCGCGAGTTCGAGTTTGTGACCCGCTGGCCCTCGCTCTCGCCCGAGGATCAGCGCAGCAAGTACAGCAAGTACGCCTGCCACGAGCTGAGCTTGTTCTTGTCGCGCAAAGACCCGGCCTTCTTCGCCGCGCACATCCAGCCCTACCTGGCCAACAAGCGCGACAAGACCTTCATCGATCACTACCTGCTCGGCGACGATCTGGCCGGCTACCTCGAGCCCTGGGCTTACGGCCGCCTCAACACCCTCGAGCGCATCCTGCTCGCAACCCGAGTCGAGGGCGAGCCCGGGCCGACCGCGCGCCACATCAACGATCGCTTTGATCTGCTCCCGCCCGACCTCGAGGGTGACAACGCCGCGTTCGATACGGCCCTCCAGGGCAGCGCGCTCGACACCCGTGACCCCCTCGGCCTCGACGAGCTCGCGGCCGAGGCCGAGGCCGAGGCCGAGGAGCTCAGCCTGGCCGAGGGCGGCGGCGGGCCGAGCGGGGGCAGCTTCGGAGGCCCGCCGAGCGGCCCACCCCCGCTCGGACCGGGCCCAGGCGGACCCCCCCCAACGCTGGGCAGCCCCTCACGCAGCCGCCGCAAGAGCAAGCGAGCAGCTCCCCCCGCCGAGGCGCCGATGCTCGATGGCCTCAGCAGCCGCGCTCGCCTCGACGAAGACGTCGCCGCGCGCGAGGAGGCCCGACGCCTCTATCGGGTCCTCGACAAGACGCAAGAGTGGGCCGAGAACAACTACTATCGCCGGCCCCCGACCGCGCAGGGCCCCGAGCTGATCGGCGTCAACGCCTTTTGGCGTGACTACGCCGCGCACAGCGGCGACGGGCCCTTCTTGTCGGGCCACTTCGTCCGCGCGACCGCCAACTTCGCCGAGATGATGTGCGCGCTCGCGGTCCTCGACCTGCCCTTCGACGCCGAGCCGACCGAGACCAGCCTCGACGGGGCCGCGCTGACCCTCGGCGCCAAGTCCCCGCTGATCACCTTCCACGAGCAGATCGTCGCGGTCGAGCCCGACCCGCGCCCGCTCGGCGTGCTCGTCAGCCAAAACTACTTTCGGGCCGACGATCGCTACCGCTACGAAGACAACGAGCGCCACGACAAATACGTCGAGGGCGAGCTGCTGATCCACACGGTCTACGTCTGCCAGGTCGTGCTGACCAACCCGAGCTCCTCGGCCCACAAGCTCGAGCTCCTGGTCCAGATCCCCCGCGGCGCGATGCCCGTGTCCAACGGCCGCGCGACCCGGGACCTCCACGTTCACCTCCCGCCCCACGGGACCCACGCGATCGAGTACGCCTTCTACTTCCCCGCCCCCGGCAGCTTCGCCCACTTCCCGGTCCACGTGGCCAAGAACGGCGCGCTCGCGGTGTTCGCCGCGCCGACAACCCTCGAGGTCGTGCGTCGGCTCAGCGTGGTCGACACCGCGTCGTGGAGCCACGTCTCGCAGCACGCCGACGACGACGAGCTCCTGCGCTACCTCGACCAGCACAACGTCGAGCGCCTCGAGCTGAGCCGCGTCGCCTGGCGAATGCGCGAGCGCGGCCTGTTCGAGGCGATCTTGGCCCGCCTGTCCCGGCGCCACGTCTACGATGACCTGCTGTGGTCCTACGCGGTCCACCACGCCGACGTCGAGGCGATCGGCGTGTACCTGCGTCACCAAGACGCGCTCTTGCGCGGCTGCGGCCTCGCGATCGACTCGCCGCTGATCCGCGTCGACCCCGTCACCCGCGGCTGGTACGAGCACCTCGAGTACGCGCCGCTCGTCAACGCCCGCGCCCACCAGCTCGGGGCCCGACGCAAGATCCTCAACACCGCGTTCGCGGCTCAGTATCAGGCCTTCTTGCGCGGGCTGGTCTATCTGCGCCGCCCCAGCGATGAGCAGCTCCTCGCCGCGGCCTCGTACCTGCTCTTGCAAGATCGCGTCGCCGACGGCCTCGCCCTGCTCGAGCGCGTCGACGCCCAGTCTGTCACCGGGCAGCTGCAGTTCGACTATCTCCGCGCCTACGCGGCCCTGCTCGTCGAAGACACCGCCCGCGCCCGCGAGCTCGCCGCCCGCCATCGAGAGCACCCCGTCGATCGCTGGCGCGAGCGCTTCGCCAACCTCCTCGCGGTCCTCGACGAGGCCGAGGGCGCGGCCACCCAAGTCGTTGACGCCGACAGCCGCGAGCAGGAGCACGCGCGCCTCGCCGCGACCGAGGTCGGGTTCGACTTCGAGGTCGACGGCAGCACGATCGCCCTCAGCTACCAAAACCTGGCCGCGTGCACGGTCAGCTATTACCGCATGGACATCGAGCTGTTGTTCTCGCGTCAGCCCTTCATGAAGGATCAGTCGGGCCGCTTCTCGATCGTCCAACCCAATCACAGCGCGCGCCACGAATTGCCCGCAGATCAGACCGAGCACCGCTTCGAGCTGCCGCCCGAGTACCGCAGCGCGAACACCATCATCGAGATCGTCGGCGAGGGCCTGCGCCGATCAAAGGCCAACTATGCCCACGATCTGCACGTACGCGTGATCGAACAGTTCGGCCAGCTGCGGGTTCAGGAGCGCGGGACCAACAAGCCGCTGACGCGGGCCTACGTCAAGGTCTACGCGCGCAAGGGTGACGGCGCGGTCGGGTTCTACAAAGACGGTTACACCGACATACGTGGGGCCTTCGACTACGCGTCGCTCTCGACCAACGAGCTCGATCAGGTCGAGCGCTTTGCGATCCTGGTCATGACCACGGGGCATGGCGCGCTGATCCGCGAGACCGCGCCGCCCCAGCGTTGAGCCTCCGATCCACGCAAGCATGACCCAGGGGTCGCACCGCAGGTTGGTGCAGGTGACCCCTGAGTCGTGCGTGCGACAAACGCGAACTCGCCCCTTTGCTCGAATTCGAGCAAACTGCCCCATTCGCTCGCTGTGCGATGATCTGGACGGCTTGCGAATGGGGCCGCAGCCTCGATTGCGCCATCCACCAATGCGATGACGACGCAGATATATCAATTGACGAAATCGCCCTTTTCAAAAAATCACCGGATGCTAGCATCCCGGTCATGGAGGTCGGAAGATGACATCGAACGTAGCTGCAGTTTTGGCCGGACTCACCCTCGTCGTGGCCACAGCAGGCTCCGCCTACGCCCACAAGAACATCCAGGGCAACTCGCCCGAGCGGGCCAAGAGTGGGCACGGCCACGGTCACGGACACGGGCACGGGCACGGCCACGGACACGGACACGGTCACCACGGCCACGGTCACGGCCACGGCCACGGCCACGGCCACGGCCATCACGATGACGCGATCGATGTCGCGGGCGATTTCAGCGTGGAGATGGGCGCACCTACCTATATCTCCCAGGAGGCGCCAGACCTGTGCGTCATCGAGCTCCCTGCGACCTTCAGCTTCACCGGCGACCTCGAGGGCAGCTTCTCCAGCCCGTTCCTCATCGAGCACGCCGGTCCATGTGACCAGCCGGCCGCCGAGTACTTCTCGACCTCCGGCGTCTTCGTCGGCGCGATCCTCGGTGGTGAAGGCAGCATCGACTATTCCTTCGAGGGCTCGATCGACAGCCAGGGCAACGCCCTCGGCGACATGGTCCTCGACGACGACAGCGGCACCAACGAGCTCGAGGACTGCGCCGGCAGCGTCACGCTCGATGGCCTCACGGGCGTCGGCGGCACCTACAGCGGCGAAGTCGAGCTCTAGCAGCCCCTGGTGCAATGCCTAGGTCTCGAGCGGATTAATAGCACCACTCCTTGTCGCCATCGAGCAGCGTGCAGGCCATGCCCGCCGGGCACGTCTCGCCCCCCGCGCAGTCCAACACACAGTAGGGGCTCACCTCGGAATTGCACACGGGGGTCGCCGTGCCCCCGTGGTTGACGAGGCACTCGCCATCGTTCGCGCAATAGTTGGTGCAGAACCCATCGAAGGGGTCGACCTCGCCCATCATCGTGACCGTCGCGCAGGCGTCGAGGCCCAGGCACTCGTCGGGCACGAGGCAGTGCGAGTACAGCCCGTCGACCGGCTGGCCGCCGCCGCCGCCACCGTTCGAGCAGCCCGAGATATCGATCGCGCAGGCGAGGCAGGCCAGTGAGCCCTGATCGAAGCCGTAGTCGGCGCAGGTCAGAGCGCCGAAGTCGTTGCCATCGCAGGTCTCGCCCTGCTCGACGATGCCGTTGCCGCAGCTCGGGCCGCCGCCGTCGCCGTCACCGTCACCGTCGCCCGTGCTCGGGTCGCCGTCGCCGTCGCCGTCGCCGTCGCCATCGCCGTCGCCATCGCCGTCGCCCGGGTCGCCGTCGCCCGAGCTCGAGTCACCCTCGCCGGACCCGGCGTCGGTCGCGTCGCCCGGCTCGTCGTCCGCCGTGGTCAAGGTCGTGTACGAGCCGCCGGAGAAGGTGCCGAAGGTCCCCTCTTCGCTGGTCCCGCCTGCGCAGGCCAGCGACGGCGCGAGCAGCAGGGACGCAATGCTGATCTGAACGACGCGTGTCGACATGCTCAAGCTCCGAACGGGCGAGCGCTCGCGGGTACCATAGCACCGGCCCCTCGCAGGCGAGCGCGCCCCGACGCTCGTGCGCGGAGCCCCTGCCCTGGAACAGCGTGCACAGATGTCCAAGCCACGGGGGACTGACACCGAGCTGGGGGTGCAGCGTCCGAGGTTGGGGTAGATTTCACCGCCATGTCCAAGGACCGCAAGCCGGCGCCCGAGACCCCGGGTCCGATCCTCCCGCCGGGAACTCGGCTCGTCGACTCCCCCGACTGGGACCGCGCGGCGCCGAACCTCGAGATCGTGCTGGACCCCAAGCGCAAGGTCGCGGCGCCAGCTCCGGAGCCACCGAAGCCTGGGGGCGCAGCTGTCCCCCGCACGACCGCCATCGCCTTGATGATCGGCGTCGGCCTTGCGATCGTCGCGGGCGCCGGTTTTGGCCTGTGGAAGCTCCTCGACGCCAACCGCGACACCGAGTCCGCGGCCCTCGCCGAGACGCAGACCGAGGCCGGGGTCGAGACCGGGGCCGTGAGCGCGGTCGAGGTCGAGCCCGCCCCGGTGACCCAACAAGAGCTCGAGACCCTCTACCGCGGCCACGTCCTCGAGACCGCCGTGGCGCTCGACCTCGACCCGCTGACGATCGAGGAGCTTCGCCAGCCCAACGCCTTCTCCCACCCGATCAGCTACGGCTCACCCAAGATCATCGCGCCAGGGAGCTCCAAGCGCATCGGCCCCTTGACCTTCAAGGTCCGGGTCGACACCCTCTCGCTCGAGCGCCGGGGGATCATCAGCAAGGGCAGGCACACCACTTTGGTGGTGACGAACAACGGCGAGCAGCCCCTCGCCTATCGGCTGTTCATGCGCAAGGCCGAGGGCGGCGAGTGCAAGTCGCCCGTGGTGTTCAACTACGACGCGATGGTCATCGATCCCGGCCAGACCTTCGACATCTCCGTCTGCGGGGGCAGCCACAGCGTCGAGGTCATCGACCTGCGCATGCTCGAGATCACGGCCCTGGGCGCCGCCTGGGTCCGCCAGGTTCCGCCCGAGGTCGTCGGCCTCCTCGGCATGGCCGCCCGCGCCCACGACCCGGGCCCAGACGTGATTGCCTGCAAAGAGGACGCGGCCGAGATCGTCCGGGCGCTCGACGAGCACCTCGTCGACTGGGAGGACGTGATCGACTTCTACAGTCGCCACGATTGTCAGCACTACCCCTGGCCGTCGGAGTATCGACTGGCGACGGAGGCGCTGCCGAGCCTGCCGATCCGACCGGCGCCGCAGCCCTGAGAGCGCAGCGGCGTCGCTGCCTGCGTCGCGTCGCGCCGGGGACGCCAAGCCGCGTGCGACAGGCCCCGGGGACGAAAGCGTCCGTTCAAGGTAGGATCCAGCGAGCGAATGGACCGCGACCTAAAACGCAAGCTGATCGCCGACTGCAAGCCCGAGGAGCCCGTCGGGCCCGAAGACCCGCGCCACTTCGACTTCGACGCCCCCGAGTTCAACCTCCGAGGTGCGCCCTGGCGTGACCGCCTCGCGGACGTCATCGATCTTGCCTCCGAGCCCACGGCGCAGCTCGTCACAGGCCTGCGTGGCAGCGGGAAGACCACAGAGCTCAAGCAGCTCGAGAAGAAGCTCCGCGCGCAAGGCTACCGAGTCGTGATGGCCGACGCCGGGCAGTGGCTCAGCGACGAGCGGCCTGTTTCAACGGAGGATCTGATGCTCGCGCTGGTCCTCAGCGTGTTCCCCGACGGCAAGCCCGAGGGCGCCAGCGCGTGGGCCGGCGAGTACGTCCAACGGGTGTGGAGGCTCCTAAAGTCAGAGGTCAGCGTCGAGGGCAACGTCGAGGGCGTCAAGGCCAAGCTGACGACGGATGACACCTTGTTTCAGGCAGTAGCCAAGAAGCTGCGACAGCGCGACGGCCTCCGCCAGCATATCCACGGTCTGCTCGAGCAGGCTGCCGCGGCTTCGCACGAAGCCGGCAAGGAGCTCGTGATCATCGTCGACGGGGCCGAGAAGCGGGCGACCGGCGACCTCCACGCGTCTGCGCGCCGCGAGGAGTTTCACAACCACTGGTTCGGCGCGTTCATCGTGCAGGGCCGAGATCTGCGGCCCCCGGTCCATACCATCTACACGGTCCCGCCCTTCATGGTCCGCAGGGCCTCGGAGCTGGCCGCAAACTTTGGCTCGGAGCTGCAGTTCTTGCCCATGGTCAGGGTCTATGAGCGCGATGGCAGCCTCAATTTCGCGGGCGTCGAGGCAATGGCGAGGGCCCTGTTTCGCCGCGTGCCCCGGAATCTGTTCGCCGATCAGGCGATCCCTCGCTGGCTCAGCGCGCGCTGTGGGGGCTACTTCCGCGATCTGCTGCGCTTCTTGACCGAGATGACCTACCGGGTCGGTGAGGCCGAGGCCTTCACGCGTGAGCACGCCGAGGCCGCTGTCCAGCAGGTTCGGCAGACCTACTTGCAGGCGCTGGTGCTCGAAGACAAGGACGTGCTGCGGAGGCTCCACCCGAGCAAGAAGTTCCCCGATGCTGAGGCGGCCCAGCTGCGCATGGACAGCTTGCTGCAGGGCTTCAAGATGTTTCGCTATCACAATGGAAGCCCCTGGTACGACGCCCACCCGCTGTCCTGGGCCGAGCTCGGCTTCGCTGATGACGTGCCCGGTTGGGACGACATCGAGTCACTCCCGTGAACGACGAGGAGGCTCTCGCCTGGTGGCTGGCCCAGGCTGACAACGCCAACGAGTGGGCGCGCCTGCGGGAGGCGTTGGCGCTCAGCGAAGGCTTTGCGCTGCTGCTCGTCATCGTGCCCGACGCGCGAACCGAGCGGCACGTCGAGCTGATGGTCGCGCTCGAGGCCACCGCGCTCGAACGCGACCTGCGTCATTCGAGCCCCCTCGACGCCGACGACGACGGCCCTTTGCAGCGGCTGACGGCGAGCGTCGACGGCGTCGCGCCGCTGGCCGTCCTGACGACCACCGAGGCCAGTCGTCGAGATCCCGAGGCGCTCGAGCGTTGCTTCGCCCAGCTCAACAGCCGGCGGGACCAGCTCGTCACCCGCCTCAGCGGCCCCCTCGTGCTGATGTTGCGGCTCGATGCGCTGCGCCAGCTCGGTGATGTCGCGCCCGATCTCTTCAGCGTGCACGCGGCGCAGTTTCGCTTTGCGACCCCCCACGAGCCTCGAGACCCACCTCCGTGGCTGCTGCTGCCCTTCGAAGCCGTCGGCGCGCTCGGCATCGATCCCAGCTTTGGGCCCGCCGACCGCTCCGGGATGCCGAGCTTCATCGACGAGCCCCCGGCGCTCACCGAGCCGTTGATTGGGCGGGATGTGGAGCTCGAGTTGATCGCTGATCGTATCCTCGCCGGGGCTCGGCGGATCGGACTGAGTGGCAAGCGCAGTGTCGGCCGGGCGGCGCTGGCCCGAGCCGCGCTCGAACGCACTCGTGAACGATGGGATCGAGTCGTGTGGGTCGCCGCGCCCATGCTCGACACGACCTTCATGGTCCTGCACGCGATCGTCGCTGAGCTCGGCGACGAGGGCGAGCTGCCGCCGGTGCACGAGGTCGATCTGGAGCACCGCTATCGTCAGCTCACGGGCCGCCAGCGCGTGTTCCTCGTGGTTGACGATCTCTACCTTCCGCTCGAGATCCCCGAGCCGTCACCAGGCTCGCTGCTCATCGAAATTGGACCCGAGCGCCCAGGCCAGACCGACGCCATACACCTCCGTCGGCTCGAGCGCCCCGGGGTCGACGGCGCGCTCGTTCACGACAGCCCGATTGACACCCTTCTCGACCAAGAGGTGGAGCAGGCGTTGGGAGCGATTGCGGACGCGATCCAACAGGAGCGCCAACTCTCGGAGCTCGAAAAACGCCTCCTGCATCTCTTTTCTCGTGCCGCGCCCGAGCTCGAGGGGCCGCCGCCCCAAACGGATCATGCCTGGCGCGTGTGGCAACGCCCCGGACTCCTCGAAGCGTCCGTCCGCGCCCTCGCGCCCCCGCAGCGCACCGATTTTTTGGACTGGTGGCACCCCCCAACAAGCTACGCCGGGTTCATCGCCACCCTCCAGGCCTTCACCTGGGACCGACTGCGCGCACGCCTCGAGACCTTGACCTCGGCCAGCAAGAGCACCGAGCAGCTCGCCCTTTTGCGCCTCCTGACCGAGCTCCGCCCGCCCCACGGTACTCGCACGGCGGCACGCCGCGCGCTGCACGAGTGGGAGGCCTCCGGCGGCGCGAATGAGCTCTCCAAGCAACTCCGCGCCGAGCTCCACCTCGAGCTCGGCGTCGCGGCTGACGACCCAGACCCTCCGCTCGACGATTCATCAGGCTCGCTCGTTCGCGCGCTTCGTCATGTCAGCAACTGCGACGACACGCATGCGCTCGAGAGCCTGCATCGGGCCACGAGCCAGGCGTGGGAGCGAGACGAAGTCCAGCTGCGCCATCTCGCCTGGTCCGGGCTCGCGTGGCTCCACATCCACCACTTTCGTCCCGCCGAGGCCCGCGCCGCCCTCGCCGAAGTCGAGGCGAGCGCCCGCGCGTGGGCGACCCCCTTCGCGCTGCTCCGGCTCCGTCTGCTGCACCACGAGCACGCCATCGAGCGCGGTGATCTGCTCGCCGCCAGTGCGGACTTCGACGCGATCTACGAGCGCTGCGAGCAGCTCTTCGGCCAGGTTCACGCGGTCACGATCACGGTGCTCGCCCGTGGCGTCGAGATCTTCGACAGGATCGCGCAAGCCGAGAGGGCGCACGAGCTCGCGGACGACTGCTGGCGCCAGCTCCAATACGTTGAAACAGCTCCGAAGCCGGCATTGCAGACCCTCGCGGCCTTCTTCGCCGAGCATGGCCGTCCAGACCGCGCCCAGGCCATCCGCGAGCGCCGCGAGCAACTCGTCCACGACCATGAGTGGCCCCTCGACGAGCCCACCTGACCAGGACCCGGCCAGCGCCATGCCCGACCGCAGGGGTCGGTTGAAGCACCGCCGCGTTGTTCGTCAGCTGCCCCCCTCGGCGCCGCGCACCGAATACGCGGCCTGCTCGAACACTCCGAGCCCAACTCACCACACGATAACGCGAACACCAGCGCGTCAATGAGGACGCGCTGATGGTCACGGTTGAGCGCTCAGCTGCGCGACGGATAGATGCCGACCAACGCGATGATGAAGTTCACGCACTGGAAGGGCTGGATGATCTGGACGGGCTGACCGCCGCCCGTGTTGGCGATGACGCCCTCGTTCATGGCCGAGTCGGGCGTGCCACCCGAGTAGATCTCATTGCCCGGAGCGCTGTTGCCCAGCGCGTTCCCGGCCGCCGTCGTCGACTTCGAGTCCCCGGCGATCGCCCTGTAGCCGTGCTTGTGGCTCGGCATCTGGTTGACCGTCAGCGTGACCTGCTCGGCGCCCCCCTTGTCGCCGAGTCGGTAGTGCGACAGGCCAGGGCCGTTGCCAGGATGAACCGCCGCGCGCCCGCGCAGGTCGGGCAGCCCGAAGGACGTGACGCCGTCGCCACCGTAGGAAGTGCCGAGGATCGAGAACAGGGCGCTGTTTTCCGCGATTGGGAGCAGCTGTCCGTCGCAAAAGGCCCAGCCCCGCGGCGCAAAGTTTCCGCCGAACTGGATGATCATTCCGATGAAGGGTTCCATGGTGTCTCCTCGAGGATGCTAGTTGTGGAAGCGGCCGCCCGCGACGAGCCCCATCGGCTCGCGCGACCGGACCTAACCCCGGCTTCATAACACGCGCGCGCAGCTCTTCGGACCGCGCTCATGCGCCCGTACCTAGGGCCGCTGGTCCGGCGCAGGCGAGTTCCCATACGTGTTCAGCCCGGCCGGCCCCGCACCCCATCCCCGCGTAGTGGTGCCCCGCAGGCCCGTGAGGCCCGCGGAAGCTCCGCCATCGCCGACCCCCGTCGAGCGTGCTTCAATGTCTCCGCGACCATGCAGCTGCAACAGATTTTGACAAGTACCGCCATGGTGTCGATCAGCCTCGGGCTCTGTGCCTGCGAGCTGAGGCTCAATGATCCGTTCAAGGTCGAGGAACCGGCCGACTGCGAGGTCGAGAGCCAAAACCAGTT
This sequence comes from Enhygromyxa salina, assembly GCF_002994615.1. Classification (GTDB taxonomy): domain Bacteria; phylum Myxococcota_A; class Polyangia; order Nannocystales; family Nannocystaceae; genus Plesiocystis; species Plesiocystis salina_A. Next base: position 12,485 of record NZ_PVNK01000055.1, on the reverse strand, counting down.
CGTGGTCGACGTCATGCGGGAATTCTACCTGTGGACCGATGAGCTGCCCGCCGACATCGACCTCAGCGCCTGGGAGACGCCCGAGTCCCTGGTCAGCGATCTGCGCCAGGGCGTCGACCGCTGGACCCGAATTAGTGACAAGTCGACCTCCGACGCTCTGTTCATGGAGGGCAAGTTCGTCGGCCTCGGCTACAAGACCCTGCGCGGGCCCGACAACGAGGTCCGCATCTCCTTCGTCAGCGACAACTCGCCCGCGACCGCCGTCAACTTGCTACGCGGTGACATGATCCTCGGCGTCAACGGCGTCAGCGCCGAGCAGCTCGACGCCGAAGGCAGCTGGTCCTCGGTCTACGGCGACAACGAGCCCGGCGTCGAGGTCAGCCTCGAGATCGAGCGCCTCGCGACCGGCGAGGTCGAGACCGTGATGCTGACCAAAGACTGGATCGACATCGTCAGCATCCCGGTCGCGTCGGTCGTCGACGGGCCCGGCGGCGTCCCGGTCGGCTACTACATCATGGACAAGTTCGTCGAGACGACCAAGAGCGAGCTCGAGGCGACCTACGCCATGTTCAAGGAGAAGGGCGTCAGCACGGTGGTCATCGACCTGCGCTACAACGGCGGCGGCTTGATCAGCGTCGCCGAGCGCCAGGTCAACCTCACGGTCGGGGCCGATCACGAGGGCGCGACCGCGTACACCTTCCAGTACAACAGCAACTACACCAGCGAAAACAAGTCGACCGAGATCAGCGAGCTCGGCCACTCGCTCGGCGCCGACGAGGTCATTGTCCTGACCAGCTCGCGCACGCTCTCGGCCTCGGAGCTGGTCATCAACGCGCTCTTGCCCTACGCCAAGGTCACCCTGATCGGCGGGCCGACCGGGGGCAAGCCGGTTGGCTCCAAGAGCTTCGAATTCTGCGACAAGCTGCTGTTCCCGATCACCTTTCGGCTCGTCAACGCCAACGGCAACACCGACTACTTCGAGGGCATGCCCGCCGACTGCTTCGCCGAGGACGACCTCTTCCATCAGCTCGGCGACCCCGAAGAGGGCATGCTCGCGGCCGCGCTCGCCTACCTCGACAGCGGCGCGTGCGACATCCAGCCGATGCCCGCGCCCGGCCTGCCCCCGCGCCTGACTCAGCTCGACTCGGTCGGCGAGACCTTGCTGCCCAACGCCCTCGAGCGCGAAGACATCGACTCCTGGTAGTGGTCGAGCGCCGACTCGCGCTGGACCATCAGGCGGCCGGCGAGCGGGCGGGCGAAGTCCTGCGCCCGATCGACGTAGGTGTTTGGCGGCCTGAAGTCGTGGAGGTGGGCCGCGCACATCAGCAGCACGTCACCCGGCGCCACGACCCAGGTGCACTGGCCCGGGCTCCCGCCCCCGCCCAGCGTCCGCGTCACGATGCGCTCGAGCGCGGGGCTGTCGTCGAATGGAGCCACGATCGCGAGCTCGTCGGCGCTCGGGAGCTCGTGGACGAGGGTGTGATCGTGGGTGCTCGCGACTAACCGCGCGCCACGAATCAAGTGGGCCCGAACCACCCCGACCCAGGCGATCATCAGGCCACGCTCGGACCACAGCGCCGCCGTCGCCGAGGCCAGCCGATCTTCGCGGGCCTTGCGGTGCAGGACCGCCAGCGCGTGCTCGGCATCCTCGGGAGGGTCGTCGGCGAAGGCCCGGGCGACGAATTCGGCGGTCGAGGGCATGCCCGGCAGCACCGGACCTGACGCGAGCACGGCGATCAGCTCGGTCCCGACGACCCGCTCGACGTAGGCCCCGTCATCAATGCCTAGCTCCTGTTCAAAGGGGAATTCCATGGCCATCTGCATCACAATTCACGGTCTCTCGAGGCTTTGGGCCCGAGCGAAGCCCAGGGTCGGGGCGCAGCCCCGCGGCCGGAGACGATAAAGAGAGTCTCCACGACGGACGCAGGTCCGCAACGTCCGGGCAGGTGAAGAAGCTGCACCACGGACCGCCAGCGCCCTCGATGCCCGCATCAATTACCGGATACGGCGCTCGATCCCCCCCGAACATGCCGTTGACCGGGGCATGCGCCCGATGTTCAATGTATCTAATTGTAACACTGTCGGATATCCCACCATCGAGTATGTGGGTGATCAGATCGGTTTTAGGTGAGCCCGTCATGAGCAATTTTGACCTCACAGTCCCTGCAGTCAACGCGCGCCCGGGCCCAGGTCAGACCAGCCCCGCGCGCGTCCGAACAGACGTGGTTGGCTTCGTCGGCGTCGGCGGACCACGCCACCGTCACGAGGCCAAACGCATCGACGACTGGACGAGCTACGTGGCCACCTACCTGCGCGACGACGCGGGTCAGGCGCTCGACGAGCCCCCCGGCGCGCGCCTCGCCGAGGCCGTGCGCGAGTTCTTCGCCAACGGCGGGGCTCGCTGCGTCGTCGTCAACATCGGCGCGCAGATCGACAGCACCAACACCGACCCGCTCGTCGCCGACATGCTCGGGATCCCGGACGAGCCCCCGACCGAGCTCGCCGGTCTTCCGGTCCGCCCGATCGGCCTCGAGCTGCTCCTGACCATGCCCGAGGTCTCGCTCGTGATCTTGCCCGAGCTCCACGCCCGGGTCCCGGTCGAGGGGGTCGCCGGGTCCGAGCGCCCGCTGTTCTCGAACCCCGAGCTGCTCACGCTCCAGCGCCTGTTCCTCAATCGCCTCGCGCAGCCGCGCGAGCGCTGGCGCGTGTTCACCTTGCTCGAGCCACCGATCGAAGCCGACGCCCTCGCCGCCCTGCGCTGGCGTGACGCCCTCGGAGATCACGGCTACGCCGCCCTCTATTGGCCCTGGGTCGTCGTCGAAGACGGGGCCGAGGCGCCGACTCACACCCTGCCGCCGAGCTTCGCGGTCGCGGGTGTCTACGCCCGAGTCGACCTCGCCTGCGGGCCCCATCGGCCGCCAGCCAACGAGCGCCTGCGCGACGTCGTGGTCCTGACCGAGCAGGTCGAAGATCGGGTCCAGGCCGATCTCTACGCTGGCGGCGTCAACCTGCTGCGCGCGTTTCCGGGCTTCGGGATCCACGTCTGGGGCGCCCGCACCCTGCTGTGGGATCCCTACGCGAGCCCCCGCCCCGAGCTCAACCCGCTGAGCTTCGTCAACGCGCGACGGTGCCTGACGGCGATCGAGCGCAACGCCGAGCACATCGCCCAGCGCAGCGGCAGCGCAGCGCAGCGCAGCGACGCCCTCGCGTCCATGCGCCTCACTCGAGAGCTGAGGGCCCAGCTGCTCGCCGCCTACGAGTCGGGGGCCCTCGCTGGCGACACCCCCGAGCAGGCCTTCTTTGTCCGCTCCTGCGCCGACTCGAGCGCAGCCGAAGACGAGCTGGTCTGCAAGATCGGCGTCGCGCTGGCGGCTCCGGCCGAGTTCATCGTATTTCGCCTCATCCGACGGCAGGGCATGATCGAGATCGAAGAGGCCGGGCCTTCGCGCGCTTCTTGAGCTGCGCGAGTCTGGCTCTCCAGGTCACGAGGGTTCGGCTCTGCTGCTTACAGCTCCTTGTGTACCACCTGTCAAGTCATCGACGCCCGCTTCGGTCGCTTTCAATCATGAGCCAATGAGTCGCCTCAAGAAGAAGATCAAGAAGCCCATCTGGCTGAACTGGAGCGGACGTGGCTACTTCACTGTACCGCATGAACCCCTGATCCCCTTCCCACGAGAGTTCCGCGCTCAGCCCACTCGCGCGTGGGTATCCGCTTTCCAGCACGCCCGAAACGGAAATTTCCGGTACGTCGACCTTGTTCCAAATCTCTTGGGGGTCGAGAGCGATTTCGTTCCCTATCAAACGTGCTCGGACCTCCTCGGCGACGCCGTGGTCTTGCCCCAAAAATTCGGACACCTGGTTTTATGCGGCTTGACGCGGGGCTAGCTCCGAGTAGTAGTTCCGCTCGTACTCGACCGGCGAGCAGTAGCCGATGGTCGAGTGCCTACGTTGGCCATTGTAGAAAGCTCCGATCCATTCTGCAATGGAAAACTTCGCATCCTCGTGGGTGAGAAAGAGCTTTCGATAGACGTGTTCGCGTTTCAGCGTGGCGAAGAATGACTCGGCCACGGCGTTGTCCCAGCAGTTGCCTCGACGACTCATGCTGCAGGTGATCCCCTTGGTCTCGAGGGTCTCTCGGACGCGTGTCGCCGTGTACTGGGCGCCCTGATCCGAGTGGAAGAGCAAGCCGTCGTCGGAGGGCTTGCGGCTCCCGAGGGCGACGCGAAGGGCCTCGAGGACGAGCTCGGCGCGCATGTGGTCCGCCATCGCCCAGCCGACGACACGGCGCGAGTACAGGTCGATCACGACCGCCAGGTACAGCCAGCCCGCGGCGGTCCAGATGTACGTGATGTCCGAGACCCAGACGCGATCGGGCTCGTCGACCTCGAACTGACGGTCGAGGACGTTGGCCGCGAGTTCGGCCGCCGGCTCCGAGTTGACGGCCCGGAATTTCGGCTTCAGGTCCGCGCTGAGGCCCATCTTGGCCATGAGCCTCGCGACTCGCTTGCGGTCGACCTCGAAGCCCTGGGCCCCGAGCTCCTCGGTCACGCGAGGGCTGCCGTAGATGCCACGGCTCGCGTCGAAGATCTCGACGATCTTGGCGCTCAGCTCCTCGTTGTCCTTGGCGCGCTTCGACGGCTCTCGCTTCTGCCAGGCGTAGAAGCCTGACCTCGAGACCCCGAGGACCCTGCACATGGTGCTGACTGGGAAGTTGGCCTTCTCCGCCTGGATCAGCTCGTAGGCCTCAGCCGTTACGAGCTCTCCTTGGCGAAGAAGGCCGCGGCTTTTTTTAGGAAATCGCGCTCCATCTTCAGCTCGCGATTTTCCCTCCGAAGGCGCCTGAGCTCTTCCTGCTCTTCGGTGGTCAGTGGGCCATTTTCGCGAGGGCCAGCCTCGTCGATCTTGGCCTGCTTCACCCAGACTCGCAGCGAGTTCTCGGGGAGGTCGAGATCTCGTGCGACCTGGGCGATCGGCTTGGTTGACCGGAGGCAGATCTTGACTGCCTCCTGCTTCTGATGCTTTGTAAATGTCCTGCGCTTTTTGCGTGGCACGTGATTGCCCTCCAGTTTCCCTCTTCCGGAGGTGTCCTTCAAACTGGGGCAGATCTACCGGACGCTCATCCTCTTTCCCGCAACTCCTGGACTTCATCGCTCTACGGCACTGGAACACTGAACTCACCTATTCGTGGTGTCAGGCAATCGCTATCCGCGGCCGGCTCGGCGACATCCCGGCATTGATTGGCGCCTACCAGAGCAACATGACCGAACACAGCGATGACCACGAGATCATCCCCGTATTCGTCAAGAGCGTCATCGACGACGGCGCCTCGCGGAGGCTGGACCCCGATCACTTCGCCAATTTCGAAGAGTACCGCGCCGCCGTCGAGGAGCACTGCAGCATGCTCGCAGAGCGATTTGGCGGCGAGGATGTGCTGCTCTGGCGCGGACAGCCCACCAGCGTGCGCCGGATGGCCCGCATGTTCCTCGAGTGCGCGGGCCAACGAAAGATCGTCCTCCCAGCCTGGAACCGCCACCGCTTCGAGGCCTCGACCGGCATCGACTGCACGGCGATGTTCGATCGCCGCGGCAGCTTCAAGCCGCTCGAGGCCGCCGCGATCGCCGAGGCCTTCCTCGACAGCCCCGCCGCCGAGAACTACGTCGACGGCGCTCGCTACTTCTTCGGCCATCGGGTGCCGTGACAAACAGTCTCGAAGAACGCTTCACCATCGCGCCACCACGATCCGGTGGGTGTCGTCTGAAGAACCGGTGGCGTAGACCGTGATGGCACCCCCCACCTACGCAGTCGTGCTCGCAGTCACCGCGACCACCCAGGCCTGTCAGCCCGACTCAATCGACACGCCGAACGAGTGCTACACACTCGACGGCAACGGGGATTGGCCGGTCAGCCCGACGGACTTCGTCCAAAACTACTGCGGGCGCGGCCCCACCATCGTCGACGAGCCGGGGTTGGGCCGCGAGGTCGTGAACCTGTGCGAGCTCGCCGTCGTCGCAACGGTCATGGTTTGGTCACGGCTGGATAGCGGAGCCGTCGCCCCCGCGGGCTCACAGCCTGGGCGTGCGAGCTGGAGATCGGCTGCGAGATCGCGTTGTCGGCCACGATAGAGATCACGCTTGAGTTGGAGGGCTGCCGTCCTGTCGCAGCACACCCGCGACCCAGCCGGTGGCCGCGACGCAGGTGTCGAGCACGCATCGTTAGGTGTGCGGATGCGCCCTTGTGGTCCGGTTCTCGGCCACCTTGTTGTCCGGTTCTCGGCCACCTTGTTGACGCAGGCATTAGCGCGCTGCGACACGAGACCGCGACGGCCGATCAGGTCGTCGTTGTCGGCGTCGCTCCAGCTGCTCCCGCGAGATCGGTGGCGGCGAGAGCTCGCGGCGCCCTAGCAGCCCGGGGTGCAATGCCTCGCGCCGCCTCGCTTGGCCTCTTCGCCGAGGGCTTTGTCGCCAAAACTTGCAGTACGCCCGGTACAGCGGCGTTTTGGCTTCGCGCCCTCGGCGAAGATTCCGGCGCGAGGCGACACGATGCATTGCACCCCGGGCTGCTAGTACCGGCGACGTCGTCACTCGGCCAGCCGGATCTGCACGTCGTAGGTCGGCTGGCCTGGCCCGGCGCTCCAGGTTTCGACCCGGTAGCGCCCCGCGGCGAGCGGGTAGTCGTGCGAGCCGACCGAGAGCCCGAACGAGTGATTGAACGAGCAGGGTTGCTCGCACGCATCGAGGAACACCCCGTGGCTCGGGGTCGAGATCTCGTAGATTCCCGTCTCGGCAATCTCGACGATCGCGTGGCGGAGGATGTGATCGCCCTCAGGTTGCCGCACGCCAATCGCGCCGCCCTCACAGCCTGTTGGCGAGTACGTCGTCCATTGTCCATCGACCCATGGCGTGGGTTCACCGATGCAGGTCACGAGCTGACACCCGGGCTGACCCTCGACCTCCGCGAGCATCTCATCGAGTGACTCCCCGAGGGTCGCCTCGAATGCTGCTCGGAATGCCGCGGCGCTCGTGGGAGCTTCGACGGCGAACCGCAGTTGTGCGAGCGCCTCGAGTCCATGCCGCTGCGCGACCCAATAGAGGATGTAGGCAGCGACACCATAGACATCGAGCTGGTCTCTCGGATCTTGCAGTTCGATCAGGTCATCCAGATCCTCCGCGTCGATCGACGGCATCAAGTCGACCGGGACACCATCGTCGAGCAGCGTCGCCAGCCCCTCCTCGAGGAAGGGCGGGCCGACCTTCGTGCCAGCGGTCACAGCGTGAACGAGTTCATGTCGATTCATCGGATGGTACGCGTAGACGTTGACTTGTCCATCGACGTGGTCGGCGCAGTGAATGCTGAGGTCGCCGCCCTCACAGAGTTCTTGGCTGGTCGCCTGGTCAACCAAGTAGTAGGTCGTGGGAGTGAGCTCGTGTTCGGGAATGCCGAGCTTGTCCGCGATGGCGATCATCCACTGCTCCAGATAGGGTATCGTTGCCGGACATATCTCGATGTCCTCGTCCGCCGCGTAGCTCAGCAAGGTTCCGCTGACCTGGACGGGCGGGAGCTGTGGGCTTTGTTCCGTACACCCGACAGACAGGGTGCACGCGATGGAGAGGTGGCAGTACAAGGGGCGCATCGTCGCTACGTGCGTGAGTGTAGCACCTTCGACGGACTGCAGCCCTGGCGCGGCTCACGCAGGATCGAGATATCCCAACCTGGGACGCCTAATGACGAAACGATGTTCAGGATTACAATCAAAACCATTAACCACACTTGAAACTGGTGATAGGAAAAAACATGAAAAGGCTCCGAAGAGGCCTCGCCGCGGATGTCGGACTGCGCCGCGCACCTCGTCGACGAGGTTCTCCCTCGGGTGCCCGTCCGGCAGTGGGTCTGCTCGCTGCCCTGGCAGCTGCGCTACGCGATGGGCCATGACGCGAAGCTCTGCTCGGCGGTCCTCGCCGAATTCGTGCGAGCGCTGCGGCGCTCGCTCCGACATCGAGCCAAGCTCGCGCTCGGTCTGGGGTCACTCGTACGGGCCCGGAGACCGACGCCACCGTGACCGCGGACAATTCCGTGTTCCTGTGCGGCGAGTCGATGCCGGCGGTCAACCGCGGCTGATCTGGCTTGCCACTTGCGGTTCGTGCTAGCGTGGGCGCGTGTCGAGGGACGTCTTCGCCAATGGCATGGCCATCGCCTGCAAGGCCGGCTCGGCCAAGGTCGTCTCGGCGTTCCCGAGCGTGTGCCCGAGTCCGCCGGGACCGCCGAGCGGCCCGGTGCCGGTGCCCTACCCGGTGTCGTCGTCGTCGCGTGATCTGAAGAGAGGCTCGAAGCAGGTCGAGATCGGGGGCAAGCCCGTGGCGCTGCAGGGGCAGAGCTTCTATCAGAGCAAGCCCCTGGGCAACGAAGCCGCCACGCGGAACTTCGGCGCTTCCCTGGTCACGCATCAGGTCGCGGGCAAGACGCAGTTCTCTTCGGGGTCGATCGACGTCAAGGTCGAGGGCAAGAAGGTCTGTCGCCACCTCGACATGACGACGTCGAACCACGGAAGCGCGCCGGGGGAGGGGCCGAGTCCGGGGCTGGAGACCATGTCTGGGGCCAGGCCAGACGGGCCGCTGGACAAGTGTCCGTGCTGCAAGGGACCCTTGCACGCCAATCAGTTCGACCCCGACACGGGCGAGGCTTACGAGCCGATCGATGAGCTCGAGTGGTACAAGGTCGCGCTCGACTACCACGAGAACAAGGTCGCGGGGATCGGAGCGTTCTTGGCGAAGCGGCCGGGTTGGGCGACGCAGATCGATGCGCGGACGGAGCTCCCGAATCAGGCGAAGATCGACAGCGCGCGCGACCAGCTCGACAAGACCCGCAGGGACTTTCAAAGGCTCGTCGACGCGCAAGGTGAGGATCCACCATGTCCGAACCTGACCACTGAGCCCGAGAATGCGGGGTGCCGCACCCACCTCAAGAAGACCAACCCCGTGCCACGTACGTCTGACCCCGATGAACGTCGTCGGCTCGGCATCTCCGATGGTGTCAAGCACAGGTGTATCAACGCTTACAGAGCGCTTGGCCATGAATGTAGCCTCCACTCGGAGGTTTGCCACAAGACACCGCTCGCAGCTGGCGGCTGTCCGAACCACCCACCAAACCTCATCCCCAAAGACGTCCTCAGTGGGCCCTGTGCGGAGCTCGACAACGCGCAAACCCGACTTCAGGGCCTCGCCGCCGAGCTGCACTCAAAATGAGCGACTTCGCGTTTGCTGACGGCACTTTGATCGCCATGGAGCGTGGCTTCCACTGGGCCGACCCGCCGCCGCCCGACGTCGGGGCCGATCACAATCTTCTCTCGAGTCGACCGGACTCCGTTGTCTACGCTGTCTTTGCGCGAGCGCGTGACGGGGACTTCAGCTGTTTTGACCATCTAATCCGTGTGATGCAAACTCACAACAGCGCGTGGCTCTGGGGCGTTGGGCAACTACTGCTTTCGCACGCAGCTCCGATGTCGTTGTTGCGATCCCTTCCCGCGGTCTTGCAGCCTCCCGTTCGAGGCTTTTCTGACTGGGCCGACGTTCACGCCCAGTGGACGCTCGAGATCCTCGGGAAGAGCAACTACCTGTGGACCGCGCCGGTGATCTTCGACCTGTATCGCGGCATCGAGGACAAGCTCAAATACAGCTCCGCCTGCTTCATGCTCTCGCGCCTTCTCGAACCCGAGTGGGGTCCGGTGTTCGAGGGCCCCAAGGAGATCCCGCCGCAGCCCGACGAGCCCGACTGGTACATCCCGCCCAAGGAGTACGACTTCGCCAGCCACCTCGAGGCGACCAAGGCCAAGATCGACGAAGTCATGGCCTCGATCCCCGCACACCTGTGCGTCTGGGGAGGCCGGGTGCTCGAGCTCGAGAACGTCGCCCGCGAGGCCATCGTCCACATCCGCGAGCGCCGCGAGCCGGACATCACCTACACCCACCGCATGGTGCTCGAGGCCTACACGGGCTGCGACCTCACCGGTTTCTACCTCGACAACGGCCGCCATGACACGCTCGCCGCCATCGCCATGCTCGAGCAGCTGCTCGAGACGGGCAACCTCGATCAGTACGAGCCCGGCGTCCGTTACTTCTTTGGCCGTCGAGTCCCGGACTAGCAGCCCGGGGTGCAATGCCTCGCGCCGCCTCGCTTGGCCTTTTCGCCGAGGGCTTTGTCGCCAAAACTTGCAGTACGCCCGGTACAGCGGCGTTTTGGCTTCGCGCCCTCGGCGAACATTCCGGCGCGAGGCGACACGATGCATTGCACCCCGGGCTGCTAGCGTGCAGATCACGACGAACACCACACCGCTGCTCGCGGCGATCGCGGTCGCAACCGACAAGCTCGGCCACGACCACTGCGTCGTCGTCGCGCGGGGCAGCTACGCGGTGAATTCGAGCGGCGCCACGGTCTCGACGGACCCGCCTGCGCCCTTCGTCTACGCCGACATCCACACGGGCGCCCCTGGAACCAGCAGCACCGCCTGGGAGAGCGATTTTTGCCGCTACAAGCCGTTGACGGACGTCATCGTGCTCGGCCGCGCCGTCGCCCCCGGCGGCAGCCCGGTGTGCGAACTGCCGGTTCGACTCGAGGTTGACGGGCGAGCCAAAGACGCGCTCGTCTCGGGCGAGCGCCGATGGGCCTCGTCCGGAAGATTCGCGCGCGCGTCGTCACCGGCGCCCTTTTTCGAGATGCCGCTGACCTGGGAGCGCAGCTTTGGTGGTGCAGATTCGCGAGGCCAGCTCGATCCCCGCAACCTGGTGGGCGTCGGGCATGCAGACGTCTTGCCCAACATCGAGGCCGTCCATGAGCGGATCCGATCGCGTTCGGATCGGCCCCGACCTCACGGGTTCGCGTGGGTCGGTCGCTCCTGGCAGCCGCGGATCGCCTGGGCAGGCACCTACGACCAGCGATGGCGAGAGCAGGTCTGCCCGCTGCTCCCCGAGGACTTCGACGAGCGCTATTTTCAGGCGGCCCCCGTCGACCAACAGTTCCCGCACTTTCGAGGCGGCGAGCGGATCCGCTGCGTGCACATGTCCGAGGCTCCGGTCATCGAATTCGTCGTGCCGACGGACGAGCTGTGGATCCACTTCGCGTTCGTCGACGGTCTTCGTTCGAGCTGCGCTGTCCTCGATACGGTCGTGGTGGAGCCGCACCTGCACCGCATGCACCTGACCTGGCGGACGTCGATCCGACTGCCCAAGCAGCTCACTCGTCTAAGAGGCGTCCACGTGGGCGAGCGGCCTGTTCGCGACGGTCCGGTCGGCTACCGTCGTGGCAAGCCGTTGTTCGAGAGCCTGGGCTCCTACGTGCGCTGGCGAGCTCAAGCTCGCGAGGAGGCTCGGCGGTGAGCGGGACCGCGCTCGGACTGCGGGTCGACGCCGTGGGGTTGTGCTGTCCAGTCGGGATGTACGCCGAGGCCGCGTGCGCCGCGATGCGGGCCGGGATCGCGGTCATCGACGAGCTCGACGAGTTGGTCGGACTCGATGCCGATGGTGAGTCAATCTATGGATCGGTTCTGAGCGTCGTCGATGCCAAAAGCCAGCGCGATCGCGCAACTGCGCATCTCGAGCGCGCGCTGCATGATCTCGCGCGCCGTGTCCCCCAGCTCGCGCTCGCGCGCTGCCCTGCGATCCTGGTCACGCGCGACGGTCGACCCAAGACGGAGCGAGCGCTGCTGGATCTCATGCCCAACCGCGACCTCACAGCGACGTTGCGCGGCGGCAGCCAGACCGCGTTCGAAGCGCTCGTCGCCGCGGCACGCTGGATCGCCGAAGGCTCGACTCATGTCCTGGTGTGCGCGGTGGACTGCCTGCTCGGAGCGATCGAGCTTCACGCTCTTCGTCGAGCCGGGCGTCTGCGCGGGCCGGGCAACCCGCACGGCATCATCCCGGGCGAGGCGGCCGCGTGCTTGTTGGTGTCCGCCTTCGACGCACGCAGTGAAGGCCTCGAGGTCGTGTCGCACGCGGGCGCCCACGAGCCCGCCACGTTGCACAACGACGTGCCCGTGCGCGGCGTTGGCCTGACCGAGGCGATCCGCAGCGCGCTCGTCGCTGCTCGAGTGGACATGGACCGCGTCGACTGGCAGCTCGTCAACCACGCAGATGAGACGCTATTTGTAAAAGAGCACGACATGGCGCTCGCGCGCGTGCTTCGTGCACCGCGGCCGGACATGCCGACGTGGCAGTCCGCGCAGTTCATCGGTGACGTTGGTGCCGCGAGCGGGTTCGTCGAGATCATCTGGGCGATGCAGGCCTGGGCTCGCGGCTATGCGCCGGGGCAGGTGGCGCTGTGCACGTGCAGCGACCCCTCGGGGCCTCGAGCAGCGGTCGTCGTGCGCAATGTAAGCACTCGGTGAGGACATCTGTCGCCAGCGAGCGTAGACGCCGACGATCGGCAGATGCCAACTCGACGCGTAGACCCTCGAGACCTCGCCTCCCTCGCCGCCAAGCGCCGTTGGACCCGTCCAG
>NZ_PVNK01000054.1 GCF_002994615.1 Enhygromyxa salina | reverse complement strand
CCCCCTCGAGCGAGTCCGCGTCGACGGCCACCCCGCCGTCTTGCTCGGCGTCGTCGCCAATCCGGGCGTCGACCTGGTCCGCTTTGGCGACGAGCTGCGGGCCGAGCTCGACGCCCTCGAGGCCGAGGTCCAGGCCGAGCTCGACGATCCCAGCCTCACCCTCGAGCTCGTCGTCGACCAGCCCCGCTACGTCGCCGCCCGGCTCCTCGATCTCCAGCGCTCCTTGCTGCTGAGCACGCTGATCGTCGCCCTGGTCCTGCTGGTCGCCATGGGTCCGCGCTTGGCCCTGGTGTCCTCGGCCATGGTCCCCCTCGCCGTGCTCTCGGCGGTCGCGGTGTTCGGCATCGGCGGCGGGGTGCTCCACCAGATCTCCCTCGCCGGCGGCGTGATCGCCATCGGCATGGTCGTCGACAACGCGATCGTCGTGGTCGAAGAGATCCAGCGCCGCCTCGACGAGGGCGAGGCGCCCCCGGAAGCGGCCCGCGCCTCGGCCCGCGCCCTGCTCAACCCCCTCGCCGCGTCGACGGCGACGACCGTCGCCGCCTTCTTCCCGATGCTGCTCAACTCGGGTGCGGCCGCGGACTTCACCCGGGCCATCCCGGTGATGGTGATCCTCGCGCTGCTGACCAGCTTCGCGTTCTCGCTCTTCGTGCTCCCGCCGGTCGCGAGCCTGGTTCTGCGTCCCCGTCGCCGCGCGTCAGCGAAGCTCGAAGACGCCGAAGCAAAGAGGCCCACGCGTTCGCTCGGCCTGCGCGTCGTCGATCGGCTGCTTCGACGCCCGGCCCTGGCCCTGCTCCCGGGCCTGGCGATGATCATCATGGCCGCGACCGCCCTGCCCTCCCTCCGCGTCCGCTTCTTTCCGCCGACCAAGCGCAACCAGGCCGTGGTCGAGCTGCAGCTGCGCGAGGGCACCCACGTCGACGCCGTCGCGGCGGTGAGCGAGACCGTAGAGGAGGAGCTCCTGGGCCTCGACGCGGTCGAGCAGCTCACCGTCACCCTCGGCCGCGGCCTGCCGCACTTTTACTACAACCTGCCCGAGACCAAGGCCCAGTCCAACTTCGCGCAGATGCTCGTCCAGCTGCGCGCGCCCGAGGAGGTCGAAGCCGTCGAGGCCCGGGTGGACGCGCTGCGCACCCAGCTGCCTCCGGGGACCAAGCTGCGCGTGGCTCGGCTCAAGCAGGGGCCGCCCGTGGTCGCGCCCGTGGAGCTGCTGCTCTACTCGCCGGGCCTGGACGAGCTGCGGACCTCCGCCCGCGCTGTGGCCGAGGCCCTCGCCGAGGTCGAGGGCCTGACCGCCATCCGCGACTCGATCGACGCGGGCGCGCCGAGCCTGCGCTTTGATCTGGACCGCGCCCGCAACCAGCCCTGGGGCGTGGACGAGGCGGCCCTGCGCGCGAGTTTGCTGTCCCACACCGCCGGGTTACCGGCGGGCACCGTGCTTCACGGGCGACACCACGAGCCCGTGGTCGTCCGCGCCGCGCCCCGCCGCGCCGAGCTCGAAGCGCCCCCCGCCATCGACCTCCCGGCGGACCTGGCCGTCGCCGGGACCCGGGGCCAGCTGCGCGTCGCCGAGGTCAGCGAGCGCCGCCTCGAGTGGGCGCCAGCGGCGATCACCCGCAAGTACAGCAAGCGCTTCGCTCGAGTCACCGCCGAGCTCGAGCCCGGCGTCGAGCTCGACGCCGTGCGCGGGGCCATCGAAGCTCGGGTCGCCGCCCTCGAGCTCGATGACGCGGGCGTGACCGTGGCCTTCGCCGGCGAGGCCGAGAGCGCCGAGGAGGCCAACGACTCGCTACTGCGCGCGCTGCCCGTGGGCCTGGTGATCCTCGTGCTCGTGCTCGTGTGGGAGTTCGACTCTCTGCGCTGTGTGGGCCTGGTCCTGGTCACCGTGCCGCTCGCGGCCGTCGGCGTGATCCCGGCCCTGGCCGTCAGCGGTCAGCCCTTCGGCTTCATGTCGGCCCTGGGCGTGGTCGCGCTCATCGGCGTCGTGGTCAACAACGCGATCGTGCTCCTCGACCTGACCCAGCAGCTGCGCGCCGAGGGCCGGTCGACTCGCGAGGCCGTGCACGCCGCGACCTTGCGCCGGGTCCGGCCGATCTTGCTGACCACGGCGACCACCGTCGTCGGGCTGATCCCTCTATTGGTCTCGAACACCAGCTTGTGGCCGCCCCTGGCTCTGACCATCATCAGCGGCCTGCTCGCGTCGACGGTGCTCACCCTGGTGACGCTGCCGGCCCTGGCCATGCTCGTGCTGCCCCTGGGCGCACACCGCTCGACGAGGACACGGTAGGTACGGCACGCGAGGAGCCGGGCTTGGCAACGCCCCGCGCCGCCTCGCTTTAGCAGTCCTCGGCGGCGTCGAGCCGGGCCGCGAGCGCCTTGCGATCGATCTTCCCGTTTTGATTGAGCGGGAATTCGTCGAGGACCTCGATGTCCCTGGGCACCATGTAGCGCGGCAGCAGCTCCTCCATGCGCTCGATCAACGCGTCGATGTCGACCCCCTGCTGGGCGATGAAGCCGACGACCCCCTTCGCCCCGCCCGGCGCCTTGGGCCAGCCGAGCGCGACCGCTGCGTCGACGCCCCCCTCGCGCTGCATGACCGCCTCGATCTCGCCGAGCTCCACGCGGTAGCCGTGGATCTTGATCTGCGAGTCGACGCGGCCGAGGAAGGTCATCGGCGCGTCGCCCTTGGGTCGGCGCACGCGATCACCCGTGCGATAAAACAGCTCGGTCTCGCCGGGCGGGACCATGAACGCCGCCGCCGTGCGCTCGGGGTCGTTCCAGTAGCCCAGGGCCCGCTGCGGCCCGGTCATGAGCAGCTCACCGGTCTCCCCGGGAGCGACCTCGGCGAGGCCCTCGTCGACGACCTTGGCCCGCATGCCGACGAAGGGATCGCCGATCGGCACGACCTCGTTCTCGCACTCGCCGACCGAGGCCGCCGTCCAGCGATAGTGGGTGCAGGCGAGGGTCAGCTCGGTCGGCCCGTAGATGTTCTCGAGCACGGCGTTTGGAGCGGCTTCGGCGAAGGCCGACGCCAAGCTGACCGGGAGCGCCTCGCCGCAGAACAAGACCAGGCGCAGGTCGGGGAACGCGCCCGGGGCCAGGGCGCGCATCTGCTTCATCAACAGCGCCGCCGAGGGCACCGAGAACCACACGCTGAGCTTCGAGTCGAGCACGTACTTGGTCGGCAGCAGGCGCTGCTTCGCGTTCGGCACACACAGACACCCGCCGACCTTCCAGGCCGCGAACAGGTCGAAGAGCGACAGGTCAAAGGTGATCTCGAACAGGTGCGAGAAGCGGTCGGTCTCGCACAGCGAGTAGCGCTCGACGACCACGTCCAAGAAGCGCGCGATGTTGCGGTGCGCGACCATGACCCCCTTGGGCTCGCCGGTGCTGCCCGAGGTGAACAGCAAGTACGCGATGTCGTCGGCGCCGACGGCAGGGGCGACCCACGCCGCGGCCGCGCCGTCGAGCTCGCGGCGACCGATCAAGCTGTGGCGGGGGTGGCGAGCGCGGAGGGCCTCGTCGGCCTCGCCCTCGCTCAGGACCACGAGCAAGGGCTGCGGGGCCGCGTCGAGGACCTCGTCGAGCACGCCCTGCCCCGCCGCGTCGACGACCAGGCTGCGCGCGCCCGAGCGGCGGAGCATGAGCACGATCCGCGCGGGCGGGAGGTTGGGCAGCATCGGCACGTAGCCGTGGCCCGAGCACAGCGCGCCGAGGATCCCCGCGAACCCGGCCGCGCTGCGATGGACGAGGGTCGCCGTGAGCGGCGGCCCCTCCTCGCTCCGATGACGCGCGAGCCCGGCCGCGATCGCCAGAGCCTGCTCGCGCAGCTCGGAGTAGCTGACAGTCTCGCCCTCGACCTCGAGCGCCGGTCGCTCGGGGTGCGCGGCCGCGGCCGCCAAGAACGCGCCATGCAGGAGGCCACAATCGATCGCTTCGCTCATTGTCATCCCTCTCGCTCTCGGTAGGCCACATAGGCGTGGAGCAGCGCGCGATAGAACATCTCGCCGATGACCACGTGGCCCTTCATCGTCGCGTGGCCGAGGTCGCCGCCGATCAAGCGCGGGTCTTGCTTGTACCAGCGCCCGGCCGAGCCCTCGCCGCCCATCGCGGCGTAGGTGTTGAAGAAGGCGCAGCCCTCGGCCTCGGCCGCGCTGCGCTGGGCCTCGACGAGCATCGGCACGATCGGCTTGGACACGATCCGCACGCCCTTGCGCTCGCCGTGGTCGAGGGGCGCCATGACCAGACAGGCGATGTCCGGCTTGGCCCGCTTGACCAGCTGGAGGATCGCCCGGTACTCGCCCTCGTACTGGTCCTGGGTCAGGCGCTCGCGGCCCATGTCGTTGCCGCCAAACATGAACACGGCCAGATCGGCCTCGCGGTGGCCGAGCTGCTCGCGCAGGTGCTGCTCGTCGTAGTTGCTCAGGCGCCGGGTGAAGGCGCCGACCAGCGCGAGGCTGTCCCACACGACCCCGGGCACGTCGCGGTCGAGGGTCACGCCGTAGACCCGGGTCTGGCCGCCAGGGTTGGCCCGCACGCGCAGCTCGTGGGGCCCGTCCTCGAGCTCGAAGCGATGCCAGCGATCCTCGACCGTTTCAGACCGGGTGTTGATGACGACCGGCTGCTCCCGGTCGACGCGGAGCCCGAGCTTGCCGCCCTTGGGGTGCGCGAGGTACCAGACCTCGAAGCTCGAGACCTTGCCCGAGCCGCGCTCGGGGTGGGGCTCGAACTCGCTCTGGGCCCCGCCGTAGGACCAGAAGGTCGCGCCGCCGAGGCCGTAGCGCCCGTCCTTCTTGCAGTTTTGAATGATGAAGCACTGCTCCCAGGCCTCGTTGTGCGAGAACTTGACCTCGCCGTGGCGGTAGGAGGTGTTGGGCGGGGCCATCAGGTGAAAGCCGTGGCCGCTGTCGCCAAAGCGCGCCTGCATGCGCCGACGGATCGCCCCGGGGATGCCGTCGAGACCGATCGCCGAGTCGCCCCAGTGGACGACGTGGGTGATCTCGCCAGCGACCGCCGCGTCCGAGCGCGCGAGCTGGTCGAAGAAGGCGTCGAGCTCGTGGCCCGTGAACAGCTCGAGCTCTTGCTGAACGGGCTTGTCGTCGCCGGGCTGGGCGACGTAGGGCGGCAGCTTGTCCCCCTCGTCGAGCTCGATGACCTTGGGCTCGACCCGCGCGACCGGCTCGTGCTCGGCCTCGGCGAGGGCCTCGCGGGCGAATTCTTCGACCTCTTCGTGGCGCTCCTCGGCCTCGCGGGCCCCGTCGCTCTCGAAGGGCCGCCCGAGCAGGTTCCAAAAGGGCACGGGCTCGCCGGGCTTCCACGGCCGGGCGAACTCGAGCCCCGGGATCGCGTAGACCGAGACCAGCGCGAGCACGATGACGACCAAGCCCGGGCCCACGCGCCCGAGCGTGGACCAGCCCACGCTCGTCGTCACGACCTCGTCGGCTGGGACCGTGTCTTCGGTGTTGCTCGCCTCGCTCATGAGCCCTCAGAACTGGAAGTAGATGAACGCGCGCGGGCTGCCGTCCATGAGCTTCATGAGACCGTAGGTGAAGACCACGAACACCGCGCCCAGGACCCAGCCCGGGGTCTTGCGAAACAGGCCCATGAGGTGAACGTCGACCCACTTCTTGGGCGTGAAGTGAAACACGAGCCCGCCGATCAGCGCGGCGGCGACCCACGGGCCGACGAGGCCCGGCCGGATGCCGTGCTCCAGATCCAGGGCCGCGAGCCCGGCCACGAACTCCTGCGCGTTGCCCAGGCCCTGGGCGCGGAAGAAGATGCGCGAGAACACGATCAGGTGGAAGGTGAAGAAGATGTGCAAGACCGTGTGGATCTTGCCGCCCTCGCCGGGCAGCGGCATCCCGCACAGCAGCGCAAACACGGCGGCCATGACCCCGCCGACCCCGATCGCCGGACCCCAGGCCAGCGCGAGCACGTAGTGGACCAGCGCCGTCATCACGCCGCCGAAGACCAGCACCAGCAGCGGCCAGCCGAGGATCTTGCGCCACCGCGGCTGCTCGCGCTCACGGACCCGGTTCCAGCGGTTGAAGACCACCGCCGCCGCGTGGAGGTTGGCGTAGATCACGAAGTTCCAGCTGGCCCCGTGCCACATCCCGACCAGGAACATCGTCAGCCACACGGCCACGTAGCCGCCGCGGGCCCCGAGCCGCATGATGACCGGAAAGAACACGTAGTTGCGCAGCCAGCCCGACAGCGTCATGTGCCAGCGCCGCCAGTACTCCGCGATGTCCAGCGACTGGTAGGGCCGGTCGAAGTTCTCGGGCAGCTCGTAGCCGAGCAGCCGACCGACGCCAATCGCGATGTCCGTGTAGCCCGAGAAGTCGGCGTAGATCTGGAGCGTGTAGGCATACAGCGCCAGCATCAGCTCGGCCGAGGTGTAGGCGCCGGGGGCGTCGAAGATCGCGTCGGTCAGGTGAACGGCGATCCAGTCGCCGAGCACGACCTTCTTCGCCAGGCCCTTGCAGATCCGAAACGCGCCCTCCTCGATGTGCGCGGTCGAGAAGCGCGGGCCCTGGCGCAGCTGCGGGAGCAGCTCCGAAGCCCGGACGATCGGCCCCGCGACCAGCTGCGGGAAGAACACCACGAACAGCGCGAAGCGCAAGAACGAGCGCTCGGGATCGAGGCGGCCGCGCTCGATGTCGAGGGTGTAGCTGAGGCTCTGGAAGGTGTAGAAGCTGATGCCCAGGGGCAAGACGACGTCGAGGTGCAGCGGCGTGATGTCGACGTTGACGACCCCGGCCATGTCCGCGAAGGCCTGGAGGAAGAAGTTGACGTACTTGAAGTACGCCAAGACCCCGAGGTTGCCGACCAGGCTCGCGTAGAGCCAGGCCTTGCGGCGCCGCCTCGCGCGGGCGACGACCGCCTCGTCGTCGCTGTCGAGATCGGGCGCGAGCTCGTGGATGCGCCCGCCGCACACGAAGTCGAGCACGGTCGAGAACAGCAGCAAGCCGGCGAAGTAGGCCGGCGCGGGCGGAGGCTCGGTCTTGGGACCGGCCATGTAGAAGAAGTAGCTGGCGAGCAGCAGCCACAACATCCGCGCGCCCGGTCGCTCCGCCAGCAGCCAAAACCCGACGAGCGCCGGGATGATGAACAGCAGAAAGTCGAAGGTCGGGAACAGCATGCGCGAGCCGTGGGCGGGACCGGATCCCAGAGACGAATCACCGGGACATTAGGGGCGCGATCCCGGCCGGTCAAGCCGACGCACGCCGGCTGCGCATGCTTCCGAACTCGCCAAATTCAGCCCGCGGCGAGCTGTTTGCGCCGGTCTACGTAGGCCGCGATCACGGCCTCGTAGATCCACCCGCCGAGCAACACGCGGCCGCGGTGGTTGAGGTGCTTGAGATCGTCCGCGGCCAGCGGCGGGCTGCGGTGCTTCCACTCTTTGAGGGAGCCGCCGCCGCCCATCGCGGTGTAGGTGTCGAAGAACGCGCAGCCGGCCCGCTTGGCGACCTCGCGCTGGCCGGCGACGATGACCTCGACGTGCTCGGGCAAGATCTCGAAGGTCAGCGACTTGCCGCGATCCGTGATCGAGGTGATCAGGCACGAGGCCTCGGGCTTGCCGCGGCGCACGTGCTCGACGACCGCGCTGTACTCCTCGATGTACCCGGCCTGGTCGAGCTTGCCGTTGGCCACGCGGCGTAGATCGTTGCCGCCGTAGGTGAACACGATCAGCTCGGGGTCGCGGTGGCGGATCTGGCCGGCGAGGTGGTCGGCGTCCCACTCGAGCACGCGGTTGGTGAACACGCCGAGCTTGCTGAACTGATCCCAGACCACGCCAGGCCCGTCGGTCTCGAGCATGACGCCGTAGACGCGCGAGTTACCGTGGCCGAGCGCGCGGACCCGGACGGTGTGCGCGCCGGGCTCGACGTCGATCGCGTGGAAACGATCTTCCATGGTCTCGGCGCGGGTGTCGACGATCTGCGGCTCGTCCTTGTCGATCTTGATCTCGACGCGGCCGCCGCCGGGCCGCGCGAGGTACCACAGCTCGATCTTCGAGGCCTCGTCGCCGAGCTCGTCCTTGCGCGTGCGGATCGTGGTTGTCGCGCCCCTCGACGCCCAAAACGCGGTCCCGCCGAGGCCGTAGTGCCCGTCGGGCAGGCACTTGTAGGCGATGTAGCAGTGGTCCCAGCCCGAGGCGTCGAGCTTGACCCAGCGGTGGATGTAGTTCGGCATGTAGCGGGCCATGAGCACGAGCCCGGCCCCCCCGTCGCCGAAGCGGGTCTGAAAGCGCTCGCGCAGGACCGAGGTGAGGTCGTCCGAGCCGATCATCGACGCGCCCATGTGGACCACCCGCACGACCCGCTGCTCGCCGCTGTCGACGGCCCTGAGCGCGTCGAGGAAGCCCGCGAGGGCCTCGGGGTTCTCGATCGCCTGATGCGGCGTGACGAGGTCTTCTTCGCGCGGCTCGTAAGGTGGCGGCGCAGGCTCGGCCGGCTCGGCCGGGCTCGGCTCCTCGACCTCGGGCTTGGGCTCGCCCGCGTCGGGCTCGACCGCCAAGGAGCGATCGGGCTCCTGGCTCGGGGTCGGATCGCCGCTCGACGGCGAGCAGCCGCCGACGAGCACGGCGGACGCGAATACAATCGACGCAGACCAAAGAGAGGGAAATGAGGGTCGGTCCAAGACACTCTGGGGATCACTCAGCTTGGATCCGCTGTCAATCTCCGAGGTGAATTTGGACCGCGCCGGTCCAGGCTGCGGCGCTCAGCAGGGGCGCAGGTTTGACTCGACGCTTCTCGCTGGCATGATGATCAGCGATGATCGGCGGATTCCGAGGGACGCCGAGCGCTCCGGCGTCACTGTTGGCACTCGCGCTCGCGTGTGGCTGCCGGCCGACCGAGACCGGTCGGGACGATCCGCCCACCCTCGCCCCGGCCTCCGACTCCGAC
>NZ_PVNK01000053.1 GCF_002994615.1 Enhygromyxa salina | reverse complement strand
GTCGACGACGGCCGCGAGCTCGACGAGCGCGGAGTCGAGCTTCGCGTCGACAGCCGAGTTGATCGCCGCGAGCTCCCCGAGCTCGGCGTCGCCCTCGTCATCGCTGGCGTCGTCGAGCTCGGCTTCGAACAGGGGGTAGGCGCAGGCGAGGGGCAGGAGCACCAGGGCACCGAGGGCCGCGAGGCGGGCTGCCGTGCTGTGCTGTCGCCGGTCGTCGCTCACGTGCCTACTCGGTCTTGGTCTCGGCGTCGTCTTGCACCGCGGGGGCGCTGCTCTCACCCGGATGGTTGATGCCAAAGTAGGCCGAGGTCGCGGCCAGCAGCGGGAGCAAGAACCACAGGAGTTTGCCCCACTCGGGCTTCCGATTGAGGATCGCCGGCGCAGCGCCCAGCAACACCCAGATCAGCAGCTTGGGGTGCAGCCAGCCCGGGAGCCCGGCGGCCATCGAGCGGGTCCGGGCGAGCATGCCGAAGCCGGCGACGATGATCAGCAACACCCCGAGCCCGTGGGTGCCCATGACCAGGCCGCGGACCTTGTTGCTGTCTTTCGTGCCTCCGTTGGCGCCGTGAAACGCGAGGGCACCGAGGGCCATGAACACCAGCATGATGCCGAGGACGTGGAGGAGGTTGTAGAGCTGATAGGAGAACATGGGGGCCGCGCTCGGGTGCGAGGGTGCCCGGTCCCTGGGGGGCGCGCAAGCCGGGCGCGCAAGCCCGCTCAGGCTCGGCCCGGCAGCCCCGCCGGGCGGAACAGCATCAGCGCGCTCGTGTAGCCGTGCATGTAGGTGTGGCCGTGGATCGGCCCGATCTCGCCGTTGCAGAAGAAGCCGGCGAGGGGGAGATCGGAGCCGAGCTGCTCGCGGATCAGGGAGCTGTCGTGATCGGGCGCCTCGTAGAGGCTCTGGCCGCGGCCGAGGCACGCGAACAGCAGCGCGCCGAGGCTGGGATCGCTGCGTCGGGCGTCGTGGTGGGCGCGCAGCAGCTGGCGCAGCTCGCTCGTCGAGGTCTCGGCGTCGCGCAGGTGGAACTGGATGACGGCGTTGGGGTGGAGATCGGCGGCGGTGCCGAGCGCACCGCTTTGGGGATCGACGCCGACGAGGTTGCGGATCAGAAAGTCGCCCTGATCGTAGACCTCGCGCTTTGGATCCATGACCACGCCGAGCGACAGGCTGTGGCGCGCGTTGACCCGCTCGGACGGGCTCAGGCTGTCGAACAGGCCCTGGAGGACCTCGACGGCCGGGCGCCCGTCGAGCTCGAAGATGATCCGGCCCTGGTGGCGGGTCACGAACATCGGCGCGCCGATCGGGCGACAGCCCTGGGCGACCACGGTGTCGACCTCGATATCGCCACGCATGGCCACGCCGACCATGCCGCGGTGGTGGGACGAGCGCCCGCAGAACAGGCGGTGTTCGCCGGGGCGGCCGCCGCCGGAGCACAGGCCGCCGATCTTGGCCCCGCCCGGGTACGCGCGGTCGAGACCGTCGAGGAGCTCGGGGCCGGACCAGGTGAAGGGATCGGGGAGCAGCAGCAGGTGAGGGTCGGGGCCGTCGGCGAGGCCCAGGGCGTGGTCCCAGCGGGCGCGCTCGTCGGCCGGATCGTCGCTTGGATCGGGGGGGTCGGGGGTACGC
>NZ_PVNK01000052.1 GCF_002994615.1 Enhygromyxa salina | reverse complement strand
GAGCTCGTGCGCGGGCGGGCGGGCGTCGAGGCCGAGGGCGGCGGCGAGGAAACGATCGACGCCGAGCAGCGCGGCGAGCTCGAGGCGGCCGAGACCGCCGAGACCGAGCACGCGCTCGGGCGCCGCGAGCTCGCCGAGCAAGGCCGGCGCCGAGGGCTCGGCCCGGTCGGCGAGCGAGAGCTTGGGCACCTTGATGAGGCGACCGTCACGCCCGCGAGCGCGGCTGGAGTTGGCGGCCGCGAGCGCAGAGCCGGCCGCGCTCGAGTCGAGCGCGCCCGCCCAGGTCGCGTCGAGGATCACGGCCGACTCGGCGAAGCTGGCCGTGAACAGCTCGTGACCGACGGCCGCCGCCGCCCGCTCGCGGGTCCGATCCTCGCGCGGGCGCAGGCCCGCGCGCAGCTTCGGCGTGGTCGGACAAAAGCCATGTCCGAGGGCGAAGGCGGCCAGGAGCGAGGCGAGCGGGCCCTGCCAGCGGCGGGCCGAGCCCGCGTCGCGGGCGAACAGGCAAAGCGGCGCGCACAGGATCAGGCTCGAGCCGATGATCTCGCGCGGGATCGTCAACGGGCGCCGATGATCGCCGACGCGCAGGTCGACCTTGCGGTCGCGACTCGGCCGCTCGATCAGCTCGCTGCCGCGGACCGGGCCCTCACGACCGGCCTTGCGCAGCAGCGCCTCGCCGGTCTCGTGGTCGCCGATCGTGATGAAATTGATCGGCGTGCGCTCCGCTTCGATCAGCGCGGCGAACAGACCGTCGAGCACCCAGGGGGTCGGCGTCAGGCCGGGGTGAGGACCCAGCGCGAGGATCGCGAGGGTCACCGGACGCTGACGCGGACAGCTCGACAGCAGCTCGCGCGCGACCAACGAAGCCGCGCGTTCGGGCTGCCCGGGGTCGCCACCGTGGACGTGCAGCTGCGCTCGCACGCCCGAGAGGATAGGCGAAGATCCCGGTGCCTCGCCTAGCAGCCTCGCGCCGGAATTTGCGCCGAGGGCGCGAAGCCAAAACGCCGCTGTACCGGGCGTACTGCAAGTTTTGGCGACAAAGCCCTCGGCGAAAAGGCCAAGCGAGGCGGCGCGAGGCATTGCACCCCG
>NZ_PVNK01000051.1 GCF_002994615.1 Enhygromyxa salina | reverse complement strand
CGGTGATCGGAGGAGGGATTGTGGGGACGGCGGCGGCTCGGATCGCGATCGGGCTTGGGGCGCATGTGACGGTGCTCGATATTTCGCAGGCGCGGATGGCCTACCTCGAGGATGTGTTCGGGAATACGATCGAGACGCTGTTCTCGAACCCGGAGAATATCGAGAAGAAAGTTTCGGGGGCGGATCTGGTGATCGGGGCGGTGCTGGTCCCGGGGGCGGCGGCGCCGAAGCTGGTGAGTGAGGAGCTGGTTCAGGCGATGAAGGCTGGGTCGGTGATCGTGGATGTGGCGGTTGATCAGGGGGGGTGCATCGCTACTTGTCGGGCGACTACGCATCAGGAGCCTACCTATGTGGCGCATGGGGTGGTGCACTACTGTGTCGCGAATATGCCGGGGGCGGTGCCTCGGACGAGTACCTACGCGCTGACGAATGCGACGCTTGGATATGCGCTGCAGGTCGCCAACCATGGCGCCGAGGCGGCCGTGCGTGGTTCGGGGCACCTCGCGGCGGGGGTCAACACCTGGGATGGGGCGTGCACGGTCGAGGCGGTGGCTTCGGCGGTGGGGGTTGATTTCACTACGCTGGATTCGCTGATTCACTGAAGGGACACCCGGGGGTCAGAAGGGACACCCGGACTGGGCGGAGCGGGGCACCCGGACTGGGAGTCTTTGGACGGGGACCGGACGGGGCACCCGGACTGGGAGTCTTCGTCCCGCCGGACACCCGGACTGGGAGTCTTTGTCCTGTGGGCGGGTCTCAAGAGACACCCGGACTGGGAGGAGGAGGAGGGACACCCGGACTGGGAGTCTTCGTCCCGCAGCGGTCTCAAGAGACACCCGGACTGGGAGTCTTTATCCGGCGGGGGACACCCGGACTGGGAGTCTTCGTCCCGCAGCGGTCTCAAGAGACACCCGGACTGGGAGTCTTTATCCGGCAACGGTCTCAGAGAAGCCCGAGCCGGCTCTCCAAGCCCCAAATTCGGTCTCGTGTGCTCGTCAGCATCCAACTAGTCGCCACCGAACCAATGCATGACGGCGGGACAGCATCGCGCAACCCCGCCCTCCCCCATGTTCCCGGCGCTACGGCGGTTGAACCGGCTGAGCAGCCACCGCGACCCCCGCGAAGCGTCGGAGCCAATAAGTCCCCGTCGGGAACACTGCCGATTCACCTGCGAGATGCAGCTCCCGAGCAGCCGCGTACTGCCGCTCCCAATCGCGGTCCCGCTGCAGTTCCGCGAGCACCAACCACTTGCTCGAGGCCGCGTGCTTGGGCGCAACCGCAAACCGCTCCTCGAAGCTTTGCGGCGCTCGATTCCACCGTTGCTTCTCGAGCTTGCGCAATCCCATGAAGCGCCGCCCCTCCTCACGCATCTTCCGCTGAGTGTCGACCTCACAATCACGGACCGCGGTCATCATCCTCTGATACAGCGCATCATCGTCGAGTTCGGAGAAAATTGGCGGCCGGACAAGCGTGAGCGAGACCTGCTCGGGCATGTCGCCGCCTTCGTCGAAAAGCCAGTTCGGCCGCACGAACGTCCGAGTCTCACCGAATTTCCAACCGATAGTCGTGAACCCCGGCCAAAGCCGCGACCACCGCACCAGCCCGGCCGAGACCGGGTTCGTGAGCGTGTAGACGAGGTCGCCGAGCGACTCCTCGTCGTCGAGCCTCAGAGTGTCGCAACCTCCGTCACCACTCCAGAAGGTATCTCGCCGCCCGCGCCAGGCATTGAGCCCCCGAGCGATCAAGCTGTGCAGCTTCTGCTTGAAGAGTACGATATTGCCCTCGGGATCGGTGATGTCGGTGTGGTGGTGATTCGACATCCACACGCTCGCGTGGATCCGAATGCCGTAGCTCCCGGCCGAATAGGCAAGGCAATAGCCGATGAAGTTGGTCAACTCCTCAGCCTGGTTGCCGGTCGAGAGCAGTAGCCGGCGCCCGATGCACCGCCGGGTGACCTTGCTGCTGCGGCGCGGAAAGATGGGCCGCGCACGGACACGCGGGTAACCTCGTGCCTGGCCGCGAGCGCGATTTTTCGCGCGGCGGGCGGCGCTGGCTTGTTTCTGTGCGGACGAGACCACGCAGAGGTGTCGGCCGCACGAGCGCGGTGTTGCAGGATTTTCTGTACTCGTCGGGCTGGCCCGTTGTCCGGCCACCTCGTCGAGCCCGTGATCGAAGGATCAGTCCGAAGACTCTGAGCCCGGTCACTCCCGGTCACTCGATCCGAAGACTCGGAGCCCGGTCGCCCCGCCCCCGGTCACCCGGTCGCTCCGAAGGAGCCCGGTCGCTCCGAAGACCTCGGCTCGAGCGCGTGATCGAAAGATCAATCCGAAGACTCGGAGCCCGGTCGCTCCGAAGGAGCCCGGTCGCTCCGAAGACCTCGGCTCGAGCGCGTGATCGAAAGATCAATCCGAAGACTCGGAGCCCGGTCGCTCCAAAGGAGCCCCGAAGACCTCGGCTCGAGCGCGTGATCGAAAGATCAATCCGAAGACTCGGAGCCCGGTCGCTCCGAAGGAGCCCGGTCGCTCCGAAGGAGCCCGGTCGCTCCGAAGACCTCGGCTCGAGCGCGTGATCGAAAGATCAATCCGAAGACTCGGAGCCCGGTCGCCCCCCGATCCCCGGAGCCCGGCTCGAGCGCGTGATCGAAAGATCAATCCGAAGACTCGGAGCCCGGTCGCCCCCCCCATCTGATCGAAAGATCAATCCGAAGACTCGGAGCCCGGTCGCCCCCCCGGACCCGAAGACTCGGAGCCCGGTCGCCCCCCGGTCG
>NZ_PVNK01000050.1 GCF_002994615.1 Enhygromyxa salina | reverse complement strand
GTTTATGGGCTTGCGGCTACGTTGCCGGCGCGGGGGGCGGTTAGGGATATTCTTGGGATGTATATGGACGCGCTCTACGAGGTCTGACGGCCGTGACGGCCTGCCCGTGACGGCCTGCCCGAAGGTCATGTCATCGTGCCCGTGTGACGGCCTGCCCGCGCGCGCGATGCCCTGCCCGAAGGTCATGTTCGAAGAATAGCGTGCCCGTGACGGCCTGCCCGAAGGTCATGTCATCGCGCGTGCCTTGACGGCCCCCGACGGCCTGCCCGAAGGTCATGTTCGAAGAATAGCGGGGGCGTGCGATGCCCTGCCCGAAGGTCATGTTCGAAGAATAGCGGGGGAGGTGGTTCGTGGCTTTGGCGAGGTCGCAACCGAGTTCCAGACTTGGAGGAAATAGCGGGGCAGCGGGAGAATCAAGCTCGAAACAGCCCCAAATGCCCCCGCACGTTCGCTCCCCCGCCCTTCAACCAGCACAAACAAGCGGGTCGCCGTGCCCGCCACGTACCATGCACCAACTCAACTACGTGGCCCCGGCACACCGCGCCGCGTACCGGCGCCACATCAACCACGTGCCCTGCGGAAACTCGACATCCCTCTCCCCGTCGAGCCAACGCTCCCTCGCCTCCGCGTAGGCCGCCTCG
>NZ_PVNK01000049.1 GCF_002994615.1 Enhygromyxa salina | reverse complement strand
GGGGTTCGATCGGGGCCTCGTTCAGGCCGCGGCGGGGCGCAGGCCCCGGGCGATGGCGTGACACAGCACGCTGTGGACGTCCTCGACCGCCAGGTAGTCGTGGCGCGGGATGTGGATGACCTGGGCGCACAGCTCGGCCAGGCGACCGCCGTCGAAGCCGACGAGGCCGACGCTCCGGGCCCCGAGCTCGCGCGCCCGCGCGACCGCGCGGACACAATTCTCGGAGTTGCCCGAGGCCGAGATCGCAATGACCGTATCTTCGGGCGCGAGGCTCTGCAACTGGCCCACGAACACGTTCTCGTAGCCAGTATCATTGGCCAGGGCCAACAGAGTGCTCAGATTACTGGCGAGGCATTGCACACGAAGCGGCGGATTATGATCGGCACAGTTCGCGTGAAGGTCGTTGCAAAAATGCATGGCCGTCGCCGCGCTCCCACCATTACCGAATACATAGACAACTCCACCTTCGCGGCGGGTCTCGTGGATGAGCTCGACGACCGGGGCGACGTCCGCGGGGCTCAGCGCACGCAGCAAACTGGCGACGTCATCGATGTGGGCGCCGATGCGCGTCTTGAGGGTTGGAGCGGGGGCGGCGGCGGTCTGGGGGGCTTGCATGGGCGGGCGTCTCCACGGCGAATTCGGCCAACACTCGGGCCAATACTCAGGCCAATACTCGGGCCAATACTCGGGCCAATACTCGGGCCAATACTCAGGCTTGGGGCTAAAAGCGGGGCCAGGGCCGCCGAACAGCGACCCTGACCCCGGGCTCATTCAGGGCCTAGGGGAAGACCGGCAGCGCGCCGCCGGGGGGAAACTTCGGCAGATCGCCGATGCCGGGCAGGTCGCAGCCGCTGCAGCCCTGGACGCAACAGCCACCGCCCACCGCCGAGCCGAGCTGATCCTGCTCGAGCTTGGCACCGGGAGTGCGGGTACGACGGGAGGCGATATGATCATTGATGCGTTTCATCTGTTTTTCCTTTCGGGGTATTGTTGTCTGCGCTATGACAGGCCGAACGATGGCTCGACCCGCCACGTCGCACGGACAATCAAACATGGTTCATCGATTGTTCGCCACCGCGTTTACGCAATTTAAGCTCGCCCCATTCTCCGCGTTCGCTCCCCACCCATGAATCAGAAGAACACACCAAATCACCCGACCTCGAAGTTGGGTCATGCCCTCCTCGTGTTGGGGAGTGAGGATGGAGTCGCCCCCCTGCGCGAGGCCCTCGACGCGCTAATTTCGCTGAGCCAGCGAGACCCCGAGGCCGTGGACCTCGGCGCCGTGCTCGCCGATCCGGCCCTCGCGCTGGTGGTGTTTCACGCCCTCGACGAACCCGACCTCGTGAAGGGGATGCGGGCGCTCGGACCCGAGACCCCGGTGTTCATCAGCGCATCGGCCGTCAACGACCAAATTCGCGCAGACCCGCGGCTGGTCTTCGAGCTGAAGTCGGAGATCTCCCCCGACCAACTGCCAGTCTTGTTCACCCGTGCGTTGGGCGGGGCCCCGCCCGAGCGGCCGGAGCTCTCGGCCGACGACGTGGCCCTGCACAAGCGCGTGCTCGAGCTCGCGAGCCGCTTCGCCTCCTCACGCGATCCCGCCCAGGCCGCCCGATCTGTGAGCGCCGAGCTGTGCGAGCTGCTCGACGCCAATCGCGTGCACTGCCTCTATCACGACGGCGCCAGCGGGGCGCTGTGGGCCCTGTCCCCCGTCGAGCGCGAGCACCGGGCGACCCGGGGCCTGGCCGGCTTCGCCGCGCGGACGGGCAAGGGGCTGTGGCTTCGCCGCGCCGACGAAGACCCTCGCTACCTGGCCGCGATCGACGACCCCGGCGGGCGGGGCGAGGAGCAGCTCTTGGTCGCGCCGATCTGTGGCGCCGAGGGCAGCGTGCACGTGGTCCTGGTCGTCGTTCGTCAGGGCCACCGCGAGGCCTTCGACGCCCGCGAGCGCGGCTCGCTCGGGCTCTTCATTCAGCGCGCCGGCCCCTTGGTCGAGCACCTCGCTCAGCGCCAGGAGCTCGCCGAGCTCGTGCGCGAGCACGAGGAGCGTGAGCGGGGCCCCTTCCGCGTCGAGGCCCTGCGCGCGCGACAGGCCGGCGAGCGCCCCGGAGAGGTCATTCGGGTCACGGGCGCGTGGGTTCCGGTCAGCTACTGGCTGGTCCTGGCCCTGGTCCTGGTCGGCTTCGCCTACCTCGCGTTCGGACGCATCAACATCTACAGCGCCGGCCCGGCGGTGATCCACTTGCACGAGCGCCGCCAGATCACGGCCCGGTCCAGCGGCGCGCTGGCGGAGATCCTGGTCGAGCCCGGCGAGCGCGTCGACGCGGGTCAGCTGCTCGCGCGCCTCGACGACCGCGTGGCCCGCAGCGAGCTGACCCGGGCCGAGCTCTCGTTCCGCGCCGAGCTCCGCGCCCGGCTGCTCGAGCCCGACGATCCGGTCACGGCCGCCAACCTCACCGACCTCCGCCGCCAACGCGACAACGCCGAGGCGGCGCTGGTCGAGCGCGAGCTCCGAGCCCCGGTCGCCGGGACCGTCGGCGATCTCCGCATTCGCCCGGGCCAGCACCTGAGCGTGGGCGAGACCCTGCTGTCGCTGCTGATCGACGAGGACGCCCGCCGGGTGATCGCGCTGCTGCCCGGCTCCGATCGCCCCCAGCTGCGCCCGGGCATGGTCATGCGCCTCGAGCTGCCCGGCTACCAGCGGGCCTACCAGCACCTGCACGTGCGCCACGTCGGCGAGGAGGTCGTGGGTCCGAGCGAGGCCCGGCGCTTCCTCGGGCCGACCCAGGCCGACGCCCTCGCCCTCGACGGCCCCATGGTCCTGGTCGAGGCCGAGCTCGACGAGCCGAGCTTCGTCGTCGACGACCAGCGCTACGACTACCACGAGGGCATGCTGGCCCTCGCCGAGGTCCGCGTCCGCTCGGAGTCGCTGCTGGAGATGCTGTTCCCGGCCCTGCGAGGAGTGCTGCCCCGTGGCTGATCACGACCTCGACCTCGACCTCGGCCGAGACCTCGGCTCGCGCTTCCCGGCCCTCGCCCGCCTGTCCCGCGGCCCTCGGACGCGCCGGGTCCCGGTGATCTTGCAGCACGAGTGGGCCGAGTGCGGCGCCGCGTCCCTGGCCATGGCCATGAGCTACCACGGCCGCGAGATCGCCCTCGACGAGGTCCGCCGCGAGCTCGGGGTCGGGCGCGACGGCCTCGACGCCGCCTCGATCGTCACCGGGGCCGAGCGCTTCGGCATGCGCGCCCGGGGCATCCGCGTGGAGCTCGAGGATCTGCCCTGCCTCCCGCGCGGCGCGATCCTCCACTGGGAGTTCAACCACTTCGTGGTCTTCGAGCGCGTGACCCGGACCCACGTCGAGTACGTCGATCCGGCCTCCGGGCGCCAGCGCGTGACCCTCGACCGATTCTCGCGCTCGTTCACGGGCGTGGCGGTCTGCGTCGAGCCCGGGGCCGACTTCGAGCCGACCAAGCTCCGCGAGAAGCGCTACGCCCTGTACCTCCAGCACCTGTACGGCCAGCGCCAGCTGATCTCGCGGGTGGTGGTCAGCTCGGTGATGTTGCGCCTCCTGGCCCTGAGCCTGCCGATCCTGACCGCGCTGCTCGTCGACCACGTGGTCCCGCGCAGCGACCACCACCTCCTGGCGGTGATCGCCGTCGGGCTCGGGGGCGCGGTCGTGTTTCACGTCCTGTCCAACCTGACCCGCGCCCACCTGCTCTTGCAGCTGCGCACCAACCTCGACGTGCGCCTGACCCTGGGCTTCCTCGAGCACCTCGTCGACCTGCCCTACGCCTTCTTTCAGCGCCGCTCGGCCGGCGACTTGATGATGCGGGTGTCGAGCAACACCAACATCCGCGAGACCCTCACCAACAACACCCTCTCGGCCCTGCTCGACGGCTCCTTGGTGATCATCTACCTGGCGCTGATCTTCTGGCTGAGCCCGACCCTGGGGGCCCTGACCCTGGTCTTGGGCATCGCCCAGGTGATCGTGTTCATGCTCTCGCGTCGCCGGGTCCTGGACCTGATGCGCGAGAACCTCGAGGCCCAGGCCCAGGCCCAGAACTACCTCGTCCAGATCCTCGGCGGGATCGAGACCCTCAAGCTCGCGGGCGCCGAGGGCCGCGCCGTCGAGCGCTGGTCCAACCGCTTCGTCGATCAGCTCAACGTCTCGCTCGACACCGGCCGCCTCCAGGCGAGCATCGACGCGGCCATGGCCGCGCTGAGCGTGACCTCGCCCTTTTTGATCCTCTGCGTCGGCGCCCACTTCGTGATGCAGGGCGAGCTCTCGCTCGGGCAGATGCTGGCGCTCAACGCCCTCGCGGCCGGGTTCTTGACCCCCCTGGCCTCGCTGGTCAGCAGCGCGCTCCAGCTCCAGCGCCTCGGCGGCTACATCGAGCGGCTCCACGACGTGCTCTCGACCGAGCCCGAGCAAGACCGCAGCACCGTCGAGCCCGCGCCGCGGCTCAGCGGCCAGGTCAGCCTCCGCGAGGTCAGCTTTCGCTACGATCCCAAGTCGCCCTTCGTGGTCCGCGAGGTCAACCTCGACATCGAGCCCGGCGAGTGCGTGGCGATCGTTGGCCGCTCGGGCTCGGGCAAGTCGACCCTCGCGGGCCTGCTCCTGGGCTTGCACACGCCGACCGAGGGCGGGGTCTACTACGACGGCCGCAAGCTCGACGAGCTCGAGCTGCGCAGCGTCCGGCGCCAGCTCGGCTTTGTGCCCCAGCACCCCTACGTGTTCGCCCAGAGCCTGCGCGAGAACATCGCGATGAGCCACCCCGACGCGAGCATCGAGGCCGTGACCCGGGCCGGAAAGCGGGCGGCGATCCACGACGACATCATGGCCATGACCATGGGCTACGACACCTTCGTGTCCGAGGGCGGGGGCTCGCTGTCCGGGGGTCAGCGCCAGCGCATCGCCCTGGCCCGGGCGCTGGTCGCCGAGCCCCCGCTGCTGCTGCTCGACGAGGCGACCTCGGCCCTCGACAACCGGACCGAGCGCGAGGTCATGCGCGCGCTCGAGCAGATGTCCTGCGCGCGGGTCATCATCGCCCACCGTCTCAGCACCATCACCTTCGCCGACCGCATCGTCGTCATGGACGCGGGCCGCGTCGTCGACGTCGGCAGCTTCGAGGAGCTGCGCGAGCGCTGCGAGATCTTCCGCATGCTCCTCGCCGCTGGCAACGAGCCGACCCCCGAACTCCAGACCCTCGGAGCCGTCCATGAATGACCACGCCCTCGCCCGCTACCTAGCAGCCCGTGGTGCAACGCATCGTGTCGCCTCGCGCCGGAATCTTCGCCGAGGGCGCGAAGCCAAGACGCCGCTGTACCGGGCGTACTGCAAGTTTTGGCGACAAAGCCCTCGGCGGAAAGGCCAAGCGAGGCGGCGCGAGGCATTGCGCCACGGGCTGCTAGCTCCTGGTCTGCTCCTGGCTGTGCTCGGGCCGCCGGCCTGTGGCGACCCGCTCGCCGACGCGGCCCCGCCCGCGGTCGACAGCGCGGTCGACCGGCGACCCGATCCCGCTCCGCTCGCCGCAGGCCACGTCGCCGTGGTCGTCCCCGCCCGGGCCGTCGACGTCGCGCCCACGGTCACCGGCGAGCTGGTCTCGCTGCGGGTCTGGCCGGGAGACAGCTGCCGCGCGGGTGAGCCCCTCGCCCAGCTCGACGACAGCGCGGCGCGCAACGAGATCGCCGTGGTCGAGGCCGAGCTTCGCCAGCAGCGAGCGGCCCTGCGTCACGCTCGGGTCGACGCCCAGCAAAGCCAGGCCCAGGCCGGCGAGCTCGACGAGCTCGCGGCCGCAGGCCACACCTCGACTCGGGAGCGCGACGACGCCCGCTTCGAGGCCCGGCGCCGCGAGGCCGATCTCGACGCGGCCGTCGCCGCCGTGGCCGAGAGTCGAGCTCAGCTCGATCGCCTCCACCGCGAGCTGCAAGACAGCACCATCGTCGCGCCCTTTGACGGCGTGGTCGCCCGCCGCTACCTCGACGAGGGCGCGGTCACGGGCCCGGGCAGCCCCGTGCTGCGGCTGATCGCCGGCTCGACCCCCTGGGTCCGCTTCGCCGTCGAGCCGAGCGAGCTCGAGGCCCTCGCGCTCGGCACCGAGCTCCGCGTGCGTCTCGAACACGGCGTCGAGCTCCCCGCCCGGGTCGAGCACGTCGCCCCCGAGGTCGACCCGGCCAGCGAGATGGTGTTCGTCGACGCGGCCCTGGTCTTGGCGGGCCCCGATGACGAGCTCGGCTTCGAGCTCGCGATCGGCACCCCCGCGCTCGTGTTCACGGGCCGAGCCAGCGACGCAGACGCCCGCGCGACCCCCTGAGTTTGAGCCAGCCCGAACCCACACGAGGCTGGAGCGAGCAGGCGCCGCCTCCCCTCCCCGGACATCAGCTCGCCCGCTCGGGCCCTGAGCCCGGCTGACGGTGCGCAGGCGACCGCGGGTCCGCTCCAACCAGGCGTCGGTCGCGACGACGGACCGGCGGCGCAACTCGGCCGCGAGCCCGGGCAAGACCGACCCGTGGTCGTACGAGCGAGGCTACGAGCCTTCGGCAGCCTCGGCCTTGTCGCGCTCGGCCTTGGTGGCCTTGGCGGCCTCGATCGCCTCCTCGTACTCCTTGGTCAGCTCGCGCTGGGCGTCGACGCTCGACCGGAGCTGATCCCGAGCCCGGCGCCGATCCTGCTCGGCGATCTCTGCGAGCTTGGGCGAGCAGGCCTGGAGCTCGCCCTCCGTCTTCGCTCGCAGGGCGCAGCGCGAGAACTCGTTCCAGCCCTCGCCGATCCGCGCGCGCAGCTGCGGCAGGTGCTCGAGACACAGCTTCATGTCCGCGTCGGACGGCGAGCCCGACGCGTTGGCCTGGCTCATCTGCATGGTCAAGACGTGCGCACACAACTCGTCGTCGCTCGGCGCCGCGCAGGCGAGCGTGGCGAAGGTCAAAAAGAGCGTGATCGTGGTCCGCGTCACCACGCCATCGTAGCGCGGGAACGCGCCAATCAAAACGCGACCGCAAGAATCCCCCTCACCAAGCGCCCGAGTGACGACGCTCCCACACGGGTCGAATGTGAATCATCACTGACTACACTGAGGTCGCCCTGTCGGTCCGCCCCTCGGGCTCCCGGGGCATCCGCTGCTGGCAATCACGAACGCGATGTAGGCAATAGTGGCTACCAACACACATCCAACGAACAGGTGATCGAGCGGGGCATCCGATGGTTGCGCGCGATGACCATCGTCGCGTAAAGACCCGCTGTGCCGTGTGGCTCGCGCGAAGCTCGAGATGCCACCGTATTCACACCCCCCTTAAAACTGCGTTATTCGTCCAGTTCGACATGTCCCCCGGTACGCACCCTGTCCAAAAGTACAAGGTTCGGGCTATCATCGCATTCTCGATGTGGCGCAATTCGAGCCGCGAGGTCGCCGCAGGTGCTTTCGCAACATCCGCCCGTAACCGGCTCGACGGTCGGTTGGTTCGCGGACCTGCGACACGGACCTTCGGTTTCACTCCAAATGACCACAGGGACGGTTTTGGAGCCGAGCGCCGGTCGCGTGAAGTGACTGTGACCGATCCGCCTTGCGAGCGAGACAAACCTAGTGCTAGGCACTAGATATACATTCGTAGGGCGCCGGGTCGCATGAGTTTGTGACCGCTTTCGCCTCTCACGGCAGTCGAGAGGCGAACACGAGGAAGAGATCACCAAAAATGTTTCACAGCGATATTTCGTTTGTTTCCATGGCAATTGGCACCCTCTGCGTCTCGGCTCTCGTGACCGCCTGCGATCCAGACGAGGACCCAGCGACCGACCCCGCAGCCGAGCTCGTGGACGAGGCTTCTCCCGCTGTCGATGCGGAATGGAACGACGTCCCGGTGCCCTCGACCCCGTTTGCCCCGCCGCCCCCCTGTCTC
>NZ_PVNK01000048.1 GCF_002994615.1 Enhygromyxa salina | reverse complement strand
GCATGACGCCGTCTGGGGCCGGCGGGGCCTCGGCGGGCGGCGAGGCGTCGACGGGCGGCGCGTCCCCGGCCTCGCCGGAGGCGGCTCGATCACCCGCGGGTTCCGGCGGGAGGGCCGGAGGACCGAGGAAGCCCGCGGTGACGAGAGCCAGGGCCAGCGCACTCACGTGGTGGGACTCTACCATGCCCGGCGAGGCCGCCGCTGCGAGGCCCACCCTCCGGGGGGCTGGCGTGCCAGCGGCGGCCGCTCGGGTCGGCGTCGCGATCTGGGTCCAGGCTCGGTGGCGACGCCAACTACGGCGGATCCGGCGAGCCCGGCGAGGCCAAAGACGGGCTAGAGCGTGCGGGGATCGGTGAGCTTGCCGGTCACCGCCGACGCCGCCGCGACCGCCGGCGAGACCAGGTAGACCGGCCCCGGCGCGCCCATCCGCCGATCGAAGTTGCGGTTGGTCGTGCTCGCCGTGGTCTCGCCCTCGAAGGGGATGCCCGGCCCGTTGCCGATGCACGAGCCGCAGCCCGGCGCCGAGACGGTGGCCCCGAGCTCGGCGAACAGGGCCAAGATGCCCTCCTTGCGGGCGGCCTCGGCGACGTCGGCGCTCGACGGGGTCACCGTCACGCGAACATTGTCGGCGAAGCTGCGCCCGCGCAGGACCTCGGCGGCGGCGCGCAGATCTGCGAGCGAGCCGCCCGTGCACGAGGCGATCACGATGTTGTGGATTGCGACCTCGCCGACCTCGGTCAGCGGCTTGCGGTTGCGTGAGTCGCCGGGGGTCGCGACCGTCAGCGGGACCTCGTCGAGGTTGACCTCGATCGTCTTGACGTAGCGGGCGCCCTCGTCGGGGGCGACGAGGCGCTCGGCGTAGTCCTGGCCCCGGGTCGCCTGGAGGAACTCGCGGATCGGCTTGCAGGGCTCGACGATCCCGGTCATGAGCCCGCCCTCGACGGTCATGTTGGTGATCACCGACAGCTCGTCGACGTTCCACTGATCGAGGCCCGGGCCGCCGAGCTGGATCACGCAGGTGTCGGTCGGCGACTCGCGCCAGTGCTCCTCGCGGAAGAAGGGGTCGCCGATCAGGTGCAGGACCAGATCCTTGGGCGAGAGCACGCCCCTGGCGTCGCCCTCGACCCACACGCGCACGGTCTTGGGCACGGTCACGGGGATCATCCCGGTTCGCAGCGCGAAGGCCATGGCCGTCGAGCCGACCCCAAACGCGAACGCGTTCATGACCCCGGCGGTCGGCGAGTGGCTGTCGGTCAGGACGATGATGTCGCCGGGCCGGGCGTAGTCTTCGACCACGATCCGGTGGCACACGCCCTGCTTGAGCCGGCCCGGGCCGTGGAGGCGGATGCCGTTGCGCTCGCAGACCTCGATCATCTGCTTGGCCAGCTCGCGGGCCGGGGCGAGGCGCTTGTTCTTGACCGAGAGCGGGACCGTGTCGGTGTCGATGAGCACGAAGTGGTCCTCGAACGCGGCCGCGAGATCGGGCTGGTGGATCGGCGCGTCGCCCCACTCTTGCTGGTAGAGGTCCATGACCATGCCGCCGGTGTACTCGTGCATCCCGCGGAAGTCGGCCTCGCACAGGATCTGGTCGCCGGGCTCGACCGCCGCGATCCCGAAGGGCTGGTCCTTGCCGCGCCAGGCCTTGGCCGCGACGATCTTCTCGATGCAGGTCATCGGGGCCGCCGCGCGCTCGAGCTCGTAGGTGGGCCCGACCTCGCCCGCGAGGACCTTGGTCCCGTAGGGCATCAGGCCGCCGGCCTCGCTGACGGCGCGGAAGAAGGGCGGCAGCGCCTGGCTGAGGCTCGCGAGGTCGAGGTCTTCACCCGCGCGCAGGCGGTCGATCACGCCGAAGTCGGTCGTGAAGGGCAGCCCGGCGTAGACCATGTTCTCCTGGAAGATGCGCTGAAAGCTGCGCGCGACCACGAGCTCGATGCCCGCGCCCTGGTGGGCGACGACGGCGACCTCGCGGCTGCTGCCGCTGCCGTAGGCGTCGCCGCCGACGACGACCTGAAACCCGCCCTCGCGGACCGAGTCGACGTTGACGCTGTCCTTGAAGTTCTGGAGGAAGTAGGGGCCGAGGATCTCGCCGGTGTAGCCGAGGGTGCAGGCGGCGCCGTTGATCATCGCGTCGGTGTTGACGCCGAAGTGGAGCGCGGGTGGTGCGGCCGAGTCGAACTCGGGGTTTTGGCCCGCGAGCTGCTGCTCGACGTGCGCGGGGTCATCCGTGAGCCACAAGATCCGTCCGGTCAGCTTCATGTGGGCAGACTATACGTGCTGTTGGTCCCGGTCCGACCTCGCCCGCTGTGAGCGTTGCTGCGTGCGGGTTTGCGCGCTCGCGCGCTCACGTTGACTGCCACCACTCGAGCAATTGCTCGAGCACCGCGCGGTCGTTCATCAGCGCCATGTGCCCCGTCGACGCGAAGGTTTGGACCTCGGCGGGCGGCAGCAGCTCGCGCGCGCGCGGATCGAGGCTGGCCCCTCGCGCGCTCGGTCGGCGCACGAGCCCGTCGCCGAGGGTGGCCGAGAGCGGCGAGCCCGGCTGACCGAGGGTGCCAACCGCGATGAACCAGCGCACGTGAGCGGGATCGCGCGGGCGCGCGGGGACCGGAAAGGCGAGGCGATCGGCGTCGTGGTGGCGCCAGTCCTCGTCGAGCACGAAGCCGTGGCGCAGATCCTTGATCCCGGCGCTGCGCAGCTTGATCGCCTTGCCGATCAGCTTGGTCCACGGGTTCCAGATGCTGTCGAGGGTGAACGCGGTGACGTGGGCGAGCTGCTCGAGCGGGGCCCCGCGCGAGGGCGCGCCGAGCAAGAACACCCGGCGCAGCGAGTCGGTCCAGGCGTGGCCGGCCTCGAGCGCGTAGTGGCAGGCGCTGCGCGTGACCAGCCCGCCCATGCTGTGGGCGACGATCGACAGCTCCTCGAAGGGCCAGACGGCGTGGAGCTGCGCGAGCTTCTCGGCCAGCTCGCGGCCGTTCTCGGAGATGTGACGGCCGC
Source organism: Enhygromyxa salina (assembly GCF_002994615.1). GTDB lineage: Bacteria > Myxococcota_A > Polyangia > Nannocystales > Nannocystaceae > Plesiocystis > Plesiocystis salina_A. The sequence continues at coordinate 4,577 of NZ_PVNK01000048.1, read as the reverse complement.
TGTTGTAGCGGACGTAGACCGGGGTCTGGTCGCGCTCGGCGGCGAGCACCGGGCCGTAGTCGACCCGCGGGCCCTCGTCTTGTGCTGCGCCGACGCCAAAGCGCCAGGCTCGCTCGGAGCCCATCAGCCCGTGGACGAACAGGCACGCCTGCGGTCGCGCGTTTGGGACCGCGATCGGCGGATCTTCGAGGGCCCAGGGGCGCGCGCCGTAAAACAGTTGCATGCGCAGGGCCAGGGCCGAGTCGGCCGCCTCGAGCCGGTCTCCGATCGCGCCGTTGAGGGCTGCGAGGGCCTCGTCGCGGCGATCCGGGTACGCACGGACGAAGCGCTGAGCGAGGTCGAGGAGGTCGGCCACGTCGGCAGCTTCGCACGTCGCGGCGGCGCTGGCGGCCTTCGGGATACAATCCGTCGATGTCTCGCCCAGGCTCGCTCGCTCGTGTGTCCTCACTGTTGGCGCTGGCCGTGGTCGGCACCTTGGGCTGCGCCGACGCCCCCGCCGATCCGGTCGAGAACCCGCTGACCGATCCCGAGTCGGGACCGCCGGCCGGCAACCCCGAGGGCAATTGCGCGATCCCCGAAGAGGCCCACCCGGTCGACGTCTCGAGCCCGACCACCGTCGTCGGCGACGGCACGCCCTCGAGCTGCACGAGCGCCGCCTTCGTCGAGGCCGTGGCTGGCGGCGGGATCATCACCTTCGACTGCGGCCCCGACCCGGTCGTCGTGACCCTCGACGAGACCGCCAAGATCTACAACGACACCGGGCCCGAGATCGTGATCGACGGCGGCGGTCTGGTCACGCTCAGCGGCGGCGGGGCCCGGCGGATCCTGTACATGAACACCTGCGACGAGTCGCTCGTGTGGACCACGCCCACGTGCGACGACCAGGATCACCCCCGGTTGACCGTCCAGAACCTCACCTTTGTCGACGGGCGGGCGATGGGCGGCGACCCCGACGGCGGCGGGGCGATCTTCGTCCGCGGCGGTCGCTTCAAGCTGATCAACACCCGCTTTTTCAACAACGCCTGCGACGACACCGGGCCCGACGTCGGCGGCGCGGCCGTGCGGGTGTTCGACCAGCACCAGGACCAGCCCGTCTACGTGGTCAACAGCACCTTCGGCGGCGAGCCCGAGCTCGGCAATCGCTGCTCCAACGGCGGCGGGCTCAGCAGCATCGGCGTGTCCTACACCGTGATCAACAGCTTGTTCTCCTACAACGAGGCGATCGGCAACGGCGCCAACCCGGCCCAGGCCGGCACCCCTGGCGGAGGCAGCGGCGGCGCGATCTACAACGACGGCAACACCTTCACGTTGACCTTGTGCGGGACCAAGATCGAGCACAACACCGCCAACGAGGGCGGCGGCGCGATCTTCTTCGTCAGCAACGATCTCAGCGGCACCCTCGCCATCCAGGACTCGACCCTGTGCGACAACCCCAGCGCCGGGTTCGAGACTGACGGCTTCCCGGGCATCTTCGCCCTCGCCAACGGCGCCCCCCAGGTCAGCGCCTCGACCCTGTCCGAGACCTGCGAGCAGTGAACGCCCGCGGGAGGAGCGGCCGTGCGTGGCAAAGTGCAGGACGCCTGCGGGGGGATCAAAAAAGCCCCCCTGAGGGGGGCCACGTAGACCTACGCGAAGCTCATACAAGCCCACCGAGCGTGCGAGTGAAACGAGCGCGCGACCGGCCGCGGAGCGGCCGTGCGTGGCAAAGTGCAGGGCGTTTGTGGGGGGATCAAAAAAGCCCCCCTGAGGGGGGCCACGTAGACCTACGCGAAGCTCATACGAGCCCACCGAGCGTGCGAGTGAAACGAGCGCGCGACCGGCCGCGGAGCGGCCGTGCGTGGCAAAGTGCAGGGCGCCTGCGGGGGGATCAAACTACTCCCGTCCGCCGAAGAGGCGGAGGAGGAAGAGGAAGAGGTTGATGAAGTCGAGGTAGAGCGTCAGCGCGCCGAGGACTGCGAGGTTCCCCGCGCCGCCGTTGACCAGGTAGATCTGCTTGATCTTCTGGGTGTCGTAGGCGGTCAGCCCGGCGAAGATCAGCACCCCGATCACGTTGTAGATGAGGTAGGCCGTGCTGCCCATCATGCCGGGCACGAACATGAAGAAGATGCTCGAGACGATCAGGCCGATCAGGCCCATGAACAGGAACTTGCCCCACGCCGACAGATCGCGCTTGGTGACGTAGCCCCACAGCGCGAGCGAGCCGTACATCAACACTGTGATCGCGAAGACCGAGGCGATGCTGCCGAGGCTGTAGACGATGAAGATCGCCGAGAGCGCGACGCCATTGAGCGCGGCGTAGAGCAGGAACAGCCCGATCGCGGTGCTCGGCTTCATCTTGTGCACGCGCGAGGCGAAGAGGACCACGAAGGCCAGCGGGGCCAAGAACACGACCCAGCGCAGCGGGGTCATCAGCAAGGTCCGGACCAGCGCCGCGTCGAGCGAGACGATGAACGCGACGAGCCCGGTCACGCCGACGCCCGCGGCCATCCACGCGTTGACCCGGGTCATGAACTGGTCGACGCCCGACGCCAGCTGCGCGCGGGGATCGCCGGTCACGGCTCCGGGTGCGTACGAAGGTGCTTGGGCGTAGGGGTTGCGCTGACCTGCGGGGTCGTGCTGCGAGGGATGCGGCTGCATGTCAGCAGTGTGAACACTGCGCGTGCGCCGATCAAGCGTCGCCTCGCTTGGGCTGGTACTAGGGCCGCCTGTGGCCTTGTTGGCGCCCGGTTGATCGGCGAGGATCCCTGCGTGCGCAGACGACCAGCGGCGCAGCCGACGCGCACGACCGGGTGGGTGCTTGGGTTGGCTGTCACGACGGGGCTGTGGGGGTGCCAGCGATCCGGCGGGTCCGCGTCCGTCTCCGAGCGCCCGTCTGGTTGCATCGACACCCCCTTCATCGGCGGCGACGCCCGGGCGACGAGCACGGGCGTTCGGTGTGGACGTGAGAAGTCGCCCGAAGCGCTGCTCCTACGCGGACGCGTGGTCAGCGAGGCGCTGCCCGGCCTGCCCGGTCCCGGGCTCGAGGATCTGTGGGTCACCAGCCACCCCGTCGCCGGTGGCTCCGCGCGGGTCGACGCCCTCGGCCCCGCGCACGCCGAGTCCAAGACCGGGCCCCAGGGCGTGTTCTCGATCGCGCTGACCGAAGCGCGTGAGCACGTCATCGTCGTTCGGGCCGACCCGACCGGCCCAGCGCTCGCGGCCCGGCGGATCGACACCGGGCCCGATGCACCGCGCGATCAGCTGATCCTGACCGTCCCCCAGCAATGAGCCCGCTGCGCGTGACAAGCGCGACACGAGCGGTCACTGACGCCCGCGGGGGTCTCGAGGAGCCCCCTCTAGGGGGCCACGCAAACGATTGCGAAGCTCACCCCAGCCCACCGAGGGAGGGAGCGCAGCGACCGACCGACCGGCCGCTTGCGGCCGTGCGAGGATACCACTCGTGCCCCATCCGCAGGTCATGTTCATGCTTCGTCTCCTCGCGGCGGTCAGCTGGGCCGACGGTGAGCTCGCCGCCAACGAGGCTGCGGCCGTCGAGCGGCTGATGGCGGCCGCCGATCTCGACGACGACGAGCGCGCAGAGGCCCAAACTTGGCTGACGATGCCCGTCGATCTCGGTGAGGTCGACATCGAGGGCCTGAGCGACAACCAGCGCCTCGCGACCTACCAGGCCGCCGTCCGCGTGGCCTTGAGCGACGAAAAGCTCGCCGAGGCCGAGCGGACCTTCCTCGATCGCATCCGCGAGGTGCTCGGCCTCAGCCCCGAGCAGGCCGCCGAGATCGAGGACGAGATGCCGCGCTTCGCCTGATCCGCGCGGCAGATCGAGCGTGGTACAAGCCCGCCATGGGCCAACTCTTTGACGCGCTCGAGCGCTACTTCGAAGACGACGACTGGCACAGCGAGCGCCGCGACGAGACGACCCTCGAGTTTCGGGTCGACTACGGCGAGGGCCGCGAGTGGGGCTGCCTGGCCCTGGCGATCGAGGACGCCGAGCAGTTCTTGTTTTACTCGGTCCTGCTCGAGCGCGCGCCCGAGGACCGGCGCGCCGAGCTCGGTGAGTTCGTGATCCGGGCCAACTATGGGCTGCAGGTCGGCAACTTCGAGCTCGACCTCGACGACGGTGAGGTCCGCTTCAAGACCTCGATCGACGTCGAGGGCACGAGCCTCGACCACCAGCTGTGGCGCAACCTCGTCGACCTCAACTTGATGATGATGGGCGTCTACTACGACGGCCTGATGGCGGTGATCGGCGGTGACAAGACCGCCGCCGAGGCGATCGCGGCGATCGAGTCGCGCGAGACCTCCGACGCCTGACGCGACCGGGGCTCGGGCTCGGCCTCGGGGGGCGCCCGGGCGCGTCTCGAGCACGAGCACGATCGCCCGGCCTGCGACCGCGAAGGAGACGGACCCGGGCCCGGGGTGGACGCGCAGGCCCGGGTCGATCTCGAGGTCGAAGGTGTCGCTGTCGACGATGTGCTCGACGGTGACCCGGCGCTCGCACATGGGGTTGTGTCCCCGGGCTCGTCGTCGCGGTGTCTCGGCTCAGCCTCCGATCGCGGGGGACTCGGCCGGCTCGGGGG